>DATDOE010000075.1:0-296300 GCA_035293405.1 Vicinamibacterales bacterium | reverse complement strand
CACGGCAATACGCCACGACGTCGCGGCGTTTCTGCAAGGTGCCCAGGCGCTTCCCGAGTTCTGCGAGAGGCACGGAGATCGCGCCCGGAATGTGAGCCGCCACGTACTCCTCGCGCGGACGGACGTCGATGAGCGTGACCTTGCCGGCGCGGACCCGCCGCACGAGTTCGTCATTGCCAACCGGCTCCAACGCCCCGCGCTCGTCAAGGTACTGGCGGGTGACGTGTTGCACTTCTGCCAGCCGCGATTCCGCCAGCCGTCGCAACTCCAGGAAGAACTCGCCTACGTGCGGGTCCGCCAGCCGGCAAGTCACGTACAGGCCGGCCTTCTCAGCCTCGACCAGACGCGCCCGCCGGAGCACTTGTAAATGGTGCGACGTCGTCGCGACACTGTGGCCGGTCTGGTGGGCGAGGGCTTCGACCGTCCGTGGCCCTTGCGACAGGAGGTCGAGGAGCTCGAGGCGGCTCGGGCTGGCCGTCGCCTGGCCGATGCGCGCGATCTGTCCGTAGATCGCGGTCTTCAGTGACGCCGGTCGGGACTTGTGAGGCATAATCAAGTAATCAAATATATATTTGAATAATGCCAGACGAGTCGCACGACGTCACGCCGGCGGCGCTCCAGGCTGGGCTGGCCGGAGCCACAGGGCCTGGGGTCTACGCGCGGTGGCGCGCCACGATGTTGGGCACCGTGACGGAAGCGCTCGAGCAGCGCCGCATCCTCGCTCTCGTGGGATCGGTCGATGGCAAGCGCGTGCTCGACCTCGGGTGCGGCGATGGCCTGCTCACCGCAACCCTCGCGACGCATGGGGCGCGGGCCGTCGGCATCGACGTCGACCGCTCGGCGCTGCACGCCGCGGTCGCGCGAATGGACACCACACGAGACGGATCGGCCCATTTTGTCGAGGGCCGAATCGAATGCTTGCCGTTTCCGGACGACGCATTCGACGTCGTCACAGCCGTGACCGTCCTGTGCCTGGTCTCCGACCGAACGACGGCCGCGCGAGAGGCCGCGCGCGTCCTGCGGCCAGGCGGTCGGCTGATCGTCGGTGACCTGGGGCGTTGGAATACGTGGGCGGCGCGGCGCCGCATCAAGGGGTGGTTCGGGTCGCGTCTGTGGCGCTCGGCGCATTTCTCCACGGCCGCCGAGTTCTCCAGGCTCATCGAGCGGGCCGGCCTGACGGTGGAGGCGGTTCGCGGTTCCGTGTACTACCCACCGGTTGGTATCCTCGCGCGTGCGTTGGCGCCACTCGACCACTGGCTGGGTTCGGTGACGACGGTCGGCGCTGCCTTCATCGCGGTGGCCGCCACGAAGCGCACCCATGACGTGCCTACCCAAACGGCGTCTTCACAAATGCCGTCGGATCCGCGACCAGGAGCGGACTCCGCGCCTTGAAGGCCTCGGCGTACTCGACGCCAACGAGGCTCCCGACGTACTGATCTTCGGTGCGGAACCGTTCCAGCCGCGCCGCCTGCGGCCCGCAGAAGACGGAGCGGTACACGTCGATCGCCTCGGTCTTGCGCGGGTACGCGCCAGTGACGTCGACCGCGAAATCGAAGTCGTGCCACGGACGCTCCATCCGGCAGTGGCCGTAGAACAGCCGGTCGATCTCGTGAGGGTCAGAGTCTGCCAGCGCCTCACCACCGGGCACTTCGTTCCACTTCGGGAGCCGTGCGTAGAACACGGCATGCGTGACGATGTCGGTGACCGCCTTGTGGTCAGGATGCACGCCTGAGCCGTCGGAGGCGAGCACGAAGCGCGGCCGGGAGCGGCGAATGACGGCGGCGACGGCGATGCGCGTCAACGGAGTGTCCTCGAGGAGCCGGTCGTGAAAGTCGAGAATCGTGCGGCTCGCTCCGAGGAGTTCGGCGGCACGGGCGGCCTGCTCACGGCGCGCGCCACGGGGCGCGTAGCGCGTCGGCTCGCCGTCGCAGAGGTCGACGATGAGCACGCGCAGCCCACGAGCGGTCAGCGCCGCAATCGTGCCGCCCATGACGATCTCGACGTCATCAGGGTGAGCGCCAATCGCAACCACGTCGAACGGTTCACGAGCGTCAATCGTGGCGGACATAGCAAGAGTCAACGAACGCGGAGCGGGGTTTTCCGCACGCCCGCGAATATTTCACCGCCGCCGCGCGCGCGTCGAGGACCACGGACCATGAATTGTGGCGACGCTTCGCTGAAACGACAGTGAACGTCACGCATGGAGCAATTCCTGCACCACGTCCGTCGCGGGCGCGGGATCCGTCAGGACCATTGGCGGCTCTTCGAATCACTCGCGTTGGAAGTGTCGACGCCGTGGTCACCACGGTATCGATGCTCTTGTCCCCAAGCGGGAGCGCCTCCGCGGAACCCTCGATCAACTCGGTCGACGCGGCGCCACTCCGATGGACGTGGCGCGCCATCGAGAGCAGTCGTGGCGACGTATCGACCCCGACCACGTGTTCGGCAGCGTCCGTATAGAGGGGCAGGTTGAGGCCCGAGCCTACGCCGATTTCCAGCACGCGACCTTGCGCAGCGGGGACCACGCGACGGCGGTACGCCAAGAACGTGTCCTGGCGCATCGAGAGATGGACGAGGTGCGGCAGGATTCGATCTTCGTAGAAAGCCATGCCGAATCATCACCGATCTGTTCTGCGGCCACGGCATACACGCGTGCCCGCGGACATCACCTCAGTCTCGCATCGATGGGCGCCGGATCGGTTGGACGATCTTGGCAACAGCCAGGTCCTTGCAAGCATGAGGTCAGGCATCATTCCCATTAGCAGGCGCCGCCGCAGTGCACCCAACCTCGAGAAACTGTGCTTCTGTAAACGGCAATTGCATGACGACTTGGTCGCGCTCCCTCACGGGCCGGTTGGAGGTGAGGCCAAGGCTGGTACAGTGAACCTTACGATGCCTGATCTGCCCATCGTGTGTTCGCTGACGCCAGTCGCGCTAACGGCCCGGCGGGAAGGACTTCTCCCAGGTCTGCTGACGCGTGCACAGAGCCACGAGGAGCTTCCACAGGGCCACCGCCTGGAGTTCGCACCGACCGACGACACACTCACGGCCATCGCCAGGACGATTGAGGCAGAGCGGCACTGTTGTCGCTTCCTCCGTTTCAACATCACGTCGAGCAAGACGGCGGACCGATCTCGTTGGAACTGACAGGTCCTCCAGGGACCCGCGAGTTCATGTCGGCGCTGTTCGACGCGTGAGGAACCTCGGTCTGTTTGCGCTCGCCGCACTGTTCGAGATCGCGGGCTGTTTTGCGTTCTGGCTGTGGCTCCGGCGCGGCGTCTCTCCCTTCGTCGCGGTGCTGGGCATCGTCAGCTTGATCGCGTTCGCTGTCGTACTGACGCGCGTCGATTCAGCGTTTGCCGGCAGGGCGTACGCGGCATACGGCGGAATCTACATCGCGGCATCGCTCACGTGGTTGTGGCTCGCCGAGGGCCAACGTCCAACAGTGACCGATCTCATCGGCGCTGGCATCGCGATCGTCGGAGCCCTTGTCATCATCAGCTTCGCATCGAAGACGCACTGAGAGGCTCACGACCCAGCGTTGACCTCAGCCTCGACGTGGCCGTGAGCGGTTCAATAGGCGCTGCACGCCTGTTCAAACGAGCGCGACCACCGCGACTGAAGATCTGCATGGGATTTGCGAACAGAGGGAACGCCTCCAACTCGCTGACATTGAAGGTCTTAGCCAGGGAACCACTTGCACTTATGGGTCTGCGTAGCGAAAAGCGAGCCATGAATTCAGAACTCGCAACTCGTTGTCTCGCAGAGTGTTCGACGGAAATTCGGCGATCGATTTTCTTTGGCTGGGAGGCAGGGATTCGAACCGCTGGACCGCCTGGCTGGCGCAGACGCCCTTCGGAATGGGCGGGGCAGGTAACGATTGGTCCTGAGTCAAGTCGCCAAGTGGCGATTGACCGTCGCGACTGCGGGAGGCGTATCGGGCTGAGAACTGCGTGCGCCAGGCCGACTCGGAGATCCCGGAAATCGTCTGCCGCGATTCATCGCAGCGACTTCCGTCCATGCGTTTCAGTTGTTGGAGACAGCTGGGACGTTTCGAGCCGGCGGCACACGTCGCTACGTGTCAGCGGCTAGTCGATGCGGGAGCGCCAGAGTACGAGCAAAGACGATTTCCCGGCCGCAGCGCCCGCAGTTCCCAAGCCGGTACGCCTCCCGCGGTCGCATGGATCGCCGGCGTCTCTAATCAGGTATCCGTGGGTCGAGCCAACGGCGGCCGCGATGGCCGCCGTCGCTCCGAAGGGACTGAACTGCCCTACTTGCCTACAGCCTTCCAGAGTTCGGCCTTGGTCTGCGGAGCCGCGGACGTGTGCACGTTGATATAGCGATCGAAGTCCAGCAGCTTGAGCTTCTCGAGAGCCGGAACCAGGGCCTTGACGTGATCGTTCCCTGGCTGCCCCGGCGCGGGCAGCGAGAAGTCACCCTGGAACAGCACCTTCTCCTTCGGGATATAGGCGACCATCAAGCCGTTCGAGTGGGGCGCGGGAAATATGTGGTACATCTCCACCGTTCGCGTGCCATCCGAGTAGACCTTCTTCTCCGACACGGCTTCGATCTTCGCCTTCTTGGGACTTTTCGCGAGCGTGTCGTTCAGCAGCGTTCGTGGCGTGTTGAGCGCTTTGTCGAAGAACTCCTCGTTGTTCTTCTGCGTGATGATCGTGGCGCCTTCGGCCACCAGCGCCGGCAGCCCGCCAGTGTGATCGGCGTGCGGATGCGTGTTCATGACGTAGCGGATTGGCTTGTTGGGAATGAGCTTCTTCGTTTCCGCGATGTACGCGAGACCACGCGCCTCGGACTGCCCGGCCTCGAGCATCATGACGTAGTCCCTGAACTCCACAATCAGCGAGTCGTAGCTGCCGGGGCCCGTGGTGAGTCTGTAGAGGCCATCACCGAGCTTTTCGGACGTGACCGTCAGAGCAGGTGGCCCACCGCCGCCAGGTCCGCCGCCGCCAGGTCCGCCACGGCCGGCGACCGGCGGCGGTGCGGGAGCCAGCGTCGCGACATCGGCAGGATTGGCCTTCGCCGCCGTCACCGCGACGTCAAAGAAAGGCAATCCGCCGCGCGTCTGCACGATCCGTGACGGCGCCATCCCGCCGAAATCCTTCCAACCCGTGTAGGTGGCCACGATGTGCATGTCGCCCATGATGTTGTCACCCAGCCAGGTCTCGACCCGCTCGACGAGATTGTTGCCGTTCACGTAACCGTTGATGACGTAGCTCTTGCCGGAGGGCGCCTTGACCGCAGGGCTCCAGGCCAGGACAGTGAGGTTTCCGCGACGGCTCGCGGTCGCGTTGTTCTCAGCCGCACCTTTCAGGAAGCCCCAGGGCGTGAGGTAGAACTCCACGGACTGGTTCCATGGTTGCGAGACGTTCGCCTGCTGCGGTGTGACCTGCTGGAAGAAGGTCCCGGCGATCGGCGTCGTGGCACCGCCACCTGCAGGATTGTTCGTCGCTCCGGTGTGACGCGACGCTGGCGCAGCCAGGTCGATCACGCGAACGTAGTTGTTGATTGGCCGCATCGGATCATGCGACCCGAGGCAGGTCATCGCGGCGGCATTGGCTCCACACTGCTGGAATGCCACATCCTTCGCCGATCCCGAGTAGGTGATGGATTTGGCATCGCCCAATGCCTTTTGCGCGTTGGCGATGACGGTTTTTGCGTCCTGCGCCATCGCGTTCCCACCCAGGAACGCGAAGCAGATTGCGACGAGAGCCAGTCTCTTCACCACAGCTATTCCTCCTTGACGGCCAGGCACACCCCACCGGGCTCGTGAGCACGGATCGGGCGTGAGTCCCAGCAGAGTGATCCAACCGAATCGATGATGCCCCTTGCACGAGCAGGGCTCTGCTCGGACATTTGAGCAGAGCGTAGCATGTCCACCTCTTGAACTCCCGCAGTTCGGGTTTGGGAGTTGGTACAAGAATCGGGTTGGGAGTTGGGAGTTGCGTGTCCTCCCAGCGTCAGGGTCTGGTAAAGACGATCAGGTGCTGCCAGGGCAGGTCGTCGAACACCCGCGACTGCTTGAAGCCCTCATGCTCGAGCTCGAGCTTGACCTGCGCTTTGGTCATCTTGTGCTCAGGCCGGATGGGTACGTCGACATCCTCGGCCCGGAACTCGAGGAGGGCGAGCCGGCCGCCCGGCTTCAGCGCCTCTCGCAGCCGCTGCAGCATCTTCTGCGGCTCGGAGAACTCGTGGTACACGTCCACCATGATCGCCAGATCGATCGTCTCGGCCGGCAGCTTCGGGTCGTCAATCGCCCCGAGCACCGGGATCACGTTGGTCAGCCTGGCCTTGGCCACGTTCTTCAGGAGCAGTTCCAGCATCCCGGTCTGGATGTCGTTGGCGTAGACCTTCCCCATCGGGCCGACGGCCTTGGCCAGCCGGATCGTGATGACGCCAGACCCGGCGCCCACGTCGGCCACCGTTGAACCCTTCTGGATTCGCAGCAGCCGAATCGCCAGGTCCGGATCCTCTTCCCGATTCCGCTCCGACCGCTCGAGCCACGACGCCCCCTGCACGCCCATCGTCTGGGCGTACACACGGCCGCTGACAGGGTGAACCCCGGGTTTCTGCGCGAGGACGAGAGTCGCCGCGAACGCGATGAAAGCGACGGTCGCAGTTGGTCTCACGCCTTCTTGACCGTGAACTCGAACGGCATCCCCATGAAGTCGCCCGTGATCTTGATCTCAGTCGGGGACACGACACCTTTGTACGTCAGTTCGAGCGCCATGCCCCCGAAGTCGAGTACGACCGAGAACGAAATGTTGTTCCCGTCGACCTTGCCGTCCTTGATCGGCACCGATCCGCCGTCGATTCCGAGCGTGGTGCCGGTCAGCGTGGTGCCGTCGGCCTTGAATTCATAGGCGACCGGAAGGTCACCCATGGGCGTGGAGACCGTGCCCGTCCACTTCCCATCGACATCCGCCGCGAACGTCGGTGCCGCCAGCAACAAGACCGCGAGTGCGAGTGCAAACACTTTCATGAGCGTCTCCTCCGAGTGGTCATTGAAGCGCCGAAGGCACCATAAGGCAACAATGAATTGAGGCAGAAGTCACCCCGGGAATGCCAAGAAGGTCATCGCGATGACGCCCTGCCGCCACTCCGCTGACGGCGATCGGCCAAGAGACAAGTAAATTCGGGGCTCTTCGAGACGGCATCACGTTTGCTACAAGTGATCCCGGTGGCAAACTCGGCATACGAGCGAGCCGCTCTCCACTGACCGCTTCGCACCTGCCACATGTGCCGGGTGAGGCGGTCAGCGTGGGTTAATCCTTCAGCCCAGGCCATCCCCACCAAAGTTACCTCTTCGTGCCTTCGAGATGCTGCCGTGTAGTCTCGAGCGTGAAGGTCAGCGTCTCACGAGGAATGCTCGTGACGAAGGGACCGACCAACCAGCCGAAACCGGTGGGAATACCGCGTGTGAGCGACACGGATTCGCACTGGATGTAGACGCCGCCGTCGCGGGCCAGCAGACGCCAGTAGGTGTTGAGGCGCCACAGATATCCGCCGTCGTTGCCGATCGGCTTCTCACGTTCCGCTGGCGCGCCGGCCTCTTCGACTTCTGCGATGCGCGTGCTGTGAATCCACCCTTGGGCCCGGTCCCTGGCGGGCCGGCTGAAGCGCGCCTCGTGCTCGCTGTTCACCACCACCGTGATCACTTTCTTCATCACGAATCGCAGAAAGAACGTAAAGCGATCGCCCTCGTGCGACCGCAGCGCGGAGCGGGCCACGGTAGGCGCGTAGATTCGCTGGTGGGCGTCATAGTCCTGGAGCAGCGCCAACGCCTCATCGACGGTCGCGGACGCCACAAACGCCGTTCCGATCCAGTGATGGACCATCCCGCCCGGAACATCCACGGCTCGGCCCTGCTCGGTCGTCGTCATACGCTGGATCGTCAGTGCCTTGCGGCGAACGGTGTCGAGAGCCTCACGCTTTCCTGGATCCGGCAGCCCGTCGATCCACAGGAAGGCGGAATCACTCAGGAGTCGCGCCTCGGTCAGACGCACGTAGCGGTTGAAGGCGTCCACGGTCCGCGCCTGCAGCTCGGCCGCTGCCTCAGGTCTCTCTGCGGCCGGCCAGACCATCACGGCGAGGATCAGCGCGACCCCGGCACCGGCACGACTGGTTTGCGGTCCAATCACGGGTTCTCTCTCACTAAACCGAAAGGTGCGAAAGATGGCAATCACGGCTCGTCTGGCCTGATAATGCCACGTCACATGAGACCTGCTCAGTTCAGAGTGCTGGCGTTGAGCCTGCTGCTCGCGCCGATCGTCGTGAGCGGCCAGGCGGCCAGCCCGAATCCCCCGTTGGCGCCGCTGGGACCAGACGCGCCATTCACGGTCGCGATGAACACCGCGACCATCGAGGGCGCGCCCGTCTACGTGGCGGCGAACGGACCGCAGGCCGGCGGGGTCAAGGTGATCAGCGGCGGGGTCCGAAACCTGGCCAATAACGGCGCCCATGCGGCGACGAATGCCGAAACGCAAATGCTGATCGCGGCCGGACCAAAGGTCCGGCTCCTGTTCACTGTGTCGGAGGGTCTCTACCGGGTCGTCGCGAAGCGATCCGCGGGAATTGCGTCGGTGTCCGATCTCCGCGGCAAGAGGATCACTGTGCCGCGCGATACGTCTGCACACTATTTTCTGGTTCGTACTCTCGCGAGCGTCGGATTGTCCGAGTCCGATGTCACGCTCGTCGATCTGCCGCGGGACCGCATGGCCGCGGGGGTCATGGCGGGTGACGCCGATGCGATTTCGATGTGGGAGCCGGAGGCTCAGAAGGCCGTGGAGGCGCTCGGCCGCGATGCGATCGTATTTCAAAACAACGCCCTGTATCGCGAGCTATTCAGCCTGTACACAACGACCGACGTCCTCACCGATGCGCGAAGGAGACGTCAGCTCGTCGAATTCGTCGGGGCTCTTCTCATGGCGACCGAGGAACTGAAAACGAGACCGCACGCGCACTTTCCTCTCGTCGCCAGCACAGTGGGCCAGAATGTGGACCTGGTGTCACGCAGCTGGGAACACCACAGGTTCCCGGCGGCCTTACCCGGCGACCTGCTCGATGTCATGGCGCAAGAGGAATCGTGGATCGCGCGCAACCAGCGTCGCGCGCCGCGGACTCGCGCGGCGTTAGCCGAATTCATTGACACGACGGTGATCGCGGAGGCACTATCGGTTGCGCGCCCTCGGCGCTGAGAAGCCGGAAAAATTACACAGCGTCCCGTCGTTTTTCTTTACACGCTCGAGCTGCACGTACTCTGGCTGAGGAGAATCGATATGGATCTCTCATCGGTACGGGAATCGCAAGAGCGCCCAAGCTTGGCAATATGAATCCCGCGGTCCTCGGCTCGCCATTCGCTGAACCACAGCCATCGATTCGCGAAGTCCCGAAAGCCGATCCGCCGTCTCCTGAGAAGGTCACGGTCGAGCCGGAGGCTGCACAGGACCTCGATCTGCTGCCGCAACTCGAGGCGATGCGGGCGTTTCTCGCGCGCCATCCCACACCCCGTTCGGCGCCGGACGCGCGAATCTCGCCGGCACGCCTCGAGCCGCTGCCACCTCGGCCATTGGCGGTCGATCCTGCGCCGGTTGCCGTGCCGGATCCGCCGGAGGCCGAAACCACGACGGAAGGCGACTGGCCGCTGGGAAGTCTGCTACAGGAACGGAGAAGCTCGATGCCGGTCCTGTTTGGGTGGCGGCGGCGATGGGGCGTTCTCGCCGCGGGTGCCCTCCTGCTGATCACGCTGGCCGTGGGCGCCGTGCTCTTGTTCGGCTCAGGGTTCGCGGGGGTCACGACAGGATCACTGACCGTCGGCACAAACCCCGCCGGTCTCGCGATATTCCTGGATGGCAAGCCAAGTGGCGTCACACCGCTCAGTGTGGACGTGCCGCCCGGCGATCACCTGATCGAGCTCGTCGTCGGGACTGATCGCCGGCGGATTCCCGTGAACATCACGGCGGGAAGCAGAGTCTCGCAGTTTCTCGAGCTTCCCCGAGCGGCATCGGTACTCGGTGAGCTGCAGATCCGGACGGAGCCCTCGCAAGCCGCGGTCAGCGTTGACGGTCGCGCCGTCGGCCGCTCGCCGGTGAGCGTGGCCGACCTGACCCCGGGCACGCACACCGTCGTCTTGCAGCACGAATCAGGAACGGTGACGCAGCAGGTACTGATCGAGGAGGGCAAGATCACATCGCTCGTCGTGCCGATTGCCGACTCCTCGGCGAAGGCAAGCACGGGCGCCGGATGGATTTCGATCGCGGCGCCAGCCGACGTGCAGGTCTTCGAGAACGGACGGCTGGTGGGCACCAACAGTATCGATCGCATCATGCTCCCGGTCGGACGTCACGAACTGGAGATCGCCAACGACGCCCTCGGGTACCGTGAGAGGAAAACCATCCAGGTCACCGCTGGACAAGTCTCAGCGGTCAAGCTCCAATGGGCGCAGGGTTCGCTCGCACTCAACGCCATCCCATGGGCGGATGTCTTCATCGACGAGGCGCGAGTCGGAGAAACACCCATCGGCAGTATCTCGCTGCCGATAGGCACGCACGACGTCATCTTCCGTCATCCTGACCTTGGCGAGCGCCGCATGTCGGTAACCGTGACCGCCGGCCAGTCAGCAAAGGTGGGTGTTGACATGAGGGCGAAATGACCCGGCAGGCCCACGCCGCAGTTGCCGCCTGCGCCGTGGTTGCCATCCTGACGATGCCGGCACCCCTCGCCGCTCAGGATTCGTTGACCGCCGCGCGCCAGCTCTACGCCTCCGCGGAATACCAGGGCGCGCTGACGATGCTCAATACCTTGCGCGCCGCAAACCCGTCGCCGGTGGATCGCCAGTCGATCGAGCTGTATCGCACGTTCTGCCTGGTTGCCATCGGCAGCACAGATGACGCGAACGAGGCCATCGCGGCCATGGTCACGCGCGATCCGCTCTATCGTCCGAACATGGACGACGTGCCGCCCCGCCTGCGCACCGTGTTCAGCGATCAGCGGAAGCGCCTGCTCCCATCGATCATCCAGCAGAAATACGTTCAGGCCAAAACCGCCTTCGACCGGAGCGACTTCAAAGCGGCGACGGATGGCTTCACGCAGGTCATGATCGCCTTGTCCGATCCAGACGTCGCTGCGGCGGCCGCGCAGCCCCCGTTGTCTGATCTCAAAGTACTGGCGTCGAGCTTCAACGAGCTGACAGTGAGAGCCCTTGCTCCTCCGCCGGTCCCTGTCGCTGTAGCGGCACCGGTACCCGCCGCCGCGCCGGCGCCCGCGGTCGCGCGAACGCCGAGGATCTACGGCCTCAGCGACGCAGCCGTAACCGCGCCCACGGCCCTCCGGCAGGAAGTGCCGCCATATCCAGGCAAAATCACCTTCGAGAGAACGGGCGTCGTGGAGGTCGTGGTCGACGAAACCGGCGCCGTTGAATCCGCCACGATGGCGGAACCGCTGGACACTGTGTACAACCGCCTCCTGCTGGCCGCCGCCAAGACCTGGCTGTATCGCCCCGCCCGGCTCGATAGCGCTCCCGTGAAGTACCGGAAGAGGATCCAGATCACCCTGTCTCGCCAGCCCTGAAGGGTCACGCGGGTCGAGAGGCCCGGCCCTCGTCCAGCGGGTTCGCTCCTCCATGCGCGAAACTGTCTATCGCGCGTAGACGTTACTCAAATCGACTGTAATCGACTCGTAACGACATGCTATATTGGCCGCAGCGAACGACCCTATGTCGAGGCATCTTCGGTGGCTGGCGTGCGTGCTGATGGGAGCGAGTGCCGCGATCCTCGCTGCCGGACGGCCATCGGCGGCGCAGCCGGCGCCCGCGATCACAGTTGCCGCGGCCGCAGATCTCCAGGCCGCGTTGCCGGAAGTGGCGAGCCGGTTCCAGCGCGACACCGGCGCGATCGTCAAGTTGTCGTTCGGGTCGTCCGGCAACCTCTTTTCACAGATTCAGAACGGTGCGCCCTTCGACGTCTTTCTGTCAGCGGATATGGACTACCCGCGGCAGCTTGTCGCGAGCGGACATGCCGAGGCCAACTCGCTCTACGAATACGCGAGCGGCCGCGTCGTTCTCTGGACCAGGAACGACAGCGGCATCGACCTTCGCAACGGCCTGGCCGTGCTGAACGACTCGCGGGTGCGGCGGATTGCGATCGCCAATCCGGCGCACGCTCCTTACGGACGCGCCGCAGTGGCCGCGCTGCGCCACGAGAAGCTCTATGAGGCCGTGCAAGGCAAGCTCGTGCTCGGCGAGAACGTCTCGCAGGCCGCGCAGTTCGTCGAGTCGGGCAATGCCGACGCCGGCATCATCGCGCTCTCGCTCGCGCTCGGTCCGGCGCTTCGAGCCAGGGGTACGTATGTCCCGATCCCGACGGCCGCACATGCCCCGATTCGGCAGGCGGGCGTCGTGATCAGCGCCTCCAGGAACAAGCCAACCGCCCTTCAATTCATCGCGTATCTGAAGCGGCCGGAGATCATGCAGATGCTCGAACGCTTCGGGCTCCACCCTCCGCAGGCGGCGGGCCGTTAGGAGCTCTCGCACACGTGGATTGGCAGGCTATCTGGCTGAGCGTCGAGTTGGCGGCAATCGTCTCCACGATTCTTCTCATCGTGAGCCTGCCGCTTGCTTACTGGCTGACGGTGTCACGCCGCCGGTGGACCTTCCTCGTCGAAGCGGTGGTGGCGCTGCCGCTCGTCCTGCCCCCAACCGTGCTTGGCTTCTACGTGCTGCTCGCGATCGGATCCCGAAGCCCGATTGGCCGGCTGTGGATGGACTGGACAGGGCGCGGGCTCGCCTTCACGTTCGAGGCCCTGATCGTGGCCTCGGTACTGTTCAGCCTGCCCTTTGCCGCCCAACCGATCGCGGCATCGTTTGCTCAGGTCGATGCCACACTCAGCGAGGCGTCCTCGACCCTTGGTGCGTCGGCACTGCGCACCTTCTTCCGCATCACGTTGCCGTTGTCGATCGAGGGTGTGATCGCCGGCCTCGTCTTGAGCTTCGCCCACACGCTCGGCGAGTTCGGCGTGGTGCTCATGGTGGGCGGCAATCTGCCGGGCGTAACGCGCACCGTGTCGATTGCGATCTACGACCACGTGCAGGCGCTCCAGTATCGTGAGGCGAATCAGACGGCCCTCGTGCTCCTCGCCTTCTCGTTCCTCACTCTCGTGGCCGTATATGGGCTGCGGCGGAAACCGTGGGCCGTCGCGCCGATGGCATGACGCTGTCTGTCGGCATCGCGACGCGGCTCTCGCCACAGTTTGCGCTCGACGTCACGTTCAGCGCCCCGCCGGGGATCACGATCCTCTTCGGAGCGTCCGGTTCCGGCAAGACGACCGTACTCCGCGCCGTCGCCGGCCTGACACGGCCGGACACCGGCCACATCTGGATCGGCGATCGCGCGTTGTTCGACGCCGCAACCGGCGTGAATGTGCCGGTCCAGCAGCGGCGTGTCGGCTACGTCTTCCAGCAGCTTGCGCTCTTCCCGCACATGTCGATCGGCGACAACATCCAGTACGGCTTGCACGCCCTGAGCGCTCATGAACAGCGCGAGCGGGTCGAGGCCATTGCCGACTCGTTTCACATCAGCGGAGTGCTCGGCCGCCGCCCAGGCCAGACCTCGGGCGGCGAACGCCAGCGTGCCGCCCTGGCTCGAGCACTCGTGACCGAGCCGTCGCTGTTGTTGCTCGACGAGCCGCTCTCGGCTCTCGATCAGCCGATCCAGTCCCGCATCATCGAGGACCTTCGCCGGTGGAACGAGGCCCACGGGATCCCGGTGCTCTACGTGACGCACGCGCATCGCGAGGTCTTTGCGCTCGGCGAGCGCGTGGTCGTGCTCGAGAAGGGACGGGTGCTCGCGACCGGTTCGCCTCACGAGGTCCTCGATCAGCCGGCTCACGAGTCGCTCGCCAACCTCGCCGGCTTCGAGAACGTGTTCGACGGTACGGTGATGGATCGGCGCACGCTCTCCGGCACGATGCAGTGCCGGCTCAGCACCGACCACACCGAGCTCGAGGTTCCGCTCTCGACGGCGGCGATCGGCAGCACGGTGCGCATCGCGATTCGAGCCGGCGACATTCTGGTCGCCAATCAGGAGCCTCGTGGATTGAGCGCGCGGAACATCCTCCGCGGCCGTCTCGTCGAGGCCCGGCGCGAAGGCGCGACGATGATCGCGTCGGTGGACGCCGGCCAGCGTTTCACGGTGCACCTCACCCCGGGCGCCTATGACGCGCTGGGCCTGGCAATCGGTGCTCCGCTCTGGCTGATCATCAAGACCTATTCGTGTCGCATCGTCTCCGGTTGATACGTTCACGCCGATCTCGAGTACACACCATGGCACTTCTCACCGTCCGCGCCGCCGCAGAACGACTGGGCGTTGGCTATTCCACGCTCAAACAATGGATCTACCGGGGGGAAGTGCGCACCACTGCGACCAGTGGAGGGCATCATCGCATCGCGGACAGCGAGATCGATCGGCTCATCTCCAAGACCAGCCAATCGACGGGCGCCGCGCGAGCCAGGAAGACGGCGCCACCTGGATTCATCGTCGCGCTCAGTGGCAGAAACCAGCTTCGCGGCTTCATCGAGGAAGTGCGGATCGACGGCCTCCTCGGACAGGTCAGGCTGCGGATCGGCGACCAGAGGTTGACGGCCGTGATCACCGCGGACGCGATTCAGGAGCTCAAGCTGAAGCGAGGCGACGATGCCGTCGCGATCATCAAATCGACGGAAGTGATGATTGCGCGTGAGGCCGCCGCGCCCGAGCCGGCCCGGCCGCGAAAGTCACGACGCTGATCTATCCGTCAGCGCGCTATTTGCCTGCCTGCTTCGAATAGTCGACGAGCGTCTGATCCTTGCAGTTGTCCGACGTGTACGGCGCGTCGGCAACCTGGATCACGTCTGACCCGGCGTACTGCCCTTTGAGATACATCGGATCGTCGGCGGTGTAGGCGCGGGTCAACTTCATCGTCTTCGGATCCAGGGAGAAACGCTCGACGACGTGCAGCTTGTCGCTGTGCCGCAGTGGGGCGTTCAGCACGCCTGGGAGAAACCCCACCGTATCGACGACGAGCACGTCGCCTTCCCAGCGTCCGATCGAGTGCCCGGCTCGGCTCGGCTTGATGTTCCCCGGATGCGCCTTCATGTTCGTGTAGACCGTCCGCTTGAGTCCCATCTGCCCGTATTGGATGACGATGGTGTCCTTGTTCTGGACGATCCGATTCACCGGCCCATCGAACGTCCAGTCGAAGACGATGCTGGTCGTCTCGCAACGGAAGCGCGGATTGTCATCCCGCACGAACTTGGCGGCCGATTGCTCGCCGAGCTCCGTCAGTTCGGTGCCGCCGTACAGCCGCGGACCCGCCGGTGGACCGCCCCCTCTGCGCGCACCACCTCCACCGCCACGCCGCTCGCCAGGCTTGAATTGACTCAGTTGACCGAGCGGTACCAAGCCGCCGCCGGTGCCGCGCGGATCGACCATGACGACCTGCTCCGGCGCCCAATCGCCGGCGATGTTCGGCTCACCCGATGGGCGGCGCGGCTCTCGTTTCGTGTTCGCCTCGCGCACCGGTCCTCTGACTTCCCGAATCCCACCCTCCGGCGCCTTGACGTACTGGCCATACCGGTCCATGTGGCTGCCGTCCACGAACTTGATCGTGTTCAGGTAGCAGGAGCCGGCATCGGCCCTGTCCGGCGCGGCTTCGATGACGACCTGCTGACCGAGGGGAAACAGTTCCTTCGTCCAACCCGAACGGCGCAATGTGTGGGCCGAGCGCATCTCGCATCGATGCTTGGACACGCGCCCGTCCGGCTCTGCCACCTCGAAGTACAGCCACGAGTGCGGATTGATGAGCTCGAGGCGTGTGAGCTTGCCCGTGTAGGTCACCGACTTGCCCAGCTCGAAGCTGCCGGGACCATGATGCGCCAATGCGACGGTGACCGATGCTGTGAATACAAGGACAAATGCGCTGAATCGAATCATGTTCGTACTCCGCAGGCATTTTATACGCGCGACACGAAGCCCACTCTTTTCATAAGATTCAGGCTGATAAGGAGAGAAACATGGCGGTCATTCGGCGAACGGTTGGTCTCATTGCCGTATTCGTGCTGCTGGTTCTGGCGTTTGCCGGTGGCTGGCTGGTCGGCTTCCTTCGTCTCGGGTCATCGGTCGAGGCAGCGTCGCTTCCGGACGTGGAGCGCCGGTTCAGCGAACGCATGCGCGATGTGAGTCTGATCGGCTCGTTCACCGTCACCGGCCGCGAGGATCGGCCGCCGCGGGCGGACCGCTACGACATTTCCAGTGTCGAGAAGGTCGGCGATAACCTCTGGCGATTCAACGCCGGCATGGACTGCTGTGGAGTCGCCGGCGAGATTCCGATTGTCATCCCTGTCCATTTCGTCGGCGACACGCCCATGATCATGATGACGGACACGAGCATCCCGGGGATCGGCAGCTTCACCGTCCGCCTGTTCTTCTACGGCGATCGCTACTCAGGCACCTGGCAGCATGGTGCCGTCGGCGGCAGCATGTCCGGGCGGATCGAAAAGAAAAAGTAGTCGGGACCCGCATCACTTCGATCCCTTCATCAGGTCCGCGAGCTTTCGCCGATACTCCGGGTAGGTCGTCTCTGCGCCGCCGAAGAGCGCGTCCACTGGAAGACCCGTGCTGGTGACCCCTTCGGTCACGAACGGATTCTCACCCGGAAGATAGTGCGGGACCGAATGCGGAGGCGCGGTCGTCTCCTCAGCAGGCTCGCACGGCGTGGCCGCAATCCAATTCCCCTCGCCGATCCCGGACATCCTCACGAAATTCCGGCTCCTCACGATCGGCTCGGTGAGATACACAGGGTCCTGGATGTAGATCACGTAGGTCAGGATGTCGCCGTGCCTGGTGAAGCGCTCGGTGGTTTTCACCATGTCGCTCTGAGGCACACCATTTCGACGGAGCCATCCCTGCTTGATGTGCGTCGTCCTGACGACCAGGGTGTTTCCCTCCCATACGCCGGTCGAGGACCCCATCCACGTGTGTGGTGCGAATTCCGACAGACGCGCGCGCCCATCGACCCAGATCGTGCGCACCTGGCCCCACAACCCGATGTACTGGCTGAACGCGACGACGCGCTGGGTGTTGAAATCCCGCTCAGCCTGGATGCGAAGGCGAGTCGGCCCGCTCAGGATGTACGGCAGCACGTGGACCTGGCACTGATGCTCGAGGACGGACACCCGCGAGGCGTCCCAGCTCAAGGCCCATTGCCGCGCGCCATCCGACAACGGCAGGCCCGTGAAGTCCACCGGCCCTGGGCCGGGCACGCGATCGGGCTGATCCTCGTGGAACAGTGGCGCCCATTCGCCCGTGATGTCGATCTGCGCGAACGCGGTGTCCGACCACAGCGTGACCGCGATTGCGAACGTCAGTACGCGGAGCACGTTGTTGGCCTCCATTTCGTACCGTCAGCCTCTTTCCGGAAGTCAGTGCTCGTGACAAATGGCGCCGACAGGTACTTCGCATCCTCGACGACCGTCGTCACGGTGAACCACTCGGTGCCATCGTCTTCGGTGCGGAAATCGTAGTCCTCGGTCAGGCGCGCCCCCTCGCTGTAGGGCACGCCGTTTCTTCTGAGCCACCCGGGCTTCATCAGCGTGGTGACGACGTGCAGCGATCCATAGCGGCCAGGCACAACGGTCCCCGCGCCATCTGGCCCGGTCCCGAGCCCGCCGGCAAAGAAGGCGGGGTTTCTGACGACCCCCGGATCCGGGGCGAGATCCCAGCCCGCAACTGAATATCCCTGCCAGGAACGCGGCACCGTCGGCACGGGTGCATCGCGGCCGACATCGAACCACTCGATCTCGCCGCGTGGGTTGACACGCCAGCCTCGCGACGCCTGGCGACCGAACCGGAATCGACGCGTCTGCGTGCCGGCGTCTGAATCAACCTTCAGAGTCACATCGTCTTCCCACCCGATCCGCACGCGGCCGGGGACGCGCATGATGGCGGCCGCGCCGAAGGGCTGGCAGGCCTCGTCGCCCGCCGGGCTCTTCGCCGGATCCCATCGGTCCGCAACCCGGCGACCTTCCTGGTTCAGGGGAAGGCTCGTGTAGTCGCCCTTACGGGGCGTCACCATGCGCCAGTGCCAATCCTCGGTCACGACCGACACCCAGTAGCCGGTGATGTCACGCGGAGCCTGCGCACGCGGCGTCGGCGGCGCTGGCGGCGTCTGGCCCTGGACGACCGCCACGCCGCTCATCGGTGCGTTGGCCATCCATCCCAGAGCCACGACCATCGCCACGATGACAGGCGCCCGATGCATCGTCGAGGTCATGCCAGTCCTTTCAACGTGCCCCGCGTCGTGCAGCCGCGTCAGCGTACACAGCGCCGATGAACATGTCAGTCGTCCAGGAGCCAGTCGTCGCCCCCCAGCGTGCGTCGTAGTCGAGCGTCGGCTTCATGGCCTTGACCTGCTCGAGCGTCATGCCCTTCTCGACCGCGCTGCGAATCCGGTCGCTGACGATCACCAGCATGTCGCGGTATTCGAGCACGTCGTGCTGGTCGCCTACCCGCCCGTGTCCGGGTATGACATATGTCCCGCCATCCTGGTTGTAGCGCGGCACCATCAGGTCCAGCAGGTGGTTCAATCCGCTGATGATGCCCGCTACGCTTCCGCCTCGACTCGCGTCGACGACCGGATACGTCGTCGTGAGGAAGATGTCACCGGCACTGATCACATCCGATCGGCGAAACAAGACGATGCTGTCGCCGTCGGTGTGGGCAGCCGGTTCATGCATGATGATGATCGGCTCGTCATTGAATGAAATCTTTCGTTGCGTCGACGAATATGTGTTGGTCGGCCACGCGATTGTCGGATACGGATTTGGACCGGTGCTCATCCGAGGCAGCGCGTTCTCGTGACCGATCACTTTGACGCCGGGACCGGTGATCGTGCCGGGCGTCCAGAGAAAGTCCATGCGCGGATTCGCGAAGATCTCGTTGCCTCCCACGTGATCGGGATCGGCGTCGGTGTTGATGATGTACTCGATTCTCCCGGGAGAGATCTTGCGGATCTCGGCGAGGATCGCCGCGGTCATCTCCCTCCGACCGGTGTTCACGAGCAGCACGCCTTCGCCCGCCCCTGGGCCGGCGGCTCTGGCGTCGGCAGCCGCCTGCACGGTGATGTTCCCGCCCGCACCCACGATCATCCACACGTTGCCCCGAACGTGGAGCGACTGCACGGGAGCGTTGCCGGGTGCCCCGGCGGCGTCAGGACCGGCTAGCGGGAGTTGCTGCTGCAGCACGAGGAACAGGTTGTTCACATCCTCGACCGCGGCCAGATGCCACGGCCCGCGAAACAGCATGCGGACGGGCGCACCGCCCGTGGAGATCACCCGGCTGCCAGTGGCACGCAGCGTCGCGGCGGTCGCATCGACGTCGTCCACGGTGAGCTGCAGGCGATACGCGCCCGGATCCTGAACGCGGGCTCGCATCGTCGCGCGCTCGATGCCTTTGACCTCGAGAAACTCCAGAATCAGCGACGAGCCCGGAACCTGCGTCACACTCAACCGGAACTCCGCCGTCTCCGGCAGACCCATCATCGCCATCACACCCGCGCTTCGTGCGAACGCACCGGGCTGGCTGGAAATCCCCAGCTGGTCACGATAGTACTGAGCGGCGCGCTCGGCATCGCTCACGGTGATGCGGAAGCGGATGTCGATGATGTTGCTCGAGGCCGGCGCGGTGGTTGCGGGAGCGGGAACCAGCTGCGCCAGCTCCACAAAATGACCATCGGGATCCTTCACGATGATCGCGCGCGTCTTGCTGGTGGAGCTCGGCGTCACTGGCGCTCCGCCGGTGCTCACCACTTCGGTGCCCGCCGCCTTCAGTCGGGCAAAGGCCGCGTCGATGTCGCGCACCAGCAGTATCAGCGTCACGGCGCCGGGATCCTGCATCCGCCGCCGCACCGGCTTGGCGTCTGCCCTCTCGAACTCCACGAGCTCAACGCCGCAGCGTGCCCCAGACACGCGCGCGGCCACGTAGCGCACGCGCGCCCCGGGCAGCCCGTGCAGTTGTCGAAGCTCCGGGCTCGTGTCCCACGGAATCGGTCCACCGCCAGGCGGAGGCGGGACATCGAATCCCAGCACATCGCGATAGAACCGGACCGACCGATCCAGATCGGCGACGACTGGGCTGACGTGGCACGCGCCTGTGACGGCGGCAGCCGCGAGCGCCGGGACACCGAGAGCGGCCGCAACGACGCCTGCGACGACGAATCGCCTGCACCACACTATGGTCATATTGTCTGCTGGATGAGCCCAGGCAGCTTACCAGCGACGACCGCGTCGTTGACGCCGTGTTCAGCCGGAGCGACGCGCCCATCGAGCAATTTGTCGTCAAATCGCAGCCACCCTTCGGCGGCCCTACAGTGTAGACCCAGAACCTCAATCCAACGTCGGCGGCTCGTGCCGCCTCGGCATTCCACTGGCGCTTCGATCCGGACCCACCGCTGAACCAGGAGGGCACGGCGATGCGCGACTCGTACAGTTCGGCGCCGAACGCGATGCCCAGGTTGATGACGAAGAGCCACAGCACGATCGCGGCGATCGAATACCTCGATCCACCGTCGCGCCTGGTCGAGCGCGGACTTCCTGGCGCGCAACACCGAGCGGATCGAAGCAGAAACGAGGAAGCTCGGGCCTGCCGACGAATGAGTTCCGGTACAATTGACGAAATGCATCTAGCCAGTCGGGCCGGCAAGAGCGTCGTGATCTGTGGTGCGGCGGCAGCGTTGTTTGTCGCCACCCTGCGTGCGCAATCGCCGGCCGGGGTCCCCAGCGAGGCCAACCATTTCATCGAGACGCCCAAGGGATGGGTGCACCCGAAGACGCCGTGGGGCGATCCCGACCTTGAGGGGGTGTGGCCGATTTCGTTCGTCGGCAGCGTACCGCTCGAGCGGTGCGCGGGCGGCCGCGGGCGCGGCGGCGACCCCCCGCCCCTTTGCGACCCGAACAAGGCGTTCCGGACGGAGGAGGAGTACCAGGCGGAGCTCACGCGCGTCGGCGCCTTGCCCGATCGACATGCCGTGGCCATCGCCGCCGGCAACTTCGGCCAGGCGCTTCAGTCCGGTGTCACCGATCCGACGTTCCCGCAGCGCCAGACGTCGCTCATCGTGGATCCGCCGAATGGCAAGCTGCCGGAGATGACGGCCGAGGGCAAACGGCTGTCTGCGCTCATGAAGAGCAGCTGGGCGCTGCCCGGTGAAACGCAGGTCTGGGATCACTACACCGACTTCGACAGCTGGGACCGCTGCATTACGCGTGGCCTGCCCTCTTCGATGATGCCCTACCGCTATAACAACGGCGTGCGCATCATCCAGACACCCGGCTACGTCGTCCTCGACATGGAGATGATTCACGAATCCCGCATTGTCCAGATGGATGGCCGGCCACGGCTCTCTCCGGCGATCAAGCAGTGGATGGGCGAGTCGCGCGGCCACTGGGAAGGCCACACGCTGGTCATCGAGACGACCAACTTCAAGACCGGCGCATCGGTGACCAACATCGGCATCGCGGGGTCGCCGCCGGGCAACCGGTTTCCCAACAGCGAGCAGATGACGATCACCGAGCGGCTCACGCGCCTCAACGACGATTTCCTGCTCTACGAGATCAAGACCGAGGATCCCATCATCACGACTCGCCCGTGGACAGTACGCTATCCGCTGAAGCTCGACCCGGGCTACGAGTGGTGGGAGTACGGATGCCACGAGGGCAATCGCACAATCGGCGATTACATCAACACGTCGCGCGCCGAGCGAGCGCAGCAACAGAACACCCAACAAGGGCAGCCGAGCCGCTAGGCCGAGGTGGTGACGTGCGCATGAACGTTCGAGGTGTCCTCGCCTTCGCGGCGGCGGTTGCAGCGGCGGCCGTTACCATACCGGCGGCGGTTTCCGATCCGGTCACCGTCGCCACGGGGAAGATCTCGGGCGCGACGCTTCCGTCCGGCGTTCGGGCGTTCAAGGGGATCCCATTCGCCGCACCGCCGGTTGGCGGCCTGCGGTGGAAGGCGCCGGCGCCCGCAGCCAGGTGGGAGGGCGTTCGCAAGGCCGAGCAGTTCAGCGACGTCTGCGTGCAGCCATCGCAGCCGAACCGCGTGCCGAACAACGTCACAGTCGATCTGCCTGACTCGCCAAAGACGAGCGAGGACTGTCTCTACCTGAACGTCTGGACGTCGGCCACTCGCGCCGGCGATCGACAGCCGGTGATGGTGTGGATCTTCGGCGGCGCCTACACCGAAGGCGGCGGCTCCAGCAAACACAACGACGGCGAGGCGCTCGCGAAGAAGGGCGTCGTGCTCGTGACGTTCAACTATCGCCTCGGGCCGTTCGGCTTCTTCTCGCACCCCGAACTCACCAAGGAGTCGGGCCGCAACGCGTCGGGGAATCAGGCGCTGGCCGACAGCATCGCCGCGCTGCAATGGGTGAAAGCCAACATCGCTGCGTTTGGCGGCGACGCGAACAACGTGACGATTTTCGGTGAATCGGCCGGGGCGGCAATGGTCGGCGGCCTCGTCGGTTCACCTGTAGCCAAGGGCCTGTTTCAGCGCGCGATCAGCGAGAGCGGCGCCTGGATGGGACTCGGCATGGGCCCGATGCTGCCACTCGCGCTAGCCGAACGCGCCGCGGCGGCCGGTGCCGGGCGTGGCGGCCGCGGTGGTGGCGCGCCGGCCGATGCCGCGCAGCCGCCGGCCCCTCCGGTTCCTCCTCCCCCGCTTCCAACGCTGGCGGAGCTGCGCGCTCGTTCGACCGAGGAAGTCGTGAAGACGATTCGCGGGTCGGGCATGATCATCGACGGCTGGATCATCCCCGAAGACGAGTCGATCACGTTTGCCAACGGCAAACAGAACGCCGTGGACGTCATCGCCGGCTCCAACAAGGACGAGCACACCAGCCTTGGCGGCAACGTCGCCTTCCGCGACACGATGGCGTGGGCCATGCGCCTGTTCGCGGAGCGTCAAACCACACTTGGGAAAAAGGCGTACTGGTACTACTTCACGCACGAGCCGCCGGTGGAGCCCGGTGGCAAGGATCTGAAGGCCACACACGCGTCCGAGATCGTCTACGTGTTCAACAATCTGTGGGCGCCGCGCGTCATCCCGGACATCAGCTCGCCCACATTGGCGATGGCCTCCGAGAAGGACCGCGCGATGGCCGACATGATGTCGTCGTACTGGGTGAACTTCGCGAAGACGGGCGACCCGAACGGCAAGGGCCTGCCCAACTGGCCGCGGTTCAAGGACCGCAACGCGCCGCCGCACATCCTCGGCGCGATCAACGAACCTCCGAGCAACGAGACGTTGAACGCCTACGACCCGAAGTACGCCGAGGTCCTCAAAGCGCTCCAGAAGTAGTGTCCGGCGGGCCGCCTAAAGGCGGCCCCTACATTACAGGCGTGGGGGCCGCCTTTAGGCGGCCCATGTCGGTAACAAATCGGTAATCTCGGTCCCGCAGTCTCTTCCCGAATGAACATCGATCCGTTCCTGCTGTGGCTGGAGTCAACGACGCTCAGTCAATGGGTCGTGGGTTCAGATTCGATCCTCGCGTTTCCCGGCATCCTGGCGCTTCACGCCATCGGCATGGCGTTCGCCGTCGGCGTGGCGGCGGCGCTCGATCTGCGCGTCCTGTGGGTCGCGCCGCGGGTGCCGCTGGCGGAGATGCGGCGCTTCGTGCCGATCTTGTGGGTTGGCTTCTGGGTGAACGCCGTGTCCGGCGTCCTGCTGCTGATTGGTTATCCCACCAAGGCACTGACGAACCCGGTGTTCTATCTCAAGCTGATTCTCATCGCTATCGCGATCGCGCTGTTCGTCCGGATCAGCCGCGCGTCTGCTGAGACGGTGGGCGGCGCTGCCGATCCGGTCCCGTCGCCAACGCAGCGTCGCCTGGCGATCGTCTCGCTCGTGTGTTGGACGGGCGCGATCACGGCCGGCCGCCTGCTGGCCTACACCTACACGCGTCTGACGCAGTCTCACTGACCATGCACAGCTTTCAGGTGTGGCTCGTCACGACACTCGCCGGCGATTCGCCGGTCGCCGATCTCATGCGGACGGCATGGGCCTGGCCGCTCGCTGAGAGCCTGCATTTCCTCGGGCTGTGCCTGCTCGTCGGTTGCGTCGGCACCTTCGACCTGCGTCTGCTGGGACTCGCCCGACGGGTGCCGATTGCCGCCGTCCACCGGTTCATCCCGTGGGGCATCCTCGGGTTCGCGCTCAACATCACGACCGGTTCACTGTTCCTGCTGACCGAGCCGGATCAATACATCTACAACCCGTCGTTTCACTTCAAGCTGCTCTTCCTGGCGATCGGCGGCCTCAACGCCGCGACCTTCTACCTCACGTCCTATCGCCGGGTCTTCGGCGACAGGGCGACGCTCGATGCGCCACGGCACGCCAAAGTCATCGCCGCGATCTCGCTCTGCGCGTGGATCGGCGTCGTTGTTGGCGGCCGCCTGCTCACGTTCTATCGTCCGGCCGAGTGCATCGGCGAACAGACCAGCGTGCTCCTCACCTGCAACCCCAATCCAGCGCCACCTGGCGTAACAAAGGGGTAATGTCCGTCGGGCACTCTGCTCTCTGCGCGGACGTCAACCCGCGACGCAAGAGGGGGAAACGCATGAAACGAGCACTGTACGCGGTGGCGATCATCGTGGCGACCGCGGGAAGCTCCACGTCAGCCCACCACTCGTACTCCGCCTATGACATGACGCGGCTCGTCGACGTCGAAGGCACCGTCGACGAGTTCGCGTGGATTGCCCCACACTCGCTTCTCATAGTCAGGACGGACGAGGCGCGCGTGTACACGGCCGAGTGGCGCGCGCCGATCGGGCTGGAGCGCGTGGGCATCGAACGGGATACGTTGAAGCAGGGCGAGCGCATCGTGATCACCGGCAACCCGCATCGTGACTTCGACAAGAACGGGATCGTGAACCTCAAGGCCGTTCGGCGCCTGGCGGACGGCTGGAAGTGGCCGGCGTCATCGTAGTGTCCGGCTTCCTTGGCACGCCGAAGCCGCGTCACGGCGAAGGCGGCAGCCGGACCTCGTGACGTCCGGCGCGGTCGGTCCGCCTGAAGGCGGACCCTACGTGGATCCGTTCGGCTCGAACCGATACCCGACATCCCTGATCGTCTGGATGTAGGCCGGCTGGTGCGGATTGGGTTCGACCTTCGCCCGGAGGGTCGCAACACAGCGGTCGATGCTGCGCGGCGTCACGAACACGGCATTTCCCCAGACGGCGTTCAGGATCGCGTCGCGAGACAGGGCGCATCCCGGGCGCATGCCGAAATACGCGAGCAGAGCGAACTCCTTCGCTGTCAGCTCGAGGTCGCGACCGCCGCGCCTCACTTTGCGGGCGGCCAGGTCGACCTCACAGTCGCCGAATCCGAACACCGTGGGCGCCGGGCCGCGCCGGCGCAGGAAGGCTCGCGCCCGGGCGATCAACTCGCCGACGCGAAACGGCTTGATGATGTAGTCATCGGCGCCGAGGTTGAGACCCAGGATCACGTCCTGCTCCTGACCCTTGGCGGTCAGCATCAGAATCGGCACGTCGATGCCCTGCGCGCGCACCGCGCGGCAGATCTCATAGCCGTTGATCTTCGGCAGCATGACGTCGAGCAGAATCAGGTCGGTATGACCGCTGACGGCGGCGTCGAGGCCGCGCTCCCCGTCCGCCGCGACCGTGACCTCGAAACCGTTCGCCCGAAGCGTGTCGGCGAGGCCCCGGGCCAGAGCGGGCTCGTCCTCAATCAGCAGCAGGCGCGCGGCGGTCACGCGATCGTGCCCCGCGCCGCGCACGGCAGGCGCAGCGTGAACGTGCTTCCCGCGCCCGGCTCGCTCCGCACGCTGACCGTGCCGCCGTGCCCGCGGACAATGAGCTCGACGATGCTGAGGCCGAGGCCGACGCCGCCGGTCTCGCGGGACAGAAGCCGGTCGACACGATAGAAGCGGCGAAAGATCCGCCGCTGCTCGCGCGCCGGAATGCCGATGCCGTTGTCGGCGACCTCGAACAGCACCGAGGCGTCCCCGTCTGGACGCGCGCGCACCACGATGCGCTTCTCGACCGACGTGTACTTGAGCGCATTGTCCAGCAGGTTGATCAGCGCCGTGGTGACGGCTTCTGCATCGGCTGTCAGCACGGGCAGCGCCGGCGAGATCTCAACCTGAAGATCGCAGTTCACCGCCACTCGATCTCGCACGGCATCGACCGCGCCGGTCACGATGGCGGACGGATCAGCGGGCGCGAATGCGAACTGATAACGGCCACGTTCGAGGCGTGAAAAGGCCAGAAAGTTGTCGATCAGTCGACTGAGGCGTGCGTTCTCCGTCGCCACCATCTCGAGGTATTCGCGCGTCTTCTTCGGATCGAGCTCATCGTCGGCGAGCAGCCCGTCCACCAGCACCCGCATCGAGGCTAGTGGCGTGCGCAGTTCGTGCGATGCGGTCGCCACGAGATCCGTCTTCATCCTTGCAAGGTTCAGATGACGTCGAAGCGTGCCTGCCACGGCCAGGCCGATGATCGTCATCAGCCCGATGCCGGCGAGCGCAACCGACAGGTACACCGTTCGTCGCCGGCTGGTGCCGGCGTCAAATGGCGCCATGTCGATCGGCATGAACGACAGCTGCCAGCCGGGCAGCCACGGGCCGGCGGCGATCGCCTCCATGTCGGCTGGCACGTCGGGCGGAAAGGCGATGAAGGTGATGCCGGATGGAGCGACCTGATGAAGGAAATCGTGCATCATCGCTTCGAGGCGGCCGGTTCGATAGAACGCGATGACGCGTCCGTCAGCTGACGTGAGAGCCCACACGTCAGGAGCGGCCGTCTGGCGAATGACGTCCGGCACCGGCGCGGCCCGCTCGGCGTCGAGCATCTCGATCGAGAGACGGAGCGCAGCCTGGGTTGGCAGCGGCACGTTCGGCGCCAGCGCTCTCAAGCGATCCATCAGCATCAATCGCTCGGCCGCGGGGATCGGCGCGCCGTAGTCATTCAGTGACGCGGCCAATCCCGGGACGAGGGCCGGCCGCGCCTCCGGTGTGAGTGCCGCGGCGGCGGCAAGGCGCTGCGCAATCTCGGCGACACGTACATCGGACGCGCCGCCACGATCGGGGTACGCCACACCGCCATCGGGAGTCAGGAGCACCGCGCCGTCGGCGATCTCGTCGGTAATCAGTTGTTGGAAACGCTGGGCGGGAGTGCTCTCTGCGATCGCGGTCCGGCTGCCGCCTTCGCCGTTTGGCTTTGGCGCGCCAACAAAGCCGGACACGACGGACTCATCGAGTTGCGCGGCGTGGGCACGCCATATCGGGTCGAGGCGAGCGCGCACGAGACGGAGCTGACCGCGGTAGGCCTCGAGCACGCGCTGCTGCGCTCCGGCCGCTTCCCTGGTCAACGCATCGTTGGCGAACCAGAGGACGAAGGCGGCCGGGAGGATCGTCAGCAGGGCCAGCAACACGAACAGCCACGCGCTGCCGTCCAGCCACCCCCCCGGCGTTCGAAGCGTAATGGGCACGTGCGACGAGTGTGTCAGTCCTCCCCCGGTCTTTCAATCCGAAGGTAGTGCGCGCGTGTTACCGGTGTGTTACCTGTCGGAGAAGTGGAAAAGTGAAAGAAGTAGAGAAGTGGAAAAGTCAGTCACTTTTCCACCTTTCCACTTTTCCACTTCTTCCACTTTTCCATTTTCCACTCTGCGTGGCCACCGCCCGGGCCTGGTCCGCCCTGCCGCGGAGGACCGCCGAATCGCGACTTGAAGTACTCATAGTCGCCGAGTCCCGCTTCCTTGCCGCCTTTGACGAATGCGGGATTGTGCTGCTTGCAGCTCGGGTCCGCCAGCGCGACGCGAGCCGCACCGGGCGCGAAGAAGGCCATCGCCACCTTCTTGTTGGCCTCGAGCTGCGCCGGAGTTGCGGTGCAGCCGGCCTGCGGGACCATCAGCTGGTTCTGCGCGAACGACGGGGCGGACGAGAGGACCATGCCGACCACCGCGCTTGTCGCGATCTTCAACGCTCGCATCAGAATCTCCTTTCGAGGATTCGCTCGAGACAGGTCACAGGAGATCTCCTAATCTCCTGTCGTCAGCCGACCACTGTAGACTCGGCGGAGCCCGATGTCACGACACGCGCTTGAGCCTCATTGGCGAAACCCGGCGGGCGCTGAGAATCCTCCAACGATCTCTGACAACAGCGCGGCACACTCGATCGAGGTCCCGTCTTCCCACATCGGCGCGATGATCTGGATGCCCACCGGAAGCCCCGCGCGAGTCTGACCAACCGGCGCGATCGTCGCCGGTAAGCCTGCGAGCGTCGCGAAGCTGATCCAGGACGACATGTCCCTGGCGTAGGGTCGCTTTCCTTCGGGAGTCTCGACGACACGATTCTCGATCGGCTCGCTATGGTCGTGAGGGAAGGCCGCCGTGAACGTGGTCGGAAGAAGGAACACGTCATGGCTCTCGAAGTACTTCTGCCAGAGCGCGCGCACGGCGAGCCGCCGGCGGGTTTCCTGCATCCAGCGCGCGTGAGGCTCCACCGCGGCCGCGGCTGTCACGTCGTCCGGGTTCTTCTCGAAGCGCTTGCGCGCCCGCTCGCGTTCAGCGTCGTTCATGTCTGCGGTCAGCAGCGCAAAGAGCAGGTACGCGAACGTCTTCATCTGGACCTGAAGATCCAGTCCAGGAGGCCACCCCTCCTCCATCGTTGCACCCGCCTTGCTCAGTGCGGAGAGCGCTGACTCATAGACCGCACCGACGTCGGACGCCATCGGCGCGTCCATGACGTAGCCAATCCGAAAATCCCTCAGGCGAGAGTGACGAGGCGCGGGCGGACGCCATGTCCAGGCCTTCGCAGCGTCAGCGTCAGCGCCGCCGAGTACGGTGAGCGCCATCGCCAGATCGCGCGCGCTGCGCGCCAGTGGTCCGGCGACGGCGAGATCCATGGGATAGCCTGGGGAGCCGTCCCACGGACCGGGCTGGTGTCCCTCGACGCTGACGAGACCGAGGGAAGGCTTGTGGCCGTACACACCGCAGAAGTGCGCGGGAATCCGGATCGAGCCACTGAGATCGCTGCCCAGCGTCACACAGCCCAATCCCGCCGCCAGCGCTGCCGCTCCGCCGCCGGTAGATCCTCCTGGCGTGCGCGACAGATCCCACGGATTGTTCGAGGTCCCGTAGAGAGGGTTATAGGCTTGCCAGTCGCCCAGCATCACGGGAACGTTGGTCTTCCCGACGACGATCGCGCCCGCGGATTCCAGGCGCTCGACGGCGACGGAGGTGCGCGGGCTGTTCGCGTCCTTGAGTGACGGCAGGCCCCAGGTACTGGGAGACCCGCGATAGGCGAACGACTCTTTGATGGCGACCGGCACACCGTGCAGTGCGCCAACGGCGGTGCCATTGGCGAGTACCTCGTCTGCGAGCCCGGCGCGAGCTATCGCCTGGTCGCGATCCTGCCAGACGATCGCATTCAGCGTCGGGTTGTGGAGATCGATCCGCCGAAGCGTGATCTCCAAGAGCTCGCGTGCCGAGATCTGTTTTGTTCGTACGGCATCCGCCGTCTCTGCCGCGGTCGCGAATGCCGGATTGAAATCAGACGAACTCATGGCTCTCCCTCCTGTCGCTCAACCCATTCCAGGATCCGGCTTGCCCCTGGGTCAAGGTCAAGGAAGTGGGTCCTGTTGGGCGAGCGCAGGGGAAGCAGCGCCCGCGGAGTAGAGCCAAACGCGGAGAGCGCAGAGGGGCGGCGGTACGCAGAGGAGTGCCATGACTGGAAAAGTAACGGCCGGAACTGCCACGGGTGACTCCCCTCCGCGTATCTCTGCGCTCCTTTGCGATCTCCGCGTTGATCGTGTCTCGGCGACCTCGGCTGCCTCTGCGCGCGCTATTCCGAACGGAGCGCCGAGATCGGCTGCACCCGCGATGCGCGATACGCAGGCAGCGCGCACGCCATCAGCGCAATCAGCGTCAGCACGAGGGGAACGGTGCCGAACGTGGCGAGGTCGTGGCTCTCAGTCTGGTAGAGCAACGATCCAACCGCACGCGCACCCGCGTACGAGGCCACGGCCCCCACCAGCAGTCCGATCGCAACGAGCTTCAACCCCTGACCGACGACCATTCGCACGATCGCCGGCGGCTCGGCTCCGAGCGCAAGCCGGACGGCGCGCTCCCGGAGAGCTCGACGGGCAGGTTCACGTAGGCCGCCAGGCCCTCGAACGACCGCTGGTCGCGCTCGAGATCGAGGAAATCTGGAGGAGAAAAAGGAATCCCCTCGACGCCGACCCCGGGCAGGTGCTCGTGCAGGGCGAGGAGGCGCTCGGGTTCCGCGAACCCCAGCGGCCGAATGAGCACCGCGTTGACGATGCTGAAGGTCGCGGTGTTGATGCCGATGCCAAATCCCAGGGTCAGGACCACGATGGCGCAGAAGCCTGGGTGGCGCCGCAGCGTCCGGATCGCATGGCGGAGGTCGTGCGTGAAGGTCGTCACGCCCGTTTGACGAGGGTTGCGCGGGATTTCGTTGCCGGGGCACGACGGGGCCCGCTACTTCACGAACGCGTTCGCCTCTCCTCTGTCCCACGGACGATAGTCGAGCGCGAAGCGAACCCGAGACGCGATATCTGGATGGTCGTAGGTCCAGAAGACGAGGAAGCGATTCGGTGTCGGGTAGGCATACGCTTTCTCGCCCAGCTTCTGGAAGCCCTGGGCCGCCACCTGCGACGACTCCGGCACGAGACCATGTAGGACCTCGAGGCCGTAGATGTCGGCTTGATGCTCCTGGTAGCGGATGAACGCGAGAATGCAGGGTTGGACGACGAACGTGAATAGGGTGACCATCAACAGCAACGCCGGCAGCGAAGCCCAGTCGGTCACGGCGCGTACGGCCCACCGTTCGCCCCATCGCGCGAGCACCCAGCCAATCGTGCGATACGCCAGCCAGAACACCAGCAAGAGCGCCACGCTCAGGAACGCCAGCCGCTTCCAAATGTGGTCGAGGACGTAGTGCCCCATCTCGTGCCCGAACACGAACAGCGTCTGCGGGATGGTGAGTTCGCGTGCGGTGTTATCCCAGACGACCACGCGCTTGCTTGCGCCGATGCCGCTCACGTAGGCGTTGTAGGTCGTGACTTTCTCACTCGCGGCCATTTCGAACATCCGTGCATCCGGGATCTCGACGCCGCCACGGGCGAGTACGCTTCGGATGGGAGCCATCAGTTGTGGCTGCGTTTTTACCAGCGGCTCGAACCTGTTGAACAGCGGCTCCAGCAACACGGGCGTGACGAAGACCAGCAGGACAATGAGCGGCAGGCACGCGATCCAGGTCCAGAGCCACCATCGAGTCGGGCTTCGGCGCAGCAGGCCGTAGAAACCCCAAATCAGGACTGTCGATAGGACAAGCGTGATCAGCTCTGACTTGGTCCAGTCCCACACCCACGACGGCCAGCTCTGAACGGACAGGCCATATTCCAGGCCGAGGTGCTGCCGGTATACCCCGATAGGCAGCGACAGCACGTCGATCGTCAGGATCAGGAGCGGAACGAACACCGCTGCTTGCACAACGCGGCGCCGGGATACGCGTTCGGCGAACGAGCGAAACCGTGCACTCACCCGCAGGCTCAGTACGAGGGTGAGGAGGGCGAAACCATAGGCGGTCTCGACGATCAGCAAGACGTTTCTGGTGCGATAGAGACCCTCGGCTCTCTCGAGCTTGTCTGGCGGCAGTCGATACTCGCTGACCTGTCCGCCTCCAGGATCGGCGGGCACAGGCGCCTGCCGGGCGAGTACCGGTGCGGAGCAGACCAGAAGCATCGCAGCCGATATCAGAGTGCGTCGCAGGGTCATGGGTAGGGGGACGCTGACCTCGGCGTCAGGCCGTCGACTGCGCTCGTGTTCGTCCCTTCAGGATCTCGTCGATCAGGAACAGATCGGTCAGCAGGGCGCGCACGTGAATCGACGCGTTCAGGTTGTCGATGATCTGCGAGCTCAATGAGGGTTGGGCGATGACCAGCTGCAGGGCGGCCAGCGCATCACGCGCGTCTCGATCCAGGACGGCGAGGAACGCGGCGTAGCGATCGGCTGGCTCGAGGCGGTTGCGTTCAACAACCACCCGGTACGCGTCCGCGAGACCGATGAGCGCCTCTTCCGCGCGGCCAAGGAACGTGCGCAGCTGCGCCGCCGGCTGGCTGCCGGCCTCCTCGACCACACCCTGCGCCGCGTACGCGAGCATGAACTCGTAGCACTCCTCAATCGCGTCGCAACGAGCGTTCAGATCGACGTCCATGTGCTCTTTGGGCTGGGCGTTTGGGCGTTGCCGCGCGCGTCAGCGCGAGATCCACCGCTGCGGGTCGTGATGCTCGAGGTACTGCCTCCGGGTGATCCACCCGAGCAGCATCGACTTGGTGATCCACCACTTCTCCGGACGCACGGCAAAATACACATGCGCCATCACGAGTCCGACGAGAGCGACCCCGGCCATCCCGTGCGCGACATAGGTGAAGCCCCATGTGGCGTCACCAAGCAGATACGGATTGCGGGTGAAGAACGGCGTACGGATACGGACCATCATGAACAGGCCGGTCGTGACGACGCCGAGGCCTGCGACGACGATCGCGAGATGATAGAGGCGATTGCCGAGAGGATACTTGCCCGGTTTGGGTCCGGACGCGTCCCGCCCGAGCTCGCGTAATACCTCCGCCTTGAATTCGGGAATGTCCTTCGGGCCAACCCAGATCGACCAGAAGTCGAGCCATACCGTCGCGTGCACGATATGAAAGACGATGGACGAGGTCAGCACGAGACCGGCGATCCAGTGCCACGTCACCCACGCGAACCGCACGCCGACGATGGGAAGGAAGGCCGTGAGCAGGAGCACGAACATCGCCGCGGCCATGACCCAGTGGAAGAGCCGCGCGGCGAGCGAATGGCGCGGAATCCGGGCCGGCAGGTCCTGCCGTGCCTCTTCCAGCCGATCGGTTTCGGCGGCATCGCGCTTTCGATGCGCGGACAGCACCATGTAGCTGGCGTGCGCCAGCAGGAACGCGACACCGCCAAAGAGCGACGCCCACAGCAGATCCCACGAAATGTGGGTGAGCACCCACTCGCCCCACGGGCTCCGGCCCCACGTCAGGACGTCCATGTGCTCCCGTCCGCCGCACCTCGAGCGAAGGTGGAGTCCGTCCCGCGGACCGCGCGTCTGACCAGGTTGCGCAGCAGCGGCACCTTGTACGCGTTGTAGTGCAGCGGGACCGCACCCACGATCGCGAGAGCGCCTGCAGCCGTGGCGGTCGCCTCGTCACGTGACCGCCCTCGGACGGCGTCCTCGACGGCCAGCAGACGCAGGGGCCTGGCCGCAACGCCATTGACGGCGATGCGCATGCGCGAGATGGTGGTGCCTGACATCACCGTCGCCGACGCCACGTTGACGAGCGGAAAATCCCAGACGTTTCGATCCGCGATCTTTTCGAAATAGAACTCGGCGCCGGCCCAGGTGCCGGGCAGACGAATGGAGGTCAGCAGCTCGCCGGTGCGCAGAATCGTCATGCGCGTGATGTCGATGTCGGGACCGATGAAATAGTCTTCCGCTGGCACGACACGCTCGCCATCAGAGCCGCGAACGACCATCTCGGCCTGGAGCGCGATCAGTGCCGGCGACGTATCGGAGGGGTTGACCGCGACGCAGCGGTCGGCGCCGAGGATGGCGTGTTCGCGATTGATCGCCGTTGGCGTATCCGCGTAGCAGATGTTTCCGCCGGCCCGGTAGCATGGCCACCCGGCGCGGTAGTACCAGCAGCGCGTATCCTGCGACACATTGCCGCCGATGGTGCCCTGGTTCCGTATCTGAGGAGACGCGGCCGCTTCCGCCGCCTTGAGCAGGATGCCGTAGCGCTCGCCAATGACCGGGTGCCTGACCACCTCGGTCAGCGTGGTCATCGCGCCAATCTCGAGACCGTCGCCGCGCGGCCGGATCCCCTTGAGCTCGGCGATCCCACTGAGATCGACCACCACGCGCGGGCGCTTGATGCGGTCCTTCAGCCAGTCGAAGCTGTCGAGCCCGCCTGCCAGCACCCACGCGTCCGCGCCGTGCCGATCGAGCAGGCCGAGAGCGCCTTCAACCGAGGTCGGCTGGAAGAGCTCGAACGCCGGCATGACGTCGCGGATTACGGCCATTTGGTTCCTTCGCTGTCATTCAACATGCAAAATTCAAAATGCAAAAGGACTCGTCTTGAATTTGCCATCTGAGTTTTGCATTTGCATTTTGCATTTTGCATTTTGCATGTTGAATTACACATGCGCTCGTAAAGGCTCATGCATCCTTCGTCCATGCTCGAGCGACATGAGCACGATGTCCGCCGTGACCGGTGCGCGGCGAAACGCGTCGACGCCGATAGCATCGGCAATGGCATTCATCACGGCGCCATAGCCCGCGCCCACGGGCGGCTCGCCCACCCCTCGCGCCCCAACCGGTGTCTCCGGATCGGGGATGTCGAGCGCCGCCGTCTGAAGGTTCACGGGTATGTCGAGAATCGTCAGCGGCTTGTTGTAATGGAAGCGCCGCGCCAGCGTCACGCCGTACTGGGGATCGATGACCCACTTCTGACAGAGCGCGTGCGCGATCCCGAGACAGCTCCCGCCATTCAACTGCGCCGCGAGGCTTCGAGGGTTGACGACCGTGCCGACGTCGCCCACGGAGAGATAGTCGACGAGCGTCACCTTTCCGGTCTCGACATCGACCTCCACTTCCGCGTAGCCGATGACAAAGGAGAAGGTGTTGCCGTCACGCGGGTAGGTGTCCTTCGCCACGCCCATCAGCCCAAGACCGGCCAGCGCGGCGGCGGAGGTCTTGGTCATCTGGTTCACGTCCTCCGGCACCACGTGACCGTCGAATGCGCCACCCAGCTCGATGGCGCGGCGTGCAGCCTGCGCGTAGCTCAACCCGCGCGCCGGATTCCCGCGGCGATAGACGCGCTCGTTGCCGAGGTCGTAGTCATCGGGTGAACCGCCAAGATCCATCGCCGCGATCGACTGCAGCTTCCGTTTGGCATCCTGCGCGCCGGCGTAGTTGGCGCGCGTCATGGCATGCGTGGTCTGGCTGCCAACCGACAGACACGTCCAGGGCAGATGGTTGCCCGTATTGCCCCAGATGACCTCGACCTTCTCCCACGGCATGGCGAGGACGTCGGCGGCGACGCGTGCCAGATCGAACACCGAATGGGTCCCAAGATTGCCGACGCCCGACTGCACATACAGCTTGCCGTCCGGACGGAGTGTCATGATGGCGTCCCACCCGACTGATCCGGCTCCGTGCGGGCCGACGGTGACGCCGATGCCGCGCACTTTCGATCCCCGCCGCTGCCCGCTGCGCGCCTTGCGCTCCTCCCACTTGAAGATGTCGGCACCGCGATCGAGGGCCTCCTTGACGAACGCGCTCGTCACGTGCGGCCGCTGGCCGTTCGCGCCGGCCGGTCCGTAGATCGCCTTCCCCGCCGGAGCATTGATGCGGCGAATCGCCACTTGATCGAGCCCGAGCTGTTTGGCCGCCTTGGTCACAACCGGCTCCATGATGCCGTCGGCCTGCATCGGTCCCGGCGACCGCTGCTGCGTCCTCGGGGGTGTGTTGGTGAGCACGTTGATGGCCCGCCAACGCATCGCCTGTGGCTGATAGATGAGCGATGCCGCATTGCCCGCCGATCGGTGATCGCCCATCGGCCCGTACGCGCCGGTATCCTGAACGATGAAGAGATCGAGCGCGGTGATGCGTCCGTCTTTCGCGAAGCCCACCCTGGCGCGGCCACTCATGTTGGTGCGTGCGCGGCCGATGTAGCTTTCCTCCTCCCGGCCGATCCGCATCATCACCGGCGCATTGGCCTTCTTCGACAGCAGCGCAGGAATCGCCATCGAGACCGCCCCGGCGCCCTTGCTGCCAAAGCCACCGCCCGTGTACTCGCAGATGAGCACGACATCCGATGGATCGATCCCGACCCACCTGGCGATGCCGGCCACCGTGAAGGCCACGCTTTGCGTCGAGCCGTGCAGAAACAGCTTGCCGTTCTGCCAGTAGGCCATCGCGCTGCGCGATTCCATCGGATGATGACTGGTGGACTGCACCACGAATGTCTCGTCAAGCACCAGCGCCGCGTCCCTGAAGCCGGCGTCGAGGTCGCCGAACGACCATTCCTCGAGTGCCTTCCCCATCGGCAGCCGGCCAGGCTCCCCTTCATCGTCGGCGAAGTCCTCGGCCGTCCACTTCACCGTTTCAAGGGACGGTGGAGCCGGGCCCTGGGCACCGGGCGCAGGCGGAGCCGGTGGTCCCCAGGCATTCCCACCAAGCCGCGCGTTGGGGCCGCCCGGCCTGAGGCTGTCGAGCGGATCGACGACAAACGGCAGCGGCTCGAGATCGATCTGGATGGACTCGATCGCTTCAGCGGCGGTGGCTTCGTCCACGGCGGCGACGGCCAGAATCGGTTCGCCCGCATATAGCGGTTCGTTCGTCAGTGCCTTCTCCGCTCCATTGAGATCCGGCACGTCATCAGCGGTGAGGATCGCCTTGACGCCTGGCATGGCGCGAGCGGCGCTCGTATCGATGCTGCGCACGCGCGCGTGGGGCATCGGGCTCAGGAGCAGTTTGGCGAAGAGCATCCCCTCCGCGCGGAAGTCCTCCGCATATTTGGCGCGGCCGGTCACCTTGGCGACATGGTCCGGCGGAACGTAGTTGGTGCCGACGAGTTTCGCGTCAGGCATTGGGCGTCCCCCGCATGTTCGCCGCGCCCGCCATCAGTGCGGTGAGAATCTTGTCGTAGTCCTGACAGCGGCACAGGTTGCCCGAGACGCCGTGGGCAAGCTCCTGTCGCGTCGGGTTCGGATTGACTTTGAAGAATCCGACGGCGGCCATGACGAAGCCTGGCATGCAGAAGGCACACTGGAAGCCCTGCTCGTCAACCACCGCTTGCTGGATCGGGTGAAGCTGGCCCGAAGGGCTTTCGAGCCCTTCGATGGTGACCACGGCACGTGACCTGACCGTGTGCGTCAGCACCGAGCACGAATAGTGCGGCACATCGTCGATGAGAACGGTGCATGCGCCACACTCCGCGCGGTCGCATCCCAGCTTGGTGCCGGTCAGCCCGAGCTTGTATCGCAGCGTCATGGCCAGGGTTTCCTGCTTCATGACGTCCACGCGGCGAGTCCGACCGTTGACGGTCAGCGTGATCAGGCGCTCGACCGCAGCCGGAGCCGAGGTCTGTCCGAAGAGGGCGCCCGGCCCGCGAAAGAGATATGCGGCAGACGAGGTGGCGGCGCCGGCCGCAATCACCCCCTTGATGAACGTGCGACGAGTAACTGGATCCATGGCGCTTTGAGCGGACTGTAGACCCCCGGAACGCCGCTGTCAACGATACGAATCGACTCGGCCGGGTCTCAGAACCCGGCCTGCGCATCACTCGAAATAGCAGCCGAGACACGCCGAATCAAGGCGTACGCGAGGCCGCGAGATTGCCCCGCGCTTCGGCGAAATCGGGCTTCAGCTCGACGGCCTTGAGGAAGTGCTCACGGGCTTCGGCCACACGGCCCATCGACGCGAGCGCGACACCCAGGTTGTTGTGCACGCCAGCGGAATCCGGCAGGAGGGCAAGCGCCTCGCGGAACTCCGCCGCCGCGTCGGCATAGCGATGCGCTTCGAGCAACTGTGCCCCCCGTTCGTCGCGTACCTGCCCCAGGTTCTGTCGCGCGGACACCAGGTCAGGCTTCCGGGCGAGCGCCGCCTCGAACTCGCGCATCGCGTCCGCCGGGCTCCCGGCCCGCAGGTGCGACACGCCCAGGATGTTGTGCACCTCCGCCGAGTCCGGCAGCACGGCACCCAGATACGCGCTCCCGTCCACGCGCCGAGGGCCGTTCACGGCGGCAACCGCGGCCTCCACGTCGGCCACCCGCGCGGAGTAGGCCTGCCCGAGCAGCGCAAGATAGAGGTCGAGGCCCGCGACCGAAGACACGCTCTCGCCCTGAAAGCACTGGGGACACCAGGCCGCCACCTCCTCGAGATCGAAGAGCTCGGCCGGCACACCGAGCAGCCCGGTGGTCAGCGTCGAGTGGACGCCGTATTCCTGGAGTGGATTGTCGTCGGTCGCCGCGGGCGACCCGCGTGTCGCGCTCGCCAGTGTCGCGGGCGATCCCACGAACATCCCTACGATCTCCCGGGGCGTCCCGAGATCGAGCCGGGCCAGATCCGCCCGGACCGCCGGCGCCCGATCGAGCACGGTCTGGATGTGCGCCGGATCGATTTCGATCCGCGCGGCCGTCGTGCCGAGGAGCAGCAGATCCGCCTGCGCGCCCGACAGCAGCACCGCCTGCGGGAACACGTCGACGAAGGCGCGGACCATCGCGAGACTGCTCTCACTCGGCACTTGGTACGCCGGAAGCCACTGGCTCACGTACCCACCGGGCGTGAGCCGCGAGCGCGCCAGCTCGTAGAACTCTCGCGAATACAGCGCCGCGACTCCGGCGTGCGCGATGGGAGGCGGCTCCAGCGTGATCAGATCGTAGCGAGCCGCACCCGCCATCTGCAGATGCTGGCGGCCATCGTTCACATAGACGGACACCTTCTCGTGCTGCAGCACGCCCTGATTCGCGTCGCGGAAGTAGTCTGCCTGGTCGAGCACGTGTCGCGAGAGATCCACCACGTCGACACGCCGCACCGACGGGTGCAAGGTGGCCGCGTGCACGGTGTTCCCGACCCCGAATCCGATCACCAGCACGCGCTCGGGATTCGCCATCGAGAGCAGTGGCACGTGCGCCAGGGCGCGCATGTAGCGCTGGTCGAGCGGCGCCGTGGACGACATCGCGTGGCCGTTCGTGATGAGGCCTCGTCCCCGTCCAGGCACGTCGACGACGGCCACCAGCTCCGTCACCCCCTCGCTCATCGCCACCACGCGCTCGCTCGCCTGCTGCGGCACGAGCGCCCGGCGCAACACGAAGTCCCCTGGCAGCGCGAGCCACGATGCCAGGGCCGCACCGGCCGTCAGACCGGCGGTGATGAACGCCGCCCGTCCGCGGCTCGCCAGGTACAGCGGCACGATCGCCAGCGCGGACACACACGCCAGCACGGTTGCCGCCGACTGAATCCCCAGCCGTGGCAGGAGGAGGTAGCCGGTGACGAGCGAGGCGCACACAGCTCCGAACGTGTTCGCCAGGTACAGGAACCCGGCACGCCGGCCGACCGCGTGCTCGACGTGCTGCACCAGCGCGTTGGCCAGAGGGAATGCGCATCCCGCGACCAGCGCCGGCACGCCCACCTCGAGCAGCATCGGCCGCGTGTTGTACCAGAGCTCGGCGAGCGTACGCCGCGCCGGTCCCATCGCGGTCATGGCCGCGGCGATCGCCTGCCCCTCCGCCATCAGCACGGATGAATCCGCCGACGCCAAACCGAGGAGCACCGACGCCACGAAACACGCCTGCAGGACCATCAGCGTCTGCGCAGGACGTCCCGTGCGGCGATCCAGCCATCCGCCGAACCACGCACCTGCGCCGAGACCGGCCAGCATGATCGCCAGCAGCAGCGAGAACACCGCGCGAAAACCACCGAGCAGAAGATGGGCGTGTCGCAGCCACAGGATCTCCATGCCCATGGCACCGAAGCCTGAGAGAACCAGCGCAAGACTTGTCCACCGCAGGGTGTGTCGTCGAGCCACTGCCGGTATGGATCGAAATGCAGGGGACCGCTGTCGGAGATCGGGTTCGGCGCGATGGGTCCGCGCCAGAAGATAGGCTCCAGCGCCGGCAACGACGTTCAGCGCCACCGCGATGATCTGGGCGGCGTACAGGCCCGCGACCGGGACGAACGCAAAGTCCGTGAGGAACGCGCCCAGGGCAGCACCGGCCGTGTTCGCGCCGTACAGCATGGCGATCGTCGAGCCGCTCGCCCGCAGGTCGCTCCGCACGAGATACCGAATCAACACCGTCAACGTGCCACCCATCAGCAACGTGATGGGCGTCAGCAGCAGCACGGCGACGCCGACGCGCGCAACGTAGGATGCCGCCGACAACGTGTGCCACTCCCCTGCGCCGTTCGTGTACCAGGAGACGCCGGCGATCACCGAGCCGAGGTGCGGAAGCACGAGCGACACCATGAGACCGAGAGCGCCGATCACCCCTTCCATGCGCGCGTAGACGCGCAGCAACGAGTTGGGGGTCTGGTAGCGCCGATCCGCCCACGCGCCGGCGAGATAGCCCCCCACGCCCAGCCCCAGCATGAAGATGGCGATGACGAGCGACGCGGAGTGGACGGTATTACCGAACGCGTTGCCGAACCCGCGAACCCAGGCGACCTGGTAGATGAGACCGCTGATGCCGGAACAGAAGAAGAGGAAGTAGAGGAACCGCGCGCGCATGGGACGGAGACGGGATCCGGGATCCGGGATTCGTCGACCCGGGACCCGGGATTCGAATCCCGAATCCCGAGTCCCGAGTCCCAGGATCAGAAGGTGAACTGCATGCTGATCTTCGCGACCCGAGCGTTCAGAATCTCAGTCGGACGCAGGTACGACGCATACGCCTGGTTATTGGTAATCACCGCGTCGTCGTTCAGCAGGTTGAAGAGGTCGAGACTGATCACCGAACGGGTATTGCCGAACCGCACCACCTTCCCGAAACGCATGTCGAGTTCCTGGCGGCGGTCGACGAACTGCTGGTTCACCGGCAGCAGGTGCACGATCTGGTTGGCCGCGGCGCCACCCGACAACGGGCGCCCGAGCGTGGAGTTGGCCGCGATGTACGCCTGTGTGGCGGTGAAGCCGGCGTTGATGGCCGTGCCCGGGATGCTCCGGAACGTCCCGGAGATCTGCACGTCGATCTTCGGGATGATATACACACCGTAGGTTTTGAACTGCGTCAGCATCGGCTCTTCGCGGTGGCAGAACTGCTCCGGCCGAATGCCCGCCGGCAGCGAGTTGCCGCCGATGGCGGCAATCGTGTTCATCTCCGGGAGCTTCGCGACGACTTCGCAGTTGTCCTCGACCGTCTTGCCACTGCTGACTCCGGCCTGCAGTGTCAGACCATTCCTCAGCCGCGCGTTCACCGAGACATCGAAGCCGTTCCAGTGCTCGATCTGCTTGCCGTATTTGTCGGACAGCGTGTTCAGGTTGTTCACCTGGCCGAACTTCGTGGGCACCACGTTGTAGAGACCGCTGACCGTCTCACCGCTGTTCGACAGCCGCGAGTCGGTCGGCACCACCATGCTGAACCTGGTGAAGTCCTCCGGTGCCAGCGCCAGGTTGTCGGTGACGCGGAAGTTCGCCCAGACCCGGCGGAAGTAGCCGATGTCGATGGCGACGCCGCGCACCAGTTCGTGCTGCACCGACGTCGTGAGCTCCCAGTTCGTCTGCCGGTGGTTCCAGCCGCCGATGAGATCGGGGTCGAACTTGTCGCCTTGAATCGCGGTGCCGAAGAGCTGCGGGCTCATCGGGCCGCACTCCCCGTTCGCCTGCAGGCTCACCAGATTGCACTGCGGGATGTAGTCGCCGTTGATCCCGAGCCCGTTACGGTCGTCCCAGGTCCGGGTCGCGAGCGTCGACATCGCGAGCGTCGGGTTCGGATCGCGACCGAGGCCGTTCAACGTCTGGCCGAGAAGATACTTGTTGAACGCCACCTTGAAGGCCGTCTTGCCGGTGCCGAAGATGTCGTAGGCCAACCCGCTCCGGTAGGTGAAATCCTTCCAGTTGATATTGTCGGCGGCCGGGAATGTGATGTTCCGGTTCGGTGCCAGCGCCGATGGGCCGACGACCTGTTCCGGGAAGCTGGTCTTGAAGTTGTCGAACCGCCCCGCCAGGTTGATCGTGAGCTTGTTGATCGATATGCGGTCCTGGACGAAGAGCCCCATATCGCGATCGAGGTTCGTCTTCGACCGGACCAGGGCCCGCTCGGAGATCAGGTTCGGCACGCCATTGTTGAACCGGTACTCGAGGGGGTTCAGCGTGTAGTTGTTCTCGTCGAGGAACCCCGACATGTTGTTGAAGCCGACCTTCAGGGCGTGAGTGCCGGTGACGTACGACACCGCGGCGCGGTAGGTGAAGCTCGGCACCAGCGTGTTGTTGTAGACGTTCAGCGACCGGTACCGGAGGCCCGTGCTCTGCTCCACCACCGAGATCATCTGCGGCATGATCGCCTGCTGCTCCTCGGTGATCGATCCGGTCGAGGCGCGCAGGTGCATGTTGCCCCACCGCTCGAAGAGGTGCAAGCCGACCGCCTCGAAGAGCAGGTGGTTCGTCACCGGCGAAGTGATTTCCGCGTGCTCCTGGCGGAGGCGCGGGAAGCGCCGGTCGCGGGCCGCCTCGGGGGCAATCGTCGCGGTGATGTTGTTCGGACAGTTGCACCACGTGTCGGCTTTGTAGGTGCCGGCAATCTTGACCCGCGGCGTCGCCTGCCAGGTCACGCGGATGCTGTTGTTGAACTGGTCGCCCTTGTTGAGGCCCGGCTGGGCCCTGTCTGCCACGTAGAGCCATTCGGTCGGCTTGAACGCGTTGGCGTTGAAGAACACCGGCGCCTCGTTTTCGACCGTGTTGATGCGCGTCGAGAACCAGAACCAGACCCTGTCTCGCTTGAACGGCCCGCCGACCGACTCGTTGAGGTCAATGTTGTTGACGATCTTGTTCGGCGTGCCGAGTCCGGCGGTCTTCAGCGCATCCGAGAAGTTGTCGCCCTGCAGGCTCTCGTTCGTGAACGTGAAGAACGTGGAGTTGGAGAACCGGTTGCCGCCGTCGCGCGGGACGAAATTGATCCGCACGCCGCCGGTCGGCAAGTCAGCCGACAGCGACGTGGTGTCAACCGTGACTTCGGCCGCCGACCCGACGTCCGGCGTCTGCCCACCGATGTTGCCGCCGGCCTGCAGGGTCATCGTGTTGACGCCATTCACCGTCACGCGCTGGTCCGTGTTCTTGCTCCCGTGGACGGTCACGCTCTGACCCACGTCCTGGATGAGCGATCCGCCGACGTCGTTGCCTCCACCGGTCGTACCGGGAATCATGCGCGCGAGCCCGAAGTAGTTGCGCGCGCTCGGCAAGGCGTTGACGGTTTCCGAGGTCAGGACCTGCTGCTTCATCGTGCTCGTGGTATCCACGATGGGCGCCTCGCCGGTCACCGTGATCGTTTCCTCGAGCGCGCCGACGCGCAACTCGGCGTCGACCGACGTGGCCGCCGATCCGCTCAGCAGGACGCCTTCCCGCTTCACCGTGTTGAACCCGGGGAGCGTGAATGAAATTGTGTACGCCCCGGGCCGGAGATCGACGATCTGGTAACGGCCGTTGCCTTCGGTCACCGTCGTTCGGACTTTCTCGATCAGCACCGGACTGGCGGCTTCGACGGTCACGCCAGGAAGCACCGCGCCGGACGTATCTCGAACCGTGCCGCCAATCGAGGCTTGTGCAAGAGCCATCGAGGGCAGGAGCAGTAGTAGCGCGCCGACGACGGTGCTGAGCTTCCCGAGTATCCGCATTACCGTACCTCCTGTACTTGCCGTGGTTGTTCCCCGCAGTTCCTAGAAGCGGGTCCCTGGCTTTCAAGCGAGTCGAGCGAACCGACGAAATGATCAGGGCGGCCGAAAAAAAACAGGAAGCCTGCAATATCAGTGTGTAAAGATACCCGAAATCGCCTGGAAAGGAAGCGAACCCGCCGGTACGCTACAAAATGTGTGAGCCAGAAGGCGGGTTTATAGTGACGCCCCGTAGGATGCCTAAAGCCCTGATTTTGCTGCTCGTGAGCCTCTTCGCCAGGCCGGCGTTTGCCCAGCAGGTCGACATCTCGGGCGAGTGGGCCGCACGGGTGCATGAAGACCAGCCGCATCGCGGTCCCGGCGCTGAGCTCGGCGACTACAGCGGCCTGCCAATCAACGACGCCGCGCGGCAGAAAGCATCGCACTGGGACGCCTCCATCCTGTCGCTCCCTGAACGCATGGCGCAGCCGCACCCCGGGATGTATTTCATGCGGGGACCCGGCCCCAACATGCGCATCATCAAACGCGTCGATCCGGTCACGCACGAGCTCATCGCCTACACCCTCGAGGGTGTGTTCGGCCGTAACGATCGCATCATCTGGATGGATGGACGTCCGCACCCGTCGCCGAACGCCGAGTACCTCTGGGAAGGGTTCTCCACAGGTAAGGTGGAGGGCAATCAGCTGACGATCGCGACGACGCACATGAAGTACGGCGTGATTCAGCGCAACGGCGTCCCGGCGAGCACCAAGTCGACGATGACCGAGCACTTCATCCGCCACGGCGACTGGCTGACCCTGGTCACGATCGTCACCGACCCGGTCTACCTCGAGGAGCCGTTCGTGCGCACGTCGCAGTGGGTCCGCAGCTCGAACATCAACGTCGATCAACGCTGGCTGTTTGAAATCGTCGACGAAGTGGCCGGACACCCGGCCGGGTACGTACCCCACTACCCGTTCGGCACCCGTCAGGACGGTTACGCCAAGAAGCACGGCCTCCCGTTTGAAGGCACGCAGGGCGGAAAGCAGACCCTCTATCCGGAGTACGAGCTGAAGATCAGGGAGATGCTCGCGTCACCCGTTCCGAGCGCTCCCTCGCGGTAGCGATCAAGGACATCCATGACGAGCACCGCGAGCCGGCCCCGCACCGCATTCGTCGCGCTTTTGTCCGCCGGCGTCTTGTCGCTCGTCACGCCCCACCCGCACGCGCAGCAGCCAGTCACCGTGGTACCGCTGACTCCCCCGCCACCGCCGATCGTCGTTGACGGGGTCGAGGTGCTTCCCGTGCAGGGCAAGGTGCACGTGATTGTCGGCGCCGGTGGCAACGTGAGCGCACAGATCGGGGACGAGGGCGTGCTGATCGTCGACTCGGGAGCAACGGGACAGAGCGAGAAGATCCTGACCGCCATCACCCGGCTGACGTCGCGCCCGGTGCGATTTCTGATCAACACCAATGACGATGCCGACCATATCGCCGGCAACGGGGCGATCGTCAAAGCGCATGGCGGAACACGGGGACCGCGACCGGGCGGTGTGACCGGCGGCAACCCGCGAGGCCCGAACGCGGGTGTGATGACGATGGCGCACGAGAACGCCTTCAACCGGATGAGCACGGCGCGTCCGGGTGTCCCTGCCCTCACTGGCGATGCGCTGCCCGAGTCGACGTTCTTCACGCCGAAGAAGGAGTTCTTCTCGAACGGCGAGGCCATCCAGCTCCTGGCACAGCCCAACGCGCACACCGATGGCGACGTGATGGTCTTCTTCCGCTCGTCCGACGTGCTCAGCACCGGCGATGTGTTCGTCACGACGAGCTATCCGGTGATTGACCCGTCGCGCGGCGGCAGCGTGCAGGGTGTGATTGATGCCCTGAACACCATCATCGACATCACGGTGCCGGAACGGAATCAGATGGGCGGCACGCGAGTCATTCCCGGCCACGGACGCATCTGCAACGAGGCCGACGTGGTGGACTATCGCGACATGGTCACCATCGTTCGCGATCGCGTCCAGGAGATGGCCAGGAAGGGCATGACCTTGCCGCAGATCAGGGCCGCGCGGCCCTCGCTCGAATACGACGGCATCTACGGCGCGACGACCGGGCCGTGGACCACGGACATGTTTCTCGAGGCGGTCTATCGCGGGGTCACGGCACGCAAGTAGAACGATGATGAGGCATTCCGGTTTCGTCGATGCCGTTGTGACAGCGACCGCGATGGCGGTCGCCGTGTTGTGGCTCGCACCTGCGGTGTCGCTGACCGCGCAGCAGCCGCCACAGCCCGCCCGCGGACAGACGCCGAGGACGCCCCGAAGCGTGGCGCCGGTGGACCTGACGGGGAATTGGGTCGCGGTCGTCACCGAAGACTGGCGCTTCCGGATGGTGACGCCGCCGAAGGGCGACTTCGCCAGCGTGCCGCTCAATGATGAAGGCCAGAAATCCGCCAACGCGTGGGACCCGGCCAAGGACGCCGCCGCGGGTGAACAGTGCAAAGCGTTTGGCGCCGCGGGACTGATGCGGCTGCCCATCCGGTTGCGCGTGTCCTGGCAGGACGACACCGCCTTGAAGCTCGAAACCGACAACGGCGAGCAGGTGCGCCTCTTCCGGTTTGGCGCGACGGCCGCACCGGCCAGCGCTCCGCAGTGGCAAGGTCAGTCGGCGGCCGCATGGGAAACCGTTCCGGAGGGGCAAGGGCTTGCGCCGACCGGAGGCGGTGGTGGAGGCGGCGGCGGTGGCGGACGCGGAGGAGCGAACCAGGGGCCGCAATTGAGCGGGTCGCTGAAAGTCGTCACGACCAGCATGCGCCCGGGATATCTCCGCCGCAACGGGATCCCCTATACGGGTCAGGCGGTGCTGACCGAGTTCTACGACCGCACCAACGAGCCGGGCGGAGACTCGTGGTTGATCCTCACGTCGATAGTCGACGATCCGACCTACCTGCAGCAACCGTTCATGACCACGACGCACTTCAAGCGCGAACCGGACGGGTCGAAGTGGAGTCCGCGCGCCTGCGAGATCACGCCGCCGGTGCAGGGACGTTAGTCAGAGAGGCCGCGCGCTAGATCGCGAGCATGCCGGTGCTGTCGCCAAACGTCTCGAGGCGCACCCCGAGGGTATTGAGCAAAGCGAGCAGCAGGTTCGACATGTGCGTGTCTTTTGGAAACTGCAGGTGCCGCCCGCCTTTCAACTGACCGGACGCACCGCCCGCGAGCACGATCGGCAGCGGGCTGAAGTTGTGCTGGTTCCCGTCGCTGAGCGAGCTGCCGTACAACACCACCGAGTGGTCGAGCAGCGTGCCGTCGCCATCAGGCGTGCTCTTCATGCGCTCGAGTAGATACGCGAACTTCTGCATGTGGTAGTTGTTCAACAACGCGAAGCGGTCCATGTTGGCGCGATCGTTCGAGTGATGCGACAGGTTGTGAAACGGGTCGCGGATGTTGGTTTCCGGGAACACGGCGCCGCTCAGCTCGCGTGCGAACATCAGCGTCGACACGCGGGTGATCTCGGCCTGGAACGCGATGAGCTGCAGGTCCATCAGCAGCTTGAGATGCTCCTGAAAGGTCGACGGCACGCCGGCCGGAACCTCCGGCAGCGTCAGATCCTCGGGAACGGTCTTCTCCGCTCGCTGAATCCGCCGCTCGATCTCGCGGACGTCATCGAGGTACTGCGTGAGGCGGCGCCGGTCGCCCGGCGGCAGGTCCTTCTGGAGCGACGCCACCTGCCCCATCACCGAGTCAAGGAGGCTTCTCGACTCCTGCCGGCGTGCGCGACGCTCGGCATCCGTGCCGCCCGTGCCGAACAGCTTCTCGAAGACCAGCCGCGGATTGTTCTCCATCGGCAGGGGCGAGGATGGCGACTGCCATGAGATCGAGTTCCGGTAGGCGCAGCTGAAGGACGCCTCGCACGCGAGCACGGACTCTTCGATGCTCAGCTCCAGGGACGGCAGCGGCGTGTCCTGTCCGATATGCTGCGCCGCGACCTGATCGACCGACGTACCGAGATGGGCCTGGGGCCCCTTCTCCGGCACCGAGCCGGTCAGAAACACCGCCGCCGCACGAGTGTGGTTCGCTCCCGCCGAGACGTCGGCGCCGCCGGCGCCGGCGACGTAGGGATGGGCCAGGCCGCTGACAATGTTCACGCGATCGCGAAACGGCTCGAGCGGCTTCAGAATCTCGGTGAACGTGAATCCCGTGCCCTCTGTCGCCGGCGTCCATTTGTCCATGGTCGCGCCGTGCGGTACGTAGATGCACGCGAAGCGGTTCTTCGGCGTGGCCGCCGTGATCCGCAACGCGGTCTGCGCCGGGATCATCGAGTCGAGAAGCGGCAACGCCATCGACACGCCCATCCCGTGCAGGAACGTGCGGCGCGACAGGTGCTTTTTCGTAATGAACGTCATTGGGGTCGACCCTCCTGCTCGGCCTTCGTCCTCATCTGAAATGGCGTGCTCTTGACGATGCCGAGAACCAGTGCCGAGAATCGATGCTCGACGCGCGCCGCGTCCCGCACGATACGCCGCACCGCGGGCATGTCCTGAGGCCGCACGGCACGTCCGACCGCATACGTCAGCAGCTTCTCGGTCGCCACGGTCGCGAACACGTCTGATCGCTCGAGCAAGGCGCGGCGCAGCGCCAGCGGACCATCGAGGCGCGTGCCATCGACCAGCTGCGCCGTCGCGTCGATCGCGGTCTTCCCGTCCTCCGTGCGCCACTTGCCCACGTGGTCGAAGTTCTCGAGCGAGAGCCCGATCGGATCCATCACCTTGTGGCACGACGCGCACGCCGCATTCGCGCGGTGCGCCTCGAGCCGCTGGCGCAACGATGTGACCTTCACCTGTGTCGGATCCTTCTCCAGATTCGTCTCCACTCCCGGGGGCGGTTGCGGCGGCGGCATGCCGAGGAGGTTCTCCAGCACCCACTTGCCGCGCACCACCGGCGACGTGCGATTGGCAGCCGACGTCACGGTGAGGATGCTGCCCTGGCCGAGGAGGCCGCGACGCGGGTCGTTCTCGGCACGCGTGACGCGGCGCACGCGGCTGCCACGCACACCCGGCATGTCGTAGTGCCGCGCCAGCCGCTCGTCGACAAACGTGAAGTCCGCATCGAGCAAGTCGAGGATGGGACGGTCTTCGCGCATGACGGCGCGGAACAGGAGCTCGGTCTCGCGCTGAAACGATCGGCGCAGATTTTCATCGAAGTCGGCCGAGTCGGGCCGGGCGTTCCGCAGCTCGCGGAGGAACAACCACTGCCCGGCGAAGTTGCTCACCATCGCATCGGCGCGCGGATCGGCAAGCAGGCGTCGCCCCTGCCGCTCGAGCACCTCGGGATTCTTCAACTCTCCTCTGGCCGCAATGTCCCGCAGTTCGTCGTCCGGGATGCTGCTCCACAGAAAGAACGACAGCCGGGACGCGAGCTCGATGTCGCTCAGACGAAACGGCGTGCCAGGCGCCACCTGGGCGGGCTCGCGCTCGAACCGGAACAGGAAGTTGGGATCCACGAGCACACGCGCCACAGCTCGTTGGATGCCGGTGTCGAACGAGACCGCGGCGCGACCGGCTCGATAGAAGCCCAGCAACGTCTCCATCTCCGGCCCTGTGGGCGACACCGGCCGGCGGTAGGCCCGAGTGGCGAGGGTGTTGAGGATCCGTGCGGCGCACGACGACTCCTCAGCGGCGCTGGACGGAGTGCAGACGAGCAGCCGGCGTCGACTGGGGGTGTCGCCCGGTCCCCGCGGGTTGAAGGGTCCGGCGATGGTCAACTGCGCGATGCCAGGCGTGCGCGTGGGGGCATCGTAGATCCCGTCCGCCCCGTCGATGTGCGATCGCTTGATCAGCGCCGCGGCAATGGTGTGAGGACCGGCAGTGACCGGCAGCCGCATTTGCGTCTTGCCCGCGAGGTCCACGCGTGCCCCGTCAATGGTGACGTCGAGATCATCGGCCCTGGATGTCACCGTGGCCCCGATGCCTCCGGCTCTTCCGGCGCCGATCTGCAGGTCGTAGTCGGCATCGAGGGGAAACGTGTGGCGGACGATGATTCCGCCGCGGGTGCCCAGCGGCAGCCCGTCGAGGTGTTCGTCCTGCGACAGGTTGCCGGCCACACGATACGTGGCGCGATCCAGCCCGATGCTCGGGTCGCCGATCGCCAGGCGGCTGATCTTGGCGGCGGCGGATGCGTACCCTTCGATCAATGCCGGCGACACACCGAGGACATCGGCGATGTTGTCGAACCCTGCGGCTGAATCGTCGGACGGCAGCAGCGACGAGGCGTCGACGTCGAGCGCCAGCAGATCGCGAACGGCGTTGGTGTACTCGGCGCGATTCAAGCGATGCAGCGCGGGCGCCCCGGCGTCCGGCCGCGCCGCGGCCGCGCGATCGATCTGCGATTCGAGCCCTGCCGCGAAGGCGTCGAGCGCGGCGCGGGGAGGACGCGGTGCGCCGGCCGGAGGCATCATCCCGGTTCGCAATTTGCGCACGACCTTTTCCCACGTCTCCGTGTGGTTCTCGAGCTGCGCGAGGTCGGCGGCGTCGAGCGTCAGGCCTCCGGATTTCAGGCGCGGATTGTGGCATGTCACGCAGTACTGCGACAGCAACGCCACCGATGGCGCGGCCGCCGCTTCTTGTCGGCGCACCGGCGTCTGGCTCACCCCGGCCACGGACGCAAAGGCCAGAACGAACACCACACACGCGGCCAGCAGCGTCCGTGTCACGTCAGCGTCCCTCGCTCGCGTGTCTCTGAGTCGCCGCCTGGAGCGTGCGGAGGAGCGCGATCGTCGACGGCTTCGCGACCGGGGAGTTCGTGGCCAGGAACACGCCTTCCGCCCACACGAGCGGCGTTCGTCCTTCCGTATCCTTGACATCGAGCGTCGCACCGTGGCGCGCGAGCACGTCGATGATGTCGTTCGATCCCCGATTGGCGGCGCCGTGGATCGCGGCGAGACCCATCGCATTGACGGCGTTCACGTCTCCACCGAGCTCCAGACACAGCTGCGTGGCTTCGAGCCACATCTTCGGCGATTCGCTGTACGTCTGCCCGATCACCCAGTTCACGCCGGCGGCCGCCATGAGGGCCGTCGTGCCGTTGAAGGTGGCGATGTGGGGATCGGCTCCGCTGGCGAGCAGCAGCCGCATGAGCGGCACGTCGCCCGAAAGAGCCGCCCTGAGGAACGGCGTCTGTCCGGTGAAATCCACCCACGCCAGCGAGCCAAGGGGCATCATGAATCGGCGCTCTGGCGGAAACTCCTTCACGCGCGCGTTCACGTCTGCGCCGTTCTTGATCAGCGTCGCGATCAACTCGAGCACCGACCCGCGATCGACGCCGTTCTCCAGCGTGCGGCTGTCGAGATCGAGATTCCGCACGTCAACGGCAGACCACAGCGGCGTTCTCCCCCACCAGTCAGCGGCCTTCGCATCGGCGCCGTACACCAGAAGGAGCGTGGCCACCGGGATGTGATCGTTGCTGATCGCCATCAGCAGCGGGCTGACGCCGTTGACGTCGGCGGCGTTCACGTTCGCGCCTGCGCTGACGAGGGTTCGGGCGATGTCGAGCCGGCCGTCCCGCGCGGCAAACAGCAGCGGCGTCATCCCACCTGGTGTCGGAGCCTGCTGCCCTTGCGGCGGCACGCCGCTACGGACGATGCCGACGCCGTGCGAGCCGCCCCCTGCACCGGGTGGTCGCGCGGCGGGCCGGGTGCCGGTTCGGGTTCGCGCATTCACCGCCGCTCCGCGCCCCAGCAAGAGTCCCATGAGACTCAGCTGATTGTTGCGAACGGCCCACATCAGCGCGGTGTGACCGACCTGCGGCTCAACCGCATTGATCTGCGCTCCCGCATCCAGCAGCCGGCGCACAGCGTCGATGCGCCCGGCGCGGACGGCGGCCATCAGCATCGTATCGCCCGTGCTGTCGGTGCCATTCGGATCGGCGCCCGCATCGAGCAGTCGGTGAATCATCGACGCGTTCCCCAGTCCGGCGGCAAGATAGAGCGGCGTGGTGCCGTGACGGCTGGAGGCCTTGACGTTCGCGCCGGCGCGAATCAATGCGTCGGCGGTCTTGAGGTCTTCCTCTCGGACCGCCCAATGAAGCGCGGTGGTCCCATCGGCTGCAGCGGCGTTGACGTCCGCGCGCTGCTGCAGAAGGAGGTTCACGGCCTGTGCATCGCCTGCGCGTGCGGCCCGAACGAGCGGGGGATCATCGGCGGCTCGTGCGACAGAAGTGATCGCCAGCACAAGGGCCGCTGCCACTACGCATCTGGAGATGTGCATCAGGGTTCTGCGCTGCCACGAGCGGCCTGTCTGCATATGCACAACTCTAGCCGGGGGAAGTGCGAGGCGCCAGCAAAACTCGGTCAAAACTTCAACCCGCCGGTTTGGCGGAAGCCGGACGCTAAGTTGTCAGGCTACCGGCCGCCAGGCGCTCGCGGACCATCGGGACGACCTTGGTCCCATAGAGCTCGATGCTCGTCATCAGCTTCTCGTGCGGCATGGTGCCATTGCTGTACTTGAGATCGAATCGAGAGAGGCCGAGAACTGTCACGGTCTTGGCGATCTTCGCCGCAACGGTTTCCGGAGATCCCACGAACAGCGCGCCGGCAGGGCCCGCCTCACGCTCGAAATGCGCGCGACCGATCGGCGACCACCCTCGCTCGGCGCCGATCCGGTTCATCAACCCTTCGTAGTGCGGCCACAGATCTTCCTTCGCCTGTTCATCAGTGGCGGCGACGTGACCGGGTGAATGGATCCCGATTGGCTGCACCGGCTTGCCGAATCGCTCCGACATCTGACGATACAGGTCCGTGTACCCGGTGAACCGCTGCGGGTTGCCGCCAATGATGGCGAGCATGAGCGGCAGGCCGTAGTGGGCCGCGCGAACGACGGATTCCGGGCTGCCACCGACGGCGACCCACGTGCGCAGCGTGCCGGTCTCGCTGGGCGGATACACCAGCTGGTTGGAGAGCGGCGCCCGGAGATCGCCTTTCCAGGTGACCGGTCCCGGCTTGAGCAGCTCGGCGAAGAGCTGAAGCTTCTCCTCGAACAGCGCCTCATAGTGGGCCATGTCGTAGCCGAAGAGCGGGAACGATTCGGTGAACGAGCCACGACCCACGATCACTTCCACCCGTCCATTGGAGATGGCGTTCAGCGTGGAGAATCGCTGGAAGACGCGCACCGGGTCGTCCGAGCTCAGGACCGTGACCGCCGAACCGAGATGAATGTGTTTCGTCCTGGCCGCAATCGCCGCCAGCAGGACTTCAGGAGCGGAGACCGAAAAATCCTTCCGATGGTGCTCTCCGACGCCGAAGAACGCGAGACCTGCTTGATCGGCAAGCACGCCTTCTTCCACGACGTTGCGGAGTACCTCCGCCTGCGCGAGCTGCCGGCCGTTGCCGTCGACCGTGACGTCGCCGAATGTATCCAGACCCAGTTCTATCGCGTGTGACATATCCCCTTCACCGATGCACGGACCCAAGACAATCCTTCGAGTCTACATCGGAGGTCGGCCATGCCGGCAGTACGTCCAGGTCACATTCCTCCATTCGAAGTGCCCCCACAAAGCCAAACGCCGAGAACGCTGAGAGGCAGAGAATCGCAGAGAAGAGAGACACGTGTGGCCCGCATCCACACGTGATCCCCTCCGCGTGTCTCTGCGCTCCTTGGCGATCTCCGCGGTGATCTTGTCTCCGCGCCCTCAGCTGCCTCTGCGCGCTCACACGAGCTATCGTTGAACCACAGCACATGAAGCCATGGGAAGTTCTCGGACGGACGCGCACCCCCGACGGGACCGAGCTGACGCTGACCCGCCACACGAGCGAGTACCTGATCCTGGCCGATCGCCAGATCCTGATGTCGAGTCGTATGCACAGCTCGGAAGACGCGCTCGCCGTGCTGGGCTGCGCGCGTGCGCGCACGATGACGCACCCACGGGTGCTCGTCGGCGGACTCGGCATGGGCTTTACGCTTCGTGCCGCACTCGACGTCCTGCCATCGACCGCTCACGTCGTGGTCACCGAGCTCGTTCCCGCCGTACTCGAGTGGAACCGCGGCCCGCTCGGTGCACTCGCAGGACATCCGCTGGACGATCCGCGCGTGGAAACCGAGGCGGGCGATGTGGGCGCCGCGATGCGATCGAATCAGGACTCGTTCGACGCCGTGCTCCTCGATGTCGACAACGGCCCGGCCGCGCTGACCGCCTCGTCCAATGCCGGCCTGTACGACGGCCGTGGCCTGGCGGTCGCCCGGGCGTCGCTCACACTTGACGGCGTGCTGGCGATCTGGTCGGCCACCCACGATCGCCGGTTCGAGCAGCGGCTGCGTATCGCGGGGTTCACGGTGCAGAAGGAGCGTGTGAGCGGCCGCGCGAAGAGAGGCGGGCTCGAGCACACCATCATCGTCGCCTGCCCGCGCTGACAACTCCCACCGCCGAACCGTAGCCGGTAGCCGGTAGCTGGTAGCAAGAACCAAGAACCACGAACCGCGAACCAGGAATCAAGAACCGCTACAGCCTAGACCCTCCCGACGTATCCGCTGACGACAGGAACACGGCGTCCGGCAGCCGCGGCGGCCACATCAGCGGCAATCGCCGGTTCGATGTCGCCGAGGGTTCGGAGCATGTCGCCCTCGAGCGCGGCTAGCGGCACGCCGTTCCGGAACACGATCCGGCTGCCGGCCGCGGCGCGGATGCGATCGCCGGGCGTGACGATCCCGGTGAGGTTCAGCGGATCGGCGCCGGTGATGGTCACGAGCGCGTCATCCGGGCCCGATCGCCGGACCTCGCGCAGCCGATCCACGGCATCGGGCAGGGCGAACTGCTCTCCCGACATGCCCGATACGAAACGGCCGCCTCGGATTTCGCCGCGTGCCTCCAGCGTCCGATACACACGCACGAGCTCGCGCCACGGGACGCCAGACGGCTCGCGCGCAAGCAATCTTCGGAAGACCACGCCGTAGCGCGAGAGCAGCGTCCACGCGAGGGCTTTCACCGCATCCTCGCGCGACGCGCTCACGCTGCCGCCGAGCGCAGATCTCAGTAGCGACCAGCGCCCCGCCGTATCAGCGCCCGTCCGGCGTGCGGACGTCGAGCCGGTGATCGCGCGCAGTCCGGCAAAGCCGTCCGAGGTGATCAACCCGCTCGCGACGAGCTCACCGAGCGCCGTGCGACAGCTCTCCTCCGACAGATTGCACGCCGACCTCAGCCCCTGTCCGAACGAGGCGCCGCGCGCGCGCAGGTGATCGAGGATCCGGCTTGCGGCGTCGATCGGCACGTCCGAACCGCCTACGCTGGCTTCGCCAGCTACGGCGAGTCTCGCCGTAGCCAACGGCGAAGGCGGAAGGACTGGCCCGACCTCGTCCGCCGAACGCAGGGTGGACCAGAGCTCGCCGTGCTCGCGAAGAAAGAGCGCGATCGGCGTGGCGCCGACCACCTGTGTCGGCCCACTCGACAGCCGCGCCCAGCCGACCTCACCAGTCAGACAGAGCGTGTCGAGCAGCGACGACTCGTAGCGCTCCAGTCGAGCCGCGAGGACGTCGCGCTCCCACGCGCGCGCCGGAAGCTCGAGGCCGTCGAGTTGCGCCAGCACCGCGCGCAGCCCTTCGATCCCGGCAAGCCGGCTTGCCCTGTCAACGTGCTGCCAGGTGAAGAGGAATCGCATGAGCTCGGCCGGGCTCACCGGGGAAATCTCGGCACGCAGCCGGTTCAACGTGTAGCGGTGGATCCGTGCGAGCAGTCGACGGTCGCACCACTCGACTCCGCGCGAGCCCGGCGTGAACGAGCCGCGCAGGATGACCCCTTCTGACTCGAGTGCGAGAAGCGCCGAGTCGACGGCGGCCTCGGTGACTCCGAGTGAGCTCGCCAGTTCCTGCGCGACGACTGGGCCCAGGATGGCGACACGGCCCCGAAGCAGCTCGACGAGCGCGTGATCGCGTGTCCAGGTGCGGGCCGCGCGCGATGGAGGCGGCGAGATGCGTGGCTCGAACACCGCATCAGGGTGGACCGCGAGCCACTCTGGCAGCCGCTCGGCCGCGACCCAGACCGCCACGTGGGGGCCGCCTTCAGGCGGCCCGATGCGTGCGCAAGTCGCACGGCCGCGCCCCGCCAACTCGACGCACCAGGCCGGCTCGACTTCACTCCCGAGCATGAAGCCGGAGGTGAGCAGGGCGTCGTGCAGCTCGTCGAGGTCACGCGGATCGGGACGCACTTCATCGCGCACCCGTTCAACAGCGCCGGCATCGAGCGCGCTGATATCACCGCCGGTCCCGCCAGCGCGGCGGGTGTGCACGGCCTGCGTCCGGCGCTCCTCGAGCGGCGCATCGTCCACGAACGCGTACGGCCGGGCGTTGAGGATGTCGTGCGAGAAGGCCGAGGGCTCGGGCGTGTCGCGCGAGATGCAGGTCACCTCGCCACGATGGATGCGATCCAGCACGCGCTGAAGCTGCTCCAGATCCATCGCCTCTTCGAGGCAATCACGAACGGTCTGGTTGACCAGGGGATGATCGGGAATCTCACGATCGCCCGGGATGTTCTCGATGCAGGCCGCCGCATCCGGAAACACCGCCGCCATGAGGTCGTCGGCTTGCATGCGCTGGAGCTGCGGCGGCACCTTGCGTCCGCCACGGTTGCGCGGCACGGCCAGCGAGATCGTCGCGTTCCAGCGCCACCTGGTCTGGAACACGGGCGCGTCCAGGAACGCCTGTACCAGGATGTCGCGGACGCTGGCGGAATGCAGATAGCGGAAGACGTCGGCGAGCGGGAAGGAATGCTGTGGGCCCAGCGAGAGCAGCACGGCGTCCTCGGTGGCCGCGGCCTGGAGCTCGAAATTGAACTGGCGGCAGAATCGCTTGCGGAGCGCCAGCGCCCACGCTCGATTCACGCGGCTGCCGAAGGGCGCGTGCAGCACGAGCTGCATGCCGCCGGCTTCGTCGAAGAAGCGCTCGAGCACGAGCGTCGATTGCGTGGGCACGACGCCGAGCACACGGCGGCCCTCCGCCATGTAGGCAATCGCCTGCAGCGCGGCCTCGCGACTGAGGCCGCTCTCTTCCATCAACCACTCCACCGAAGCCTGAGACGCGAGCTTCGGCTCGGCGAGGTGGGCATCGGCTCCGGCGCGCAGCTCGGAGACGGCGAGCGACAACTCGTCGCTCCGGGCAGGCGCCTCGCCCAGCCAGAATGGGATGGTCGGCGGCGCGCCCTGCGCATCGCGCACTCGGACCGTGCCGGCGACAACCTGGCTGATCTGCCAGGACGCGTTGCCAAGCTGAAAGATGTCCCCCGCCATGCTCTCAATCGCGAAGTCCTCGTTCACCGTGCCGATGAATGTCTCCTCGGGTTCGAGCACGACCCGGTAGTCCGCCACTTCCGGGATGGCGCCGCCCGAAACCAACGACAGCAGACGCGATCCTCTCCGGCCGCGGAGGGTCCGATTGACCTCGTCGTGATGCACGAGCGCCGAGCGCCGTCCGCGCGGCGTGGCAAAGCCGTCCGAGACCATCGCGACGACCGCATCGAAGTCGGCCGGTGACAACGCGCGGTACGGCCACGCGCGCCGCGCCAGCGCGAACAGTTCGGCTTCGTCGTAGGCACGGCACGAGGTCTCCGCCGTGATCTGCTGCGCGAGCACGTCCAGCGGTGCATCGTGCGAAACGATGGCGTCGAGATCGCCACGACGCGCGGCACGCAGGAGGGCGGCGCACTCGACGAGGTCGTCGAGTGATACCGGCAGCATCCGCCCTTTGGGAACGCCGGCAATTGAGTGACCCGATCGGCCGACCCGCTGAAGCAGCGTGGCAATGCGGTGCGGCGACCCGATCTGACAGACGAGATCGACGTGGCCGATGTCGATGCCCAGCTCGAGGGACGCGGTCGCGACGAGTGCTTTGAGAGTCCCGGTCTTGAGCCGGTGCTCGGCGTCGAGCCGCCGCTCCTTCGACAAGCTGCCGTGGTGAGCGGTGACCAGCTCGTCCCCGATCCGCTCGCTGAGGTGCCGCGCGACCCGCTCCGCCAGCCGTCGCGTGTTCACGAAGACGAGCGTCGTCTTGTGCTCGGTGATCAGTGCCGCGAGCCGATCGTAGTACTCCTCCCACACTTCGTGCGCCATGACGGCGGAAAGAGGCGATGCCGGGATCTCGACCGACAGATCGATCGTGCGCCGGTGTCCCTCATCGATGATCGCGCAACCCCCTCGCGACTCGTCGTTGCCGACCAGGAAACGCGCGACCTCGTCGATCGGCTTCTGGGTCGCGGAGAGACCGATGCGTTGGATGGACCGATCGGGCCGATCGGAGGGGCCGCCTTCAGGCCGATCGTGGGGGCCGCCTTCAGGCGGCCCGACAGTACGCTCCCCGCACAGCGCCTCGAGGCGCTCCAGCGTCAGCGCCAGGTGCGCACCGCGACGCGTCCCGATCACCGCGTGAATCTCGTCAACGATCACGGTGCGGACCGTCCGGAGCATCTGACGACTGCGGTCGGCGGTAAGGAGGAGATACAGCGATTCGGGCGTCGTGACGAGAATGTGCGGCGGGGTTCGGAGCATCGCGGCGCGCTCGGACGCGGGGGTGTCCCCGGTCCTGACCGCAGCCGTGATCCGGGGGATCTCGGTGCCCGACGCCTCCCCCAGCTGGCGGATCGCCTTGCGCGGCTCAGCGAGGTTCTTGTGGATGTCGGCGCTCAGCGCCTTGAGCGGCGAGACGTAGACGACACGGACTTCGTCAGGGAGACGGTCCGGCTGAAGCCGGACACTACGATCCACTGGACACCCCTCGCGCACGAGATCGTCGAGGGCGGACAGAAAGGCCGCGAGGGTCTTCCCGGAACCCGTCGGCGCGGCAATCAGGGTGTGACGGCCCGCCCTGATGGCGTCCCATCCGCGACGCTGCGCGGAGGTGGGCTCACCGATCGACTCGAGGAACCATTGCGACACGAGCGGGTGGAATCCGGAAGGCATCATGATCGGCGAACGTGTTCTCGCCTAATCTTAAAGGAAAGGACCAGTTCAGGTCGGCACGGTCACGGCACCAGCGACTCTTTGCCGATCTCCTGAATGAAATCCCGATGGCGCAGTTCGATGCGCGCCGTCGTGGTCCAGCTGCCCAGCAGCCGATGGGTGTTGACGAGCGCGCTCGCCCTGCTGACGCTGAATCCCTTCAGCGCGCCTGCCTGTGGCGCGCCCTTCATCCAAGTGTGAATGTCGGTGTAGCCGGTTCGCCCATAGACACCGAGCGAGCCTCTCACCGGCAGCACGTTCACGAGTGCCAGCACGTCGGCGCTGACAGCCGCGGCCTGGTAGTAGTCGTCGAGGCCCGCCTGCACGAGACGAGCGAGGCAAATCTTCTCGATCGTCGACGCAATGCCGTCGACGCCGTTCCGCTTGAACTCCAGATCGACGAAACGAATGTTCGGTTCGTGCGCCTTCACGAGCTCGTCGAGCGGCCCCTTGGGCGGGTTCTCCCGGCTTTCATCCGATAGATCCTGGTTCTTCCTGGGCACCGCACCGGGGTGCGTGTATCCGTAGATGACCATGTCCACGGTGGCACTATCGGCCTTGGCCGTATCGACGGCCCACTGAGTCAGCTCTTTGAAGAACTTGTGAGCCCGCGGAGGCTGAGGGTAGTCGTCGTGCCGATAGAAGGCATCGTAGTAGACCAGCCGCTTCAGGGCGGCCAGCGGCACCAGACGATTGATGACCGTGAGGTTCAGTCCGCGATAGCCCGTACTGTAGCCGCCCATCGCCTCGACGGTGAACTTCACGTCAGGCAGTCCGCCCTCGCGCAGAAGCTCGGTGATCATGTCGGTCGTGATCCCGATGCCCCACGCGCGCCCGTACCCCGACCATGCGGCCTCGACGCCGGGAACCGTGATCAGGACCGACTCCTTCTCGCTGGCAAAGAACCAGCGCAACCCGAACAAATTGATTTCCTGCTCCACCCCGAAGAACAGACTGACTTTGACCGAGGGCTTCTTGTCCTTGGGCTGCGCGTCGAACGCGGCCTTGACCGGCGGCGGCACGAACACGTAGTACGGCCGATCCTCGGCGAAGTGCGTTTTGGCGGTCGCCGTCGCGACTCCAAGCTCCGAAAACTTCTGAACCAGCACAGTGGCCACCGGGACAAGCCCACCATCGGAGTTCAACGGATTCTTGAACCGCTTCGACCCGCTCTTCACTCCACTCGCGTCGCCGTACAGCTTCGTCGCTCCGGTGAGATCCGTGTGCAGGTTGTAGAACGACTTCACCGGATGCGTCGCCTTGGACGGCGCAGTGTTTCGTTCGTCCGTGTAGAACGCGTCGTACAGATCATGGCGAGTGCCACTGGCCGCCGTGAACAGCACGGGCGGTGGTGGCGCAACCGGCGGCGGCGGCGCAACCGGCGGGGGAATCTGCGCAACGACTGGAAACTCGCTCATGGCGCTCAGCCGTTCGGATCGTCTTCGTCGTCATCGTCGACTTTGACCTGCAGCGTCTTCGGGTCGTACTCGATCTGCATTGCGGCCACCTGATCGGTCGGGAGAATCTCCATCCATTGAGAGAACACCACCTGCTCGGTGCCCTGCTGATCGAAGCGCACGCCGCCCTTCAACGGATAGAACCCATGCTCGAACACCGCCTCTGTGGGCAAGCTGCCCGCGAAGTGATTGCTGATGTCTTCGGGGTCCGCCGGATTCGCAATCACCGGTGTTCGTGAGTTGCGGTCGTACTCGCGAATCTTCGTCGCCAGATAGGTGAGCGCTTCTCGAACCGTGACGGTGTGCGCCGGCGTCGACTGCAGCTCCGGCGGATCTGTGGGTGCCGCGACGTACTGACTGTCCAGACCGTCGCTGCCTTCGACGTGTGCCTGCTGCAGCCAGTTCAGCGCCTCGCGCTCCTTGCCAAGGCGAATCGGAATGACCGCTTTCACCCACGGCGAATTCAGGAAGGTGTTGCGCAGATTGTCGCCGTCGAGCTGTAGCAGCCACCCGAGCGAGCTGCCCAGCTTCGCCGGCGCGGAGTCCTCCGTGATGTAGTAGTTGTCGCGACCGAGCTCGCGCGCCCCACCCCAGTCGACGACGTTTTCAGCGGTGATCGGCGTACCGCCCTTCGCGTGCCCGATCGCCGTCACCACACCAGGGGACTTCTCGGTGACGGCGGCGAACCCGAGCGTGCCGATGGCCGTGGCCACCGCTGCTCCTCCGGCCGTCCCGGCGCCCGTGGGGGTCGCCGGCGCAGGCTCCTCTCCCAGATGCTGCACGCTTCGATGGAGACGCGGCGCCCACCACTCCGGGGCGACGAAGTACAGCATCTTGTCGACGTCGAAGAGCGAGCGGACCAACTCCGACACCACGTGCTTGGACTCGTGCGTGCCGACGCTCATCAACTGGCTGATCAGCCGTCGATACACCACGGTGCGCTCTTCTTCCCGCAGGTCCTCGCCGGGTCGCGACACGATCTTGCTGGCGAGCGCGATGCGCTCGCGGGCCGCCTTGTAGAAGGCTTCCTTGTAGCGCCGAGCCTTCTCGACGTTGTAGTCCTTGACCCGCTTGTCGTACTCCACCGTGATCTGGGCCCGCGCGGCCTCGCTCGGTTCCCAGACGAGTGTCAGCTTGATGTTGATGCTCGGCTGGTCGTGCCAGTGCACGTAGTCCAGATGTACGGTGAACGAGCCGCTGCTGGTGCCGTCCACCGAGGACAGGTCGCGAATCGACAGCTTGGCATCGGACCCCTGGGGGTCCGGATCGACGCGCTTGAGCGTGTAGCCCGGACTGGTGAACGTCACGCTCTGCGGGAAGTTCGGCTCGATGTGTTCCGTGCTGTCGAGAAAGCCGACTTCGGTCTCGGTGCCGTCGGTGTACGCGTTGTCGGTATCGTCGGTGTCGATCCCCACGAACGGAATCGTGATATTCACGTCCTGCGTCTTGGCCGCCGGCATCTCGGGCTGATCGGGCTGCAGCAGATCCGCCAGCGACGGCGGCTCGCCGATGTGAACCAGCTTGCCGACTCCCACATCGCGCCCGGCATCGTCGACGAACGTGTGCCAGCACAACTGCACGCCGATGTCCTGGACCTGCACGCCGACCTTGCGCATCTTGCGCCGCAGTTCGTAGTTGACGAGCTCGTCGGTGGTGTTCTGAATCACGTAGCGCTTACTGGTCGTGTCGGTGACCTCGGTCGACGTCCTGAAGGTCGTCTTGAAGTTGCGCTTGATCTCGCTCGACAACTTTTCGCTCTGCTGTCGCATCTGTTTGTGGGTGCGCTCCCGCGACGTGCTCTTCGCGCTGTCGAGCGAAAAGCTCCCGGTCGCGGTGTCGCTGAACACCGGCGTGGAATAGGACGCGGTATTCGTAAAGCCGAACTTGATGTCGTTGCGATTCTCCTCCTTGACCGCATCCGCGATGTCGTCCTGCTGGGTCGTCTCAGACGAGGCCTTGGTGATCGTCTCGGTGCTCGTCTCGAACGTCTGCTCGGTGAAGACCTTGCGGGTGTTGACTTCGATCAGCTCCACGGTGCCGCCGGGACTCAGCCACACATGTCCGACGGGCGGGCCCAGAAACGAATCGAACTCGAAGAAATACTCGCGATACAGATGAATGACGCCGATGGGCGACAGGACGGCCTCGTAACTGTTGGCGCCGAAGCTCAAGAGCGGATCTTCCAGCTGCGCAATCTGGGAAAGCGCGAAGCGCGGCGTCTGGAAGAACAGGTCATCGAGCATCTTTGGCGTGTGTTGCGCCAGGAAGACGAGATACCCGGCGACCTTGGTCTCGCGCTCGAACAACGCCTGGAGCAGAGAGGTCGCCGGTACGTCGCCGGCGGCGGCGCGAAACCCTTCGACGTAGCGTTGCAACTCGGGGTGCTTTGCGAGCCCCGTGCTGCTGCTGAGAAGCTTCTGCAGCTCGACGAGCCGCGACTGCATGCGGTCCTGAGTGATCGCCTGGCCCCAGTCCGAGGGCGGTCTACTGCCAATGGCCTGCGCGGTCAGTCGGGCCACGCCGCTGTCGATCGTTGAGTCCACGCGCGACTCGTGGTCGGCCATCAGATTCACCGGCACGAGGTTCTTGACCTCGAAGGTCTCTGGCCGCGTCAGCACCTGATCACGACTGGGAAGAGCGATTTGCACGGTGGAGCGCGCCGACACCAGGGCACGCGCGCCCAGCGTCGAGTAGAGCCTGGCGCGGTAGCCCTCATAGCGCTTCTTGGTCAGGCGAGACTTCCACCCGAGCAAAGGCTGATAGATTCCAAATAGCTCGCTTGCGTAGGGCAGCGTGCCCTTGTAGTCATTGAACGATTTCATGCGGTGTCTCCACGCCAATGCCGGCGACTGGTGAGCATGGGGATTTCAACGCGCCCAGCGTGCGTCTTGCAAGCTCAACGGCCGAAGGCCTCACATCAATGACGTAAACGCTGATGCCGAGCCTTCCGAACAAGTGCGGACGGCACGCGGTGAGGCGGTGATCGCGCACGCGGCGCCACCCGCAAGAGAGGCGCGGCAGCATTGCGGCGGGCGCAGGCGCGACCGGAGACTCCCGTGTTAATCTGCCACGTCCCGCCGACCGGTGGAGACGGATGGAGTGGCCATGATTCGACCGTTGTTCGCGAGCGCCGGTGTCCTGACCTTCGCGATCGTGCTCACGTGTGGGGCGCCTCCGGCGGCAGCTCAGGCCAAAGGGTCCGCCGACGCTGGCGCGGCCAAGCGAGTGAACCCTCACTGGAAGGCGCCGCGCAATGCGTGGGGCCAGCCGGATCTCGAAGGCATCTGGACCACCGACGACATGCGCGGGGTGCCGACGTCGCGGCCGGAGCGGTTCGGCAACCGGCTCTACCTGACCGACGCAGAATTCGCCGATCGCGCGAAGCAGCGCGGCACGGCCCGCACCATCGACAATGCCAGGACGGGCACGTTCCGCAATGAAGAGGGCTCGCGCGACTTCAGCTACACATCGATGGTGATCGATCCGCCGGACGGCCGCGTGCCGGCGCTGACCGCGGCGGCACGCGCGCGGCCACGCCGGCAAGGATCGTTCGGTACGGGACCCTGGGAGAAAGTCCAGGACTTCTCGCTGTACGACCGCTGCATCACGCGGGGCGTAGTCGGCTCCTTCGGGCCGGCTGTCTACGGCAACGGCGCGCGCATCCTGCAGACGCCAGACTCGGTGGTCATCAGCTACGAGATGGTGCACGACACCCGCGTGATTCCTCTCGATGGCCGGCCACACCTCGGCGCCGGCATCAAGCAGTTCATGGGCGATTCCCGCGGGCACTGGGACGGCGACACGCTCGTCGTCGAATCGAGCAACTTCACCAACAAGACCGCGCTGGGCGGCGCGCCGCACGGCGAGGGTCTGCGCATGGTCGAGCGCTTCACGCGCGTGGATCCGGAGATGATCGACTACGAGATCCGCGTCGACGATCCGTCAACGTTCGCCACGCCCTGGACGATGCGGATGACGATCACGAGCCAGCCGAACTATCAGATCTACGAGTACGGCTGCCATGAGGGCAACATCGCGATGCGTAACGCGTTGACCGCCGAGCGCGCCTACGAGAAAGCCGCCGCAGACGCTGCCGAAAAAGGATTACCACCGCCCGAGCGGGTGTTCGAGCGGGTGAACGGCGAAGACCGCGGCCGGTAGGAACGAGAGTCATGTCAACGCGACACCAGGGGTCCGGGCTCAGAATGGGGCGCCAGTTACTGGGCAGCGTACTGCTGTGCGCGCTTCTCGCATCGGTCTCGGCTCTACTGCAGGCACAGGCGCCGCGGACAGTGCAGGACGGCGTCTTCACCGACGCGCAGGCCGCTCGCGGCCAGGCGCTCTACGGCAAGCGATGCGCCTCCTGTCACGGCGACGGTCTGAAGGGCGCGCAGGCGCCGCCACTGGTGGGCGACGTCTTCGTCGGCACCTGGCGCACGCAGCCGCTGTCCGAGCTGTTCAACAAGATCCGCAACACGATGCCCGCCGACGCGGCTGGCGATCTGACGCCCCAACAATCGGCAGACCTCGTGGCGCACATCCTCAAGACCGGCGGCTTCCCGGCGAACCGGACGGAGCTCACGTCAGTCGACGCGGACTTGAGCAAGATCTCCTGGCCGCCGCAGACTCGCGCCGCCAAAGCCGCGGGACCAGCGGCCTCGCCCTCGCAGGCCAAGGTGTTTCCGCCGCTGGGAAACATGGCGCAGCTGATGCGCGGCATCTTCTTCCCGAACTCGAATCTGATCTTCACGGTCCAGACGCACGATCCGGGTGCCCCGGCGCCGCCGCCGTCGGTCGACAAGCAGGCTGGCGGCTTTTCGTGGAGCGACTGGGGAGCCGGGATCTACGGCGGATGGGAGCTCATCGACAACGCCGCCATCGCGCTGGCCGACGCCTCGCCGCTGATGCTGACGCCAGGCATCCGGTGCGAGAACGGCCGGCTCGCCCCGGTGACCGACGCAGACTGGATCAAGTTCACCGAGCAGATGATCGCGGTGGCGCGGCAGACCTACAAGGCGTCGCAGTCACGAAGCCAGGACGCGGTGTCGGAGGCGACGGGCGATCTGTCGGACGCCTGCGCCAACTGTCATCAGGCGTATCGGGATATCCGCGGGCGAGGCCGCGCCCTGGATCCCACCGACCCGTCGAACAAGGCTTCACGATGCATGCCCCGGTGATCGGCGGCCCGGCGAGCCAGCCGAGGTAGTACTGTCTCGCGGGTCACGGAACGTCGGCGCCGTCGGTCCTCGCAAAACTTATCGTATAGCCTCCGATCCGCTCGCCGTGGGCCATGCCGATTTCCAGGTCGGACCGATAGTGGATACCGCCATAGAGCCGGGATATCGAGGCCTCTTCCTTCTGCGCCTCGAAGTCAGCCGCGCCGCTTGGAAACAGGTAGGACAACACCGCGGCCGCTGCCCCTGAAAAGGTCGAGTGTCCAGAGGTGTACGACGGAAAGTTCGGAAGACCGATCACCGACTTGAGATCAGGATCCATGTGTGAGGGACGCGGATTGAAGTAGAAATACTTCGTCTCCCAACATCCCACGGCAGCATCGTGCAGCGCCATATTGAGCAGCGCGAATGCACGTGCGGCCCGCACTTCGCTCAACTCGGCTTTCCGGATGTAGGGCGCCGCGATGACGTTCCAGTGCCCGGGAGGCGTGGGAGTACTGGGACCGTCGGCCCACTTGTTGGCAATCGCGAGTTCCTGCCGCGTCCCGCGATCGACCTTCTGTCTCACTTCGGCAACTTCTCGCGCCATCAGAGCCGATGACGTTGACGGCGGCGGGCCTGGCCGCTCTCTGACGATGTCGGCCTGCGTCATCATCCAGGCGCGGACGTTGCCGAACGCCGGCAGCATCGGCGGACGCGCTGGAACGTCCATGCTCTTCCACGGTATCTCACCACGCGCTGTCGCCCCATCCGCCAGCGCCTGCCACAGCGCCGGTGAACCGCCGGCAGTCCTCATGCCGTCAGTGCCGGCGCGCGCGACGAACGCCGTGGCCACTGCCTGTCCCAAGGCCAGGCCCGCGGCGATATCGCTGGCCGTGGCTTTCCCCGACAGCAGTGCGGCCTGCCGCTGCTCCGCCGCCTTGCGCGTAATCTCCTCGCCCGCCGCGGGGAAGAGGAGTTTCAGCATCTCCGCACTGACACCCGACATCACCGCATCCTCGGACGGGTAGGCCGGCAGGTCGGTGGTGGGCGCCAGGGCCTTGACGCCACCGTCGATCTTTGAGGGCGACGGGCGGTTGTACAGGTACTTGAAGTACCACGCGGCCTTCAGGGCATCGAACTGCGCCGCCGAGACATAGCTATAGGCGCGAGCGGCGTACGGTGGGTTGGCAAACGGAAATTGTGGATCTGAGAAAGGGTTGTTCGCGTCCGGAACCGGGTAAGTGTTATCCGGGTTCGGTACGGGAGGCAGGTTGAACCGCGAGACCAGCTCCAGCAGGATCTCATTCCAGCGCAGGACGCCGCCGCGGCTCCAGTACTCGATCGCCTTGCGCTGGTCGGCCGTGAGTCGCGACTGCGCGTTCTTGATCGCGGTCAACTCCGCTTGATAGTCGAAGCCGCTCGTCTGCCCAGGCGGTGCAACGACAAATTGCGTTGGCCCGGAGAGCACGATCATCTGCCAATTGCCCGCGCCGGCGTCGTTGCTCGCCGCGGTCAGGCCGGTGCTCGTGGGAGCGCCGGCCATCACGGCGACAACGACCCAGAGAGAAAGCGTGCGTGACACGGTCATCGAGTTGGTCCCGCCTGAAACCTGTACAGAAGGCCCGTCGTGAATGTGCTGGCCAGCCCCACGTTCCGGCCGTCCATCGTCTGGTCAACCGTGAAATTGAACAACAGGCCCCGGAGCTTCGGAACAGGGGCCATGACCATCGCACCCACTTTGAAGAAGTTCATCCGGTTGGACACAAAGGGCATGTCCTGACGGCGGATGTCGCCGCCGCCAAGCGTTCGCTGCTGCGAGAAGGACACGGCGGTCATCAGCCGCCGCCGCATGTAGCCGGCGCTCGCAACGTGGTCGAACGCGTTGGGCATGTCGACCTGGCTGCTCATGACGAACTGGTCGTCGGTGTAGTAGTACGGCCGGTCGAGCTCGGTTTGAGAGCGCCATGTATAGGCGGTCGAGTAGTTGAGAAACCAGCCCGGATTGGATTGGAAGTTCACCGTGCCGCGCCATGACACTCGCGTGCTTCCACTTCCGATGGACAGCGGCGGGAGCTCCGGGTTGTAGTCAGTCAGAGGAATCCCGGCAGCGACGACGGCCATGGCCCGCAGCGAACCGTAGCTGGTGGACGTCTTCTCGAGAAAGTTGTACTTCGCGCCAATGGTGATGTCCTGGAAGCCCCCGATGCCATGGAGCACACCCTGGCTCGCGCGAGTCCGCACGTACGGCACCGTCGCGATGACGTTCAGCCAATTCGTGAGGCCATAGTTGGCGGTCCAGGCGCTGGTCTGCGTCGTGACCCTCCCGATGTTTCCGTTGGCGCGCCTGACGGCGCCTTCCCAGTACTCGTCCCAACTCTCGTGCGAGTAGACGGTCCCGGTCTGGAGATCGCGCTTGCCCAACATGATCCCGTCGTCGATGGTCTGGGCATGAAGGGGCACGGCAAGAGAGACAAGACACACGAACGCGTGGAGTACGCGCCAGAGACGTGAATGCATGAGCATGGAGGAGGGCAAAGTTACGGTGAACAGCTGCCCGTTCGCAATACGATGAAAGCACTAGGATCGTCAGTGAGCGTGACTCATGCTGATCTTCATCCTCGCCATCGCAGCGGCCGTCATCGCGCACGTCGCGCCGTTCCCGTTTCTCCTGGATGCCACGGACAAAACGGTGTGGAGGATGCCGCGCACTCCGACACCGACGGTGTACCTCACGTTCGACGACGGCCCCAATCCGTCTGCCACTCCCCAACTCCTCGATGTGTTGGCGCATCACGGCGTCGCCGCCACCTTCTTTGTCATCGACAAGCACATTACGCAGGAGACCATCCCCATCGTCCGCCGCGCCTTCGAGGAAGGGCACGCGGTGGCCATTCACTGGGACTCACGCGAGCTCGTGTTGAAACGGCCGGCGTACGTCGCCAGTGCCATTCAAGAGGCCGCTGCGCGGCTGGAGCTGCTGACCGGACATCAGGCGTGCCGCGCCTTTCGTCCACACGCCGGTCATCGCAGCATCCCGATGATCGCCGGCGCGGCCAGGGCGGGGTATCTCGTGGTGGGCTGGAGTTGGATGTTGTGGGACTTCAACTGGTTTCGCCGGCGCAACGCCGACGATCTCGTGCCGCGTCTGGCCGGCCATGCCTCTCCCGGAGACATCATCGTCATCCACGACGGGCACCACGAGGATCCCCGGCCCGACCGCCGCTATGCGGTGGAGACTGTCGATCGCCTCATCCCGGAGCTGAAGGCACGGGGCCTCCAGTTCGGAACCATCTGTCCCTGACCGTTCGTACCCTCCAGCTGAAGCCGCGCCGGCGAAACCGAATGACAGGAGCTCAGGAGATGAGGAGTAGAGCCATCATCTTCGGCGCAGTTCAACGCCTGAGCGGCAAGAGGTCGCGCAAGCGCGTCTCACGCAGATAGAGCCCGCCCCACACCATCAGGGCCACGTAGATCGGGAACAGAGTGTGGGTCGTCAGCGGGCTGCCGACGCGCACGTGCGTCGCAATCGCGCCGCCCAGGTATCCAGTCAGCAGGACCGCACCCAGGACGGACGTGCGCGGGACGAGATAGCACCCCAGGCACACCAGCTCGATCACCCCAATCCAGAGCACGGCGTCCGCCGGGTAGCCGAGCTCGGTCGTTCCCTGAATGGCCGGGGCGAGCCTCAGCACCTTCATCACCGTGTCAAACGTCAAGAACAGCCCGACGAATGCGGTGAGGATGTAGCTGGCCACGAGCCTCTTCTTCCCAATCGACGCCATGCGTGCCTTTCGCTCATCGGTGGTCAGGGCCTCGCAGGCTCCGATGAGTCATCGGTCACATCATAGAGTCGAGGACGGGCGGCTGTTTTGTATAGAAACGACAACTGCTGTTTCGCTCGCATGATCGCCGCTGGCGTCTGTCCAATCCGGTACTTGAGCGAGCGCGTGAGATGCGCTTGATCGAAATAGCCGGCGTCATGCACGGTATCCAGAATCGACACGCCTTCCCTCAACAGATTCGTCGCCCGCCGTGCGCGTTCGATTTGACGAACCGCACCGTGCGTCAGGCCCGTCGCCCGCAGAAAATGACGCTGCGCGGATCGCAGGGACAGGGCCCGCCGGTCGTGCACGGCATCCACGACCGGGTCACGCGCGATGAGGCCCTTCCGGACGAGCCGCCTCACGAAGATCTCCGCATTCTCGAAGCCGGGATATTCCCACGCCGAGCCATTGATCCAGAAGGAGCGACCCGATGCGTCAGGCAAATTGACATCTCGTCGATCGAGGAGCTGGCCCGGTGTCAGCGTTGGCATGAACGTGCCCAGCGTGAAGCGAATGCCCAGCCACTCTCCTTCCGCCGGACAGTCAACGGTCGTCGCTTTGGTCTCCGGCCCACGCAGTGTAAGAAAGGTCTTACCCCGGTGTCGCGTCACCACCATCTCGAAATGGCTCGCCGCGATTGAGAGAAAGATGTCCGCGCGATCGCTCCGACTTCGCCACACCCTCTCGATGAAGGGCGAATCGGAAGGCCTGTCGTCGAAGGTGATGAACATAGGTGTCAGCGGTGCGCGTCGACAATCCCTTTGATGACCGCGACCACCAGCTCCGGTTCGTCGAACTGCACCCAGTGAGCACTCCGTGCGGCAATGACGTGGCGGCCGCCCGCCGAGGCTTCAGCCAACATCCTGTGCGCGTCGAGCTGCTCCGGTGGTTGATCGCCACTCGAGATCACCACCACGGGAACCTCGCACGATGAGACGGCGTTGACAATGGCTGCGCCGTCTCGTTCCAACGTCAGCAGGTGGCCGGCCATCGCATCAAAGCACTTCGGCTGACTCCAGAACGATTGCAACACCGGATAGACCTCTGGTGGAAGTTTTCGCACTTCACCGACCAGCCGCTCGAGCGTTCGAGCGGCCGTTGGACCCAGGACTTTGACAATCCGCCGAGGCCCACCCGGTGCTCCGCCGGTCAAGAGCGCCAGCGACGCGCGAACGATGCCGACGTGGGCCAGCAGCGCGCCCACCCTGGATAGCCGGCGGCCCCGCCTGAGCAAGCGGGCACGTTCCGACGTCAGCGTGAGCCACACGGTCGGCGGGTCGACGAGTACAAGAGCCGCGACGGCCTCGGGATGCCGCCTCGCGTACGCCCGAACGATGAAGCTGCCAAACGAGTGACCCACCAGGATGCACGGCTCACGCGACGCGACATGCGTGAGCACCGCGGAGAATTCGTCGACAATCCGGTCGAAGGTTCGTGGACACGAGGGAACATCACTCCAGGCGAAGCCGGCGCGGTCGTAGGCCCAGACACGTGTGAATTTCGCGATCTCAGGCTGCACGACCGCCCAACTGAGCGATGACGCGGCCAGGCCGGAATCGAGCAGCACGGCGGGGCTGCCGTCACCGCTGCTGGTGACGTGAAGCCGGTGTCCACCGACGTCGATCAGCGCGCCAGGAGCCGCGAACCGCCCGGCGTCGCGCCTGCCACCGATGCGTTGGTAGAGAACACCCGCGGCAAGCAGCGCAACGAGAACCCCCAGGATCGCCACGACTCGATATCCGACGCTCGCCTCAGTGCGTGCCGGCGGCGGTGCCGGCGCCGACGATCGACTGCATCACGGCCGTTTCGAAATCGTCCCGGATCTCGCCGCGCGTCGGAAGCGCCACCACCTGCGTCATGAACAGCGCCACGATCCGTTCGGCCGGATCGACGAAGAAGTGCGTGTTGAACGCGCCACTCCATCCAAAGCTTCCCTTCGACAGAAGGGTGTTCCGCGCCGTTGGATTGTCGACCACCCGGACACTCAATCCGAATCCCTCGCCTGACAGCCGGCCGGGAAGCGTATCTGGCGCGAACACCGACGCCATCAGATCCACGGTCTTCGTGCTCAACAGACGCGTGCCATCGAGCTGTCCACGATTGAGCAGCATCAGCGCGAACTGCAGGTAGTCCTCGGCGGTGCTGAAGAGGCCGCCGCCCCCTGACAGATAGGCGCCGTTCATGAACGCCGGGTTCGCGGCCTTGCGCAGCGCGCCATCGACCCGCTCGTACAGCGTGGCGACCCGCGGGTTCCCTTCCGTGGGATAGAAGGACGTGTTCTTCATGCCGAGCGGCGCGAAGATGCGCTGTTTCGCAAACTGATCGAACGGCATGCCCGACGCCACCTCCACAACGCGGAGGAGCACGTCGAACCCGAACTGCCCGCTGTATGCCCAGCGCGTGCCCGGCTGGAAGTCGAGTGGCGCCTTTTTCAGACGTGGCATCACCTGGGCGACGGTCTCGCCCGCCTTCGGGGTGACGTCGTTCACGCTGATGCTGCTCGTGCCGCCGCTCATCAGGCCTGAGGTGTGCGTCAACAACTCGCGAACGGTGATGTCGTGGTCCGCGGGAACAGTCCGACCTGGCAGCGGCCCGGCGACCGCCCCCGACGGCGCGGCCGCGACGCGGCCTTCGGTGTTCAGCACCACCGCGGAAAGTCCCTGCAGCTCGGGAATGAACTTCGAGACCGGATCCGTCAGGCGGACCTTCCCGTCCTCGACCAGCATCAGAATCGCGACGCCGACGACCGGCTTGGTCATCGACATGATTCGGAAGATGGCGTCCTTCTGCATCGGCGTCCTGGTCTCGACGTCCATCAGGCCGTGCGTGTCGAAGTGGGCGATACGGCCGTTGCGCGCGACCAGCGTTACCGCGCCCGGAAAGGTCCTGGCCGCGATATGGCGCTGCATCAGCTCTCCAACGCGTTTCAGACGCTCAGTGGAGAGACCGACCTCCTCCGGCCTCGCCGTCGGGGCGGCGGCAGCGAGCGGCCAGGCGGCCGCCGCCAGGCAGAGCACGAGGAAAGCCCCCCGCGTCAGACGTGTGCGCATGGTCTGTCTCCTGATTGAACGGACGTTTCCCGCAGGTTTGGTTTCCTCACCAGTCGAGAGTATATTTCGCGCACGAAGGGGCCGTCATGATCGTGAAAACTCCAAGGTCTGTTGCGTGTGTCGTCGCTCTCGCTGTGGCTGCCGCCGCGGTATTGCATGCCCAGGGTCGTCAAGGCGGGCCGGCACCAGGTGCCCGCGCCGGCACGGTCGAGCACATCGTTGTCCACGGCAACGCGCTCGAAGGCAATCTCGAGGGCGACTCCCCCGATCGCGAGGTCACGGTCTACCTGCCGCCGAGCTATGCCGGCGATCAGGCGCGACGCTATCCCGTCGTGTACCTGCTGCATGGGTACGGGGGCCGCAACGACACCTTCACCGCCCGCCTGGCCAGTCTTCAAGAGAGCGGCGACACTCTCGCCGCCGCCCAGGGCTTCAGCCCGGCGATCGTCGTCACCCCGAACGCGTTCTCGCTCCACAAGGGCAGCATGTATTCGAGCTCGCCCACGACCGGAGATTGGGAGCGCTTCATCGCAGAGGATCTCGTCGCCTACATCGACGGCCACTACCGGACGCTCCCCACTCGCATGAGCCGCGGCCTGGCCGGTCACTCGATGGGGGGATACGGTGCGCTCCGTATCGGGATGAAGCGGCCGGATGTGTTCTTCAGCCTGTACATCATGAGCGCGTGCTGCCTGACCGCGAACCGCAATCCGAATCCGGAGGCGATGGCCGCCTCCGAAGCGATCAAGACGCGCGCGCAGGCTGAGGAGGCGGCGCGCGCCCCGGGGTTCGGGCCCTCGACGAGTCTTGCGTCGGCCGCCGCGTGGTCGCCGAATCCCAAGAACCCGCCGCTCTATCTCGATCTTCCCGTGAAGGACGGCAAAGTGCGGCCGGACATCGTCGCCAAGTGGGTGGCCAATGCTCCACTCGAGATGCTCGAGCAGTACGCATCAGGCCTGAAGACCTACTACGCGATCACCATCGACATCGGCACGAAGGACGGCCTGCTGGCGTCGAACAAGCAGTTGCACGACGCCATGGCCCGCTTGCGAATTCCCCACAGCTACGAGGAGTACGACGGCGACCACACCAACAAGGTCCGCGAGCGGATCGAGCGGAACCTGCTGCCGTTTTTCTCGAAGAACCTGGTGGCGCCCGCGAACCCGACCTCTCCACAGCTCCTGCGCTAATCGGCGCGATGGTTCTGGAGGTCTGTACGGCTCCTCGCCATGTAGCCACTCAGCCGCTACGCCCTCTTCTCGGAGAACGACGATACAAGCACTCGATGCCGGTCTGGCATTTGCGATCACCATGCTGATCCTGTCGATGGTCGTCACCACGATGGTCGAGACGCTGCATCGTGTGTTCGGTCTCCGTGAGAAAGGCCTCGCCCTGCTGCTCGGCACCTTCTACGACAGGATTCTTGTGCCACGCAGGGGCGGTGCACTCGGGGGGACGGAAGACCGAAGGACATCGCGCAGAAGTTCGACGCCTTCGGAGTGGAGGCGTCGGAGTACTTCGAAAGCCGGGCGCGTTTGTTGTCGGTCATCGTCGGGTTCGTACTCGCGTTCGCCATCAATGTGAACGCCCTGGCGCTGTTCGACGCCTTCATGAAGCGTCCGGATGTCACGCAGGCGGTGATCGCGAGAGCCGACGGCGTCACCCAGAGCTACCAGAAGCTGCAGACGCAAGCGGACGGTCTCAACGCCTCGGCGGCGCGTGCACAGACGGCAGTCCCCGGCCAGGCTCCCACGTCTGCCGACAATGCGGCGCTTCAGCGGGAGCTGGAGGAATCGCGCGCCAGTCTTCAGCAGGCGGCGGATGAGGCCTCGGCGGCCGTGAAGAGCCTGCAATCTGTCGGCGTGCCGATCGGATGGAATGCGCAGAGCGCGGCTGATTTTCAGCGGTCCACCGCCACGTCGCTGCTTGGCCTCCTCCTCGGCGGCCTGCTGATCGGACTTGGCGCGCCGTTCTGGTACCGGACCGTCCAGACCCTCACCGGGATACGCTCGGCATCCCGCGGCGCCAAGGAGAGCGTCGAGTCGCCCGCGACATCGCCGGCAGCGGCGGCGCCGAATCAGATGCCCAACACGCCCATCGACGCCTTTCACGCGGCGCTCGGAGCCACGCTTGCGACCGGCGCGTTGGTGCCGCCCGAGGAGGCGGTCGGTTAACGGGAGGCCAACATGGAGAAAAAGGTCTACGAAGTACTCGCGGGCTCGTTGAACTTCCGCGCCCAGCCTGGTGGCCAGATCCTGGCGACGCTGCCACGGGCATCGCGGGTCATGGAAGCGGGGCCATCGATCGTTGATGCGTCCAACGTGACCTGGCTCGCCGTCACCTTGCCGTCGGGGTCGCCTTCAGGGTACGTCAGCGACCGCTACGTCGCGCGGGTGGACGCGCTCGGTCAGGAAGGCCCACAGGCCACGGCCGCACCCGATGTCACCGAAGAGCGGCTGTTGATGCTGGCGCCGACCGCAAAGGCATGGATCATCACGACGCTCGCCGCCAACTTCTCCACCGTCGCCACGCCGTATGGCATCCTCCACAGCCCGCGGCGGCTGTGTCATTTTCTCGCGCAAGCCGCGCACGAATCGGCCGGGTTCCGTACGCTCGAAGAGTTCGGCGGCGAGACATATTGGAGCCGCTACGAAGGCCGCGCCGATCTTGGTAACACCACGGCCGGCGACGGTGTCCGGTATCACGGTCGCGGCATCTTCCAGTTGACCGGACGCGCGAACTATCGGGCCATGGGTACCAAGATCGCCAAGGGCCTCGAGGACGATCCGCACCTCGCGGCGGAAGGCGACGTGTCGCTTCACACCGCGTGCGAGTATTGGCGGGCGCGCAGAATCGAAGGTCCGGCCGACAGCAACGACATCCGAGAGGTGACCCGGCGCATCAATGGCGGCTCCAACGGGCCGACCGAGCGTCAGACGTACTTCCGCCGCGCGTGGTCGATCTGGGGCGATCGCAATCAACCTCCTGGCCTTTGAGCTCGGGACGCAGGGAGCACTGGCAGATTCACGAGAAACGCCGGATTGTCCTTGAACATCATCGTGAGGTCGCCGTCGGAGAGGCCGGCCGCGCGAAGGGCTTGTGCCGCCAGCGCCAGCGTGTCGGTGTGATTCGGCCGCCCTGCGAGTCCCGCATCGCTGCCAACGAAAAAGTGTCTCGCGCCGATGGCCCGCAGCGCGGCCAGAATTCGCGTCTTCGGTTCCCCGTCGCTGACCACGCTGCCGCCGGTAATTTCGATGAACGCTCCGAGATCGGCGGCGGCACGCAGCTGCTGAACCGACATCAAGGTGAACTGCGGATCGAGCATCGGATGGGTGACGATCAGTCGCTTCACGCCGGCCGTCTTGGCCGCTCGAAGGATCTGCAGCGCTTCGTCGGGGTCCACGTGCCCGGTGGCGAGCGCCAGGTCATGCTGAGCGATGAGAGCGATGACCTCGTGAACCGCCGGGAGCAGCACCCCTCCGCGCGACACGCTGATGAACGGCCGGCTCTCCTTGTTGTAGCGGACCTCGTGCTCGGCGTCGTGCGTCGGCATCCAGACGATGCGGCCCAGGCCGCCGGCCACATCGACCATGTAGCGAACCGCCTGCGGGTTGACGCCCCCGACCGGCGAGTCGAGCGTCAGGGCCCCGAAGACCTCGAAGCCCGCAGTGGCGTACTTTCGGACCAGATAGGCGAGACCGGCGGTTTCGGTCCAATGATTCTTCAGCACGAGGCCGCGCAGGCCTCGATCTCTTGCCATCCTGGCGACGTCGAACGCATCGAGACTTCGCGGATAGCTGTCGGGGTCATGATGGGCGTGAAGGTCGATCGCGCCGATGAGCACGGGATCAGTCAGATGCTGGTCGGGCTGCGGAGCGGCTGGGCGGTTCTTGTACTGTTCCCAATGCGTCTGAGGCGTCAGCTGCGCGCTCAGCGGTCGCATCTGACCGAACGCGGAGAGCACTACCATCACGACCAGACACACAGACACGCGGATCACGTTGTCGCGAGGGGGCATGCGGCTGACGCTCATTCTAGCCGCATGTCGCGTGACGCTTCCGATAGAATCACCCGCGCATGCCGCGCGACACCGAGCCCGCCGCCCACATCCTTGCCATCGAGCGGCCGCATCCGCGGCTCTTGTGGCTCTACATGATCCGCGCGGTACTGACGGGCCCGGGGATCATCGTCCTGATGCCCCTGCTCTTCTTCCGGTACGAGACGATGCGCTTTCGCTTCGATGCCGAGGGGATTCATATGCGGTGGGGGATCCTCTTCCGAAGGGAGATCAACCTCACCTACGCCCGCATCCAGGACATTCACCTGACGAGCGGACTCATTCAGCGCTGGCTGGGCCTTGCCGATGTGAGGATTCAGACCGCATCGGGGTCTTCCGATGCCGAGATGACGCTCGAGGGCCTGCTCGAGTACGAAGCCGTCCGTGACTTCCTCTACACACGCATGCGCGGCTATCGCGACCTGACTGCGGGCACGCCGAAAGCACCCGGCCAGATCCGTGCCGGCGATGACGGACAAGCCGCGGCGCTGCTGCGTGAGACGATTGACGAATTGCGCGCGATCCGCGTGGCCGTCGAGCGTGGCGCCGGTGGAGGGCTGACCGCGGAGCGACACGATGTATGAGCGTCTGAAAGCCTCTCTGCTATCGCTGCTCAAGGTTCCGCCTGAGCCGCACGACCCGATGGGCGACGTGCACAGCCTCCGCGTGTTTCGAGCCGCGCCGGGCTACCTGCAATACATCACGGTCGGCTGGATCCTCTCCCAGGTCGCGGTCTTCACGGCGGCGGTCCTGCTCGTGGTTCCGATTGGGGTTGCGCTCGCGGCAACATCGGGGCTGCTGGCGATCGGCTTGATCGCGCTCATCGCGCTCGCGGCCGTTCTCCTTCTGTGCGAGGTCCTGGTCACCTACTTCTCGCTGCGTCTCAGCTACGAGATGCGCTGGTACAAGGTCACCGACCGCAGCCTGCGCATCCGCGCCGGAGTCTGGAACGTGAACGAGATGACGATGACCTTCGCCAACATCCAGAACATCTCGGTCACCCAGGGGCCGCTCGAACGGCTGTTCGGGATCTCCGACGTCAGGGTCCAGACGGCGGGCGGTGGAGGCGGCAGCTCGAGCGGCCCACACGGCAAGAGCGACGGCTCCGGTTCGAACCTGCACGTGGCGGTCTTCAGGGGTGTCGACAACCCGGAGGAGATTCGCAACCTGATGCTCGACCGGCTGAGATCCGTGCGGAGCACCGGACTGGGCGACCCCGATGACGTCCACAGTCCGGCACCCTCCGTTGACACGCTCAGTCTGCTCGCGGCCTTACGCGATGAAGCGCGCGCATTGCGGAAAGCGATGCGCCTGACTTCGTGACCGCGCCTCTCTTCGGGGCCGCTGTCGCGCAATTCCGCACAACGACGGCGGCAGCCAACGGACTGCGGGTGGAAACCGCTCAGCCGAAGACTCTAGGAGCCTGTCTCATGAACCCGGAGGCGGCAGCCGGGAGGATGCGTCCTGGAGCGCAGCGGGTCGCGGCGCCCGGCCAACGACCTCTCCGACGCTCGCCTTCCGGTCGGTCGCCGCTCCCCCGTCGCGAGGGCCTCACGTTGTCGCTCCTCCGCCGCGGCTCGCATCGTCTGCGAGGCCGTTGGCCATCTGGCGCACGCGCGGGCTTGCGACACGCCGCGCTCGAGGACGCATCCTCCCAGCCGCCGCCTGCGTGAGTGCACGCGTCGCGTTCCTGCAGGCGTCGCAGCGCCGATCGGCCGGCGGCGGGCCTCTCACGAAGCGAAGCGTTCGAGGCGTGCCGACACGCGTGAGGGGTGAAACCGCGAGGCGACTGAGAGTATCAGCGAGGTTGAGGGTGCGCGCGAGCGCACCCGACCCGAGCGTCGAGCGGCTGGGGGCAGTCGTCCGAGTGGTTTCCGGCGCGCCGAGAGCTTCGCGGAGTGAGAGGCCCGCCGCCGGCCGCGCCGACTAGAGACGCCTGCGACACGCGACGTCAAGATGAAATGACGAATCTATGGGATAGCTTCTAATCTCACCGGCTGAGTAGTCCAAGCAGTCGCCCCGGCCGTCCCTAGCGTATGCGCCGTCTTTCGCTAACGTTATGCGACGGAGCTAACATACACATGACAGCGTCTGACTCCTAAAGGAGCGTTGCATGCGTGCGTTGTGGATGGCTATGTCCGTCGTACCGTTGATCGCGGGCGTGTTCGTGTCGGCACAGACACCGGGGCCTGGGTCGAGCGGGGCTCGACGGTCAGCCGACGTCCTTCCGTTCACGGCCACCGAGACGACGCTCCCCAACGGGCTCAAGGTCATCGTCGTCCCGACGGGCTTTCCCAATCTCGTGAGCGTTCAGATCCCGGTGCAGACCGGGTCGCGCAATGAAGTCGAGCCCGGCAAGTCCGGCTTCGCGCACTTCTTCGAGCACCTGATGTTTCGCGGCACACCCCAGACGCCGCCTGACAAGTATCGACAGATCATGTCGAAGGCCGGGGCGCGCGACAACGCGGGCACCGGTGATGACTCGACCCACTACTACTCGACGTTCGCGAAAGAGGATCTCGAAACGATTCTCGCCATGTACGCGGACATGTTCCAGAACCTCGCCTACTCGGAAGCCGACTTCAAGACCGAAGCACGAGCCATTCTGGGTGAGTACAACAAGAACAGCGCCGAGCCTCTCTCGAAACTGCTGGAGGTGCAACGGGACACGTTCTTTCAGACCCACACCTACAAGCACACGACGATGGGCTTCATCAAAGACATCGAGAACATGCCGAACGAGTACGCGTACTCGAAGGTGTTTTTCGAGCGCTGGTATCGGCCACAGTACACAACCGTGATTGTTGCGGGCGACGTCACTCCCGGGCACGTGGTCCCGATGATCGAGAAGTACTGGGGAAGCTGGAAGGGCGGCGGTGCGGCGCCACCGGCCATTCCCAAGGAACCCGCTCCGAAGGGGCCCCGGTATGCACATGTGCCGTGGACCGGCGAGACGTCTCCTTGGGTGACCGTGGCGTTTCCGGGTCCGGCGTTCGATGAAACCGCCACGGACACGGCGGCGATGGACATCATCGGCGCGCTCTACTTCGGCAATACGTCGGACTTGTACAAGAAGCTGGTCGTGACGGAACAGAAAGTCGATCAGCTCATTGTCGATGTTCCCACCGGTGTCGATTCGGCGCTCTTCACCGTGCTGGCACGGATCAAGAACGCCGCGGACAGCGTGTACGTGCGCGACCAGATCCTGGAGACCTTCGCCCGCGCCACGGCGGGTGGCCTCTCGCCCCAGCGGCTCGCCGATGCGAAGTCCTTCAACCGCTATTCGCTGGCCCGATCGATCGACAGCACCGAACGGGTCGCGTCAGTCGTCGCCAGCTACAGCGCGTTCAAGCGGTCCTATCAGACGGTGAATGCGTACTATCGGACGCTCGACGCCTTGACCGCGCCCGACATTCAGAGCGCGGCGGCCAGGTACTTCACTGACAACGGCCTGATCGTGACGACCTTGTCGCAGGCGCCGCTGCCCCCAGGAATCAGGCGGGCCCCGGCTCTTGGCTCGCTCCGCGTCTCCACGACGGCCGTGGCAGACACCCACGAGATGCCGGGCGGCGGCCAGGCGCCTCGGACCGCAGCCGGCGCCGACCTTCCTGTCATCCTGCAGAAATCCGTCCTGCCGCAGCTGGATGTCACGCTGCTCTTCTCCGTCGGCTCGGCGCACGATCCGGTCGGCAAAGAAGGACTCGCGGCGCTGACGGCCGCGATGCTGACCGGGGCCGGCTCGAGATCGATGACCATCGAGCAGATCGATGCGGCGTTGTATCCCACCGCCGCCTCGTTCACCGGCCGCGCCGACAAAGAAATGTCGTCGTTGCGGGCGTCGATTCACAAGGACCGATGGCGGACGTTCGTCGAAGTGGCGCTGCCGCAGCTCACTGACCCGGGCTGGCGGCCGGAGGACTTTGCCCGCCTCAAGACCCGTCAGCTGAACGCCCTCGTGCAGGATCTCCGATCGAACAACGAGGAAGAGCTCGGCAAGGAGCGGCTCCAGACCAACATCTTTCGCGGCACGCCGTACGCGCATGTGGCGCTCGGCACCGTTGCCGGGATCACGGCCATCACGCTGGACGATGTGAAGGCCTTCGCGCAGCAGATGTATACACGCGCGAATCTGACCATCGGCATCAACGGCGACGCGTCCGACGAGATCATTCGCGACCTTCAGGCCAGTCTGCGCGCCGGTCTGGCAGAGGGGCCGGCCGCACCACGAGCCAGCATCAACGTGCCGGCACGCACCGGGCCTGATGTCGAGATCCTGGAGAAGGACACCCGCGCCACGGCCATCTCTCTCGGGTTTCCGATCCAGGTGACGCGCGCCCATCCCGACTTCGCCGCGCTCTCGATCGCCCGCGCCTGGCTCGGCGAGCACCGCATCGCGTCCGGCCGCCTTTACCAGCGGATCCGGGAAGTGCGCGGCATCAACTACGGCAACTACTCCTACATCGAGGCCTTCCCTCGCGGCATGTATCAGTTCTTCCCGGATCCCAACATCGCTCGCAGCCGGCAGATCTTCGAGATCTGGATTCGCCCCGTGGTGCCGGTCAACGCGCACATGACGCTGCGAATCGCCCTCCACGAGCTGGGCAACTTGGTACGGAACGGTCTCACACGCGAGGACTTCGAAGAAACGCGTGAGTACCTGATGAAGAACGTCTACGTCATGACCGCGCGGCAGGGGCAGCAGCTCGGTTACGCGCTCGACTCGAAGTGGTATGGGATCGGCGAATTCACCCAGTTCATGCGCGACAAGCTCGGCGCGCTCACCCTCGACCAGGTGAACGCGGCGATCGCGCGCCATCTGTCCGACCAGAACTTCTCCATCGTCATCGTCGCCAAGGACGCTGCCGGTCTCAAGCAGGCGCTCGTGTCGGATACCGATTCGACGATCACGTACGACGGGGAGAGGCCCCAGAATGTGCTGGCCGAGGATAGGGCGATCGGTGCCCTGAAGCTGCGTATCCCCGCTCAGAACGTGAGGATCACGCCGATCGCCGACGTGTTCGCTCGGTGATGATGTAGAGGCGGGTTACAGCGATTCAAAATCTGCGAAGCTGACGAACCAATCCTTGACGGAGAGAGACTCCAGTTCCTGGCGATGGGGATCGTGAACGAAGAGGGCAAATCGGAACCGCCGGGGACTCACGACGGACAGGTTCCTGCACCCGGAGCGCCGCAGGACCCGGTGCTCAGCGGTTCCCGGCGCGATCAGAGAGGTCATCAGCCACATCTTCTGGTCTCGAAAGAACGCTTCCGCATGATCCACGAGACGTCGGCCGGCCGCCTCGCCTTCAGCGCCGTCGCACATCACGAAGTCCAGGATCAGCCCAGTGTCGATGCCGCGCACTCGCGCACATCGGATCACCGCGTACGCCAGCATGTCGCCCTTCGCGCGCGCGACCAGGATGTGATACCGGCGTTCGCCGATCGGCGCAAAACGCCACGTCAGGAACCGCCGATCCCTGATCACTGACGCCGGGTATCGGTCGCGGACCCGATCCCAGAATCCGTCAAACGTCTCGTCGAACTGCTCGAGAGTTTCGATCTGTACATCCCCAGTGCGATTCAGGAGCGGCATCCGGAAGAACAGCGCCGAGGAAATCCAGGCGGATCTCCGCCCGATCTCCCGTTGCCACGCGCTGGTGGCGTAGACAGTGGACAGGCTCGCGACGTCGAGAGGCTTGACGAGGAGTGGAACGGTGAAGGTGCTGGCGGGATTTCCTGATCTCAGTCGCTCGTACACCGGGTCGGCCACGAAGCTGAAGTGCAACGCGATCTGGCTATCGTCAACGGCCTGATCAAATCGTCGCAGCAGCTTCACGAGGCCGAGCGTTCCTCGACTCGCGGGCGCAATGACCAGATTCACGCCAGTGGCGGCGCGGTAGTCACGCTCCCGGATGCGGACTCTCAGAGGAATCAGCCAGATGAAGCCCGCCACGTCTCCTCGGGCATTGCGGATGATCGGGATGACCGCCTGTCCTGCGGGATTCTGATCGCGACGCCAATGGAGCTCGGCCCGTGTCGCGACGACATCGGTCGAAGGGCTGGGCGACATCGGCCCGTACTCCGCCAGATTGAGCGCGAGAATCTGATCGATGTCCCGGTCGTCGCCAGCCAGATCAGCACTGATGGCATGGGATGCCACGGGGCTATCCACCGGTCTTCACCAGGAGATGTCGTCCTCGGTGAGTGTCGCCACGTCCGGCAGCAGGTCGGACCATTTCTCCCTGAACAACATCGCGTTGCGCACCGACGTTCTGGCAAACGCATGTCCGGTCAGGCTTCGGGTGGTCACGTTCTCGATGTGCGCGATCCGCACGCTGGGGTCGCAGAGCACTGTCCAGCCCGCGACGCGGAGCCGGAGACAGAAGTCGACGTCCTCATACTGCATCGGGTGATACATCTCGGAGAACAGGCCTACGGCCCGCTGCGCGTCGCGGCGAACCAGCCAGCATGCAGCCGGCGCCGCGACGACGTCGAGGACGGTCGAGGCGATGCTTGCGGCCAGTCTGTTCCGGTTCAAGTAGCCCACCCTGCCGGTCTTGGTGAGCCCGATGCCCGTCGCCTGCACCGTGTCAGGGCGATCCGCAAAGACCAGCATCGGCGCAACAATACCAGACCGCGGCTCCATGTCCATGGTCCGGGCCAGCTGCGTCAGCCAGTGCCGGCCTTCAGGCAGGACGACATCGTTGTCGAGAATGAGCAGGCGATCGTGTGAGGCCCGTGCCAAGGCGAGATTGCGGCCTCCCGACACGCCCAGGTTCTCGGGCGACTCGACAAACACGACTTCCTCGAACCGGCTCCGCGTCGCGGCAACCCAATCCCGCAGCATCGTCAGTTCGTCTGCTCGAGAACCGTTATCGACGAGGACCAGTTGAATCAGCCAACCCTCACCTGACAGGACGGCCAGCGACTCGAGCACCTCTATCGTCAGAGCGGCCCGATCGATATTCAGGAGGCTGACGGTCAGTTCGTGGGTCATGTGACGCTGCCCGGCGCTCAATCAGGCGTGCGCGGCCATAGGCGTCGATGCAGATAGGCAGCGATGGTTCGAGGCGAGCTGAACGTGTCGCGATCCAGATCCTCGTCGGGAATGCTCAGCCCAAACCGCTTCTCGAGTTGCAGGACCAGTTCCATCAACCGGAAGGAATCGAATCTCTCCACGCTGGACAGCAGCGCGGTCTCAGATCCGATGTCGACTCGCGGGTCGTCCAGGGTTCGGACGACGACGTCCACGACGCTGGTCAACAGCTGTTCAGAATTCGGCGCGTGTCCCAGGTTGTGATCGCTCGCACTCATGAATGTCGTTCAGGAGTAGGACACATGCACCCACTCGGGCAGCTCCAGACGAGCGAGCTGACCGGCATCCACGACCAACCGGTCGCTGCCCGCGTGGCTCTTGAAACCGCAGGCCATCAAGAGCATCCGCAACGGGCGATTCATTCCGTTGAAGACGTAACGGCACCGTACGAGTTGAAATCGGTTCAGGGGGTGACGAAGCAACCCGATCAGAACGGACAGTGAGAGGCCGCGAGCCCCGGCGCGGCACGAGATGGCCAGGCTGTCCATCTCGGCGCCGTCAGCGGCGTCCGGTGTGAAATGTACGACCGCGCAGCGGCCCATGTGACCATAGTTATCGGTCATTTCCGCGATGACAGCACCGCCTTCGGCACGATCGAGGCCGTTGACGGCCTCGTCCAGCGTGAGCCCCCCCAGGTTCATTCTGTGAGTGCGGGCCAGCAGTTCCCTCGCGCGCTCGCGGTCCTGCGGAACAAAGGGGCGGATGCCGATCCGAATGTTGCAACGACGCAGGAAGTCCGCATAGTCGCCTGCGGCTTCCGCGTCGCGGGCACGGGCCTGCTGTTCGAGGTACATCTCCGGCCGGCGGGCGCCTTCTTCGGTGACTGTCGTGGCATGGGCGTCCAGGTAGGCGTGCAGGTCCGGAAGGGACCAGGCAGAGACGCCCGGGACCTGAAAGGCGATGGAGTCTCTCTCGAAGGCGTCCGTATCCACAAACGCCGTATCCAACGGACTGACGGAGAGCTTCTCGAGGACACGACGTACCATCGTGGCCTTGGGTCCCAGTTCCGCCTCGACATGCACGAACAGATTGGACCAGTGAAACCGTTCGATGGCAGGCAGCACGACGTCTGGCTGGTTGTGCGTGGCCAGGGCCTGCAGCGTGCCTCGCGCGCGCAAGCGGCCCATCAACTCAGCCGCCGCCGGATTGATGCCTTCGTCCCCCTCTTCCAGGATGCCGGTGAGGATCGTTTCATCCAGATCCCAGATCACCAGCTTCAGGACGCGCATGAAGCATCATCGCATAGGTGTTCGTGGCCCGTGCCAGCGCCGGTGAGTGAATCGTGATCATCGATATCAGAACTTTGCGCGACGGCTCCACCCTTGACCACGACGTCTGCATCATCGGCGCCGGCCCCGCCGGACTGACACTCGCCAGGGAGTTGGACCGGCTGCGGATCCGGATCTGTCTATTGGAGAGCGGCGGCTTCGACCCGGACGAGGCGACCGATGGTCTTTCCGAGGTCGCGCCCGTGGACAGCGACTTCGACGCGCCGAACGAGATACGGGGACGGCAGTTTGGCGGCATGGCGAATCGCTGGAACGTGCCGATTCCGCGGCGCGGTCACGGCGTCCGCTACCTCCCGCTGAGCGCGATCGACTTCGAGGCGCGCGCGTGGATCCCGAACAGCGGCTGGCCGTTTTCGCTGGAAGCGCTGAACGGGCCGTACGCGCGTGCGCAACAACTGTGCGGACTCGATCCGTTGCCGTTCGACACCGCTCGCTGGGAGAGTGCGAGAGTCCTGCGGCTGCCCCTCGACGCATCGCGGGTGACGACCAGCGTCGAACTGATCGGCGTCCGGGACACCTTCACGCGCGACGCCAGGCGCGTGCTCGAAAAGGCGGTGAACATCCAGACCTGTCTCCACGCCGTGGTGACCGGCTTCGAGCAGAGTGGGGACTCGACGCGCGTCGTGTCGGCGCGCGTCGCCTGCTTGAGCGGCCAGCGCTACACCGTGCGCGCGCGACTGTTCGTGCTCGCCGCCGGCGGCATCCAGAACGCTCGCCTGCTGCTGCTCCCTACGCCCACCACTCCGCAGGGCATCGGCAACGAGCACGACATGGTCGGCCGCTGCTACATCGACCACGTACGCGTGAGCGCCGGCACCTTCAGGCCGGCCGACCGCACGCTGTTCAAGCGCGCGGCGCTGTACGACACTCGCGCGGTCACAGGCGCGGTCGCGGGCTCGGTCGCGCTCGGACGACTCACGCTCAGCGACGCGATTATGCGGGGAGAACGCCTCCTGCACAGCGCAGTACAGCTCATCCCCAAAGCACCGCCTCCAGTACGCCGCGCGGTCGAGGCGATCCGCCAACTGGAAAGGGCGGTGCGCGCAGGGCGCCTGCCCCCAGACCTACGCTCCACCGTCCTCAGCCTCGGGCCGGGAGTGTCCTACATCCTCTCTACCGCACCGCCACTGGCGATCGCACAACGCACCTGGCGCCCCAGCATCGAGGCTGGCTGGTCCACGCTGTCCCACACGCGAGCGCGCTTCGAGCAGTTCGAGCTGCAGCAGCAGGTGGAGCTTGCGCCGAATTCCTCCAACCGCCTCGTGCTCTCGCGGAACGCGACGGATCGGCTGGGGATCCCGCAGCCGGAGCTCCACTGGCGCTGGACGGCACTCGATCGCAGCAGCCAGCAGCGCTCGCTGGAGGTGTATGCGGCGGAACTGGAGCGGGCCGGCCTCGGCGTCGTCGATCGGTTCGCCGAGCCGGTCGTACAGGATCCGGCGGGGGCCTACCATCCAATGGGCACCACGCGGATGCACCATGATCCCCGTCAAGGAGTGACCGACGCCAACGCGCGCGTCCACGGCACGGATAACTTGTACGTCGCCGGTAGCTCGCTCTTTCCGACCGGCGGCTACGCCAACCCGACCCTCACCATCGTCGCGCTCGCGATCCGGCTCGCGGACCATCTCGCCGCGATGGCATTCCGGCCGGCTGCGCCCAACGTCATCACAGCCCGGGCAGACCCGAACGGCGACCTTCCCCGATAGCACCCAACGGACGTGGTCGCGGGATCACGACGCGGGCGGCACGATCGCGATGGGCGATCCGTCGAGCCTGCGGGCGACATGCACATCGAGCAGGCTCAACACCGTCGGCGCAATGTCGAGCACGTTCGCATCCGGCAGCGGTTGGCCCGCGGTCACGCCTCGACCGAACGCCCACAGGCGCGAGTTGGGTGTGTGCTCCCCGGAGCGAGGAAGGCTGGGGTGATAGAGGGGAACCTCGACACGCCCGACACGGGGCGAACAACATACTTCCAGTGTGCCGAGATCGGTCCGAAACGAAACCATCAGATCCGGCACGTCCGGATGGTGGCCGGCGCCAAATGCGTCCGTCGCGGTGATGACCTCGGTGACGATTGGCTGGCGGCTGGCCGGATCCTCGAGCGCCAGGAGCTCCTGACGCAGCTCAGTCATCAGCGCATTCGCCTCGTCGCCCGCGTTCACACGGCCGAAAGGCTCGCGACCTGTGCGATTCAACCGTATGGCGCCGCATCGGTTGTTGCGAAGCGCGACGGCCCGCGTCAGGGGCGACTCGAGGGGATCGAGCAAGGCGCCGGACTGCGCCTGCAGGCGCTTGACGAACCCGATGCCGGCGAGCGCTCGCAGGACTGGGACCATCGGCGTGGGTGCCCGACTCGCCTTCGCTTTCAGCCGGCGCAGCCAGGAATCTCCCGTGTGACTGCTGGAACCGAGGCCGAGCCGCACAAGCACTTCGGGGAGGAGCTGCGGTCCTCCGGTCGCCGGCCCCATCCCGTGGCTGGCGACGACCAGGAGCACGGCGTCCGGTCCGGCGGCGTCGATCAGTTGGCCGAGGCCTTTGTCCACAGCCTGATACACCGACGCCATCGCGTTGTGCAAACGGACAGGCGCTGTGGGTTCGTGCCACGGATGCCGAGGATCGAGGAAATGCCAGAACTGATGGCCGGCGCAGTGGGTTTCCCCATACGTGGCCACGAAGAGATCCCACGCGTCTCTCTGAAGCAAGTCGAGCAGCACGTCCGTCTTCCGCGCCACTCCAGTGAGAAGGCCGTCAAGGAGGTGCTCATAACCCGAACGTTGGCGCCCATGCCGATCGCACGAATGGATCGGATGGTCCCCGTGGCGTGCACGCACTTCGTCGAGCAGTCCGGGTGGGTCGCTCTCGATGTCGAAGGTGCGGTCGTGCAGTCCCCATTCGAATAGCTGAATCCCATTGAATGCGGGAGCCGGCACCGCTTGGACCGGATCGACGACCGCCACGCGACGGCCTGCCCGGCTGGCCAGCGTCCAAAAGAAGTACTCGGGATCGACCTCGTTGACACGAACCGGGCGCATCCGCGCTTCGCCGGTGTGGAGCTGGCGCGGATGGTAGTACAGCGCCATCCGGCCACCCGAGATACCGGTAGTAATCTCCGGCCAGATGGCTCCGGGCAACGTGCCGAGAGAGTTCGCCAGCGAACACGCCCGCCCTTCTCGTATCAGACGGGCCATCGTTGGCAGGCGTCCTTCGGCCGCCCACTGCTCGACCAGCGTCGCCTCGGCGGCATCGAGTCCGACGACGATCACACGGGCAGACATGTCACTCTTTCGGCTCGTCGGTGCGATAGGCGCGCACCTTGTCGCGGAGGAGCGCCGCCAGCGCCGGCTGCTCGACTACCAGATTGCGTGCTTCGCCACGATCGCGCGTGAGGTCGTACAACTCCTCCTTGCCGTACTGCGGCGTGGCGATGAACTTGAACAATGCCTGGTCATCGCGATACAGCACGGCGAAACGATTCGGCACGAAGTACGTCTGGTGATACGTGAAGCGCGTGCGCGTCGGCTCGAGCAGCGACTGCCCTTCCCAGGAGTCCGGAATCGGCAGCCCGAGCCGGTCGAGAATGGTTGGCGCGACGTCGACCTGCGCGGCAAACGACAGGTCTGGATAGCTCGCCGCCGGCGCGTCGTAGAGCAGCATCGGAATCCGGATGTCTTCGTTGTAGAGATGCCAGCCGTGCGCCCAGTGACGCTCGCCCAGGCCCTCGCCGTGGTCGCCGGTCACCACGACCACGGCCTCCTCGAGGTAGCGCTTGGCGCTCAACGCGTCGAACAGCTGACGGATGATGTCGTCGGCCTGTCGGACCTTGTCGTCATACCGATCGGGTTTGTTCAGCTGCTCCAGGATCTTGTAGGGCTCGCGGCCCGGACTCACCGCGTCGTCCGGACGTGTGAAGACATGCGACTCCGTGAATTGCACGCCCAGATAGTGCGGGGACATCAGGTGGATGTAGAAGAAGGCCGGCTGATCGGGTGACGCCGGCGGCACCCGCTCGAGTCCTTCGAGCACGAGCCGGTCGTCGTCCATCGTGTACCGCTCGGTCTGCGATCCGTCGAAGAAGGTGCCGTCGCTCGCCCGGTAGAAGGACGACAGCCCGTTCCACGCACTGTGGTTGCCCGACAGCAGGTACCACGTCTGATAGCCCTCGTCACGCAGGACATCCTGCAGCTGGAAGGTTCGCGCGCTGATGTTCCTGAACTCGCGGCCGGCCAGCGTGCTGGTGATGCCGCAGAAGGACTCCGAACAGGTCGAGAAGGCGGCCTCCACCTTTTTCATGCCTCCGGCCTGAACCAGCTGCGACAGAAACGGCGTGGTTGGCCGCGGATACCCGTAGACCTGCATCCGGTCGGCGCGCAGCGAGTCGACGATGATGAGCACGACGTTCTTGCGGTGGGCCTTCGGGACCTGCCGCGGATACGACGCGCGCAGGACCGCATCACGATCCGCAACCGCCTGACGACGGGGTGTTGGCTCGAAAGCGAAACCCTCAGGGCGGAAGAAGCTGGCGACCAGCTCCTGCTTCCAGATCAGATTATCGCGGCGCGTAATTCCCCAGGACATCGTCACGCCAAAGAGCGCTGCCATCGCGCCGGCAGCCGCAACCGATCGCGATCGGCGAAGTCTCCAGGCGCCGCCGCGTGGAGTGAACGACAGACCTGCGATCCGAGCCGCAAGATGCTCATCCAGCGCGCGGGACCGCCAGCCAATGACGGCGGCCATCATCAGGACGAGCGTTCCGCACCCGAAGGACGTGATGCCAAACGCTCCGACCGGAAACGGCTCCCTGCCCGACCACACCGTCGGCGCGAATGCCGTGACCAGATGGCCGTTCATGTTCCGGCCCCACGAGACATTACTGACCACGTTCAGCGCGTAGAGATAGATCTGGAGCGAGCAGGTCACGGCCAGCAGGAGCCGGTAGGTCAGGAACGGCCAGCGGACGCCCGGGCGCGAACTGAACGTGCCGAGTGCGAGCAGCACAGCCGCGAGCGCCAGATCCCATTCGGCCAACACGACGACATGCGCGACGACCGCGCGCGGGTTGTGCCCGAACTGCCATGCGAATGCGCTGGCCGCCGCCGCGCTGACGAGGAGATGGAGGCCGATGAGCCACGGGAGAGAGAGGCGGAAGCGCATCGAATCAGCAGTCACTCGCCACTTCGCGTAGACGGCCGGTCCAAAGGACCGGCCCTACGTCACGCGGGCCGAACATCCAGCCGGGCCGGGATGGCCCGGCTGAATGATATCAGCCGCAGACGAGGGATCCGCGTCCTGGCGCACCTGATCGAGGCGGGTCCAAAGAACAGGACCAGCTCCGCCTTCGCCAGGCTACGGCGGGACAAGCCTACGTGACGTCAGAAGTTCAACGTCACGTGAAGCCGCGCGAGCCGCGGCGCGGCGATGGCTGTCGGTCTCAGCCAGATCGCGCCGTTGGTCGCCTGTTCATAGGTCTGCTGGTACGCCGTCGTGACGTTCGAGTTGAACAGGTTGTACAGATCGACCCCGACGTCAGTCCGCCGGCCCGCGAAACGAAGGATCTTCGCGAAGCGCATGTCCACGAGACTCGTACGCTGCAGCGTGTAGAGCTCCCCGGGTTTCAGTAGGTTGACGGTGGTCGTACCACTGGCGAGCGCGTTGGCGGGAAGACGGCCGAGCGCTTGCTGTATCGAGTAGCAGCCTGCAGGACTCGTCGGCGTGCACGTGTTCGGCACCACGTAGTTCGCCGCCAGCGAGAGACCGCTCGTGGCCACGCCACCACCGCCAGCGACCTCGATCGACCGCATGCTGGCGCTGATCAGCACATCGATCTTTGGCACCGTGTACGAAGCCAGCCCTCTGAACCCCGTCGACCATTTCTCGGTGACGTCGCAGGAATCGACGCGGGCGGTACCCAGGAGCTCGGGCAGTGCCACCGTGACGTCGCAGTTGTCGCGAACGGCGCGGCCCGTGCTGGTGCCGCCCTGCACGTTGAGGCCAAAGGCCAGCCGCGCAGTCGCGGTGAAGTCCATGCCGTGCCAGTACGCGGTCCGCGGATCGCCGTAGTCCTTCTCGCTCGTCATGAAGTTCTGAGAGCCTCGGGAGCTCGCTGCCTGCGTGATCGCCACAAACGGCGCGCTGCTGCCGGCGCCCGGCAGGTTCTCGTGCTGCGGGATCGGGATGGAGTAGACCTGGTAGTCGGCCGCGGTTGTCAGCACGTTGTCGGTGACGAAGAAATTCCCCCACCATCGGCGGTTGTAGGCGGCCTCCACCGAGACCCGGGGCAGAAGCTCGTGCTGCACTGAGGCGCCGAACTGCCAGTCGTTCGGCCGCACGCCCCACCCACCAAGAATCTCCGGATTGATGGTCGTGGTGTTCGGGTTGGCGTTGCCGAAGTTCAAGCCGGCGCCGCCCACGGCCGCACACAGGTCGCCGCCGGTGGCAAGATTGTTCTGCAGCGCCGGACTCAGCAGGTCGCAATCGACGGCGAAGTTGCGGTTGCCGTCCGTCCAGCCACGCGCCCCGGCCGGTCCGGATCCGATGCGAGTGATGATGCGCGCCGCCGGATTGTTCGAGCTGTAGATGGCGTCACCGGTCGCGGCCTCGAGATACTTGCCGCCGTTGACCTTGAGCGCCGTCTTGCCGTTGCCGAACAGGTCGTAGGCGACGCCGAATCGCGGCGTGATGTCGTTGTAGCCGCGGACGCTCACCGTGCGCTCGAACGAGATCGGCTGGGTGTTGAAACGAGAGGTCCCGTCGGTGCCGTTGCCCTCCGCCGGCGCCCAGCTCCACGCGCGGTCATAGCGGATGCCGCCCTGCAGTGTCAGGCGGCCAACCGTCCACTGATCCTGCGCGTACAGCCCGAGCGTCTGCGTGCGATCGTGCTGATTCCAGCGTGGCGAGAGGAAGTAGGACACCGACACCGGGCACAGGCGGGGGCTGCCGCCAGCCGGACACGCGGCGCTGACCGGCGCATTGGAATTGAACGTGTACCGAAGCTGCGTATTGTTCGGCACCCGTCCGTTGTGCACCTCGAGGAACGTCCCGCTGTAGCCGACCTTCATGTTGTGCGCGCCGGTGACGTAGGAGAGGGACGCACGCCAGCTCGAATTCAGGGCGTCGTTGTCGTTGAAGCCGAAGTCGAGCGGATCGAACACGCCGCGATACGAGAAGTTCGTCCGCCCGTAGATGCCACTCTGCTCGGTGACTGGAATCACGCCCATCAAGCCGTCCGGCGCCGCCATGCCGAACCGCGCGTAGCCGTAGGTGAAGCGCGAGTAGCCACCTTCGATCAGCGTGCGGTTGCTGATCGGAGCTGAATAGGTGGCCTGCGTCGTGTTGTACGGGAAGTTATGGTAGCCGGGGAATGTCTCCGGCGACACGGTGTCGGCCCCGAACGTCCGCCCCGACGCGATCCAATCGCCGCCCGCCTGACGGCAGCCATCGCCGTCTGCTCTCAACGTCGAACCGCCGCAGCGACGCTGGTAGTCGTGCGAGAACGTCACCCGGTTCCGTGGCGTCACCTGCGCCGTGAGACGCGCAGCGTAGATCTTCCTCGCCTCCGCCGTGCGTGCTTCGATCGACGAATCGGCCGCGTAATCCCAGTGCGACGTATCGCCGGCGAAGCGGTTCGCGAAGATCCCGTCAACAACCGCCGCGTTGGCCCAGGCGCGAACGTTGGCGAAGAACCACAGGCGGTCGCGCACGATCGGACCGCCAAGGCTGAAGCTCGTATCCCAGTTGGTGCGCAGCGTGGGCGGGTTCAGGATGCCGAATCCGCGTAGCCGATCGTCAAGGTTGTTGGACGTCGCCCAGTCACCCGAGGTGCTGTAGAAGGCGTTGCCACGAAACTGATTGCCGCCTGACTTGGGCACGATGTTGATGCTCGGCCCGCCCGTCTCGGCTTCGCCAAGGCCACCCGAGATCAGCACTTGCATCTCGTCCGCGTTCGCGGTGTCGTAGGTCACATCCGAGACGCCGCCGCCACCGAACGGCGCGGCAACCGTGAGGCCGTTGGTCATCACCCGGCCTTCGCCGGCGGCACCGCCATGGGCGGTGAAGAACATCATTTGAGGCGTGGTCGGCGCCGTCGTCGCACCCGCTCCCGCGACCCCTCCGATGTTCAGCGCCGGGACCGCCGCGAGCGCCGAGCCGTAGCCGCGCGTAGCCGGCAGCGTGCTGAGCGTCTCGTTGTTCAGCACGACTTCCCGTCGTACCGACTGCGTGTCGACGATGGGCGCCTCTCCGGAAACGGTGATCGTTTCCTGGAGTGTGCCGATCCTCAGTTCGACGTTCACCGGGATCACGCCCGAGCCTGACACCGCCAGGCTGTCGCGCTTCACGGTGGTAAAGCCGGTCAGCGAGAAGGTCAGGGAATAGCTGCCCGGCGGCAGGTCGGTCAGGCGATACTGCCCGGTGCCGTCGCTGACCACGCTACGTGTTTTTTCAATGAGGACGGGACTGGATACCTCGACGGTCACGCCCGGAAGTACTCCGGCGGATGGGTCGCGGATAACGCCGGCAATTGTTGCCTGAGCGAACACGACACTGGGCAGCAGCAGGATCCCTGCGAGTGCTGCAAGAACGTTCACGGCTCGGTGCATTGCTCAACCTCCACGGGATTCGCCTTCAAACTGCTACTTCAGATTATTGCTGCGGCGGGAGGCTATCACACCTGCCCCATGCCATGGACCTTTGACGGCGCGCGGGGGCGGGAGGTTTCCTCAATAAAAAGATAAGTCGCCGCCGTTTCCGGGTGCCGACCGGGGTTTTGCGGTGTCTAAACGAAGACGATGTTCTACGCCGTATGACCTTCAAACATTTCGTTCAGCTGATCGCCATCGGGTTGCAGGCGCGGATCCCGATGCACATGACTGGCTTTCCTGGTGTGGGCAAGACCGAGTTCGCCAAGAGCCTGGAGGCGGGATTCGTACGCGCGGGCATCAAGTGCAAGGTCATCATCCTGGTCGGGTCCATTCGTGAGCCACAGGACTTCGGCGGCTTTCCGGCCTCGACGCCGGATGGCGTGCGGCTGTTGCCAATGGCATGGGCGCGGGACGCACGGCGACTCGCCGAGGACGGCCACATGGTCGTGGTCTTCCTGGATGAACTGACGACGGTCCCGCCAACCACGCAAGCGGCGATGTTGCGCCTGTTGACCGAGAACGTCTGCGGCGAGCTCGAGCTGCCGAACTACGACCCAGGAAAAGGCGGCGTGGTCTACCTGTGCGCGAGCAACGCGGTTGAATGGGCGGCTGGCGGACAGGAGATCCAGGCGCCCATGGCGAACCGGTTGTGGCATGGCGAGTTCCCGATGGACCACGAAACCTGGTGCGAGATGATGGTGAGCGACTTCCCCGCGCCGAGCGATCTGCCGGTGTTGCCGCCTGACTACCTGCGCGAGCACCATCATCGGCAGCGGGCACTGATTGCCGCGTATGTGAGATCAGCCGGGCGCGACTCGTGGATGGCCCCGCCGGCTGACCCGGCGCGGCGCAGCGGTCCCTGGCCATCGGGTCGTACGTGGTACATGGCCTCACGCCTGCTCGCCGCCATCGAGGCCGTGTCACCCGGGAATCGCCTGCTTCAAAGCGCGGCGCTGGCCGGCCTCGTCGGCGACCAGGCACTCCCCTTCCTCGAGTACAGTGAAACATTGAACCTGCCGGATCCCGAAGACATCCTCAAGGATCCGCGCAGCCTGGTGTTGCCCGACCGAACGGATCGTGCGTATGCCATCTGCTACTCGCTCGTCGGCGCCGTCCTCAACAACAAGACGCTCGATCGGTGGGAAGCGGCGATGATCGCGCTCGGCGTCGCGGGCACGAAGAACGCCGACATTCCAACCGCGGCCGCACGCACGCTCTGCGACAAGAGGAACCGGCCCGAGGGGCCGCTCAAGCTGCCGGCCGAGTGCCGGCCCTTCTACGAGCTGATGCAGGTGGCGAACCTCCTGCCACGAGACTGAGGGCTCAGCATGCTGAAAGACGTCGTCAGTCTGATTCGCCGCTCGGAGCGAAAGACGGACGGATACTCGCGCGGGCTCCAGGCCGCGCGCGTGCGGGCGTCGTATCAGCGCGCCTACTTCGCGCCGGCGCTCTTCACGCTCATCCCCGTCAAGACCGATCTGATTGGCAGCATGGCCGTCGATCGCCACTGGCGTCTCTACTACAACGACTCATGGGTGCAGACGCACACGGTGGAAGAGAACGCGGCGCTGCTCATTCACGAAGTCAGTCACCTGTTGCGTGACCACGCGGATCGGAAGACCGCCGCGGCCGTCAAGAACGACCGGCTGTGGAACACGGCGACGGACTGCGAGATCAACGACGATCTCGCCGCGGAAGGACTGCCACTCCCGGATGACCCGCCGCAGCCGGGCAAGTACGGCTTGAAGACGGGCGAGAGCGCCGAGATGTACTACCGCCAGATGTCCAAGCCTGCTCCGCCGGGCAGAGAGGCCAACGGTGCTGCGGCCGGCTCGGCGCCCTCGGGGTCGGAGCGCGATTGCGGTTCGGGCGCCCACGGCGAACGGCGCCCCTGGGAGCTGCCAGACGAGGACGCGGGCGAAGCAGGCGTCGACGCCTTGAAGGCCAGGCTCGTTCAGCGAGAGGTCGCGCAACGCATCCAGGACACGTCCGGTTACGCTGGCGAGGTCCCGTTGGGCTGGCGCCGCTGGGCGCATACGGTGCTGACGCCCAAGGTTGACTACATGGCCACGATCCGTCACGCCGTGCGCAGAGCGTTGAGGGACAGCACGCTCGGTCGATACGACCGCACGTACAGACGTCCGCATCGCCGGCAGGCCTGCTACGGCGAATTCCTCATGCCGTCTTTCTACCAGCCGCGGCCGAGGCCAGGGTTTCTGATCGACACGTCGAGCTCGATGCAGGACACGCAGCTGGCGCGAGCGGTCGCCGAGCTCGGAGGGCTCACGCGCCAGCTCGGGTCCGGCGCCGAGCTCGTCGTCGCCTGCTGCGACGTCGTCGTGCACGACGTGAGAAAAGTGTTCACCTCCTCGCAGGTCGAGTTGTACGGCGGCGGCGGTACGGACATCGGCGCCGGCCTGCGGTGGTTCATCGAGAGGAAGAGCGCTCCGATCGATCTCCTGGTCGTTGTCACCGATTGCCACACGCCGTGGCCACAGGAGGTTCCTCCGTTTCCCGTGATCACGATTCGCGTCGGCGACGGCGCGCCCCCGCCCTGGGGAGATCGAGGCGCCAACCAGGTCATCACGATCGAAGATCCACCAGCCGAGCCCCCGCCGGTTCGCGGGCGTAGTGGCTCGCTTCCTTGGCCCGCCGAAGCAGCGGAGCTGCGAAGGCGGCAGCCGGACCCAGGCGGAAGGATCTAGACATGGCTGGCGTGCCATTGCCCGCGATGAGTCCATGGAATCGACAGGCCCTGAGGATCCCTCCTGACTCGTTTCGCGCCTGGCTCAGGCTCGCGCTCTGGGAGCTCTGGATGGGCATGATCGTGTGTGGCTTTCTCGGATTCGGCGCTCTCCTCATCGTCACCTCGCCCCGCCACATCTTCACCTCGGAGGACCTCACTGACTGTTATGCGTCTTCTCCAGTCGTGCAGCCTTGCGAACGGATCGTGCACAGGGGCGGGGAGTTGAATGTCGCGTTCACCGTGCTCTGCGGCGTACTGCTGATCGTGGTCGCGGCGTGGCTCTTGTGGGAGTTGTGGATCGCGGTTGAGCCGAAGCCAATCACCGACGACTTCCTGAAGCTGCTGCATGACTCGTTCGGCCATGACTGGCGCGATCCGCGCACGTGGCCATGGACGCGACTGCTGTGGGCCTACGGCTTTACCCTCGTGGGCGCCACCGTGACGGCCGGCGCCGGCCTGATGATCTGGACGCTCGTCGCGTCATCGAGCTCGGCCAAGGCGCCCACCATCCACATCGACACGTCACAGAGCTTCAGGCTCGACCAGTAGCGCACGGCCACTGTTGAGAGGCGCGTCGCCAGGATCGCGGCCGTGATGTAATGAGGCCCATGCGTCATTACCTTCGGTGTGTCATCTGGACGGTCATCGCCTGTGTTGCAGCGACCCTCTCCGTGCACGCGCAGTGGTTGAACGAACGGATGGCCGGCGCTCCGCGTACGCCCGACGGGAAGATCAACATGACCGGTCCGGTGCCCCGGTTGAGCGGCAAGCCGGACCTTTCTGGCATCTGGCAAGCGCAGGGCGACCCACGCGCGCCCAACGGGCTGTTTGGATTGGGCGAGTCGCTCAACTCGAGATATTTCCGGGACGTGCTCGCAGACTTCAAGCCGGATGAGCGGCCGTTGACACCGGCCGGCGCGGAGCTGCTCCGCAAGCACGGCGAGCCGGGGGTCTTCAACCCCACGGTGAATTGTCTTCCCGACGGGGTGCCTCACGGCGATCTGTTGCCGGAACCGTTCAAGATCATCCACTCGTCCGGGGTGATCGTGATGCTCTACGAGGTCGAGACCACGTTTCGCCAGATCTTCATGGATGGACGCAAGCTGCCCGTCGATCCGTCGCCGGCGTGGCAGGGATATTCGGTCGGCCGATGGGACGGTGACACGCTGGTGATCGACACCATCGGCTTCAACGATCGCGGCTGGCTGGACGCACGCGGTACCGGTCACAGCACGGAGCTACGCGTCGAGGAACGCTTCCGCCGGCGTGACTACGGCCACCTCGATCTCACGATCACCATCACCGATCCCCAGACCTTCACCAAGCCGATCACGTTCAGCGTCGTCGAAGAGCTGCTCCCCGACACCGATCTCCTGGAACACTACTGCGTCGAAAACGAAAAGGACGACCGGCACATGCCGGGCAGAGGGCGGAACTGATCGTGCCGACGATGAAACGCGCGCTGCTCGGCGCCGCGGCGGCCGCGGTTTTTATCACCACCGCGTATGCGCAGTCGATCCTCGGCCCTCCGAGCGAAGCCAACCACTTCATCGAGACCCCGAAGGGCTGGGTGCATCCGAAGACGCCATGGGGTGAACCCGACATCCAGGCCACGTTGAACCAGATGCAGGCCGCCGGTGTTCCGCTCGAGCGGTGCGCCAACAGTTACCGGTTCGGTGGCCCGCCGTGCGACATGAACAAGCAGTGGTGGACGGAAGAGGAGTACAACCAGCGCATCGTCGCCGCGCGCGGCCGCGGCGATCTCGGCCGGGAGTTGATCGCAAAGGGCGAGTTCGGACGCGCGCTGCTGACTGGCGTCACCGACCCGGCCACTCCACAGCGGCAAACCACGCTCATCGTCGATCCGCCGAACGGGCGGCTCCCGGACCTGACCCCGGAGGCCAAGCGCCGCGCGCTCGCGATGGGCAGTTCCTGGGCGCTGCCCGGCGAGGACCCGGTCTACGAGAACGCCCTCAGTTTCGACTTCTGGGACAACTGCCGCTCGCGCGGGATGCCCTCATCGATGATGCCCTATCGCTACAACGGCGGCTTCAAGATCTGGCAGGCGCCAGGCGTCGTCGTGTTCGACCTCGAGATGATCCACGACGCGCGCGTCATCTTCACGGACGGCCGGCCACCGCTGTCGCCGGCGCACAAGGGCTACATGGGTGATTCACGAGGCCACTGGGAGGGCAACACGCTCGTCGTCGAGACGGCCAACTACAAGGAGGGCCCGCCGATGGTCAACCTCGCCGTCGTCGGCTCGCCGCCAGGAAACCGCTTCCCGGTCAGCGACAAGATGAAGACGACGGAGCGGATCACGCGCCTCAACGACGACATGTGGCTCTACGAGATCAAGACAGAGGATCCGGTCATCCTGACTCGCTCGTTCACGGTGCGCTACCCGATGCGCAACGACCCATCGTACGAGTGGTGGGAGTACGGGTGCCACGAGGGAAACACGATCGTTCAGAACTACAGCGAGACGAACCGCCACGAGCGCCAGAACCCGGCGGCCGAAGACCCCGTCACGCCGGTCCAGGTGACTGCCGATGTGGCGAACGCCCTTGCCGGGCGGTGGACCGGCCGCCCGCGCCTGGCCACCATCGATTACGACATCTTTCTTGAATTCACGAAGAACGCGGACGGAACCGTGCAAGGAAAGCTGATCGGCACCGATCTCAAGACCTTCGGCGGCCGGGTCGACCCGACGATCGACAAGCCTCTCCGGGGTCTTACGATGAAAGACCGGCGGATGAACTTTGAGCTGCCGAACACTCAGCCCTGGACTTTCTCGGGTGAGCTGTCGACGGATGGCACCGCCCTGACCGGCACGGTGAACAGCGCGCAAGGAGGTCTGCCGGTGACGTTTAGAAAGCGGTAGACAAACACTACTTGCTCGGAGCCGGCGGCGGAGCCGCGCCACGGGCGGGACCGAAATTCGTCGTCACGGGCTCACCCCTCAACTCCTGGAACGCCACATTCACGTTGATCACCGCTCGCGAGAGTGGCGTCCCGCCGTACTCCAGATCCGGCAGGAGCTCCTCCTTCGTGAAGGCTGGAAACTTCGGCTTCAAGCTGGCGGCGATCTCCTCCGGCGTCTGCTTGCCGAGTCCTGCTCTTGCCGCATCGAGCAGCGCGCGATTGAATTGCGCGTAGGCGCGGAAGCCCTCCCACGTATTCACGCTCCCGTGACCCTCGATGACCAGATCGACATTCTTGATCCCTTTCAGCGCCTTCTCGAGCGTATCCGGCAGCGCGACCACGCTCCCACCGGTCGCCGGGTCGATGAGCGGCGCCATGTTCCACGCCATGAGATCGCCGACACACATCGCCCGCACCGCCGGGAACACCACGAAGACGTCGCCGTTGGTGTGGCCGGCGCCGAAATAATAGAGGTCGATGCGGTCCCTGCCCTTCCCGAGCGTCGTCTTGCCGGCAAAAGTGCGGTCGGGCGTCATCGCGGGGTTGGACCGCGGATTGGCCGCGACCCACTTCTTCGTGTTCTCGTGCGCGACAACCTGGACCATCGGTCTGGCAGTTTTGAAATAGTCGTTGCTGCCGTTGTGATCCGGGTGCGTGTGTGTGTTGATGATCATCGACACCGGCTTGTCGGTGACCGTCTGCACCTGTTTCAGGATCGCTTCGCCGTTGTTGGCGAGCTTCGTGTCGACGAGGACGACGCCCTCCGCCGTGATGAACACGGTCGTATTACTGCCGGCGCCCGCAATCTTGTACAGATTGTCTTTGACCTTCTCAATCGTGCCGGTCGGCGGAATCCGCGGCCCGGCTCCCCGTCCGCCGCCGCCCTGTTGCGCCGCAACCCCGGCCACGGCGAGGCCGACCACGACGATCGCAATCAGAAGTCCCGCCCGCATCATCACACTCCTCGAAACCCTGCGTAGGAGGAGCGCCCTATTTCGCCCGGTCCTTGTACCCCTGCGCGAGCATCGGAATCGAGTAGACGTAGGCGTGCTGCAGCCGGGTCGGGTCGATCAGGCTGACCACTGCGTAGATCGTCTTCTTGTCCTTCCCGCCGAACGCGGCCGTGATCAGTCCGTACGGTGCGGGAATGCTGCCGAGGAGCTTTCCGTCGGGCGCGACCACGTGCAGCGCGGGGCCTGCGGTGACGTAGAGGCGGCCCTGTGAGTCCACCGACAGGCCGTCGCCGCCGGCCGGCAGCTCGACGAACTGACGCTGGTTCTTCAACGACCCATCGGGCTGCACGTCGAACGCCGCCACGCTGCGCCCGTTCGTCACGTACAACGTCTTCTCGTCCGGGCTGAGCATGACGCCGTTCGTCGTCAGGTTCTCGCCGTAGCGCGTGACGACCGCTTTGGCGTCGGCATAGAACAGCCCGCCCATCGTGAAGTACACGCCGCCCCTGCTGTCCGCGGTCAGGTCGTTGATTACGCCGCCGAGGCAATCGAGTGGATCGCCGTTCGTCAGCTTGTCGGCGTGGATCTGCCGCTTCGGCGTCAGCTGCGTCACATTCGCGTGCAGGCCGCGCTCGACGATGAACAGCTCGCCCTTCTTGTTCATCGACAGGGCGCCGCCCGTATGCGTGTCACGGTAGACCGTCGACACCTTGCCGTTCTTATCGAGCTTCACCACGGCGCTGTTGTGGTTCTGCGCGATCAGCATGTCGCCGTTCTTGTCGGCAAGGAGGCCGTCGGCGTTGTTGCCGCTGACCTCCCAGACCTTGGTCCACTTCTGCCCCGCGGCGATGACACCGGGGATCTCGGTGACGGTGTACTCGGCGGGTGGTGGCGGGAAGCCCGGTGGCGTCGCAGTGGGCGCCGCGGCTCCTCCCGCACGCCCGGGCCCACCCCCGCGCTGGGGCGGAGGAGGCGGCGGCACCTTGCAGCTCGCGATCAGCGCCTGATAGCCAGGATCCTGCGCCGCCTGCGGGCTCGCTCCGGGCGGCAGCACGATCGCTGGCGCCTGCGCGTACACGACGGCGCTCACCAGAGCCAACAACACTGACAGGAAGACATTTCGTTTCATCGTGACCTCGTGTTCCGGCGTCTTGCGTCTCTCACCTCTCCACATCGCGCTCGCCTGTCGCTCCGCCCGGCGGCAGCGGGGCCGGCGCGGCCCCTCGACCACCGCCGCGTCCTGCCGGCAGCGCCGCACCCACGCCTGCGCCATCGTCCTGCACGCTGCGCCGCGGCCGGTTGATGCCTTTCGCCAGATCCTCTGCATGGCGCTTGTCTTCGTAGCGTTCCGCGGACAGCGACATCGAAATCGCGGTGTTGCCTGGATGGCAGTCGTACGGGAGCAGCACGCCGCCGTCGAGCGGCGTCAACGGGAAGGAGACGGTGAACGGCCGCTCGTACGTCACCGGGTCGTCGTAGGTCGCCTGGTACTGAATCATGTTGTCGGCGACGCGGCGGAAGCGCTCGGTAATCACCATCTCCTTGCTGTGTCGCACACCGTTGCCATTGATGCCGATCGCGGTCTTGTCGGTGAGATTCGTGGTTTCGACGACCAGTTCCTCGCCTTCCCAGTGCGCGCGCGAGTCACCGAGGTACGAAATGATCGACGGCCCCACGTGTTTGCGTCCGTCGGTGTAGAACAGGCGGGTATCCGGGAGCATCTCGGTCGAGAACGCCACCACGCCGGGCGCCTGGACGATCCGGTTACCGTTTCCATAGATGACACGAAGAATCGACCCGGCGATGCCGCGGGTGATGCAGCGCTCGTAGAGCGAGAAGTCCTCCCAGGAATTCAGCGGGCCCGGGCCGTAGGTGCCGCGTGGCATCTGACGTTCCTGCTGGTTCACCTTGATGGCCGGCAGACGACCGTCCGGCGGATCCACGATCAAACGCGTCTGCGGGAAGACGCGGCGCGCGTAGTCGAATCGGAAGCTGCTTTCGGCGCTGGTGTCGCGCTGTTTTGCCCCTCCCTCGACCTGCGCCTTTCGGGACGCCAGCGCCGCCTCGTCGAGATAGAGCGGTGGAACCTGTCCCGGCGCCGCCTGCGGAGCGCCACCGCGTCCAGGACCGCCTCGACCCTGGCCCGCGGCCATCGGGATGTTCTCCATGTCGTCGCTCGACCACACGCCCTGCAAATCGGGATCGCCCCAGGGTGTGCGCGGCGCCTTGTACTCCACAGCCTTTCCGGCCAACGCGGTGACGACCAGCGAAGGCGGCCTACCCCGCGATTGGCCCGACACCGCGGTACCGCTGGACACGCACAACGCAACGATCCCCACAACCGTGCTCAATACTGCGATCAACCGACTGGTCATCACGGTCGCCTTTCAAATATGGAAACGGCCCTATCGGTGAAGACTCCTGCCGAATGAGCAGATTCTACTCCGCAGCGGCCTGCACGCCCGGCGGCGGTCGGCCGTGGCCAAGCTCGCCGGGGACGGTCTTCCATTCGACGTCTCGTGTGTCTTTCGCGGTCATTCGCTACGAAGAATGGCCGCGGGGTCGCCGCGCAGGGCGTTCAACGCGGGTGCGCACATGGCGGTACCAGCGAGTGCGAGATAGAACAGGCCAACCATCGCGAGCAGTCCCGGGTCGTTCGGGGCGACGCCGGCGAAGTTGGTACGCAGGACGCCGGCTCCTCCGATCGCTGCCGCGAGACCGGCGAGCAGACCGACGCAGGTCCACCGGAACGTTGGAACGGACACCAGCCGAAGCACGTCGGCCGGCCCGGCGCCGATGACGCGCCGCAACGCGATCTCACGCCGGCGCTTCGCGGTCACGAACGTGACCAGCGTGAACATTCCGACACCTGAGACGACGACCGCCATGGCGGCGATGCTGCCCAGCAGAATGGCCATGCTCCGACGCGGCTCCGCAGTCATGCTCGACAGCAGATCGCCCAGCGGCCGGATGTTGAACAGCGGTTGATCGGACGCCACCGACCAGACCGCTTGCTTGATCGCAGTGAGTGGCAGCGGCCGACCCGGGCGCCCGCGCACCAGCACGGTCATATTCGGCTCCGCCTGTTGGAGGTAGGAGACGTAGACCTGCGGTATCGGGTCGAGTTGCATCGCCGGGCGCACATTGCCGACGACGCCGACGATGGTCATGACTGCGGCTCGCGGGCCCTGCCCCGCGCGAAGCTGGCGACCGATCACCTGCTGTCCAGGCCAGAAGCGACGCGCCATCTCCTCGTTGACGATTGCGACTGGCGTTCGCCCCGCCTGATCGTCATCGGTAAACGCACGGCCGGCGCGCAGGGGAATGCCCAGCGTCGAGAAATAGTCCGGACTCACGATGCAATAGCCGGCTTGCTGCGCTGAGAGCGTTGCGGCGTCGGTCGCCGCGCCATCGACCGCGAACGGGGTCGACGGAAACAACGGCAGCAACGCATCGGCCATCGCAACGGCCGACACATCAGGGAGTGCGCGGAGCCGTTCGAGGTATTGCCGGTACAGCGCGCCGAGACGGCCGCCCTGCACGCGCAAGGGCGCGCGGAGGCGGACGGTGGTCACCCCGTCCGCCGTGTAGCCGCGATCACCAGCGTCCAATCGACTGATGCTGTGAACGAGGACACCGGTGATGGCGAGGAGCGTCACCGTCACGGCCACTTGCCCCGCGATCAGCGCGTGTCTGGCACCGATGTGAGGCGCAACTTCACGCGTCGCAAAGACGTGCAGCGGTGACGCCCGAGCCAGACGAGCCACAGGCACGAGGTTGCAGAGCATCGTCACCGCCACAGCCATCGCGACCGTGAATGCGGCAACTGGCACATTCAGCGCGATCCGACTGGCCACGAACGAATCCTGCGACATGGCCAGAAGACGCAGCAGTTGAATGAATCCCGCCGTCTGCAGGAGACCGATAGCGGCGGCGACCGCGGCGAGGACGAGCGACTCAGCGGCAAGCTGGCGTGCGAGGTGCCACCGCACCGCACCCAACGCGCTTCGCAACGCCAGTTCCGCGCGGCGTTCGAACGCGTGCGCCAGCAGAAACTGACTCATGTTGACGCAGGCGATCAGGAGCAGCATGATCGCCGCCGCGGATATGAGCCTCGCCATGACGCGGCTTCCATCGAACAGGTAGTCCTGCAGGCGCTCCGCCTTCATGGCGAATCCGACGTCGCGCCGATCCGATCCCTGTCGATACAGCTCAGGATGGCTCGCAGCGATCCGGCCTCCAAGCGTGCGAACTTCCGCGTCCGCCTGCGCTATCGCCACTCCAGGCTTCAGACGGCCGACCACCATGACGCGACGCACGTTCACGAACTCGCCGCTACGCGACGTATACACCGGCACCATCGGGAACGGCACGTACACGGCGACCGGATCGGCGCTGAAGAAGTCGAAGCGAAAGCTCGACGGGAGTACGCCCACTACCTCGGTCATGAGCCCGTTGAGGACAATCCGCCGGCCGACGACGGCGGGATCGGCGCCGAAGTTCGTCCGCCACAACGCGTCAGTCAGTATCGCCACCGGCGGATGGCCGGGGTCGGCATCGGCATCGGTGAACAGCCGGCCGATGGCAGGCGTCGCGCCGAGTACCCGCAGCAAGGACGTTTCGGCACGCGCGCCGACAACGCGGACCGGCTCCATGCCGCCGCCGATCTGAAAGTCGCGCCAGTCAACGAAGGAGAGGCCATCGAAGCTCGTCGCCGCGTCGCGAAGGTCGAGCAACTCGGGAACGGTCGGACCCGTGCGTGCGGGGCCGATGTGGAAGGTGTCGATCACGGCGACGACGCGATCGGCATCGGGGTATGGCAGCGGCCGAATCAACATGCCATGAATGAGAGAGAACACGGCGCCGGTGGCGCCGACACCGAGTGAGAGCGTGAGCACCGCGAGGGCGACGATCGCCGGCTGTCGTCGCACCATGCGCACCCCGACCCGCAGGTCGCGCCCAAACGCGGGAATCCACTCGGCGACGCGCGCCTCTCGCATCCCCTCACGGGCCCGCACGGCGCTGCCGAAGTGGCGACGCGCTTCCTGCGCAGCCTCGGTGGCCGTCATGCCAGCACGCACGTTGGCCTGGATGCGCTTCTCGAAATGGAACGCGATCTCGTCGTCGAAATCGCGGGCAAGTGCCTCTCCGCGCCACAGGTTCAGCAGCCGGTGCATTGCGCGCATGTCAGGCGAGCCTCAGCACGCGGCCGACCGCAGCCGAGAGGCTTCTCCAATGTTCTTCTTCGTCCGTCAGCCGGCGCTTCCCAGCCGCAGTGATGGTGTAGAAACGGGCGCGGCGGTTATTGTCGGAGACGGCCCACTCGGAGAGGACCCAGCCCGCCTCCTCCATCCGGTGCAGCGCCGGATACAAGGACCCGGCCTCAATCTGCAACACGTCGCGCGATATCTGCTCGACGCGGTCGGAGATGGCGTAGCCGTGCATCGTGCCGCCCGTGGAGAGTGTGCGCAGCACGAGGAGATCGAGCGTGCCCTGGAGCTGATCCTTTCGGTTGTCTCGCATAGACATCTTCCTGAGCGACAGACAATACCCCGCTCACGCGGACTCGTCAAGATGTCTACAGGAGCGTCCGCAGCGTTGGAAGCTCACCTTCGCGGCGTCCTCCTCCACCGGAAGACCCGCGTCATGAACCACTCCTCTTGACAGCGACAGAAGCGTGCGGCTAGTCTTCTCTGGACAGCGACATACAGTCAGTACGTAAGGAGAGTCCGGTCATTGTGGCGCGCCCGCGTCTGCCCGTCGATGCCCTCCGCGGCTCGCTCGATCTCCTCGTCCTGAAGACACTCTCGCTGTCGGTCATGCACGGCTGGGGGATCAGCCAACGCGTGCAGCAGATGTCGTCCGGCGAGTTCGCCATGAACCAGGGCTCGCTCTACCCCGCGCTCCAACGCCTCGAGAAGACCGGCTTGATCACGAGCGAGTGGGACGTGACCGACAACAACCGTCAGGCCCGCTACTACCGTTTGACGGCTGCTGGTCGTCGTGCGCTCGACAAAGAGGTTGAGAGCTGGAAGAAGTTCTCCGCTGCGCTCGATTCGGTGCTGCGCACGACGTGACGATCCTGCTGCCAGTGGTGTCGGGGGTTCGTCGATGAAGTGGCGTGACGCCGCCCGCGCGCATCTCCGGTTGCTCATTGCACGCCGCGCCGCCGAGTCGCGGATGAATCAGGAGTTCCGTCTTCACGTCGAGCTGGAGACGGAGAAACTGATGCGGGAACACGGCCTCGCGCCCGATGCGGCCCGGCGGCGGGCGTTGGTGGCGTTTGGCGGGGTGGAGAAGCACAAGGAGGCGCTGCGCGACGACCGCGGGTTCGTGTGGCTTGGCAGCTTCTCACTCGATCTGAGGCTCGCCATCCGCATGCTCGCACGCTACCCGGCGCTGACGCTCGTAGGCTGCGCGGCCATGGCATTTGGTATCGCCGCAGCCGTGGCTGTCTTCGAGCTTCGGAACCAGATGGTCGCCCCCTCCCTCCCCCTTGACCAGGGCTCCCGTATCGTCGGATTCAGGAACTGGGACGCCTCGCTGACTCGCCCTGTGCCGGCGACCTCATACGACTTCGCGACCTGGCGTGACGTGCTCACGTCGATTGAGGACTTGAGCGCGGTCAGCCTGTTTCCCCGCAACCTGATCACCGACGCTGGCCAGTCCGAGGCTGTGGACGTAGCGGCGATGACTGCGTCCGCTTTCCGGATGGCTCGTGTGCTGCCGGAGCTGGGCCGGACGCTCCTCGAGGCTGACGAAGAGCCCGGCGCGCCACCCGTGATCGTGATCGGCCATGACATCTGGAAGCGGCGATTCTCCGGCGATCGGGAGGTCGTCGGACGGACGGTTCGACTGGGCGGCGAGCGAAGGACCGTGGCGGGCGTGATGCCTGAGGGCTTTGCATTTCCAGCCGTGCACGGTATCTGGATACCTCTCCGCGTGCCTGCCGTCGGCTCAGCCCCCGGCGACGGACCCGGCCTCCTGGTCTTTGGACGACTCGCTCGGGGCGCGTCCAGAGAGCGGGCGCAAGCCGAGTTGCTGGCAATCGGTCAGCGGGACGCGGTCGGCGTGCCGGAGACGCGCGAGCACGTACGGCCTCAACTGGTTCCGTATGCCTGGCTGTTCTTCGACCCGAGCGGTATTCAGCTGGGGCTGGCCCTCGGGAACATCTTCGTCGTCATGCTCCTGGTGCTCGTCGCTGCCAACGTGGCGCTGCTGATGTTCGCGCGCGCGGCCACGCGCGAGAGTGAGATCGCCGTGAGGAGTGCGCTCGGCGCGAGCCGGGCGCGGATCGTCGCTCAACTCTTCGTCGAAGGGCTCGTGCTCGCGGGTCTTGCCGTCATCGTCGGGCTTGTCGCGGCGCGCGTCGGCGTTCGGTCACTCCTCGCGATGATGGAGGCCAACTCTGGACGGTCGCTTCCGTTCTGGGTGGGCGACGGCCTCGCGCCAACTACTTTGATCTATGCCGGCACGCTGACGCTGCTGAGCGCGGCGCTCATCAGCGTCCTCCCTGCGCTGAAGATCACCAGCCGCGGACTGGAGGCTCGGCTTCGACAATCAACCGCCGGGGGCGGTGGCTTCAGGTTCGGCGGGGTCTGGACCCTCGTCATCGCGTCGCAGGTCGCCGCCACGCTGACGTTTCCGGCTGCTTCATTTTTCTTTCATCGCTGGGTCGTCGAGGGACAGACACGAGACGTTGGATTCCCCGCCGCCAGGTACCTCTCGGCGCGCCTCCAGCTCGATCGAGAGAGTGCGTCCGGAGTGCCAATGGATACGACAGAGCTGGCGTTCCGTTCGCGCCTCCGCAGAACCTACGCGGAACTGGAGCGACGAGTGATGTCGGAACCCGAGGTCGCCGGGCTGACGTTTGCCGATCGATTGCCGGGAACACTGCATCCGCGCTGGCGGATCGAGGTCGACGGCGAGGCGCTCACGACGTCCGCCCCCGGACATCCCGTGTCGTCGGCCTCGGTCGCGCCGAATTTCTTCGATGTCGTCGGCGCGCCCATCCTGGCAGGTCGTGCGTTCGCGGCTGCGGATGTCGACTCTGCTTCCGCCGCGGTGATCGTCAACCAGTCATTCGTCACCCAGGTGCTCGGCGGACGACATCCGGTCGGCCGGCGGATTCGCCGCGTTCGTGTGGACGACACACCAACGGCGGGTCCGTGGCTCGACATCGTGGGCGTGGTGAGAGATCTGGGGATGGTGGAGGGGCCAGCCGGGCTTTATCTTCCCATCGCACCCGAGGCGGCGCCCGTTCTCCGGATCGCGATCGGCGTCCGGAGTAGTTCCGAATCGTTCGCCGCGCGCTTCAGAGCCGTCGCCAACGAGGTGGAGCCCACGCTGCAAATCCACGAGCTCATGCGGCTCGATGACGCCTGGGCGAGCGGGTGGCTCGAGTCTCAGTACATGTCGCGCGTGCTGGCTCTCCTCAGCGCGATCGCCCTGCTGCTATCGCTGACTGCCATCTACTCAGTCGTGTCGTTCACCGTCTCTCGGCGTACCCAGGAGATCGGCGTACGGGTGGCCCTCGGCGCCGATCGCCGCCGCGTCATCGCGGCGGTCCTCCGCCGGCCGCTCGCGCAAGTGGGCCTCGGCAATGTCGCGGGCGCCATCCTGGTGGCCGTCATGTTCGTGGGACCCTTCGAGAGCACGCCGAGCGTTGTGGAAACGGCGTCGATCGCCGCGTACGCGGTCCTCATGATGGGCGTCTGCCTCCTCGCGTGCGTCGTCCCAACGCGACGAGCGCTTCGTGTCGAACCGGCCAGCGCGTTACGGGTCGAGCGCTAACCGCGAGTCACTCGTCGATCGCTCGACTCATTTTGGTCGTGTGAACGGGACGAACTGAACGGGGATGGTTCGCCGCTCGACGATGCCGCGCTCGGTCTTCTCGGCGACGACGATCCATTGCGTGGTGCCTTGCTGGCCAACCGGCGCCACCAGCACGCCGCCTGGAGCCAGTTGATCGAGTAACGGCTGCGGGATCCGCTCCGGCGCAGCGGTGACGAGGATGCGGTCGAAGGGCGCGCGATCGGGCCAGCCCGCGTATCCGTCTCCCTCTCGCACCTGCACGTTGCGGTAACCGAGATCCTTCAGGACGGCGGTCGCGCGACGCGCCAGCTCCGGCACGATCTCGATCGTGTAGACCTCACGCACCAGCTCGCCAAGCACCGCGGCCTGATAGCCCGATCCGGTCCCGACCTCGAGCACGCGGTGCTCGGGCGTGGTTCGCAACAGCTCTGACATGTAGGCAACGATGTAAGGCTGAGAGATCGTCTGACCCAGCCCGATAGGCAACGGCCGATCGTCGTAGGCGCGCGACGCCAGGTCTGGCGGGACGAAGCGTTCACGCGGGACCTCGCGCATCGCGTCGAGGACAGGGCGGCTGGCCACCCCGCGCGACGCGAGCTGGCGCTCGACCATCTCGATGCGACGCTGGTCGTAGCTGTCGTTCGCGCGCTGTGGCGCGGCGGCGACCTGGGTCGCGGCAAGGCGGCGCGTGTCCGGCGGCGCAACGACGGCGACCAATACGCTGACGGCGCCGACGAGGAAGCCTGCTGCAACGTCCACCACGTAATGGTAGCGCCCCGCGACTGCACCGATCGACACCGCGGCTGCGACGAGCAAGAGCGCAAGCCCTGCGGACAATGAGAGCGTGGCCACGCAGAGCGCGGCCGCAACCGACACGGCAACATGGCCGCTTGGGAATGTCGTGAGATTGTGGCTGACGCGCGACAGCAGCGCCGTGTTGACGCGCGCCACCGGGTGCGCGTGTGCGCCGGCACCTGGAAGCGGCCGCGGCGGCCGTGCCACGAGCCACGGCAGCGACCCGTAGCACGTGAAGCCGGCCAGCAGCACGGCAAACCAGAAGCGGTTCACGTCCAGCTCGCCGCCGGACCACCACACCACGAGGAACGCGGCTGGCACGGACGGATAGCACAGCAGGTAACCGACGTCACCGGCATGGACCAGCCATTCGGGGATGCGGCTCAGCCGCGACTGCCACCGCCTATCGGTCGTTTCCAGCCACGATTCGAACCTGGCGTCGTGCGCCGCCGGTGCCATCAGCCCGGGAATCCAGTAGCCGGCTACCAGGTAGAGATGCCCGAGCCACGCGCGAGCCGCCGGGGAGAGCACCCGCGCGGCGACCAGGATGACGACCGCGAGAATCGCCGCAGCCGCCATCGCTCGCCACGCTGGCCGCGGGCGCGCGCGCCTCGTCAGTAGTGCGGCAGCTGGCAGCAGCAGGAAATAGACGAGCGCCAGAAGCTCGAAGGTGAACATGAGTATCTGTGAATGTGCGAAAGCGTCCGAACATGGCTCAGCACGGATCGGCCTTCGTTTAGTAGACTCCGCACATAGCACATGAGACACATTGCCCCGGTAATCACCGTCGTGCTTCTCGCCTGCGCGCAGACCGCTGCGCAGCAGACGGGGCTGACCGATGCCCAGATCACATCGGCGGAGGTCGAAATCCCGCAGCTCGTCGGACTGCTGGAGCTGAAACCGGGCGTGACGGTGGGCGACGTTGGCGCGGGCTTCGGCGCCTGGACCATGCGGTTCGCAAGGGAGCTCGGACCGACGGGCCGCGTCTACGCCACCGATATCGGAGCGGCACAGCTCGCAGCGCTGCGCGACATCACCCAGCGTGAGCGATTGACCAACGTCACCGTGATTGCCGGCGCGGCGAACTCGACGAATCTGCCCCCGCTTTGCTGCGACGCCATTCTGATTCGTGACGCGTACCACCACCTCACTCAGCCCGAGGCCGTGATCCGAAGCCTCGCGGCCTCCCTGAAACCTGGCGGCCGGCTCGCCGTGATCGACTTCCCTCCGCGACCCGACACCGAGGTTCCGGCCGGCGTCCCCGCCAACCGGGGCGGGCACGGCGTTCCTTCAGAAGTGGTGCAAGGCGAGGTCAGTTTCGTGTTGACGTATGTCAGGACCATCACGGCCTGGTCGCCGGCGAGCCAGCCGGCCTCGCTGTACCTCGTGCTGTTCAGAAAACCATAGTCAAGGCGCGTTACGGGTCGAGAGATAGGCGTCTCGAGGCCGGCGGGCGCGTGCCATCAGCGGACGACGACGACTGGCTCTCGAAAGGCAAACAACAGATAGGCATGCGTCGTGACCACTTGTCCCTGTCTGCGCGCGGCCAGGAACGACCACGATCTCGCAGCGGCCATGGCGGCTGCGTCGAACGCCGGTGACGACACCTTGATCCGCGCGTCGGTCCGAGCCGTCGCGCCGTCGATCGTCACCTCCACGAGCACGGTGCCATTGCCCACGGCACGCGACGGGTAGGCGGCAGGAGTCGACACCGCGGGCATGGCCGTTTCGTTCGACGCTGAGAGAAGGTCCTGAGGCGGCTGGCCTAACGTCGGACCGTTCAACGCGGGCGGTGCGAACATGGCGGCGACAAAGACCGGCGCGGCGACAGGCTTCGCGGACGCGTCCTTGGATCCGGTTGAGGGCTCGGCGGTTTGCGTGGCCGGCATGAACCGCCACCCGCGAACGGCCTCGATCACGGCGCCGGTGAAGGGTGGAGTCGTACGGAGCGTGCGGATCGAGTCGACGCGGCCATCCGCTGTCACGGTCACCTCGAGAAACACCTCTCCTCCGGACACGGCGAGCACAGGCGTGACGGGAAGGCCTCCGTTCACAAGTCGGGCCGCAAGGAAGCCCGTCTGCGCGCCGGACGTGGCCGGGGCGCCCAGCACGATTATCGAGAGAGCGCCCGTCAGGATGAGTGCGTGTCGATGCATGTCAGCGAGCCTTGTGTGCCGACGCGTCTGGTGCGACCGTCCGGCTTCCACTCGTACCTCTACGCCAGTGTATTCGAGGGAGCCCAGCTCACGATCGTAGCCGATGAAGCGTGACCGCCAGCCTGCGCATCAGGCGCTCGGTCATGGTGCCGAACGGCTCGTCGGTCGTCAGATACGTCCAGGTCGCGCCCCGCTGGCGCGGCTCGATTCCGTGAATCGTGGCGCGCTCGAGGCGAGCCGCGATCTCCTCGTCCATTGTTCGCGTCAGTTCCTGGAACATCGCGTGCACCGTGCGGAGATACTCACGAAACGGGTTGCCGCCACCGAGCGACACCCAGATCGTGCTCGCGCGAAGCTCGCTGACCACGGCCAGATAGTCCGACCAGAGATCGTCGATCGTGTCGAGCGTGACGAGACGCTCGAGGTCCGAGGCGGACGAGGGCTCGGCCGGCTTGAGGACCCGGTCCACGTGCGCGGCCAGCACGCGCTGACGGCGATCGGCGATCTGCTGCCGCTGCCCTTCGACGAGGGTCTCGTACTTGCGCAGAAAGAGGCGGCAGCCCAGGCTCTGCCCCTCGGCCACGCGCTGCAGGTGATCACACGACGATAACTCGGTCCCGGGGCCGTCGGCGTACTTGATGAGCAGCGGATCCTGGAGAGACACGAAGAACTGTGAGCTGCCGGGATCGCCTTGCCGGCCGGCGCGTCCGCGCAACTGTCGATCGATCCGGCTGCTCTCGTGCCGGTTGGTGCCGATCACGTGCAGGCCACCGAGCGCGGCGACGCCCGCGCCGAGACAGATATCGACGCCGCGACCCGCCATGTTCGTCGAAATCGTGACCGCGCCCGCCTCACCGGCGCGCGCCACGATGACGGCCTCGGCCTCTTCGTGGCGGGCGTTGAGCACCTCGTGAGGCACGTCGTGCAGCCGCGCACTCAGCCGCTCCGACTCTTCGACCGATGACGTGCCGACGAGGACGGGCTGCCTCGAGCGATGTCGATCGCGAATCTCGTCCAGTACCGCGTCCTCCTTCTCGGCGCGAGTCGCGAAGCCGCGATCCGGATGATCGGATCTGATGACCGGACGATTCGGTGCGATCGCTGCCACCTCGAGCCCATAGAGCTCCCGAAACTCGCTCGCCTGTGCGTCCGCGGTTCCCGTCATGCCACACACGGCGGGATAGAGCGCGATCAGGCTCTCCATCGTGATCGACCCGAGCACACGGCCCTGGCGGTGTCGCGTCACCTGCTCTTTCAGCTCGAGTGCCGTCTGCAGTCCCGCAGGCCAGCGACGGTCGCGCACGACGCGTCCTTTGAGCTCGTCGATGGACAGGACCGTTGAGTCCTGCACCAGGTAGTCCACGTCGCGGTGCAGCAGCGTGTGCGCGTGCAGCGCGTCCTGAACCGCGGTCATTGCGGGGAGATGATCGCCGTCGTAGAGATTGCTGCACGGCAGCAGCCGTTCGACCTCATCTACGCCCTGCGGCGTGAGCGCCACGTTTCTCGCCATCTGATCGGACGTGAAGTGCACCTGCGGCATCAGCTGCCGGACAACGCGATCGGCGTCAACGGCCAGGGCCGATGGCTCCATCGTGCCGCCGGCGATGACGAGCGGAATCCTCGCCTCGTCCAGCAGGATCGAGTCGGCTTCATCAATCACCGCAACGGCAAACGGCCGCAGTACCTGCTCCTGGGGATGGAGCGCGAGTCCGTCGCGCAGATAGTCGAACCCCAGCTCATTGGCGGATGCGTACGTGATGTCGCGCCCATAGGCCGACCGCCGCTCGTCCGCCGTCATCTCCTGCGCGACGGCTGCCACGGACAGGCCGAGCCAGCGGTATGTCTCGCCCATCCACGCCGCATCGCGACCGGCGAGATAGTCGTTCGCGGTGAGGACGTGAACGCCGTGTCCCGAGCCCGCGTACCACGCGACGGCAGGAACCGCCGCCAGTGTCTTGCCCTCACCGGTCTGCATCTCCACAATCCGTCCGTGCGCCAGCGCGAGCGCGCCTTCGAGCTGCGCGTCGAACATCTGCAACCCGAGCACCCGCGACGCCACGACGGCGGTCACCGCCACGATCTCTGGCAGGCGCGTGGCGCTCCGCGCCGCCCCCTTCAGCGACTCATCGTCCAGGCGGACGAAGCCATCCCGAAGTGTCCTGACCTCGTCCATCTCCCGCGGCACAGACTCCACTTGCGCCGCAAACAGCGAACGCCACCATTCACGCATGACCAACCTCCAGCGGACACGGCCACGCAGAGTCCGGGCTTCCGCCTGACATCTGCTCATCGCGCAGGCATCCAGCGACAGCCGGACACGCGTGACGCGCCCGATTGCGACATCAATTGAAATGAGATTCGACTGGAGCGATTAGAGCGAAGCGGGGGGCGGACGCTGAAACAACCAGCGTTCAACCGGAAATCGCCGGAAGGCGACGGATCGGGGCGCCCGCGACGCGGTGATGGCGGACGGCTGTGGAACCCGTGGTGCGAGGAGCCGCGTCTCGTGTTCGACCTGTTCCGACGCGTTCAGCCATGCGACCGAGACGATGAGCCGCAGCGACTCGAGCGGCCTGGCAGGTCCCGCCGACGCGCCCGCCACGGCGAACACGACAACGGCCAGGGAGGCCAGCAGTCCGTGGTGAAAGTCCCGCGTCGCACCGAGACGAGCGAGGCGCCCGGCTGGCAAGGCGCGACGACCGAAAATACCGGGAGTATTTGACGGAGGAGCAACGCCGCCAGGCGGGATGCATCGCTCGTCGAATGCAGCGGGACTTTCACCACGGGCTGCAAGGCCGAGGCGGCGGGTCATCGAGCGAATTATACGTCGCCCTTACGGCGCCAGCGCCGGCGGCGGAACGTCCGAGTTCGAGAAGTACCGGATCACCTTCCACGCGCCATCCGGAGCCCGCGCCCAGACGTGCACGTACTTACCCTTATCGGGCATCGGCGCGCCGCCCGGCGGCACAAGCGTCCACGCGTAATGGCCAGTTTCGACGGCCAGATCGCCACTGACTCTGATGTCGGCGATCGTGCCGACCGCATCGCGAAAGGCGATCGCGCCGAACAGGTCGCCAAGGAACTTGGCAACCGCGGGCTTCCCCTGCACCATCGGCGCGTTCGGCGGAAAGATGATCGAGTCTTCGGCATACTCCGCGAGGATCCCGGCCGCGTCGTTGCGCGAGAGCGCGCTCCAGATCCGCTGCCCGGCCGCTTCGACCTGCTGTCTGTCCCGGGCGACATCACCCGTTCGCTCGGTTTCGCCGCGTGCTCCACCGCAGCCGACGAACAGCAACGTCACCAGCACCACCGCCCGCTTCATTCGTAGAATCTCCTGTCCTCGGCGGAATCGGTCTCAGAAAGTGATCTTCGCGGCGTCGCCCAGGATCATCTCGCGATACAGAGGCAGCGACCAGCCTGCCTTCTCGAGCGCCTCCAGCCGCGCCTCCACGGCTTTCACGTACGCCTTCTTGTTCTTGTACAGCACCTTCAACTTGTCCGCTGGGAACGAGACCTGCGAGGTGCTCAGCCCGCACATCAGGTTGGCGGCCTGCTGTCCACCCGCCGCGATGTAGGGGCTCGCGTTGGAGACGAGGGGCGTGGCCGCCGCAGGCCGGATCGTGTAGGTCGCCGTCGGCACGTCCACGTAGGTCGTCCGGACGCCGCCCCGGGGATTTCCGTGCTCGTCGAGCGCCATCATCGATCCGTCATTGTGCTGATCGCGATCGAGCAGGATCCGGTCAGCGCGCGGCGGGACCGTGCCCTTGTCCACCCACTTGAACAGCTGGTCGAGCGCCACGGACATGTACGCCTGCTCCGGGAACGCACTGAGCGGCAGCGCGCACGGGTTCGGCCGCATCCGGACACTGTCGCGCGTGTCGATGTGCCCCATCCCGGAGAACTCGTACAAGCGGTACTGCTTTCCCGGCTCGTCGCCGTCCTGCCGGTTCGTGATGTTCCCGCTCACCTCGTGCATGGTCGGCACGTGAACGATCGGCACGTCGACGTCGCGGATCATCGCGCCGTTCGACATCGGCAGGAAGCCGTCGAAGATGCGCTGCATCTGCGGCGTGCGGTAGACCATGTGAGCCGGCAGGTAGTTGATGAGCACGCCCGCCGTCATCGAGGTACCGCCCAGCACCATCTTCCGCACCGGGCCGCCAACGAGCGTGCCGCCGCGCACGAGGGCGCCGGCCTGCGCCAGGATCTCATTGGTCTGCGCGCCGGCCAGCTTGAGACCGCGATACCGCCCCTCGTTGAGCGCCACGAACTGCGCCGGTGGCGTGGTCAGAATCTCCACGGCGGCGTGACCGGATGCCATCGTGTAGATCGAGGTGAACTCGAACATGTGCGCGGCGCCGCTGCCATGCATCGCCTCGGCGAGCACCAGCCCGCTGAACTTCGAGTTGTCGCGCGGCTTCCGCACCACGATGCGCGTGGTGTAGGACTCGCCGTTGGCCATGCCGGACATGAAGTACTCGTGGGCGTCATAGCCAAACGCGGCGAGACCCTTGCCTGGCGCCAGCGAAGGAGCCGAATCGAAGATCGGGCCGGGTCCAGTGATCTCGGCCGACAGCGTCGGTAAAGGAACGGCCGTCGGCGTCTCGGGCAGAGGCGCCGCCGGAGGCCCGCCTGCCCTGCCCCGGCCACCGCCCGGGAACTGCCCGCCGCCCTGACCCGACACCGTGGACAGGCCCAGGGTCAACGTGACCACGGCCACGACGGCGATACCTCTGATGCTCATGAACGACTCCTCGTTGAAGACGCCGACATGATACCCGGTGGGGCCGCCGCGACCGCCACGGCATGCGGGTTGCTCCGTCAATCACCGGATCAGGGCTCCCGACCAACCGCTCCGACTTCCCTAAGCAGGCAGGCGGACAAGTGGACATCCGCGGTGGTGTAGGTGCGGGTCTGCGCCCAGTGGGCGTTTTCGCACGCGCACACCACGTCTTGGGCTGATTCAGCGGTTGCGTTCGATACGGAAGAGGACGATGAAGGTCATCACATCGCGGCCGATACTCGTGTTTCTCATGCTCGCGTGCCTGCCGGTCACGGCGGGCGCACAGACTGGGGCGTCGGCGTACGTCAGGGGCCTCAGCCTCGAGGACCTGATGCGCATCGAGGTCGAGCCCGTGTTCGGCGCCTCGAAGCGCCTGCAGCCGGTTACCGAGGCGCCCGCGTCGGTGACGATCGTCACCGGCGCAGAAATCGCGCGCTACGGTCATCGAACCCTGGCCGACGTGCTTCGCAGCGTCCGCGGCTTCTATGTCACCAACGACCGCAACTACAGCTATCTCGGGGCGCGTGGCTTTGCGAGACTGGGCGACTTCAGCACGCGCATTCTCCTGCTGGTCGACGGCCATCGCATGAATGACAACATCTTCGACCAGGCAGCGATCGGCCCCGAGTTCGGACTCGACGCGGCGATGTTCGAACGGGTTGAAATCGTTCGCGGGCCGAGCTCGTCGCTCTACGGCACCAACGCAGTGTTTGCGGTGGTCAACGTCATCGTTCGGAAGGGCGCCGAGCAGAATGGTGCGACCGCGGCGGCCGATGCCGGCACGTTCGGCACACGACGCGCCCACGTGGCGGTTGGGAACACGCTCGCCAATGGACTCGACTACTCCCTATCCGCCAGCTACAGCGGAAGCAACGGTCCGGCGCGACTGTACATTCCGGCGTTCGACGCGCCGGAGACCAACAACGGCATTGCCGAGCGCATGGATGGCGAAGAGTCCGGTCAGCTGCTTGGCCGTGTCAAGTTCGCGAACTTCACCCTGACCGGGGTGTATGGAAACAGAGTCAAAGACATTCCCACGGCCTCTTACGGCAGCGCATTCAACCAACCGACACTGCAGACGACGGATCAGCACGGCTTCGTCGAGGGCGAGTACGCGCGGACGGTCAAGGGCAACGAGGTGGCGCTGCGCGCCTACCTCGATCGCTTGTACTACAGCGGCACCTATCCACGCGGGCTCACGGAAGACGGAGCCCTTCAGAACTATCAGGACTACGCAAGCGGCATGTGGACAGGGGCCGAGGCCAGGCTCTCGCGGAATCTGCCATGGCGCCAGACACTCACCATCGGCACCGAGCTTCGCGACAACTTCCGACAGGCCCAGGGAGCGACCAGCGATGATTCGCCGGACGCCAACTTCGCGATCGACCGGTCATCACGGGCTGCCGCGGTATACGCCCAGGACGAAATCACGATTCATCGGCTCGTCCGGGCCAATGTGGGCGCCCGGTACGATGCCTACGCTCAATTCTCGCGTCTGACGCCACGAGCGGCCGTGATCCTCACGCCGTCGGCCCGGCAGGTATTCAAATACCTGTACGGCACTGCTTTTCGCGCACCAAACGCCTACGAGTTGGACTATTTCTCCGCCGGCGTGCGCAACGAGAGTCTCCGCCCCGAGACAATGACGAGCCACGAAATCGTGTGGGAGGGGTATACGGGCAAGTGGCTGCGCACGTCCGCATCGGTGTATCGCAATCGGGTGGCGCAGCTCGTCACACTCGTGGAAGATCCCACGACTGAGCTGAACTTGATCTGGGCCAATCACGGCGAGGCTCGCGGGCAAGGACTGGAGCTCGAGGGCGAGTGGCGGTTCAAACGATTCGAGAGTCTGGTGAGTTATGCCTTCCAGCACACCACGGATCTCGAAACGCTCGATCGCGTGACCAACTCTCCCCGGCACGTGGCAAAGATCAGGTTCAGCACACCCGGACCAGTGCCGGGATCGACGATTGCCGTTGAAAACCAGTACCTGAGCAGTCGCACCACGCTAGCCGGCAACACCGTCGATCCGGCATCGATCGCCAATGTCCCGTTCGTTGAACCTCTCGGACGAGGCATCGAGGTGGTGGCCGCCGTCCGTAACCTGTTCAACACGCGTTATGGGGACCCGGGTTCTGAGGAACATCGCCAGGACGTCATCGAGCAGGATGGCCGGACCGTGACGGTCGGTTTGCGGTGGAAGCTCCGGAGCAGGTAAGGGACCGACTTCCGATTCACGGCACGATCGGGCCGGCCGTCTTCACTCGAGTAGCGACGCAAGAGGCTGCGCGGCCCGCTTCGCCAGCATCTCCGTCATCTGGGCGATCTCCGCGCGCTGGCCGTCCTCGATGCTCTTGGCCATGCCCACGGCGTCGGCGCGACGTGAGAGTCCTTCCAGCGCGCGAGCCATCAACACGCCGCCTTCGTGGTGGCGAATCATCAACTGGAGAAACAGGATCTCGGCGTCCACTCCCTGTGCGACCCGCAGCCGCCTGAGCGCATCCTCGCTGGCCATGCCATGCATCAGCGCCGTGCCGCTGGTCGGCGCCCCGACCATTGCCGCGTGCCCGGGCATCCATCCCATTCGCGGTCGCGTGGAGGCCTGCGGCAGCCCCCACGCTTGAAGCCATCCCATGAAGACGCCGCGCTGAGCACTTTGCGTGACGATGATGTCGTAGGCGAGCGTGCGGAGCTCTTCGTCGGCAGATTTATCGCGGATGACGAGCGACATCTCGACGGCTTGTGCGTGATGTGTGGCCATGTCACGTGCGAATCCGGCCTCGGCCGAATCGTCCCGTGGCGTGCCCGATCGCCACGCGATCAGCACGGCCGCGATGGCGCACAGGGAGACGCCGAACAGTGCGCCGGCGCCAAAGCGCGCCGACCTGCGCGTGAGCTCGGGTAAGGGCGCCGCCATGGCCGTTCTATACTACGCGCTCCCTACAACTCGTGAGGCATGCGCGCCTTCGAGCACTTCGGACACGCGAGGATGAGTGATGCCCAAGGTACGGAACGAGGTTCGACCGGATCGGAAAGCCACCCGCGAAGCGGCCCAGCGGAAGAAGCGTCGCAATTCTCTTCTGTGGCGCGCCGCCGGCGTCCTCATCGTACTCGGTGCGGCCGGAGCCTATTATCGTTCCTACACTCAGCGCCAATTGCTGGTCGAGACGGTGACGACGGCCAGCTACCCCGCCGGGCTACACATGGCAGGCCGGATCAGCTACCTGGAAAGTCCGCCGATCGGTGGAGCACACAACGTCGTCTGGCAAAACTGCGGCATCTATGACGCGCCGATTCACAATGAGCACGCGGTGCACTCGATGGAGCACGGCGCGGTCTGGATCACGTATCGCCCCGACTTGCCGCCGGATCGTGTGCAGAGTCTCAGGACTCTGGCCTCGGACGACTACATGTTGCTCAGCCCGTACCCGGGTTTGGCCGGCCAGGTGGTGGCGAGTGCATGGAATCACCAGATTCGGCTCGATGACGCGGCCGACCCGAGGCTGAAAGGGTTCATCGCGCGCTACAAGAACAACCCTGAAACCACACCGGAGTTTGGCGCTTCCTGCGCCGGTGGCACGAGCGCGAGCGCCGCGGGCGACACGCTCAATGGCACCGGCGGAGGGATGGTACGGTAGGTACGCGTCGCGTGCGGAGGCACTCATGAAACAGATGGTGATGCTCGTCGCCGTGCTCGCGTTCGCGCGCGGAGCAGCGGGTCAGACCGCGGATGACTATCGCGGCGGCTGGAGAACGGACAGCGGCGAAGCCCACACCTACGAATTCTCGATTCGCGGCGCGACGGTCAGAGGCATCTACTGCACCTATTGCGCCGATGCGACGACGCTGGCGTTCGTCGATGGGACGTTCGGACCCGACGGCATCAGGTTCGAGGTCACGCATGTGAGGGCGGACGGCAGCACGGCCTACAAGGACACGGCGGTTGCGACGTTCAGAGAGGGCCGCCTGATCGTCACCGGCACGGGCGGCGCCCCGCGCGGCGGCAGGTTCGAACGCGTCCTGATCAAGGACCCGCGTGGGCCGGATGCGATCCCGGCGATGGTGTCGGTGCTCCCAAAGAGTCGTCCCTCCGTGCCGGGAGACATCCGTCGCCGGAACCCCGACGGCGCCGACGGTCTGCCCTATATTCAGCCAGGTCCGTGGAAGTCGAAGCTGACCGAGAAGGATGTCCTCGGCGTCTGGCTCGGATTCGGGGTTGGCGCACCGAAACAGTTCTTCATCATCAAGAAGGTCGGCAACAAGCTGCGCGGCATGGTCTGCGGCACGTGCGACAACCCGTACACGATGGCCGCCCTGGACGACTTCAGAATCGAGGGCGATACGCTCACCTTCAACATCCTCCACGAGGATTGGGCCGACGGCGAGCTCCCGACGTTCGACAAGCACGTCACCGCCCGCGTGGGCTGGAACGAGATGCGGGCGACGACAGCCGCGGACCATCAGCCACAACCGCCCGCGCGACCGCCGGGTGCCCCGGTTCCGGGCTTCTCGCTGCAGGGGCCGGTTCCGATCGAGGCCACGGCCGGCAACGCCTGGCCTGAATGGCCCCCGAAGAACACGTCATCGCCCCGCTAGTACCACGTCTCAGGGGGGCGATATTTCCGAGGATTTCGCTCGTATTTTCCAGCGACAACTTCAACGGACACAGAGCTTTCCATTAATCTTGCACGCCCCCGGGTCCCCGGCTAAACTTCGGATGGACTCTTGTGTTTGCGCATATGACACGACGAATCGCCAAAACCGGAATCGCGACGGTAGCCGTCCTGCTCTACTTCCTTGTCGCGAGCGACCGGTGGTCGGAGGGGCGAGCACAATCGGCGCCTCCCGCGCCAGTACCCGCCGCGAGCCGCGTCGAGGGGCTTGCCCCGAGCCAGTCTTCTGGTGCGACGCCCGTTTCCCCGCAGCGTAGGCTTATCGATCAGTACTGTGTGGGCTGCCATAGCGACAGGGTCAAGTCTGGCGGCCTGTCGTTGTCTCAATTGAATCTGGACGCCGTCAACCAGAGCGCCGAGGTTGCCGAGAAGGTGATCCGCAAGCTGCGCGGTGGTCTCATGCCGCCGGCTGGCGCCAAGCGCCCGGATAGTCGCGCTGCCGCCGAGTTCGTCTCGTGGCTCGAGAACAAGATCGACACCGGGGTTGCGGAGAGCAAACCAGGACGCGTGGCGCTGCGCCGCCTCAACCGCCGAGAGTACGGGTACGCCGTACGCGATCTCCTCGGGCTGAACATCGACGCCACGGCATGGCTGCCGGACGACAACGTCAAGGGCAACTTCGATAACAACGCCGCCGCGCTGCAGGTCTCACCCAATTTCATCGACCAGTACATCTACGCCGCGCGCGCCGTCGCACTCGAAGCGATCGGCAACCCCAAGGCTCCTGCCGAGACGATCACCTACGGCGACGTCGCCAACATGGTGATTTCCCTGCCGCCGGACGGCGGTCCCGGCACCGGCAGGCAGCAGCATTACATTGAAGGGATGCCGTTCGGCACCCGGGGCGGCTTCAGCGTCGAGCACAACTTCCCCGCCGACGGCGACTACGAGCTCACGATCGGCGACATGGCGCTCGCGCGCGAAGTGCCTCGGATGGAATTCGAGAACACGGTGATCGCGCTGCTCGACGGCAAGGAGTTCTATCGCACCACGATCGGCGGCGATGCCGACCACAAGGCCATCGATCAGCGACTGGATCCCGCGGTCGAGGAAATCAACGGTCGGCTGCGGAAGATCCGCTTTCGAGCCACGGCCGGGCAGCATCGATTGGCGATCACGTTTGTGCATCGCAGCTTCGCCGAGAGCGACGAGCGTACTCGCACGATCGCGCTCGAGGGCGGTCAGGAGCGCATACAGGCCGCGCACGCCTTGCAAGTCCGCGGGCCGCTGTCGGTCACCGGCATCAGCCAGTCGGCCAGCCGGGCGAAGATTTTCATCTGTCAGCCCAGAACGCCCCAGGAGGAGATGCCCTGCGCCAACAGGATCGTCGAGAGCCTCGCGCGGCGCGCCTTCCGGCGCCCGGTGACCGCCGAGGATGTGAATCCCCTGATGGCGTTTTACAAGTCGGGATCTGCGACGGGAGGCTTCGACGGCGGCGTGCGCGATGCGCTCAGCGCGATCCTGGCCAGCCCGCATTTCCTCTATCGCGCGGAATCGGGAGTCGGAACCGGCACGACTCGCACGCTGAGCGATCTGGAACTGGCCTCGCGTCTGTCCTTCTTCCTGTGGAGCAGTGTGCCGGATGAGGCACTGCTGAAGCTCGCCGCCGAATCGCGCCTCAGTCGTCCCGAAGTACTGGCCGCACAAGTGGGCCGGATGCTTGCCGATCCGCGGGCCACATCTCTGAGCGACGATTTCGCGTTCCAGTGGCTCCACGTCGCCAAACTGGACGAGATCACTCCTGACAGAGCCTCCTTCCCTCACGCGAGCGGACTGCTGGATCTCCGCGGGACGTTCAAGGAAGAACTGCGGCTGTTCCTCGACAGCGTCCTGCGCCCTGCCCCGAGCGGAGTCGAGGGGAGCGTGCTCGATCTGCTGACCGCGGACTACACCTTCCTCAACGAACGGCTGGCGATGCACTACGGCATCGAGACAGTCAAGGGCAGCCACTTCCGTCGGGTGACGCTCGACAACAGCTCTCCAGGCGGCGCTGCCCGCCACGGCCTGTTGGGCAAGGGCGCCATCCTGATGATGACCGCGTATCCCAATCGCACGTCGCCCGTGGTGCGAGGCGCCTGGATACTCGATCGCCTGCTCGGCACGCCGCCGTCCGACCCGCCGCTCGAGGTCCCGTCACTGCCGGAAAACAGACGCGGGCAGCCGGCGCGAACACTGCGGGCGCGGCTCGAGCAGCACCGGGAGAAGGCGACGTGTTTCGCCTGTCACGGTGTGATGGATCCGCTCGGGTTTGCGCTCGAGAATTTCAACGCGGTGGGTCAGTTCCGTGCCAACGACCCCGACACGCTGACACCAATCGATACGGCCGGTCAGCTGCCGGATGGGACGCCGATCACGGGAGCGGACGATCTGCGCCGGGTGCTGGCCACTCGGCCCGATCACCAGTTCGTTCAGGCATTGACGGAAAACCTGTTGACCTATGCCCTGGGTCGAAGCCTCGACTATCGCGACATGCCCACGGTGCGCCGCATCGTCCGTCAGGCGGCCGCGGAGCAGTACCGTTTCAAGTCCATTGTCCTTGGCGTGATCTCGAGCGACGCGTTCCGCAAGCGGGAAGCGGACCCGCCTTCGCTCGCGCCTTCTTCAGCCTCCTTGGGCGCCGAAGCGCGACGCGCGAAGGCGGCCGCGAAGCCAACGTCAACCCAGACCCGAGGAGTTGAGTGATGTTCCTGACCCGAAAACATCTGTCACGGCGCGCGGTCCTCAAGGGCGCAGGCGCAACGCTCGCTCTCCCGCTGCTGGACGCGATGATCCCGGCAGGAACGGTGCTGGCGCAGACGGTCGCCGCAGCCAGTCCCCGCCTGGGCTTCGTGTACTTTCCGCATGGCGCGCTGCAGGAGGAATGGACGCCTACCCGGGTGGGCCGCGATTTCGATTTCCCGTTCATCCTCAAGCCCCTCGAACCCATGCGCGACCACGTGACCGTCGTCAGCGGTCTGCGCAACAAGGGTGGCGAGAGCTCCAGCCCGCACGGCATCATCGAAGAGACGTGGCTGAACTGCGTCAACCCGCGCAAGCGCGATGCGAAGACAGGTGCTGGCGTGACCGTCGACCAGATCGCCGCACGTCATCTCGGGAAAGAGACGTCGCTGCCGTCGCTGGAGCTCTGCGCCGAGCCGGGCGGCATGATCTCATTCCGAACGCCGGATCAGCCGCTGCCGATGGAGAACAATCCGCGCAAGGTGTTCTTCGGGATGTTCGGCCAGGGCGATACGAATGAAGAACGCCAGAACATTCTCAAGACGACGGATAGCCTGCTGGACTACGTGAGGGAATCGACGGCCAGCCTGACCCGCAAGCTCGATGCGGGTGACCGGGCGAGGGTGAGCGAGTACCTGGATTCGGTCCGCGAGATCGAGCTCCGCGTGCAGAAGCTCGAGCAGAACGCCCACTCGATGAGCGATCTCCCAGGTGCGCCGCTCGGTCCGCCGGAGGATTTCGGTGAGCTCCTCGGCGTGCAGTTCGAAATGCTGGCCCTTGCCTGGCAGACGAATCGGACCAGAGTGGCGACGTTGAAGATGGTCGAGGAAGCGAGCATGCGGACCTACCCCAACCTGGACGTCCATGAAGCGTTCCACCCGACCTCCCACTGGGGTGGATTTCCGGACCGCGTCGCCAACCTGAGAAAGATCCAGAACTACCACACCGCAGTGTTCGCGAAGTTCGTCAAGCGCCTCTCAGAGATGCGCGAAGGCGACGGGTCGGTGCTCGATCATTCGCTCATCCTGTTCGGCAGCAACATGTCCAACAGCGACGCCCACAACAACGATCCGCTGCCGCAGGCGTTGATCGGCCGTGGCGGCGGCGTCAAGGGTGGCCAGCACCTGCACTACAAGCAGGACACCCCGCACGCGAACATCCTGGTGACGATGCTGGACCGAGCGGGCGTGCCGACCAACGAGATCGAGAAGTTCGCCGACACCACCGGCGCGTTCTCGGAAGTGTGATTTCCGGGATTCGGGATTCGGGACTCGGGATTCGCGATCATGAAGAAGCATCCGACGCTGGCTCGCATCATCGTCGCGATCGTGGCGCTGGTCGTGCTGCTGCCAGGCGCGGCGCAAGCACAGACGTCACGCGTAGCACCGACCACTCGTAGAGGCGGGTCTTTAGACCCGCCTTCACAACGCCAAGAAGACATCAACCGTCGAAACGCCGACGGCAGCACGCCACTGCAGTGGGCGGTCTACAAGGGTGACGTCGCCGAGGCCAGGCGTCTCCTTCGCGCCGGCGCCAACGTCTCGCTCGCCAACAACTACGGCGCCACGCCGATGAGCCTCGCCGCCGAAGTCGGCAACGCCGACATGTTGAAGGTGCTGCTCGAAGCCGGCGCGAATGCCGACTCGCCCAATCCCGACGGACAGACGGCCCTGTTGGCAGTGGCGAGAACGGGCAATGTCGCCGCCGGGCAGCTGTTGCTGGACCACGGCGCAAAGGTCGATGCGCGGGAAAAGTGGGGCGGACAGACGGCGCTGATGTGGGCATCCGCGCGCCGGCATCCGCAGATGATGCAGCTGCTGATCGCCAAGGGCGCCCTCGTCGATGCCCGCTCCATCGATCGCGACTATCAGCGTCATGTGACGGCCGAGGGGCGTCCCAAGAGCCTGGACGCCGGCGGATTGACGCCGCTGCTCTATGCCGCGCGCGAGAACTGTGTGGCATGCGTGGAGGTGCTGCTCGAGAACGGCGCGGACATCGACCTGCCGGATCCTGAGGGCGTCTCGCCGCTGCTCGTGGCGATCATGAACGCCAACTGGGACCTGGCCAGGCAGTTGATTCTGGCCGGCGCCGATGTCAATCAGTGGGACATCTATGGCGAGTCGCCCCTGTTCACGGCGGTGGACCTGCGCAATCGGATCGACGGCGGACGCGCGTCCATCGATCCCATGAACACCACCAAGGGTCTGGCGATCGTCACCCTGCTGCTCGAGCGTGGCGCCAATCCGAACATGCCGCTGTTCTTCAAGCCGCCGAACGTGCGCGGCTTGATCTATACACGCGGCACCACGCCACTCATCCGCGCGGCGACCAACGGCGATCTCGAGGCGACAAAGATCCTGCTGGACCATGGCGCCGACGCCACCGTCTACATGGCAGACCGTCAGACACCGATCCATGCGGTGCTCACGGGGCGCGCCGCAGAGCCGCAAGCGCTGGAAGTGATCCGCGTCCTGCGCAAAGCGGGTACAGACGTCAACGTCATCGCCCTGGTCAACCACGGGGAGGAGATTCGGGGCGGTACGGCGCTGCACCTCGCCGTTCGCAAGCGCTACAGAGAGGTCATCAAGGAACTCGCCTCCTACGGCATCGACCTGAACGCCAGGGATCAGGACGGCCTCACGGCGCTGGACTACACGCAGTCCCGCGGCTTCATGCCCTTCATGGCGTTGCAGACTCCCCTCTTCAAAGAGGAGGAGGCACTGCTCCGCGAGCTGGGCGCGACCACCCTGATGGGTAAGAGCCCGGCGTGGCCGGTCCTCGGTCCACCCCAGGGCGTGTGGGCGGACATCTGGCCTCTTGGCGAGTCGCGAGTTCATGAGCCGATCTACAAGCCGAAGACCGATTGAGAACCAGTCGTTCATGCTTCTCAGTTCTCGCTTCTCAGTTCGTGTTCAGGTTCGCCGAGCCGCATGCGCGCCAAGGTCGTAGTGTCCGGCTTCAGCCGGACCTCCAGGCGAAGTTTCCTGCAGGTTGGCGCGGCCGCGCTCGGCAGTGCGTTGACATCGTGGGGGCTGCCTTTAGGCGGCCCGATCGCCGCCTTCGCGCAGCAAGTCGCTCCACGAATCTCGACCATCTCTCTCGGCGGCGTGACGTTGCTCCAGGGCGCGGGATGCAATGTGATCGCGATGCCCGGCCCCACGGAACGCCGCCCAGGCGTTCCGGCAGACGGCGACGGTGCCTTGATGATCGATGGCGGCCTTGCCGCCAATGCCGATGCGCTGCTCGCGGCGGTCAGGAACGCGACGGGCGGCAGTCGCGTCCACACGCTGATCAACACGCACTGGCATCCCGAGCAGACCGGCGCCAACGAAGCCGTCGGTCGCGCTGGCGGCGTCATCTTCGCCCACGAACAGACCAAGGTGTATCTGAGCAGCGCGGTCTACTCGGTGACGTTCAAAGGCCGCCGGCCCGCTCTGCCCGAGGCGGCCAGACCGACTCGGACCACGCGCGGTGACGGCTCCCTGGAATTCGGCGGCCAGCAGATCGACTACGGCTACATGCCCGCGGCGCACACCGACGCGGATCTCTACGTCCATGTCCCGAAGATGAACCTGCTGGTCGTGGGCGGAATCGCCTCCGCGGAGGAATGGCCGCTGCTCGACTACCGCAACGGCGCCTGGCTGGGCGGCCGCGTCCGCGCGCTGGAGAAACTCGCCACGCTGGTCACGCCCGACACCCGCGTCGTGCCCGCGAATGGCCGGGTGATGACCGGCAGCGAGATCGTGCGTCACCGCGACATGTATCAGAAGCTCTTCACCACCATGATTGGCTATCTCAACATGGGGCTCGGTCCCGAAGACGCCGTGCAACGCAACCCGCTCAAGGAATACCAGGCCGAGTTCGGCGACCCGTCCGCCTTCACCTACGGCGCCCTCCGAAGCATGATGATCGCCTACGTCCCGGATTGAGGTTCGGCTCGTGCGCGAATTCAACATCACGCCGCTCGTGTAACACGCGCCTCGCGCGGTCGATGACCTAAGGCTTCTCGAACGCGACGAGGAACAGTCTGTCGCGGTCAGAGTCTCCAGGCCAGCGTGGGATCGTCGCCGCATGTCGAAACCCAGCGTGCGTGAGCTCGCTCACGATCACGGCGACGGGAATGCCGTGGCCGCCCCGGTTCTGGGGCACACCATCTGGAATGCTCGAGCCCGGTTCCGGTTGGAAATCGATGATCGCGATGCGGCCGCCAGGTTTCAGCGCTGCGAACAAGCTCGCGCCGAACTCTCGAGGATGCGCCAGATGGTGGTAGACGTCTCGCAGGAAGATGGCGTCACAGCACCCGTTCGGCAGATTCGTCGAACGCGCGGCACCTTCCAGTACAAGAACATTTGTACGACCTTCGCGCGCGACGTTCTCCCTGATCTCTGCAAGCTGCGCTTCCCTGACGTCCGTGGCGAACACATGACCGTCCGGCCCGAGCCACTCCGCCATCCGCACAGCCATCGCCCCGCCGCCGGAACCAACGTCCGCGACGGTCATTCCCAGCTTGAGCGACAGCACTTCTGCTAATTTTGGGACCTCGCGTGCCGCCTGCTCCAGCTCTTGGCGGAGCAGGGCGGCGGGCCGCTGGGCCGATAGCCCGGCCGACAAGACGAACAGAAGACACAGACTGTACGCGCAGCGGTTTCGTCCTGGCATCACGCTTCACCTCGCCTCACCAGACGCCGCAGCCAACCCGCCGGTTCAGTCCGGCACCGGTCGATCCAGACCGACTGCGCGACACCTCGACTGTTCCGGCGTCGGCGATCCACCGTCACGCCAAACGGCGGCTGATGATCTCGATTCGACGCTCGAAGCTCCTTCCGGCATAGCGCAGCAAGCCGTAATAGGCGGCCGTGGTCAACAGGACGATCGCCGCGATCGCCAGCGCCGTGACGCGTGAATCGGAGCGAAGCAGCACAATCACCGCGACACCCGGAGTGCTGCCGATCAGCACGCTCACCGACGCTGTCACAGGATCGCCAGCGGACGCGAACCTGTGCGGCTCCATTCTGCGTGGCTCGAACACCGAGACCACGTTGCCCCACCCGAGATGCGCCAATAACAGCACCATCGCCACCACAATCTCCGCTCCGAGCTGGATGAAGCCGGACTGCCACGCGCCAACCGCGAGCAGGAGCATCAGCTGCACGGCCACGACCATCATCACCGCCACGTTCTTGGCCAGGAACAGATCCTTCCCACTGATGGGAAGAATGAGGTAGCGCGTCAACCCTGCAGGTCTGTCCAGGCCAAGGCAGTTCAGCGTCACGTTGGCGTTCATGGCGCACACAATCACGAAGACCGCCTGGCGGACAGTCGAGGACAGCGGAACAAAGAGCGACAGCGCGGCGACGCCCAGGACCAGTAGCAGGCCCATCCACAGGTCCAACACCCCGCTGACGGAGCGTTGCTCTTTCAGTACGAGCGGACCCAGACGCCCCGGAGGCCATGCAATGCTCGTTGCGCGGCGAGCCGTCCGCTCGCTCGTTCCGCCATGGAGGCTACGGAGGAAGCTCGAAAGAAACAGATACCAGACCGCGGCACCGCCGACGAGCAACGTCGCCACTGGAACGGCCATCGCGTACGGTGTGGTCGCGACCGCGACGGTCGTCACCAAGGTCGCCGGGTTCACAACCATGAGACTCGCAATCAACGGCCTGGCATCGTGATACACCAAGGGCAGCGCGAATGCCACCGCCACGGCGCCGAGCGCTACGCCGGCGTCGAGTAGTCTTCTTCTCCAGCGAGCGAGATCAAGTTGCTGAGACACACTCATGCCGACGCCGATGGTGAGCGCAAAGAAGAAGAAAGCGGACAGGACGCCGAGGAGAGGGTGGGGCGCAGACAGAAGCGGAGACAGGCCAATCAGCGAGACGATCGTGGCCAGCCACGCGATCGGCGACAGGAAGAGCGAGAACAGTCTGAGCGCGAGCAACGAACGCACGCCGAGCGGAAAACGCCGCAGGCGATCGCTGCTCAAGCTGACGTTCAGGTTCTCACCGAGCACGACGAGCCAGAGCAGGCCCAGCACCAGGAGCAACCCGTCCATGGACGCCGTCTGACCTGCGGCCAGCTCACCAGCAGCTTGGGAAAGACTGTCCGGCAGCACGCGGGCAGTCATCACGCCGAGCACCGTCAGTATCGTCAGGTAGAACCTGACGCGCCCCGTGCGGAGGACGCGGCGCCAGAATGCGCGCCACTGATACCGGAAAATCAGCGATGCCCCAGCCAACCCAAGTTCCCGGTGTCGGGCCTGCATGCGTAACCAAGATACAACTGCTCGAGCGTGGTCCCGGCACGCGCGAGATCCGAAACGGTCTGGCAGCAGACCACTTCACCGTTGACGATGAGCGCAAACCGCTCGGCGAGCCGTTCGACGATCTCGAGGATGTGCGAGGTCAGAAAAACAGAGACCCCTCGTTCAGCGAGTGCCAACAACAGGTCTTTGATGTTGCGGGACGAACCAGGATCGATGCCCTCGAATGGCTCATCGAGAAACAGCACGCGCGGGTTGTGCAACAGGGCCATCGCCAATGCGCACTTCTTCCGCATGCCAAACGACGCTTTCTCGACGAGGGTCGTTCGGCCCTGTTCCAGATCGAGATGTCGCAGCAGTTGAATGGCTCGGGCGGCGGTCTCCTGACGGTCTAGGCCGTAGAGCCGGCCGCACAATTCGAGGTGCTCCCATATCGTCAGATCGGGGAAGAGCGCATCGTCTTCAGGCAGAATGCCGATCTCCCGGCGCAACTCGAGATCTTCGACCGACACCACGCGGCCGATCACCCGCGCCTCTCCCGCCGTCGGAGCCAGCAGGCCAGTGAGCAGCTTGACGGCGGTCGATTTGCCGGATCCGTTCGGACCAAGGAAGGCGAAGATCGTCCCGCTGGGTACCTGCAGAGTGACGCCGCGCACAGCCGTCACCGTTCCAAACGTCTTGGTGAGACCGCGCGCCTCAATCGCCCAGGTTTCACCGTCAGTCGCCATCGATATGCCCCCTGCCCGCATCAGTATCCCGCCAGAATGGCGTTATCGATAATAGGCGCGATACTCTGTTGGTGCGTCGAAGGAGAGCGATGATGAAGATTCTGGGTGCCACGCTGTTTGCAGCCTCAATCGTCCTGCTGTCGTCCGTGTTTGCTCAGGAACAGACCGCGAAAGCCATCCCGCGCCTGATCGACGGCAAGCCCGACCTGCAGGGCTACTGGACGAACCAGACCTTCACGCCGCTCGAACGGCCGGCGCAATTCAAGGATCGGGAGCTCTTGACCGCCGAGGAGGCCGACGCGTTTGCCCACCGCGCGCTGGAGAACGTCAAAGACGTGCCGCGGGGCGATCAAGTGAAGAGCGACGCCGACATCCACTACGACGATGGGATCTGGCTGCTCGAGGGGTACAAGAAGGGGGCGATGCTGCGGACGTCGCTCATCACCGAGCCGCGCGATGGGCGCATCCCGCCGCTTAGCGCCGAGGGTCAGGCGCGTGCGAAGGCACGTGCGGACGCGCGGAGAGGCGTCGGCCCGTTCGACAGCGCGCAGTCACGCGGCTTGTCCGAGCGCTGCATCTACTGGGCGCACGAAGGTCCTCCCCTGCTTCCCACCGGCTACAACTCCAATCTGCTGATCGTGCAGGCACCAGGGACGTTCGTCATCCAGCCCGAGATGATGCCTGTCGCGCGCATCGTCCCGCTCGACGGCCGCGCGGCGCTGCGTTCGGCGCTCCGCGCCTACCGCGGCGACTCGCGCGGGCACTGGGAAGGCGACTCGATGGTCATCGAGACGACCAACTACAGCGAGAAGACCGCGTGGCGTGGGTCGTCGGCGAACCTCACGGTGGTCGAGCGGCTCACGATGACGAGCGCCACAACCATCCGGTATCAGTTCACCGTGACGGACCCGTCAACGTGGACGCAGCCATGGAGCGGCGAATACGAGATGACCCACATCGACGGTCCGCTATTCGAGTACGCGTGTCACGAAGGGAACTATGGGTTGCCGTCGATCCTCGCGGGCGCACGGCGGGCGGAGGAGAAATGAAGAACGCCTTCGCGATCGCGCTGATTGTCGTCGCCGCCGCGCAGCCGCAGGCGCAGCGCGGTCCGGCGGTTCCGCAGATGCGGGGCGACGGGCCTCCTCCACCGGCCGCGCCCTTCTCGATCACGAGGTCCGATCCAGGGCTCGACGACATCATCTCGCGCGACGCCAAGTTGGTGGAGTTGGCTCGTGGCTTTGGTCTCACCGAGGGTGGGCTCTGGATCGCTGACGGCAAGAGCGGCTACTGGATCTTTGCCGGCCTGCTCGACAACGTGCTCTACAAGGTCACGCCGGAGAAGCAGGTCTCCGTGTTCATGGAGAAGGCCGGCTATACGGGCAACGATCCGGACCGTGTCGGCACCCAGACTCGCTCGGGTCGCAGTCACGTGCTGCTCATTGGCCCGTCCTGCACGGGTATGGATCACCAGGGCCGCGTGATCTGGTGCGCCGATAACGATCGTCAGCTGATGCGTCTGGAGAAGGACGGCACGCACACGGTGCTGTCCATCGGTATGGACGGGAAAAGGTTCAGTGGCCCGAACGACATCGCCATCGCCGCAGACGATGCGGTGTATCTGACGGAGAACGACTTCGGCCTGCGCGACGGCGGCAAGAATCCCGACAAGCAGTTGCAGAACGGCGTCTACCGAATCAAGGACGGCAAAACGACGCTGGTGCTCAGCAGCGCCGATCTCAACGGCATTCCGAACGGCATCGCGCTCTCCCCCGACGGCAAGTGGATGTATCTGTCCACGTCCGGCCGTCAGATGAGGCGCTATGCCGTCAACCCCGACGGCACGCTTGGTGCGTTCACGGTATTCACTGAGGGCGTTGGCATCGGTGACGGCATCAAGACCGACAAGGCCGGCAATGTCTATTCGAGCGGTGGCGCGGGTCCCGGGATCGTCCGCATCACGTCACCTGCGGGCAAACTCCTCGGCACCATCAACCTGCCGATCTACGGTGGCGAGCCGAAGCGGCAGATCTGCTCGACGAACGAAGCCTTCGGCGGTCCGGATGGCAGGACGCTGTTCATCGCCGGCTGCGACTCGGTCTACACGATTCAGTTGAAGACGCCAGGCATCGTGCCGGCCCATGAGGTGAAGAAATAGTCGCGCGACCTTTGTGGAGGCGGGTCTCAAGACCCGCCTCTACGTCCACGTTCGCTGCGCTCGGGCTGGCGATTTGTGCCGCGACGTACTCGTACGCGCAGCAGATCGGCACGGCCGACCTGCTGCGTGGGCTCGCGGATCCATCCCGTTGGCTGACGCACTCGGGCGACTACACCAGCAAGCGCCATAGCCCTCTCACCCAGATCACGCCGGAGAATGTCGCACGTCTCGCGCCGCTCTGGACGTTCGAGACCCGTCTCGGCTTCGGGCGCAACGCGAAGTTCGAGGCCACGCCGATCGCGATCGACGGCACGTTGTACGTCACCGGGCTCTTCAACCATGCGTGGGCGATTGACGGCCGCACGGGCGCGCTCATCTGGCACTACGAGCGGAAGCTGCCCCTTGACACACGTATCTGCTGCGGCATGGTCAACCGCGGGTTTGCGGTGTTCGGCGATCGGCTCTTCATGACGACGCTCGATGCGCACGTGATGGCGATCGATCGCAAGACGGGGATCCCGATCTGGGATGTCCCGATGATCGACTATGAGCTGGGCTACTCGGCCACCGCCGCGCCGCTCGTCGTCAAGGACAAGCTGATCGTCGGAATGGCCGGCGGCGATCTCGCCACGCGAGGGTTTCTCGACGCCTACAGCCTCGTGACCGGCAAGCGCATCTGGCGCTTCAACACCATCCCCGCGCCTGGAGAACCTGGCGGCGACACGTGGCCAGCCGGTCACTACGAGCGCGGCGGTGGCGCCACGTGGATCACCGGCTCGTACGATGCCGAGCTGAATCTTCTCTACTGGGGCGTCGGCAATCCCAATCCGGACTTCTACGGCGGCAACCGCCTCGGCGACAACCTCTATACCGCATCGGTCGTGGCTCTCGATCCCGACACCGGACGCCGGCGATGGCATTTCCAGTACACCCCGCACGACGAGCACGACTGGGATTCGAATCAGATCCAGGTGCTCGCCGATCTGACGATTGGTGGACGCCCGCGCAAGACGCTCATCACGGCCAATCGCAACGGGTTCTTGTACGTCCTGGACCGCACGAACGGCGCGTTCATTCAGGCCAGACCCTACGTGACGACGACGTGGGCGAAGGAAGTGGACGCCAAAGGCCGGCCGATCGAGCTGCCGAACCAGCGGCCGACGCCTGAGGGAACACGCACCTGCCCCGATCTGGCTGGCGGCAGCAGCTTCACGTCACCGTCATTCGACCCGGTGAGGCGCTTGTTCTTCGTGTCGGCGCGAGAGACCTGTCAGGCGTATGCGAGTCGTCCACCCGGGAAGTACGAGCTTGGCGACCTGATGATTGGCGGCAGCACGTTCGATCGTGGAGGCACGGGCGCTCTGAGAGCGATCGATCCCGTGACGCTGGAGCGCAAGTGGGAGGTGCCGTATGGCGGCCCTTCCTACAGCGGCGTGCTCTCAACCGCGAGCGGCCTGGTGTTCGCCGGCGACCATGCCTCCACGCTGATGGCGGTGAAGGCGGATACTGGTGAGAAGCTGTGGAGCCATCGTCTGACCGGGGCGTTCTGGGGCGCGCCGAGCACCGTCATGGTGGACAAACGACAGCTGCTGCTCATGCCCGCGGGACAGACGCTGACGGCGTTTGCGATCGCTTCACCGACGACGCCGGGCGCGCGGTAGGTCCGCCTCGGGTTCCTGTTCCCTGATCGCCGCCTTATTTGCGCTTTGACCACGCCGGTCCGAAACGATCGGGCACATCCAGTGCCGTGAAGATTCCCAACGGCTCGACCGAGTCGATCAGCACCCGGCTGCGTTCTTCAAGGCGGGCGACTTCGTCGGATCGAAACACCCGGTGCTGTTCGTACACGAGCATTTCACTCCAGTACTCGATGACGATGTATCGCGACGATCGATTCTGGTCGTGAAGGAAGGACGTGCCCAGATAGGACCGCGTGGGGCGATTCAGCATCGTCCATTCGCCCTCCACACCGTACAGTTCCTCGAATTCGGCCTCGCTTCCGGCCTTGACTTCGAATTGCCACATGATCGCAATCATAGAAACCCACGAAGATTATCGTTCTGTCCCGAGTATAGAATTCCGCCATGACTAGGCGACCGATCGTCGCGCTCTTTCTCTTCGTCATCGGTCTCGTCGCGGTTGCGCGTGCGCAGACGGGTGGAGACTGCAACCGCGAGTGTCTGATCGGGCTGACCGAGGCCTACCTGTCAGCGATGGTGGCGCGCGATCCGGCCAAGGCGCCCGTCATCGCCACCGTGCGATTCACACAGAACGCCCGGCCCATGGCGCTCGGGCAAGGTGTGTGGGAATCGATCAAGGGCGTGCGCGGCTACAAGCTCTTTGTCGCCGACCCGGGCGCTGGACAGGTCGCCCTCTACACCGTGGTTGACGGTGCCGAGCGCCCTGGCCTGCTCACGCTCCGCATGAAAGTGGACGGGCGGCGCATCAGCGAGATCGAGTCGGTCTACGTCGGCATCGGCCAGACCGGCTTCGGCAGTGTGGACAACCTGGTCACCGTCGATCCGATCTGGACCACCGTTCTGCCGCCCGTGCAACGTCGACCCCGAACCGAGATGGTGGATATCGCCAACCGCTACTTCGACACGCTCGAGAAGAACATCGTCGATCACGTGCCGTTCACGAGCAACTGCCTCCGCATCGAGAACGGCGTCCTGACCGCGGGCCGCGCCGGCGCTCCCGGTCTGGCCGGGCTCGGATGCCGCGAGAACGTGAATCATCCGATGTGGAACTACATCACGCAAATCGCGCCGCGGCGCCATCTGGTCGTGGACGAAGAGCGGGGGCTGGTGTCCGGCATGTACATGTTCCGCCACGGCGGTACAGAGCCGACGTACACGCTGCCGAGCGGCGAAGTCGTCAAGCACTCGGAGGCGATGCTGCGGCGGCAGGCGGTGGTGATCTCGGAGCTCTTCAAGATCGAGGACGGCCGCATCCGTCGCATCGAGGCGGTGATGGCCGGCGGCCTCGATCACGACGCCTCGTCCGGTTGGTGATCCGTCGAGGCGCTCCGCTCATTTCTCCGCCAGACGCGCCCCTCCCAGCATCGATCGCATGCTCAAGTAATTCCCCTCGTGACAGGCGAACTCGAAGAGCTGATAGCTCGGGTCCTGTCTGAGCACGATGACGGCGGTCCACGGTTGATTCCACGTCTTCGGGTCGTTGACTGTGGCTTCGTAACGGATGGCATGAGCATCAGTGCGCGTCAACCGTTCCGTCATCCGTGCAACAGCAGTAAACAGGCGGCTCGGGCCGTTGCCACCCTTTTCCTTGAAGTTGGTCGTCTCGACGACCAGTGTGTCGCCTTCCCACCGTCCGCGCGAGTCCCCCATGTAACTGCGGATCGGCGTTCCCACATGCGGCCGTCCGTCGAGACGGATGACTCGCGCCTCGCCGATCATCTCGTTGCGGATGACCACGACACCTGGTGCCTGTACGATCTCATTGCCGCTGGAGTTGCCCATCGGCAGCATCGATCCGAACACGCCGCGTGAGAGGCACCGCGCCATGGGGCTCACGTCCTCAGGGCCGTTGAGCGGCCCACGAGCTTCGTTCGGAAGCGAGGCGGATCGTTGTGCGCCGTCCGGCGTCATCGGAGGAAGTCTTCCATTCGGCGGATCCACGATCAGCGAAGTCTGGCGCTGCGGCTTGCCATACTCTCGCCAGTGATCCCTCGACTCGCCGAAGAAGGCGTCGTTCGCGTTCGGGATCCGGCGTTGGGCAGGGAGTTGCGCGAGCTCTTCGTCGCTCAGCGTGGCTCGATTGCCAAGGCTCGCCGGACGCTCCAGCGGCACGCCCAGCATGTCTACACTTGGCCAGTAGCCTTGCAAATCGGGGTCACCCCACAGAGTGCGCGGCGGTGTCCAGCGCTGACCTCCGACGGCGACGGTTGTGACAGCGAGGGTGACGACGACGAGCAGACTGCGCATCTCGCACCTCCGTTTGCGGATTATAGGCCCGTCGTACTGGCGTTCGCCTCGTCGCACAGCACGCAGTTCAACATCTCGCCGAGACGTGTCCGGCGGCCCTCATCGGTGAGCACCCACGCGCGCACCTGCCACGGCGGATCGTGCCGGACATGCTGGTTGTGCCCGCAGGCCAGCTCCGCGACCCAGTGGCCCTGATCGTCCTGATGAAAGCCGGTGATCGCTCGCTTCACGGCTATCGCGTTTTTCAGGTCACTGCCTACTTCTTCACCCAGGTTTCGACGACCTTCTGGTTCCCGGCCACTGTGTCTTCGATGGTCAGGGTTTTTCCGTCTGCCGAGAGCGTGGCGTTGGCCGTGAGGTAGGGCTGCCCGCCCTGCTTCACGATGCCGGTGTAATGACGGTCGTCTATGCGTTTGGCCGACATCGTCTGCCCGGTCGGCTTGCCGGCGGCCAGAGTCGGCACCTCGGTTCCATCCATTGGCAAATCCACCGTCAGTATCAACGGAGCCTGTCCGTTTCCGATGGGAACGTTGTAGGTGAGGCGATAGCCTCCCTTGCAGCACGCCGCGACGGTCATCGTCATACCCTTGCCCGCCGCATCGGTCCTGACCCACTCGCCGACGCCGAGTTGCGCGTGAGCCGGGCTGCCCCAACCGAGTGTCCACAGGAAGGCAGCACCGCAGATGAATCGCGTGACCCCTGTCGCGGATCTCATGGTGACCTCCAGTCGCGCTCAGTTCATCCGCTTCGACGCGGTATCCCAGGTCGAGTTCGTGCAGAGGCTGCAGTCCTTGCCCACGAACATCTTCGCGGCCTGCTTGTCGCCCTTGAACTGCCACCGGAGCCAGTTCGAGGCGACGTTCGCCCACTCGCCGCCACCGGGATGATCGACGGTCGCCGTGTGCCCGGCGCCGTGACGCGCGCCGTAGAACGCTGGCAGCTTGTCGACGGCGTCGTAGGTTGCCTTCGAGGACGCCATCAGGAAGTCGCGCTCGTGCCCGTTGATGAGCAGCACCGGACCGTGCAACGCGGCGAGCCGGGCGATGTTGTCTCCCTGCGCTCCCGAATTGAACACGCCGATCGTGTCCACGCGTGGATCCGCTCCGAGCTCGATCGACATGAAACCGCCGCACGACTGGCCCATGACGGCCACCTTGTCGAGCGCGATCTTGCCGTTGAGCGGCGACCCCGCGCGCTTGCTCTCGGTTTCAGCCCACTCGATCGCTTTGCGCAGGTTGTCGGCAGTGGCGCGGCTGCCAGCTGCTGCGCCCGGCTCGGCGGCCGTCGCCAGGACGACGAACCCGTGCGATGCAATCGTCGTCAGGAAACCAGCGTAGCGAGTGCTGTTGATCGCGCATCCGCCGTTGCCCCAGACCATCACGGGCAGCGTGTCCTTGGCCGGGAACGGAGTGAGATCCGCCGGGCGGTAGACGACATGGCCAGGTGAGCCGAAGGCCGGTCCCCCTATTGCTGCGTAGGGTCCAGGCACGGCCAGAGGAGCGCCTTCTACCGGCAGTGCCGTGGCGATCATCTCCCGCGTGATGCCGGGCGGCTGCGCGTAGCTCACGCTGGCGAGCGCAAGGACGACGGTCATTCCAAGGACGATTGCTGCGTTTCGCACCATGCTCTGCTCCTTCAGGTTGCGCCGACGCCCGTCTCCCGATCGGGCGCAGCGAGTCTACTCCGGAAATGCGCGATTGATGGCGAGCGAGTGCGTCGGGAAGACCCTGTACCTACAAGAGCCGCAGCGGCGGTCCAACACCACGCTGACCGTGCCACACCGCGAGAACCCTCACCTCATGCTCGCCAGGAACGTAATAGACGTGATAGCGCGTTCCCTTCAATAGAATGCGGCGCGTGCCAGGCACCGGCGAACGCCGATAGAAGCGGCCGATGTGTGGGGCGCGAGCAACGAGATCGAACGCGCCGGATAGTTCTTCGAGGAAAAGATCGGGAGATGCGCGACGATTCGCGCGCCACCAGTCGTCGATCGTGCGGATCTGAGTGTCGGCTTCGGGTGTGGTAGTGACCGGCAGGTTCACCGGCGCCGGTGCAACTCGTCGAGGATTGCGGAAGCCGGATGGAGATGGCCGGCTTCAGCCGACGTCCAGGACGCCGACAGCGCCTCGTGCAGCGCGCGACGTTCCTCGTCTGTAAGGTCGTCACCTTCGTCGTCGGCGACGAGATCGATGACCGTCCCGTCGGGCAGCGTCGTTGGCTCGTTCAGGACGAGGCGACCCTTCTCGACGCGGGCTCGCAGAGGGCTCATTCGGCTACTCTACGCTTCAGGCGAGCGTAGGGCAAGCATCCCGCCTTGGGCCTTAGCCCGTGGTGAAGGTCCCGCTGATTCGCTGAAACATCTTCGCATCCGCGTTTCTGGCAAATCCCGCGATCACGAAAGAGTCCAGATGGATAGGCGCATCGTCGGCCGGATCTTCGAGGAAGGCTACTCGCATGAACGGCTTCGTCATCGATTTCTCGCAGAAGGGGCTCTATCGACGCGGGCTCACTGGCCGGATCGGCGTCCTGCCGGGTGGCGGCTGGATCGCGGAACCGGTACCTGGTCCCCAGACGTCGATGCCCTCGGAAGTGTTCCCTCTCGTCCCGTCGGGAGCAATCGGCCCGACGAGCGTGAAGCCGCGCCCCGCCGGCCGCGCGGGCGACTTGGCAGGATCGATCACGAGGTCCTTCCCGAGAATGAAGGCGAGCATCTCGTTCTGCACCAACTGGGCCCCGATATTTCGTCTGAAGGTCGGCGGGTCGCTCTCGCCCCAGTCCTCGTGCACGATGTCGAAGTACACGGTGTCGCCGACGATGAAGATGTTCTCCATCGCCCCGATCGTGTAGGGGTTGTCACAGCGGCCGCACACCACGCCTCGGAGCCGGTCACCGACCAGGAGAAAGGTGAAGATCTGCCGGTTCATGCCCAGGCCGAACGAGGCGATCCATGTGCCAACGACATCCGCCGGCCGTAACGCCTTGAACGGTCCGGCCTGCCAGTAGGGCGCGGGCGGTCCGAAGCCACCGCCTCCCCCGCCGCCACCGCCGGCGGGACGCGTCACGGGCAGCGCAGGCGGAGTGCCCGGCGGGAGGTGATACGCCGGCGCCCCGCCCGGGTCGGCCCCGCGCGGGTCCTTGACGAGCGTTAGCGCGTTCCCGCTCCGCATGCCCGCTGCCCCCGTGACGATCAGCCGCCCGTCCGCGAGCGTGGCATGCTGGTCGTCAACAGATCTGATGCGGCCGTTCGGGTTGGCGAACGTGACCGTGAAGTCGATGCCGGTCTTCTCATCCCACCTGCCGTCGATGAAGCCAATCGTGCTGGCGTCGGAGCAGCTTCGACAGTACACGCCGGTGACCCGGTTACCGCGGATCACGAACTCGTAGATGTGCGGCTCATCCCCGAGCGGCGTTCGCCATCCGCCCCGCCAGTAGTCGGCGTCGAGCGCCGCAGCCGGCTGTGCGAGTACCAGCGTCGCAAACGACAGCAGTAGTAGTCCCGGCACAGTCTTCGAAGCCGATTGGGTCATCTCTGGCACTCCTGAGAGTAAGGACGATACAGAAGGCCTGAGGCGAATGCCAGTCGAGGGTAGAAGGGCCGCCTGAAGGCGGCCCCTACGTACAAGAAGACATGACGCCGATCGTCTAGAATCACCCAGACTCTTCCAAGGCAGGCTGCGATGACCATGACCAAGCGACTGATCGTCCTCATGCTCCTCTTCGTCGTCGGTCCCAATGCCGGAGCGGCGTGGGCACAAGCCCCCGGCGGCCCTCCCGGCGCTGGCCGCGGCGGGTTTGCACCGGTGGTGATCGGACCGCCGGCGCCGGTGCCGCCAGAGGTCACGATTCCACGGCCGACACCGGCCGAACTGGAACAGGTCAATGCCGCGCTGAAGCGCTTCGTCGACGCCGACAGGTCGGCCGCACAGCCACTGCTCGAGAAATTCGAGTCGCTGATGCTCCTGCAGAAGCCGCGGATGAACGTCGCCGCGACGTTTACGCAGACCAATCAGCGCATGGGACCACGCCACGAAGGGTTCGTCGCCACGGCCAAAGCGGGCAACATCGATCTGCTTCTGCATGGCGATTCGATCACCGACTGGTGGCAACAGGACGCGAACCGGCCGATGTTCGAGAAGTACTTCGGCACGCTCCGCACCGCCGACTTCGCGGTGGCCGGCGACACGACGCAAGGCGTGCTGTGGGGACTCAAGAACGGCGAGGGCCAGGGCTTCCAGCCGAAGGCGGTGATGCTGATGATCGGGACCAACAACACCGGTCAGTTCACGGCTCCCGAGATCGCGGAAGGCGTCGGCGCCGTGGTCATGGAGCTGCGCCGCAACTTCCCGACCGCCAGGATCCTGCTGCTCGCCATCTTCCCGAGAAGCGTGCCGGGCGATCCCGTCCGCGACAAGATCGCCGAGGCCAACCAGATCATCTCGAGGCTGGACGACAAGAGGACCGTGTTCTACATGGACATCGGCCAGAAGTTCCTGGACGACAAAGGCGTGTTCCTGCCCGATTCGTTCCGGCCCGACAACCTCCATCCGCAAGCGAAGGGCTACGACATCTGGGGCGAGGCGGTCAGCGCGAAGCTGGTGGAGCTGATGAAGTAGACGTCAGATTCAGTCCAGAGAGCTGGACAAGAGGGACTCGAGATGAAGCGTCATCTGCTCGTGGCCGCGATGCTGCCGATCGCGATCGCGGTCGCGGCATCCGCGCAGGTGCCTGCACCCGCCACACCGGAGAGCCTCGTCGCCGCCGCGAAGCGCGCCGCGGGCGTGGACTATGCCGGGACCTTCCTCCGCATCTGCGTCGCTCCCGACAATCCCGGGGGCGGTGGTGGCGGCGCCGCCCGAGGTGCGGCGCCAGCAGCTCGCGTGATTCCTGACCGCGCGGCGTGGTACGCACGGCCCTACAAGGTCTTCGACAATCTCTACTTCATCGGCTCCAGGATTCACTCTTCGTGGGCGCTCACCACGAGCGACGGCATCATCGTCATCGACACGCTGTTCGACTACGCGATCGAGCCGGAGATCGTCGAGGGGCTGACCACGCTCGGTCTCAATCCGCGCAACATCAAGTACGTGCTGATCAGTCATGCGCACGGCGATCACGATCAGGGCGCGGCGCTGCTGCAAAACCGATATGGCGCGAAGATCGTGATGGGCGCGGCGGATTGGGACTCGACGCTGCGGCGCGCCGCGTCGGCTCCCGGCGGCGTGCCAAAGCGGGATATCGCCGTGGGACCTGAAGGCCTGAAGCTCACGCTCGGCGATACCAAGGTGGACATCATCGCCACACCAGGGCACACGCCGGGCACGCTGTCGTATTTCTTCCCGGTCAAAGATGCGGGCCGGACGCTGACCGTTGCCTACGCCGGCGGCACAGCGTTCAACTTCCCGCGGCAGGCGGCGAACTTCGCCATCTATCGTGACAGCCAGCGCAAGATGAACGAGATCGCCAACGCCGCCGGTGCCACCATCCTCATGACCAACCACACCGAGTTCGATCGCGCCTACGATCGCGTGCGCATCGCGCAACTGCCGCGCGCGGCGAGCGACAGACATCCGTACGAGACCGACACCGCGACCGTGCTGCGCTATTTCGAGATGTCCGGCAACTGCGCCGAGGCGCAGCGCCTGTTGACCAGGTAGGGGTCATCGACACTCAGGTCTATTGCACCTGCGGTCCCAACGGTGCCCGCTCGACGATCTCGATGCGTGTGCCCCACGGATCGGTGATGTAGGTGATGGTGTTGCCGGCGGCACTGTTGCGAACCGGCTCGTCGAGCGTGATGCCTTGCGCCACGATCTTTTTCACGACGGCGGCATGATCCTTCACGTCGAAGCCGATGTGGTCGAGCCCTCCTGTACCGCCATCTCCCTTCTCATTCAAGAGGACCAGGTTGATGTAGATCCCGGGGAACATGATCAGTGGGTTGCCGCCAGGCATGAACAACTTGCCACCCAGGGCGAGAAAGAGCTTCTTGTTCGCTTCCACGTCTTTCGAAATGACGTGCCAGTGACCCATGGTCACGCCGATCTCGTTGAACGGGGCTGGCTGCGCGCTCGCCGTGCCTGCGGTCAGCGCCGCGGAGACCAAGAGAACGACGAACATGTTTGTCTTCACGGATGCCTCCCTGTATAGAGCGGAACATCTGGGCTTGGGTCCCTCTCGGCCATCCACAGTGTAGGCTGCCCGGGCGTCCTCTCCAGACGCCAGCCTCAGGCTCGGCCGTACGCGAACTCCTGTGAAAACTCGGTTCAATTCATGCTGTTTTGGAACGGCACGCCGCTTGCCCCATATGTCGTCAGGTCAATCATGACCGTCGGAAGGGCAGGGTCCAGTGAACGGTATCAAAACGACAAGCCTGATCGTGCTTCTCGCGTCATTCGTCGGGCTGGTGCCGGCGGTTGTGCAGGCTCGGGATAACGGCCAGCGGGATCGCTACGAAGACCGTTGGGATCGCAGAGAGGATCGGCGCGACCGCCGTGAGGATCGACGGGACCGTCGTGAGGACCGGTGGGACCGCCGCGACGATCGCCGCGACCACTGGGACGCCGCTCGCTATTACCGGCACGACGATCGCCGCTATCGTCCGCGTCGTCTCGGCAGAAACGACCGCATCTATCGCGGATCGGACAATCGCTATTACTGCTCGCGCGACGATGGCACGACCGGACTGATCATCGGCGGCATCGGCGGCGGCGTGCTGGGCCACATCATCGCGCCTGAAGGCTCGAAGACGCTGGGCACGATCATCGGCGCCGGCGCCGGCGCCCTCATCGGCAAGGCAGTTGACGACGGCGACGTCGTCTGCCGTTAGACCATCACGCCTCGACGACCACCGAGGTGTCTCAGCGCCTCGGTGGTTCGCCACGGTTGTCGTAGCTAGAGCGGCTTTCATTTCTGTGTCGCCGGGTCCTTTGTCCGTGGTCCTTGGCGCCGAGTCCGTCCTTGGTCCTTCGTCCTTTCGTCCTCCGTGGACCGAGGACCCTGGACGACAGGACGGACCACGAACCAAGAACCGAGGACCAAGGCCCAGGGATGCGCGATACATCGATCCGAAAAGCGCGCTAATCGTAGTGTCCGGCTTTCTTGGCCACCGAAGCGCGTAGCGCGAAGGTGGCAGCCGGACCAACCCCGCCGACTATTGCGCTGGTTCCACCCGTAACACCGCGCCCGCGTCTTCGTCGGTCAGCACATACAGATAGCCGTCCGGTCCCTGACGCACGTCACGAATGCGCTGATGCAACTCGGCCAGGATCGGCTCTCGCTGGATTGGCTGCCCCTGCTCGTTGAACGTGAGGCGACGGACGTGGCCGGTGCCGCTCGTTCGTCCCTCGACCATCGCGCCGATGAACACGTTGCCCTTCCACTGCGGGAATCGGTCTCCGGTGTAGAACGTGATGCCGGACGTGGCCAGCGACGGAACGAAGTAGATGAACGGCGGCTCGAGGTCCGGACGCGAGGTGGCCTGGCTGACGGCGGTGCCGTCGTAGTCCCGTCCGAACGTGACAAGTGGCCAGCCGTAGTTGCGTCCGGGTTTGATGATGTTGATCTCGTCACCGCCAAGCGGCCCGTGCTCTGTTTCCCAGATGGCCCCGGTCGCCGGATGAACCGTCAGCCCCTGAGGACTGCGGTGACCGAGCGAGTAGATCTCCGGCATGTAGCTGGCGCGGCCCACGAACGGGTTATCTGCCGGCACGCTGCCATCGTCTTTGAGACGGAGCGTCTTGCCGCTGTGATCGCCGGGGTCCTGCGCGCGGTTCTGCTCCTGGCGCTCGCCGACGGCGACAAAGAGGAAGCCGTCGCGATCAAAGGCGATGCGCCCACCGAAGTTGGTTTCCGACTCGCTCCACGTGTTGGCGACGAAGATCTCCATGAGATCCGCCAGCGCCGTACCGGTCCACCGGGCGCGTGCCAGCACGGTGGTGGACCGCTTGTCCGCCCGGGTCTTCGAGTAGCTCAGATACAGCAGTTGGTTCTCGCGAAACTTCGGGTGCAGGGCAATGTCGAGCAGGCCGGCCAGTCGCCCGTTGTAGACGGCGGGTACGCCCTCGACTGGCTTCGGATCGAGGACGCCGTGGCGAATGATGCGCAACCGTCCGCTTCGCTCGGTCACGAGCATCGCGGAATCGGGTAGGAATGCCAGGCTCCACGGATGCGAGAGCCCGGTGGCGACCGCCGTCACACGCACCGGGAGCTCCGAGGTGAAGAGCGTGACCGGCAGCGACGGGAACGGTGGAGAGGCGGCGCGCGCCGCTTTCTGTGCCCCGACAGCCGTGCCGAGCGACGCGAGAACCATGACGAGGCCAAACGCGAGCCGCTTCTGCATTTCGCGAATTGTAGCAGTGTGCCGGTGATAGACTTCGCTCGCCAGCCTGCCGTTTCGTCGAGCGGAGCGTTCCGCATGTTCACACGTCTGACTGGAGGGCGACGCCAGCTCGCGACTGCCGCCACCATCGCGATCGCCTCGGCGATCGTCGGCGTTCCCCTGCGAATCGCTTCACAGGACCAGCCGCGGCCAACCTTTCGCACCGAAGCGAACTACGTGCGCGTCGACGCGTACGCGACGACGAGGGATGGCGTGCCGATCGACGATCTGCGCCGCGACGAGTTCGAGCTGCTCGAAGACCGGGTGCCTCAGACGATCGATCAGTTCGCCACCGTGCGCATTCGAGGGGGCGGAGCGCCGACGGCCCGGTCCGATCCGCGCACTCCGGAAGAAAGCCGTCAGGCCGCGACCGATTCCCGCGCCCGTGTCTTCATCCTCTTCCTCGACGTCCTGAACGTCGATCGCACGGCGTCGATCCGGATCGCGAAGCCGCTGACCGATGCACTCAGAAACCTTCTTGGCCCCGACGATCTTCTCGCCGTCGTGATGCCAGGCGTCTCCGTGCGAACGCTCACCTTCACCCGGCAAATCGCGACCGTTGAGAATGCGCTCAACAACCCATGGGGTGCCCGCGACGACATCGCACTGGATCCCGTCGAGCGTCGCTATGCCGATTGTTATCCGGGCACTCCCGATCGGCCGGGCGAGATCGCCCCCGATTTCGGGATCGCGCAGGAGATGATCCTCCGGCGCCGCGAGGCGGCGACGCTCGACTCGCTCGAATCGCTCGTCACCTATCTGCGCGACGCACGTGAAGAGCGGAAGGCCGTCATCACCATCACCAACGGCTGGCGGTTGTACCGCCCCAACGACAACCTTCGCCGATCGATTCGAAGCACGGTGCCGACAGTCCCGCAGGTCACGATCGATCCGCGGATCGGCCGTCTGACGACCGAACCAACCGGTGAGACCCCGCGGGCCAGTACGTGCGACACCGATCGCCTCAGGCTCGCCACGCTCGATCACGATTCACGCTTCCGGCAGATCCTCGATCAGGCCAATCGCGCCAACGTCTCGTTCTATCCCATCGATCCGCGCGGCATCGTGGCGTTCGACGATGACATCTTCCCCGCCGCGGGTGTCGGACAGAACCCGGTGCTGAGGCCTGAGGAAGAACGAGCACGCCTCGCCGAGCGCAGCACGTCGCTTCACGTGATGGCCGAACAGACTGATGGCGTGGCGGTCACGGCCACCAGCGATCTCGCCCTCGGTCTGCGGCGCATGACGACCGACCTGAGCGCCTACTATCTCCTCGGTTACTACTCGAGCGGCAAGCTCGATGGCCGCTTCCACGCGATCACCGTGCGCACGACACGCCCGGGCGTACAGATTCGCGCGCGCCGCGGCTATCTTGCGGCCTCGAGCGCGGCGCCTCCCGCACCGCTCGAGTCGTCTGGGGCCGCTGCCGCCGCAGCGGAGGCGCGGGCGGTCTCGAGTGCGCTGGCATCCCTCGGTGTCGTCACGCGGGATACACCGCTCCGCCTGCACGCGGCGGTAGGCCCTGAGTCGGCCAACTCACGCACGATCACCGCAACCATCGAGATCGGGCGCACCATCGCTGCCGACTGGGCCAAGGGCGGCGAGGCCGATGCCTCGCTCATCGATGCATCCGGTACGACGGTGGCATCGACCCACCTGTCCATACTGCCTGCGTCGCTCAGCGTGCAGTGGGCCGTTGGACCACGCACGCTGCCACCCGGCGACTACGAATTTCGCGTGCGCGCGAAGGCGGCGTCGCCCGCCTCGACGGCCACCGACTCGCTCCGTATCACCGTGCCCGCCACCGCAGACGGCGCCGGTTTTCTCATCTTCAAACGCGGGCCCGGCACGGGCAACCGCGAGATCGCCACCGCCGATCTGCGCTTCCGCCGTTCGGATACGCTGCGGGTCGCCGTACCGGCGTCAGACTCATCCGAGTTCTCGGCACGTCTGCTCGACCGAACCGGCAACGTACTGCAGGTTCCAGTTCCGACGTCGGCGCGAGACGAAGCGGACGGCTCGAAATCGCCGAGCGCAACGCTGGCGCTCGCTCCGCTTGCGACCGGCGACTATCTGCTTGAGCTGACTGCGAGTCAGCGCGCGGGCCCGGTTCGCACATTGATCGCGTTCCGAGTCGTGCCCTGATGGCTCTGCATGTTTCTATCCTAGAATGCCTCACAGGAGGAGCGTCATGATGAAGGGCTTACTCGTGCCGGCATTAGTCGTTCTTGCGCTGGTCTCCGGTGCAGTCCCGCTGGCCGCGCATCACTCGTGGCCGGTGAGCCGTTCCGAGCTCATCACGGTCAAGGGCACGGTGATCGAGTTCTCGTGGGCGAACCCTCACCCGATGATCACGCTCGAGGTTCGGACCGATGACGGCAAGGTGGAAAAGTGGTTGGTCGGCGGGCCTGCCATCAACCGGATGGAAGCGAACGGCTGGACCAGGACGACGGTCAAGCGCGGCGACGTGATCACGGGCACCGGCTATCAGTTCTCCGACGGTCAGAAGGTCGTCAGGCTCGAGCGCCTGGTGCTGGCCGACGGCAAGGAGATGCGCCTCTACGGCCGCTAGCTTAGCTAGTCGGCCGCGAAGCAGTAGAACAGGCCGTCGCCGAGCGACGCGCGGAGCGCTGCCTGCGAGCACCCGCGTGAGAGATGGGCGGCGTTCCAGGAATCGCCGCGCCCGCCGCCGCTGCGGTTGTGATGTCCCACCATCGCGCGGCCGTCAGCATGGCTGGTCCAGCCACGGCACGTCGCATCGCCATTTCCTGACAGCGTGCCATCCGCGTTGCTGCCGGTCAGGACATCGTGCCGGGTGGGCGCCACTTCCGCGCCGGTCTCAGTGAGCGCCGTTTCCCTGGTGAGGTTGACGGCGCCGCCGTGCAGTTCCTCCACGCTCGCGGCGACGTGCGCGCCTCGCGCGTTGACCCACGGACCGCGGCCGATCCGATCGCGGGCGTGAACGGCTGGCGAATCGCCCGCTGCTGGCGCGCTGAGATACGCACGCCACAGTCGGTCGCCGCGGCCGACAGCGGCGGCTCGCTGACCGCAGATCGCGTCCGCACCGGCAAGCCCGGCCAGGTTGCCGCCGAACCCGCGACCCTGGCTGGTCAGGAAGAACGACATCGACGGCGAGACGATGGGCGCCTCCTGTGCCGCCGTGGACGATGCGGCGATCGAGGCCACGACGATCAGGAGCCGGAGCCGCCTCGCGTCCGTCATGCCGACTCACCGAGCATTCGACCCATCGCCGCGACGACCCGCTGCCACTGACTTTTCTCGGCCGTCAGTTGTCGCTGCCCGGCCCGCGTCAGCGTGTAGTGCTTGATGCGGCGGCCCTCGTCGTTCAGCGACCACTCGCCGCCGATCCAGCCCTCGTGTTCCAGTCTGTGCAGCGCCGGAAAGAGGGACCCCGGCGGCACGACGAAGGTGCCTTGCGTGATCTGACGAATCCGGTCAGCGACGGCCACGCCGTGCTGCGGCTGCAGTTCGAGCGCGCGCAGGATCAGCAGATCCAGCGTCCCCCGCAGCAGTTCCATCTTCTTGCTCCGTCCCATCGCCGTTCCACTCCCCTCGTCGCTTCGAACGCGACACGATAGTGTATCGTATAGACATTCGATATTGACATGTTATACCGTTCGATCTGGATCAGGACGGAGTGACGGAGGACACAGCTATGCGCTGGCTGCGCAGCGTACACATGCGGCTTCGATCGATGGTGCGTCAGGCGCGGGTCGACCAGGAGCTCGACGCCGAGCTGGACTTCTACCTCGAGCAGCGGACCAGGGACTACGTGGCCCAGGGGATGGCGCCCGGGGAGGCCCGCGCGATGGCCCGGCGCTCGCTGGGCAGCGTGACACTGGTGCGGGAGCGCGTGCGCGAGAGCCGCGGGCTGTCGCTCCTCGCGTTCGTCGACGAATGCCGGCAGCACGTGCGCGGGGGCCTGCGCACCTTCGCCCGGCATCGCGCGTTCACCGGCGCGATTCTCCTGACCGTGGCGATCGGTGTCGGCGCCAACACCGCGGTGCTCACGCTGGTCGAGGCCGTCCTGCTGAAGCCGCTGCCGTTTCCGGACGGCGACCGCGTGGTCGCCGCCTGGTTCACGCCCGAGAACCAGCCGGACCAGCGTGCGGGCACCAATACGTTCGCCTACTTCACCATTCGCGACCACACACAGGTGTTCGAGAGCGTTGGCGCAGTGCGGCTGTCGAACGCGTTCAACGTCGGCGACGAAGACCCGAACGCGCCGGGGCGTCTCCGTGTCCCCGCGCAGTGGTTCAGCTTTGGGATGATCGATGTGCTCGAGGCGGCGCCCATGTTAGGACGCTGGCCAACACCGGACGATACAAACACCATCGTCATCAGCCACCGGCTCTGGCAAAACCTGTACGGCGGGCGGCAGGACATCCTGGGCCGGCGGCTCCGAGTCGAGAACTTCCCGCCGGCGGCGATCGTCGGCGTGATGCCCCAGGGATTCGAGCTGATCGAGCCGTCCGATCTGTGGCTCTTCCAGACGGACGAACAACTCGCTGTGTCGATGCGGTCGGAGCGTCGAATCTTCTCCGTGGTCGCGCGGATGAAACCGGCCGTCACGCTTGCGCAGGCACAAGACGAGATGAACCGCACCGCCATCACGCTGGCCCGCGAGATGCCGGAATCACACACCGGCTGGCGGATCCGAGTGCAGCCGCTTCGCGACGTGGCCGTGGCCGGCGTTCGAACTCCCCTGCTGGTCTTCCAGGGAGCCGTCTTGCTGGTGCTGCTGCTGGCGTGCGCGAACGTGGCGGGGCTGCTGATTTCTCACGGCTCCACGCGCCGGCAAGAGCTGGCCGTACGCGCCGCGATCGGCGCTCAACGCGGGCATCTGGTGCGGCAGTTCCTGATCGAGAGCCTGCTACTGGCGCTGCTCGGCGGCGCACTCGGCGTCATGCTCGCCTGGGGTGGCCTGCGACTCTTCGCTGGCGCGAGCTCGCTGGCGCTGTTTACCGTCAATCCGTCCCCAAGTCCGATCGTGCTGGCGGTAACGCTCGCGATGACGATCGGCAGCGGCGTCCTGTTCGGCATCCTGCCCGCCATCGCCGGGTCACGTCCGAACGTGATGGGTGTGCTGCGAGACGCCATGCACGGAAGCACCGGAGCTGCCACGCCGCACCGGCTCAGGGCCGTGCTCGTCGTCGTGCAGGTGGCGCTGGCGATGGTGCTGCTGGCTGGCGCCGGCCTGATGGTGAACAGCTTCCTGCGTCTGACGCAGGCCGATCCGGGGTTCGATGCCGGGCACCTGATCAGTTTTCACGTGCCACTCTCGCGGAGCTTCTATGCTCCCGCGAAGACCGCGCCCTTCGATGTGGAGCTGAGGTCGCGCATCGACGATTTGAGCGAGGCGATTCGTCAGCGACTCTCCGTCGTGCCCGGGGTGCAATCGGCGACCCTCGCCGTGACCGCGCCGCTTGGGGCCGAGCCGCTCGAGATGCGTTTCTCGGACGTTGGGCAGCCCCTCACGGCGTCCGAGGCGCAAGCCTGGTTTGGCGAGTGGTACCCCGTGGGGACCAACTACTTCGAGACGCTCCGGATTCCACTCGTGCGCGGCCGGCTGTTTGCGGGTCGCGATCTGGCGGGCGGTCCGCCGGTGGCCATCATCAACGCGGCGCTGGCGCAGACCTTCTGGCCGGGCACCGATCCAATCGGCAAGGTCATTCACCTCGATCTGCCGTACGACCAGCCGCGGGAAATCGTCGGCATCGTCGGCGACGTGCATCAGAACCTGTATGAGACACGTGGCGTGCCGCAGCTGTACGTCCCTCGACCGCAGCTGCCGCGCCAGATGAACATGGTGACCGCGCAGCGGATCATGCTGGCCAACACCTTTGTGGTGCGGACGACGGGGGATCCCACACAGAGCGTCGCGGCAATACGGGCGGCGCTTGCTGAAGTCGATGCCACTCAGGTGATGACGGAGGTCAGCACCATCGAGGACTACGGCGCCAGACAGCTCGACGGCACACGCGAGACGTCCATCGGGCTCGCGCTGTTCGGTGTCATGGCTGTCCTGCTGGCGGTCGTCGGCGTCTACGGAATCGTCGCTCAGATGCTTGGGCAGCGCCGGCGGGAGATCGGCATACGCATCGCGCTGGGCGCGCAGACCGGTGCAGTCCGGCGGCTCGTCATGCGCCAGGGCCTGCTGCTGGTGATCGCGGGGATGGGGCTGGGACTGATCGGGGCGTTCGCCGTGACCCGGGCGCTCGGCAGCCTGCTGTGGCGCGTCAGTCCAACGGATCCGCTGACCTACGCGATCGCCCTGCTTGCCATCCTTGCCGTCGGGGCGGGCGCGTGCCTGCTGCCGGCGCGCCGGGCGACGCAGATCGATCCACTGCTGGTCATTCGAGAGTGAGCATCATCGGATGGTTGTCCGGCGATATGCGACAAGCCTTCCACTGTGGTCCCACGCGTGCGCTTCGACAATCGCGGGCTTGTTGCCCGCCTTGCCGATCGTGACCTGCGTCGATGGCACCACGCCGCCGCGAGCGTCGATGGAACGCACGGGTCGGTTGTTCACGTAGATATCGACGCGGGAGATCCCCTGGCCCGCCTTCGGCGACGGACGCTTCGACGCAGCACTCACCGCAATCCCGCGCGCGCCTTTGCGGGTCACCGGCGTGACCGACAGTGTGAACGACGGCCGCTGCCGAATGAGTTGTGCGGCGGTGGCCAGCAGATCGCAGTTGTCTTCCAGGATGTCGCGTCGGGTCATCAGATGGAGCTTGTCGGGCGCGACGCCGAATTCCTCGAGGGGCGCGCCGGCGCGCGGACCGACGCGAATACTCCGGCGCATGGCCACGATCATCTCGGCGCCCTTCGGCAGCGTCTTGAACGGCGACTTGGGATCCTTTTTCTGCGCCCGCAGCAGATCGTCCAGCGACCAGAAGTTGGCGCCCCCCGCTCCCGTGTTGCCGCCCGTGCTGAGCACCAATCCCACTTCATTGTCCTGAAAGCCTGCGGCGAAGATGTCCGTCGCGCTGTACGACAGCGCGTCGGTGATGAGCACGACCGGACCGTAATAGACCTGACCAATGCCGTTGCACAATGGCTCGAGGGTGAGCGGAAATCCGGCTGAATAGGTCGCACCCGTCAACACGGACTCGCCGATCGACGGCAGCCATCGTTTCAGATCCCAGCGATCAGGGGCAGACTTGCAGATCTGAAAGTTCAGCGGCGTGTTGATGAACTCGAACAGCTCCGGTTCGATTCGGTGCGGCGTGAACAGTTGCAGCAGCGATTCCGCGGCGCGGATATTTCCACCCGGATTGCCGCGAACGTCCAGGATGAGACCGTCCTGAGGAAAACCCGGTTTCGTGATCAGTCTGGTGAACGCCTTGACGAATCGGCGCGCATCGTCCACGTCGAAGCTGAAGATCCGGATATAGCCCAACGCCTGGCCGTTCACTGTCTTCTTCACTGCGTACAACACGTCCTTGATCGACCCGAGCGTGGCGCTGTCGTCGCGCGGGTACAGCGTCTTCTTGACCTCGAGGATGCGCGTCCGCTTCAGGTCCATCGCCGCCCGCTTCCTGCTGTGCGGCGTGGACGATTCATCGGCGTCACCGGTCTTGTGAACCAGCCAGTATTCCCGGTGGCTCGCGACCACTCCGTTCTTCGCGCGGTACAGGATGTCCACCCAATGTTCATCCGGGGGCACCGAGCTGTTGAGCGGCCGGATGGTCAGATTGTCGAGACCCCTCGCAAACCGGGCATCGGCGTTACTGCCGGCCTGCAACTCCCCGTTGAGCTCGATCGCCCTGAAAATCGGGACGCCGTTCCAACCCAGCACCTCGACTCCACGCTCGAACCTGGCCTCACGACCGTCGTCGCACTCGGCCAGCGCGTCTCCACTGCTCGCCGTCCGCGTCACGATGAATCGCGGGCCGTCCCGCTCGAAACACAGTTCGATGAGGAATGGCAGATATGCGGTGCAATCCTTGTACGGTTCGGGCAGCAGGTAGAGCGTATGGAGGTCGCGCGTCGATCCAAATATCGACAGCATGCGCCGGTGGAACTCGATGGTGCTCTCGAGGCCCTCGTTCCACTCGGCGAGCTGGAACCGGAGCATCTTGAGCTGCTGGATGGGATCGATGGCGTGAATGGCCCGTTTCATCGGGAGATGCACATAGTTCATCTCCATCAACAGCAGCGCTTGTTCGACGATGAGCAAACGATCCCGCCGGGAGAGTTGCGCCTTTCGCTCGGCGGAATAGAGGAAATCGCCAAGATCCTTCGCCGACGTTCGGGCTCTGGGTGAATTGGCGATCTCCAGCAGTTCCAGACGCTTGCCGACTTCGACTTCAGCCATGTCGTCGCGATCTACTTCTTCTTCGTCGCCTTCTTTGCAGTCTTCTTGGCAGGCTTCTTCTTGCCGCCTCCGCTCTGCCCGCCTCCCGGATCGCCTTCTTGACCTCGGCCCATGTTCAGTTTCCTCCTGTGAGTGGAACGATCTGCTTCGCTCCGAGCAGTTGCCCGAGCTGCTTCAAGCGGACTTGAATGTCAGGCCTCCGCACGTATCCGCGATAGTTGTCTTCGCCCCAGCGAGCCTGGAGAGCCGCCCGACTGGACTCGGCGCGGGTGGCGTAATCGTATGCGGTTGAGCGGTCGCCCTCAAGCAATATAGACCTCGCCGACACCAGCCACGCGCGCCACTCCGATTCGAGTTGCGCGGCCGAGGCGAACATCTTCTGCGCCGCTTGCGCGTCGGCGAGCGCGCCTCGCCCGTCTCCGGAGGCGATGCGAACTTCGGCCGATGCGAGCAGCGCTGTCGACAGGAGCCGTGGAAGCTTCAACTCCCTGGCCGCGCCGACGGCCTCTTCGACAATTGTCGTCGCCGTTTTCGGCGCGCCAGCGATCGCCTGGGTGAGCGCAAGAACTTGCCTGGCTTGCAGGGCGGTGTCCTTGTAGTCCTGCCCCGCCAGTTCGAGAGCTGTTGTCGCTCGCTTCACCGCTTCCGCACGCGTTCCCAGGCTCAGCGCCATCTGCGCGCCGATCAATTCCACATAGGCGAGCTGGGATTTGAATCCCGCTTCTGGTTCAGCGGCGATGGCACGAGCTTCGTCGAGAGCCGCCCTGGCCTCCTCGTATCTTCCCAACGGCCACAGCGCCGCCGCGCGATTGGCCTGGTCCCATCCCATGCCGACTCGTGCGCCGAGCGACGTGTTGATCCGATAGCTCTCGGCGAAATGCGGGATGGCCTCGGGGTAGATCTCCTGGTTATCGCCGAGCAAAACGCCGATGCTGGAATGCGTCGCCGCCAATCGCGCCGGATCGCCGGACTGTTTCGCCAATTCCAGCTGCTCGGAAAACGCTTTCATGGCGACCGCGTATTCACCTTTGTCGCGATACGCCCGCCCAAGCAGAATCAGCGCGTTGGACGTTTCTCTGCGGTAGCCCGCGGGCTGGTAAAACTTCAGCGCCGATTCCAGATGAGAGACAGCCTCGTCGAAGCTGCCATCTTGAGTACTCAGGCTGCCAAGGGCGAGCCGGGCCCGCGCTTCCATTCGAATCGACTGGTCCTGGCGTGCCAGATCCAGAGCCTGCTGAAAATACGCGCGCGTGTCGGCGTATTCGCCCCGCGCCAGCAGGGTGTAACCGAGGTCAATCAAGCCGTTGGTCGCCAGCGTTCGAATGTTGACCAGTTGCGCGGCTTTGACAGCGTCGGCAGCGATCGTCTTGGCGCGATTGCTGTCGCCCTCAGCGTAGTACACGTTGCTGAGTTGCAATTCGGTCCTGATCGATTGGTACTCGTTGGACGAACCGCGTGACATTTCCAGCGAACGCTCCAGCTGCTCTTTCGCTTCAGGCAGTCTCCTGATCCTGGCCAGCAGCGATCCCCGTTGGTAATACACCTCGGCCAGACCTTCCTGGCTCGACATCGCCTGATAGATGCTCTCGGCCTTCGAGAACGCGTCGTTCGCCTTGGATAGTTCCTGGCGGCGGCCATAGAGAGCGCCGGCACGGAGGAATCCGGCAGCCGACTGCGGATCGAGTTGCGTCGCCCTCCCGTACGATTCGATGGCCTTGTCGAGACTCTCATCCTTCTCGTACGCGCGGCCGAGATCGACATACGCCGCGGGCTTTTCCACGTCGCCAACGGAATCGACAATCTTCGAATACGCGTCGATAGCCGCCTTGAAGTTGCGGTTCAGTGTCGCCGCGACGGCGTCCAGATACAGGGACTCGGCCTCGGACAACCCCGAACGATCCGGGAGCAGCGCCATGGCCTGCAGGAGCTCCTCCCTGGCTCTATCGGTGAGCTCGATCTCCGCGTACGCTTCGGCCCGTCGAGCGCGTGCCAGAGCGAAGGAGCTGTCGATCTCGAGCGCACGCTCCAGCGCCTTGCTCGCCTGAAAATACGCCCCTTCGCGGATGGCGCTGGTCCCGCGGTCGTACCAGACGAGGGCCTCGGGCGGCGGTACGTGGCGGCCGGGGCGAAACAGAGCCGGAGCGAACCATGCCATCAGCAGCGTGGCCACGACGGCCGCGGCGGCCAGCGCCTTGAATCGGACAGACCGCCGGTTGGTGTTCGGCATCGACGAAGCCGTGGACACCGGGCGCGACACCGCTGCCATTCCCTCGATGTTCTGCCGGAGCTCGAGCAAATCGGATCGAAGCGATTCAGCGGACTCATAGCGCCCGGCAGGATCTTTGGCCATCGCGCGCGCAATGATCCGGTCGAGACCCGGCGGCACTGCCGGATTGAGCTCGGAAGGCGGAGGCGGCGTGTCAGTCACGACGCGCAGCGAGACTTCGAGCGGCGTCCCTCGCGCGAATGCGGATATGCCGGTGGCGCACTCGTACAGCGTGACGCCGAGCGAGAAAATGTCGCTGCGGGCGTCGATCTCTTTTCCCCGCAGCTGCTCGGGAGACATGAATCCCGGCGTGCCAACGATGCTCCCGGCCTCGGTCAAGCGCTCCCACGTCGGGGAATCCGGACCGTCGGGAACACTTGGCGGTGCCATTTTCGCGAGTCCGAAATCCAGCACCTTCAGCTGTCCTCGCGGCGTGATGACGATGTTCTGAGGTTTGATGTCGCGATGGATGATGCCGGCGGCGTGCGCTTCGGCCAGCGCTTGCGCGGCCTGGATGCCGATATCCACGACTTCGGCGGGAGGGAGTGGGGCTTTCCAGATCCTCTCGGCCAGGCTCTGGCCGTCGATGTATTGCATGGCGATGAAGACGTGGCCGTCCTCTTCGCCGACTTCGTAGATCGAGCAGATGTTGGGATGGTCGAGCGCGGCAGCCGCCTTGGCCTCCTGAATCAGCCGTTGCCTGGCCTGATGACTACCGGCCAACGTCTCGGACAGCATCTTGATGGCGACTTTGCGCCCGAGTCTGCTGTCTTCCGCGAGAAACACCTCCCCCATACCGCCCGCGCCGAGTTTCCTGATGATCCGGTAGTGGCCGATGTCTGACAGTGCCAACAGATCCCTTCTGTGTTCCGGCCTTTCACGTACGGCGGAGTGCGGAGCCTGATTATCGTCTAGGTGCCGGGCTGAAGGCGTTCGGTCTCTCGCGATCGGCATCTCGCGACGATCAACGTCACATCGTCGTGCTGCTGGTCGCCACTGAACCGCCGTACTTCCTCGAAGACGGCGGTCACGATGTGCCTCGGGCTCAGATCGCGAGCGCATCTCATCACGTCGAGCAACCGCTCCTCGCCGAACTCCTCATCACGTTGATTGACCGCCTCGGTGATGCCATCGGTGTAGATGGCGAACACATCGCCCGGGCACAGTTGAAGCTCCTCGGTGTGGCAGGGCCATTCCGTGAACAATCCGAGCACGGTGGCCGTCGACGACAAACGCGTGACCGTCCCTTCACTCCGCACGACGAGACCCGGGAGGTGGCCGCAGTTCGCATATCGCAAACGGCACGTCCGATCGTCGAACTCTGAGTAGAAGAGCGTGGCGTACGCGTTCTCGGCCGTATTCTCGTAGAAGAGCCGGTTCACCGATCGGAGCAGCTGTTCCGGCTGCTCCACAGCGGTGGCGCACTGGCTGCGCAGGTTGGCCTGAAGGTTGGCCATCAGCAGCGCTGCGGCAATCCCCTTGCCGGCGATGTCGCCAAGCACGAGGCCCAGCCGCGCCTGGCCGAGATCGAGAAAGTCGTAGTAGTCGCCACCGACCTGATGCGTCTGCACGCAGGCGCCGGCGTATTCCAATGACTCCAGTTCGGGCAGTCGTTGCGGAAAGAGCCGCGCCTGAACCTGCCGGGCAATCTCCAGCTCCTGGGCGGCGCGGCGCTCCGCCTCCCGCCGTTCGGCGGCGGCCTGACGCTGCGCCTCCACGGCGCGGCTGACCTCGTCGAAACTGACGAGCGCGAACGAATTCCGATCGACGTCCTCGAAACGGGCGAAGGCGCCACCCCATGCCGTCGCGTGGTTGTCGGATGCGGATCTCTCCGCTGCTGCCGGCGGTGGTTGAATCAAGGTGAGCACGGTCGTCCCATCTGGCGGCGCAACCGCCACCAGCCGCTGACCCGATTCCACCCGTACGTCGAACGCGACCTGAAATCCAAGCGTCTCGAGGTAGAAGCGAAGGCTTCGCTCCTGATCTCTGACGTAGACGTTGACCGCGTGCATTCCCAGGAACGGATCACGCGCGCCGTGCTCGTCGGGTAGAGATCCCATCGCCGTGATTATAAGGAGCCGGCGCCATCAATAGACATTTACACCAATATTTGAATCAATCAATTATTTGATCTAGGATGTCGCCGTGGCCACTGACCCGGCTGATCTCCTTCGGCAACACGGTATTCAGGTGACAGCCCAGCGATTGGCCGTCTTGCGCGCGGTGTCTGCTCAACCTCACGTCATGGCCGACGCCGTGGCCGAGGCCGTCCGGGCGGAGATCGGCGCCATCTCGCTCCAGTCGGTGTACGACGCCCTCGGCGTCCTTGTCGAGAAGGGCCTTCTCCGGCGCATTCAGCCCGCCGGATCACCGGCTCGCTTCGAGGATCGGATCGGCGACAACCACCATCATCTGATCTGCCGAATCTGCGGCCGTGTGGTGGACGTGGACTGCGCAACCGGCTCCGCCCCCTGTCTGACGGCGGCCGATGACAGCGGCTACGAGATCGACGAGGCCGAGGTCGCGTATTGGGGTCGCTGTCCGGATTGCCTTGGTCCCGAGCCGATAGCCCAAAGCCCAAAGCCGAGAGCCCAGGCTCAGCACGCACAGAAGGCTGCGCGATCCCGTCAACGAACGGCAAAGAGAATCTCCCGGAAGAAGTAACCGGGCTGCATCCCCTATCAAGTAGAGGTCACGTCAACATGAGCAACGAACAGAAGTGCCCGTTCCCGGGCGCAACGCACAAAGGCACGTCGAACCGGGACTGGTGGCCGAACCAATTGAACTTGAAGGCTCTCCAGCCGGCCCATCCCTCGTCCGATCCCATGGGCAAGGAGTTCAACTACGCCGAGGAGTTCAAGACCCTCGACCTCGATGCGCTGAAGAAGGACATCGAGGCGGTGATGACGACGTCGCAGGACTGGTGGCCGGCCGACCACGGCCACTACGGGCCGCTGTTCATCCGCATGGCCTGGCACAGTGCGGGCACGTACCGCATCAGCGACGGCCGTGGCGGTGGAGGGTCCGGCCTGCAGCGCTTTGCGCCGCTGGGCAGCTGGCCCGATAACGCGAACCTCGACAAAGCGCGCCGGCTGCTCTGGCCGATCAAGCAGAAGTACGGCCGGAAGATCTCGTGGGCCGACCTGATGATCCTCGCCGGCAACTGTGCCCTGGAGTCGATGGGCTTCAAGACATTCGGGTTTGGTGGCGGACGCGCCGATGTGTGGGAGCCCGAAGACGTCTACTGGGGCTCCGAGCGCACGTGGCTCGGCGACGAGCGCTACACCGGCGACCGTCAGCTCGAGGATCCGCTCGGCGCGGTGCAGATGGGCCTCATCTACGTGAACCCGGAGGGGCCAAATGGCACTCCGGATCCGATCGCCGCCGCGAGGGATATTCGCGAAACCTTCCGTCGCATGGCGATGAACGACGAGGAGACGGTGGCGCTCATTGCCGGCGGGCATACCTTCGGCAAGACTCACGGTGCGGCCGCTGGGACGAACTGCGGCCCCGACCCTGAGGCTGCGTCCCTCGAGGCGCAGGGCCTCGGCTGGAAGAACAGCTACGGCACCGGCATTGGGGGCGACACCATCACCAGTGGCATCGAGGTCACCTGGACCACGACGCCCACCAAGTGGAGCAACGACTTCTTCTCGCACCTCTTCGGCTACGAGTGGGAGCTGACCAAGAGCCCTGGCGGTGCGAACCAGTGGAAGCCGAAGGGCGACGCTGGTGCAGGTACGGTCCCGCACGCCCACGACCCGTCGAAGAAGATCGCTCCGTCGATGCTGACGACGGACCTCTCGCTGCGGATGGATCCGGCCTACGAGAAGATCTCGCGGCGCTTCCATGCGAACCCGCAGGAGTTCGCGGACGCTTTCGCCAGGGCGTGGTTCAAGCTGACGCACCGCGACCTGGGCCCCCGCTCACGGTACCTCGGTTCGCTGGTGCCGGTGGAGCCGCAGTTGTGGCAGGACCCGGTCCCCGCTGTGAATCACACACTGATCGACGCGAAGGACATCGCCGCCCTCAAGGCGAAGATCCTCGTCTCGGGCCTGTCCGTCTCCCATCTGGTCTCGACGGCCTGGGCATCAGCGTCCACGTTCCGCGGCACCGACAAGCGCGGTGGCGCCAACGGCGCGCGCATTCGCCTCGCGCCGCAGAAGGATTGGGCGGTCAACAATCCACCGGAGCTGGCGAAGGTGCTGAAGACCCTGGAGGGGATTCAGACGGAGTTCAACGATGCGCAGGCCGGCGGAAAGAAGAAGGTCTCGCTGGCCGACCTGATCGTGCTTGGCGGGTGTGGAGCCGTAGAGCAAGCGGCAAAGAACGGCGGACAGGATGTGAAAGTGCCCTTCACGCCGGGACGCACGGATGCATCACAGGAGCAGACCGACGTGGAATCCTTCGCCGTGCTCGAGCCGACGTTCGACGGGTTCCGCAACTATCTCGGCAAGGCGTACGAGGTGCCGGCCGAGCGTCTGCTGGTCGAGCGGGCCCGTCTGCTGACGCTGAGCGCTCCCGAGGTAGCCGTGCTCGTGGGCGGCCTGCGAGTGCTGAAGGCCAACACCGGGCGGTCGAACCTTGGCGTGTTCACCGCGCGGCCCGAGACGTTGACCAACGACTTCTTCGTGAACCTCCTCGACATGGACACGGAGTGCCGGCCGGCGTCAGGAGCCGCGGACGTCTTCGAGGTTCGCAGTCGCAAGACGGGCGAGCTCAAATGGACCGGCAGCCGCGTTGATCTCGTCTTCGGTTCGAACTCCGAGCTCCGCGCTCTCGCAGAGGCCTACGCGTGCGACGATGCGAAGGAGAAATTCGTGCGCGACTTCGTCGGCGCGTGGGACAAGGTCATGAATCTCGATCGATTCGACGTCGCCTGATCCCTGACGTTCAGGTCGGTCGGCACCGCCTCCGCCAAGGCTACAGCGGGTGAGGCATTCGCCGGCCGGCCTGAGCGTGCTCTGCCTGATCGCCGATCAGCACGGCGACGTTTCCAGCCTTGTGGCCGGTATCGGCGTAGCGGTGCGCTTCGACGATCTCGTCGAGCGTGTAGCGGCGCCCGATGACCGTGCGCAGCTTCCCAGCGTCGATCAGCTCCTGGAGAAAGACGAGATCGGCCTGCTTGGGGTCGGCGGCGCCGGTGATAAATCGCGCCCGCCCGCGTAGGTGTGCCAACCCCCCGGCCAACAGCGCGCGCGCAATCCCCCCGAGCCCCCCTGAAACGCCGACGAGTACATAGCGTCCACCGCGCTTGAGCGCGCGCAGACTGCGCGGGAATCCCGCCTTCCGTGGACGAGCACCCGTTCGCCATGCTGCACATTGGCCTTGCGCAGGAAGTGCAGCGAGCACACCGCGCCCACGAACACGGTGCCGGCTTCCTCGAACGTCATGGTGGCAGGTTTGCGCGCGAGGAACCCATCTTCCGCCACACATGCGAACTCCGCGTGGGCCGCGAACCTCTCGCCGCGCGCGCCGTACACCTCATCGCCTGGCGCGAACCGGGTCACGGCCGTGCCGATGGCTTCAACGGTGCCGGCGAGATCGACGCCCAGAATCGAGTGCCTGGGTCGAAACCCGCTGAGCAACCGAATCAGGAGGGGGCCGCTGCGGAACATCTGGTCGCCGAAGCACACGCTCGACGCGCGCACGCGGATGAGGACCTCGTTGGCGGCGGGCGTCGGTGTCGGGACCTCTCGGACTTCCACGACCTCCGGAGGCCCATAGCGCGTTGTGACAGCGGCCCTCATGGCTGGAGGCGGATACGGCGACCAACGCGGGAAGTTCCGCCGTTAGCGCCGCACTGTGCGCTCGATGAAGTCCACCAGCTCGCGTGACACGCTCGTGTCGGGCGTGCCGGCCGACAACAGTTGCGACGAATGATTGTGTCCAAGACTCTGCCGGTAGCGTGGCCGCGCGCCGAATTTTTCAACGAGCTCCTTGTACAGTGCCGCCTGCGGCCACAGATACCGGGCGTTGTCCCATTCCGCTGTCGTAAAGAGCACCGGAATGTCAGCGCGGGTCACGTGACCGGGGATCACCATGTCCGGCCATCGTTGCGGGTTCTCGCCGAAGTAGGCCAACTCGCCCTTCGACGGCGCCGCGAAATCGAAGGAATACGGGCCGGAGAGGAGAATCGCTCCAGCGGGACGCGCGGTACCCGGAAGCAACAGCTCCGGTCTGAAGACGTACGTGGTGGCGTGATATGCGCCGGTCGAGAGACCCACGACGAACATCTGTTCAGGGTCGCCACCGTACTCGGCCGCATGGCTCTTCAGCCAGGTTACCGCGGCGCCAACGTCGCGTGCCCCCTCTGGCCACTTCGAATCGGGCGCGAGACGATACCCGCCATTGACGCCCACGTACCCCAGGCTGGCGAAGTAGTCCGCGACGTTCGTGGTCGCCGCGCGGTTGCCTCCGACGAGACCGCCACCATGAAACACGACAACCACGGGCATCGGACGATCGGACCTGCGCGCGGTCGCCGTATGAACGTCGACCTGTTGCCTCTCGTGCGGGCCGTAGGCGAGATTCTTCGTGACCTTGATTTCTCCAGGTTCGTAGACGCGAGGCTGCGACGCGTAGATCTTCGCCGTCTGGCCGGCAATCTCCCCGTCGAACTCGGTCCCGAACGAGGCGAGCTGCTTCGCCACGTCGCCCGGCATGCTGCCGCGCACGACGTCGGCCGTGCTGAGCCCGCGTTCATCGGGCTGCGACCAGCGGAATGACTGCCGCGCCTGCTGTGCGTCACTGCAAGGCTCCAGGGTGACATCGCGGCGCCGGTAGACCGGTGAGATGAGTGCCGGGGTGCCGGCAATCTCCCCTGTGCCATTGGCGACCGAGACGCACAAATCGCGTCGCGCGTCGAGGCTGAGACGGCCCCCTGTGATCGTCCACCGCTGTGTGGGCGACGCCGTGCACGCCCGAACGACCAGCCTGGCGCCGGGCTCGAGTGCCGTGGCCGGACTCGACGCCACGAGCAGGAGCACCAGGATTGACAGGCGTGCCTTCGTCATATGTTCCTCCACCGATGTCTCGCCGTGAGAATATTGGCCCCAACTTCGGAAGTGTTGATGGAGGGTGACTTCATGGCCGTTCGATTATTCGTGCTATTACTCGCGTCCCTGGCCGCGGTCGCGCAGGCACAAACCGCGCTGCCCCCGGACATCAACCCGGTCACGCTGTCGCGGTTGCCGCCGATCACCGCAGAAGACCTGGACGAGGAAGGACGGAAGCTGTTGGCCGAACGGCCGCAGGCCAAGCCGGGACCGGGACCGGCGCACGTCACGAGCTACAGCCCGAGGGAGCGCAGCCTCGGTGTCCCTACGGGCGTGAGCAGCCCCGTCGGCCCGCGGTACTTTCAGCTGGCAGTACTCATCATCGCGAGAGAAATCGACCAGCAGTACGAGTGGTCCGCTCACGAACCCGCGGGCTTGAGGCAAGGGCTCGAGCAGTCGGTCATCGACGTCGTCAAGCACAACCGCGACGTGGCGGGCCTGTCCGACAAGGACGCCACGCTCATCACCTTCGGACGCACGCTGTATCGCGAGCATCGCGTGAGCAGCGAGCTGTGGCAAAAAATGGTCGGACACTTCGGGCGGCAGCACACAGTCCAGCTCATGATGATCATGGGCGACTACTTCAGGGTCGGGTTCATGATGAACGCCGTCGATCAGCACCTGCCGCCGGAGCGGAAGCCACTGCTGCCGCTGTTGAATCGAAAGTGAGCTCCGTATCCTCCAGCTCATGACACGACTGACTTGCGCATCCGTTGGCGCCGTCATGCTGTGCGCGCTCGCACCGAGCGTGGTGGGCCAGCGTCTATCCGACGGGCACGACCATCTACGACCCGGATCGCTCGTGGAACGGCTACACCGTGCTCTCGCCGCTGGGCACGCCAGCCGTGCTCGTCATCGACATGAACGGGAACGTCGTGAAACGCTGGGACAACTTCAACAACTCCGCGGGCGGTCCCGCGCGCGTGCTGCCTGGCGGCTTCGTCATGGCCGCGAGCGGCGCGAATCCGCCCCGCCAGGAGTCCGTGGAACTGATTCTGCGCGACTTCGGCGGCAAGACCGTGTGGCAGTTCTCGCGGAACGAGCAGGTCAAGACGCGCGACGGCAGCATGATCTGGTCGTCGCGTCAGCATCACGATTGGCAGCGCGAGACCTTTCCCGCCGGCTACTACTGACCGGACAGCACGCCTGCGCTTGACGGCGGCAATACCCTGATACTGACCCACACCAACCGCATGCAGGCCAAAGTCGCCGAGGTCCTGCTCGAAGACGATCGCCTGATCGAGATCTCGTCGAGCGGTGACATCGGCTGGGAATGGGTGGCGAGCGATCACATCGACGAGCTCGGCTTCGCCGCAGATGCGCGACAGGCGATCAAATCCGCGGGCAGCTTCAACGCTGCGCGCGGCAGCTTCGACTGGCTGCATATCAACTCGGCCACGTTTGTTGGACCGAACCGATGGTTCGATCAGGGCGATAGGCGCTTCGCCCCGAACAACGTGATCATCAGCAGCCGCGAAGCCAGCCTGCTCGCGATCGTCGGCCGCGACGGCTCGATCGTCTGGAGGCTCGGTCCCGACTTCAGCGCATCGAAGGAACTGCGGGCGATTCGGCAGATCAAACGCCGTGTACCGCGCCTACCGCTTGCCGTACGGTTGGATCCCGCAGCTCATGGTCCCCAAGGAGCAGCGTGTCACTCCGCCCGCGCTCGGCGAGTTCAAGGTGCCGTAGGCAACAGCACCGGCGGCACCCGCCCCGACACGGGGTTGGCGTAATGGAATGGCACCGCGTGGACCTTGGGGAACGGCGCCGCGATCGAGCCGCGGAGCGGACGGTCGGGCGGGAACTCCGAGGCCATCGTCACTTGCGGCGCGGTGGGCGGCGTCTTGACGCGGACCCACCCGCCGCGTGACGGCGCTTGCCAGATGTAGTCCAGGTCCATGCCCGACAGCTTCCAGGTACCTCCTTCGTCCACGGACGTGTTCTCGTAGATCCCCGAGATCCAGGATCCCTCGCCTCCCGTCGGACCGCCCAACTGAAACAGCCGCGCACGAATCCTGGCGCTCCGCGCGTCCGCCGACACGTGAATCACTGGCTGCACGACCTGGTGGATCGTGAGGAAGTCCGGCGACTTGCCGTTCGGATACCGCAGCTTCAGCGAACGCCGGATCCGCTCCCGGCCGACGTAGGTGCCGACGTAGGAGAGCTCCTTCCAGCCGTCGCGCGAGAAGATGTCCGCGGTTTCGTCCCACGCGAACTCGTCGATGTAGTAACCGTAGGCGGTGGCGAGGTTCTCTGATGCGTGATAGGCCTTGCTGCGCTCCACCGAGCGTTCCGTCGCCGTGAGGAGCGACTCGAGCGCGGCGGGAGTCTTCACGGCAGCCGGCCTGCCCGCCGAAGCTTTGGCGGAGGAAGGCACCACGACGGGCTTGCCCGCCGAAGCCTTGGCGGAGGCGGGATACTGAGGCGGACGGCCCGTCACCGGGTGAGCGAAGTGGAACGGCGCAATGTGAAAGCGCGGATAGACCTCGTACGTCTCGGTCGCAGGCCGGTCCGGAGGGAACGCACGGCTTGGTCCAGGCGCGGGTTGCGCGTCCTTCGCCCATCCTTTCTCGGCATCCACGATGAAGCGCGGATAGACATGCATCGCCTTGAACTTCCAAACGCCACCCTGCTTCACGTACTTGTTTTCGTAGATCGACTGGCTCCATAGTGCGCTTGCCCCGCCGAAGCCGTGAGGCGAAGGCGGGCCAGTCATGCCGATGTCTGTGCCACGCGCCCGGGCCGTGCTTGCCGCGCCGAAGCCCCCAGGCGTAGGCGGGCCGTCCGGCAGCACGGACACGATGGTCTGCAACTGGATGTGGTCGTTGATCTCGCCCTCGGCGAGTCCCACTCCGAACGCGTCTGCCCCGAGCGTAGTCGAGGGGTTCAGCCAGCGGCGGATGCTCTTCTGCCCTGCGTAGACGCCCTGCAGGCCGATCTCCATCGTGCCGTCGGCGGCGAACAGGTCCGCGACGTCGTCCCACATCTTCCGATCGACGTAGTAGCCGTACGCGTGCTGGAGATTCGTGACCTCGATCTCGTCGTTGAGAGCCTGCGCGCGTGTGGCGAGATCCGACATGCGCTTCGCGAGCGTGGCGAGATCGTCGGGCCGCCTGAAGGCGGCCCGTACGTTGGAGGCGGCCCTTACGCCGAAGTCCGGGATCGGTTTGCCGACTCGCGACACGTGGTAATGGAATGGGGTCGGCTCGCGCGTGGGGGTCCAGCCGGGATCTTCGTATCGGCCCGAGTACTGCGGGAGGTAGTGGACGTCCTTGAACTTCCAGACGCCGTTTTCACGGACGTACTCGTTCTCGTAGACGCCACCGGCCCAGGAGGCCGACCGTTGGTATCCACCCAGCATCGCCATGATGTGCCAGCGGCCTTTTCCTGATTGACCGTCGGCGGCGAGCGTCACGACCGGCTGCATGGACATGTGCGGGTAGATGCGTCCGTCGGCGAGGCCGAGGCGACCCTGTCCGACCTCTTTCAGGAAGAGCGCACGAATCCCCTCGCGATCGAGCGCGCCCTGTGTGTAGTGACCGATGCCGGTGTCGGCGAAGAGGTCCGCGAAGTCGTGCCACAGACCCAACTCTGAGTAATGGCCGTAGGCGTGCTGGAGGCGCTTGATCGCCGAGATCGCTTCGACGCGCTGGGTCAAGGCCTCGAGCCGATTGACGCGCTCCGCCTCCGCTGAAAGCTCCGGCGAGGCTGGTCGCTGGAGCCCCTCGCCTCGGGTGATGACGACAATGCACCCGACGGCGACGGTCAGGGCCGCGAGCGTGCGTCGCAGGATCATCGAGACCGTCCGAACAGGGCCCCCCCGTCGATGACGGTGGCCTTGGTCGGGCCGTAGCCGCTGATCGCCACCCAGGTGTCCTCGTCCAGTGCGCCGTCATAGTGCGGACCACTCTTGGGATGGCGCATGAAGTCCCCCGGCTTCAGCGGAATCGTCTGAGTCGGCCGGAAGACCTCTCCCTCGTCGGTGTGCCACGTGCCTCGCAGCACGATGACGTAGCGCTCGTCCGGGTGATAGTGCGGACGGCTCATGACGCCTTTGGGAAAGTGGTTGATGGTGAGGTAGTAGCCAGGCTTCGAGGGATCGCCTTCGACCACCGCGGTCTCGACACCGAGTGTGTTGCCCTCTGTGGGCCGCCACGTCAGCTTGTCGAACTCGACGCGTGCGAACGGCCGTTCGGGATATCCAGTCGGCAGCGTCACCGTTCCGGAGGGGGCAGGCGCCGCAGCAGGCGCAGCAGCGGGCGCAACGGGTTCGGCAGGCGCTGGGGCCGGTGCTCCGCCGCAGCCAATCAACGCCAGCACCGGCACACACCACGCCACACGTTTCAATCGCAACACTCTCATATGCGCTCCTGAGGCGGGTCTAACCACCTCCGCTAAAGCTATGGTGGTCCGCCGTAGCCTTGGCGAAGGCGGAAGACCCGCCGCTACCGGACCTCAGTCCGGCTCGAACATGTGCGCCTGATACGGGAAGCCGTTCATCGCCAGGCGGCACGAGCGCAGCCCCTCCTGCCCGCCAAAACTCGCCAGGTGCCACGTCTGCCGTGGGACGTACACGACGTCGCCCTCATCGGCCTCGAACTGTGGCAGCCCCTCGATGTTGTAGCGAATCTTGCCGAGCATGACCAGCCAGAACTCGGCGCCCTCTTCGTGATAGTGCCCCTTGTTGCCCGGCTGCGGCGCCTGGTACCGCCCCATGATGATGTTGGCGAAGCTCCGATCGTCGGTGACGAACGCTCCCCCGCGCTCCTCGCCGGCCACCACTTTGTTGAAGTCCACCACCGGCCGGTTCTGTGGATCGAGCACGCCTCGCCCACCAGTCACGCGTGTCGGCACGTACTCGAAGCCCGGCACCGCCACCGGTTTCTCGTCCATCGGATACAGCTTCCGCGCGCGGGTCACGTTCACTTCGAAGCGGAGCGCGGGCTCGGTGCCGACGTTCTCGATCTGATAGAGCGTGCGATACGGCACCTGCACCATGACGCCCTTGGTGGCGACGACCGGCTCACGCCCCTCAACCGTGAAGCGCAGCGTGCCCGACTGCACGATCCACCATTCGCGGGTGTCGCCGTTCATGCGCCGGGGCGTCTTGCGGCCAGGCCCGCTCGAGATCCACTGCGCGAACAGGCTTTCATCGTCCACGATGGTCTCCGCCCAATCCGCCTGGTCCTTGTGTCGCGCCAGCACGTCGCGAAGTTTCGTGTGTGGCCGGTGCACGCCTGTCCACCCGGCCGACTTCGCCTTGGGCGACAAGACCAGCAGAGCGGGATCCTGCACTGCCGGGGACCTCGCCGCTGCGCCGGTCTGGGCCTGCCCCGTCGACTGCGTTCCTGCGGCGGAGACGAGGAGGGCCAGGACCATCGCGAAGGACCGCCAACTGACGTATCGCGATTCCAATCGATTCATATCGTTCTCCTGCGCGTCGTTACTTTTCGAGTCCGGCCGTCCAGTTGACGATGACCGAATAGGGTGTGGGCGCGCCCGTGGCGGAAGGAATCACCATGAGAAAGCGGCCATCGGGGGTGATGTCGTAGCGACGGTCTCGTGTTGGCTGCGCTCGATTGACCGTCAGCGGCGTCTGGAACAGCTCCACGGGACGACCGGCAGTGAATGTCGGGCCGCCGATGGCGACCGACATCAGCTTCCCGTCGAGACTCAGGTAATACAGCTCGCGACCGTCGCGCCGCCACTTCGGCTCGACTCCACCATCTGCGCTGATCTGCCACTTGCCGCCGCTGGCATCGGGGAATGTCTGGACGACGATCTGATACGTGCCGGATTCGTTGGTGGAGTACGCGACGAAGTTGCTGTTCGGCGACACGCGCGCCTGGAACTTGTCGAACCCGGACTCGAGCAGGGGAGCCGGCTTCCGATCGCCGAACCTCGGCAACAGCCACGTGTCGTAGCCCGAGCTGTTCGCGAATTGTCTCAAACGGGAGAAGACGATGTATTTGCCGTCGGCGGACCAGTTCACCGGAATCGACGACACGTCGCCAGAGGGCAACACCGTTTCCGTGCCGGTGCCAGTCGATGACTTCTCGTAGATCTTCGTCGTGCCGTCCGTGCTCGATCGCGTCGATGCGAACGCCAGTCGACTGCCGTCCGGCGACCACGAGGCAGTCCAGTCGCTGCCGGGGTCGAACGTGATCGGTTGCGCAACGGAGCGCTCGACATCGACGACCCAGATGTCGCGGTTGCCGTTCGTCACGATATCGACCGCCGCACGATCTCCCTTCGGCGAGATATCCACGTTGCCGTAGTTCGCCTCGACGCCCACTTGTCCGAGTGACTTGCCGTCTCGACTGAACCAGAGAAGCTGTCTCCCCGCCCTGGGCGTAGCCCTGTGGTAGAACAACAGCCCGTTATCGGAGGCCATGAAGCTACCATCGACGTTGTCCGCAACGACGATCGGATTCCCTTGCGGCTGACCCGACGCATCGACGCGCTGCGCGCTCAACCTCCCTTCATTCATATACAAGAGGTGTCCGGAGGGAACGTACGCCATACCGTTGAAGTTGTTCGGTTCAATCGCGATGACACGGGTGGGCGATTCATTCCCGTCGAGCGACGCGCGAAAGATTCCGGAGTCCTCCGCCTTTCCTGCGACACCCACGTACAGGAAGCGTTTGTGGTCAGGGAGAAATACGGGCAATCCGTGGACGATCTCCTTGCGGCCGGCGTCGAGTTTGGTGACTGCGTCACGTCGCCGCCTGAGTCCGACATGCGCACGATGATGTTGTCGCTCGCGCGCGCCAGAAGGAGCATGCCCTCGCGATTCCAACTGCCGCCCCGCAGCGCCCCCACCGAGCCGAGCGGCCGCGAAGAGCCGCTTGCCAGATCGAACAGCCTCAACGTTCCATCTGCCAACGTCGCAAGCCGCCGGCTATCGGGCGGCCAGATGGTGCCGTTGACGTTCTCGGTACCGGGAATCTGTTGAGCGTTGTCCGATCCAATCGGTCGAAGCCACGCCACGCGCTTTCCGTTGGTGGGCTGAGTGGCGTACGTGATCCACTTTCCGTCAGGTGAAACGAGCGGCGTGCCCACCAGATCCTGCAGCGCGATCTCGAAGCGCATGTTCACAGCGGGTTCGGGCGTGCTTCGAAGAGCGATGGCGGCAAAGATGCCTGCACCAGCGATGACGATGGCGAGTGCGGCCAGAAGCAGCGCCGCTCCTCGCGGACGTCGAGACGCCGTCGCGACGGGAGTTGCTGTCGGGACAGCGAGCGGGCCGTCGAGGAAGAGTCTCGTGTCGCCGATGTGCTGAAGACGCTGGCTGCTGTTCTTGTTCAACGCGGAGGTGAGCAGCAGTCGAATCGAGGCTGGTGTGCTCTTCGGGAGGAGGTCCAGGTCTGGCGGAGTGGAGACGATGTTCGCCAGGACATCGGTGATGGTCTCACCTGTGAATGCCTGCCGTCCCGTGAGCATCTCGAAGAGCACGCAGCCGAATGACCAGATGTCGGTGCGCGAATCGACGTCCTTGCCGCGTGCCTGTTCGGGCGACATGTAGCCGGGTGTGCCGACGATCACACCGGCGACCGATCCGCCAGCGACGGTTGCCGCAGTCGTCGCATTGAGATCGGAGGTCCTGGGCCCGAGCGCTTTTGCCAGCCCGAAGTCGAGCACCTTGACGGTTCCGCTGCGTGTCAGCTTGATGTTCGCCGGTTTCAGGTCGCGATGAATGATGCCGCGCTCGTGGGCCACGGCGAGGGCGTCGGCAATCTGTTTCGCAATGCCGATCGCCTCGTCGAAAGCGACCGGTCCCTTCTCGAGTTTCTCCTCGAGCGTCTCGCCCTCAACCAACTCCATCACGATGCAGGTCGACCCGCTCACCTGCTCGAGGCCGTAGATCTGCGCGATGTTCGGATGGTTCAGCGAGGCGAGGACCTGTGCTTCTCGCTCGAATCGAGGAAGGCGGTCGACGTCGTTGGCAAAGTGCTCGGGGAGCAGTTTCAGCGCGACGTCGCGTTGCAAGCGTGAATCGCGGCCGCGAAACACGACACCCATCCCTCCCTCTCCGAGATGAGCGGTCACCTCGTAGGGACCGATGCGCGAACCAGGGGCGATCGCCATGCGGTCGCGATTATACGCGGGGCGTCACTCGTGTCTAGAAAATCGCCAGCGGATTGAGCGGCGATCCCGTGCCTTTCTCGACGCGGAGCGGCGCCGCCATGAACAGGAACTCGTAACGATTCACCCGTCTCGCTTCCTCGACGGCTCTTTCGAAATCGAGATTGTCGAAGATGCTGACGCCCATGGCGACGAGCGCAAGCTGATGAAGTCCCACACCCGGTGGCAGACCGGAAGGCGAGACATCATTCGGCCCATCGGCGCCGATGAACGAGACGCCGCGCTCCTTGAGGAAATACGCGACGTCGATGTGATAGCCGGCGAACCCGGTGGCATTGGGCCAGGCACCCAGCGCCGCGCGACGCTTCCATCGCCCCGTATAGAGCAGGATGACATCGCCGGGCGACACCTTCACGCGCTGCATTCGTTCGAGCGTTTCGAGGTCCGCACTGTGAATCGCGGTTCCCGGCTCCAACCACCCTTGCGGTGTGGCCTTACCCGGCAGTCGCGTGGCGTCGAACAAGATGCCTCGTGTCACGACGCCGTCTTTCAACGCGTTGATGCTGCCGCGGGGGCAGCCGCCGGCCGCCTTGATCTCCTCCACCGACACGCCGTTGTAGCCCTTGCCGTCGACCATGATGTGACAATCCACGGCGTCGAGATGGCTGTGAACCACACCATGGTAAGTGCCCGTGTACTGATACCTGTCCAGAGAGACGTTCGGAGCAACGGTCACGAGCGTGCGGTCCAGGAACGTGGGAGTGTCCACGTCCTTCTCTTGCGGCACGTCGTGCGACAGAGAGACCGTCCGCCCCTCTCGCGCGAGCGCCACCGCCTGTTTGCGTTTTGCGGGAGTGATCAGATTGGCGGCGCCCAGTTCATCCTTCTCTCCCCAGCGGCCCCAGTTCGAGAGCTCCTTCATCGCTCGACGAAAATCGGCGTCAGTCGCGATGGCCGGCCGCGCGCTCTGCCCTCGGACGAGTGGGCTCGCCACGACACCGAGCAGGATCACGCCGACGATGCCACTCAGCAGACGGAAATCGATTCTCATCAGGTCACATCCTGTCTACTTGCCTCGGGAGCGGATCATCCGCTCGTACGACTTCTCATTCTCGAGGCAGAACTCGTCGACGAGTTCCGTGTCGGGCGCGAAGTTCTGCACCAGCTTCACCGTGAACGGCCGCGTGTAGTTCTTCGGATCGTCGATCGTGAGCTCGATCTCGAGCGTGCCGAACGTGGGCCGGCGGATCCGCTCGGTCATCGTCGCGGCGGAACTCATCGGGCTGCCCCACGTGTCGATCCACAGGTCGTCGCGAAAGCCGCGCGTCTCGACGACCAGCGTGTCGCCCTGCCAGCGCCCGACCGAGTAGCCGTTCCACGTCGGGTTCGGATCCTCGGGGAATGGCCGGCCGTCGATGAAGATCTGCCGGTACATCGCGTTGATCTCGTAGAGCAACACCAGCAGTTTCGGCCCGTGGCTGGCCTTTGTGAGGTGCGGCAGCGTCCACGCCCGCGGCGGGTTGTCGGGCAGGCACCGCACGTGGGGATCGTCGCGGCTGTCGTCGGCGTGGCGCGCAGCGGCCAGCGTGGCCGCCTCGGGGCGATAGGGCAGGCTGCCGCCGGGCAGGTTCCGGCCCAGGTTGCCGCCGAGCGGCGATCCACCAATCTCGTTCCCGCACTGGGCGAACTCGCCGCCACGGCCCTTGCACCGGTTGGGATCAGCGGCGTGCCAGAGACCCGAGAAGTCGGGGCGGCCATCGGGCAGGCGCGGCGTCGGCGCGTTCCTATTCAGACTGCCGTCGGCGTTCCTGGGCAGGCCCTCCGTTGGATACTTGAACCACTGGCCGGCGACGACAACCGGCACCGCCATCACCGCGGCCACGACACACCCGAGCACGGCACACCGCATATCCCCTCCGTCGAAGCGCCTCGCGAGCAGCATGTTACCCTCATAACGTCCTTGGTCCTTCGTGCTTAGTCTTTGGTCCGTCCCGAGTCCTTGGGTCGCTCCTGGCCCTTGGTCTTCGAGTGGTTGCCAGGTTCCAGCGTCGCTTGCCAGCGCCGAAGCATTTTCGCGATGCTCTCGTTCAGTTGAATCAGGTCGGCGATCGCATTGTTGCTTCGCACCCTGCCAGACACGCAGATCCTCGAATCGATACACGCCCACGCGTCGTGGGAAAGCATGTTGGATGCCACGGGGCACAGATTGCGGACCAAGGACCAAGGTAGACTTCCTAGATAATGTTGTGTAGAGTCCCTACACAATGCCACCCAAGCCGCCGTCCCGCGTCGAGCTTCTCCGCGGCACACTCGACCTGTTGATTCTGCGAACGCTGCTGCCAGGACCGAGTCACGGCCACGCGATCGCCAAGCACATTCAGCGCACCTCCGAGGATCTGCTGAAGGTCGAAACCGGCTCGTTGTATCCGGCGCTCTATCGCCTGGAAGCCAACGACTGGATCACCGCCTATTGGGAAAAGTCCGACAAAGGTAAGCGCGCGAGGTACTACCGAATCACGCCGCTCGGACGGAAGCAGCTGCTCAGCGAACAATCCAAGTGGACCGCTTTCGCCCGCGCGATGGGATTGCTCCTCAAGCCGACCGACGGAGAGACGCGATGACCTTGTTTCGAAAACTGTCATGGTGGCTTCAGCGTCGTCGCAGAGAAGCCGAACTCCGCGAGGAGCTGGAGTTCCATCTCGACGAGGAAGCGGACGCACGTCGAGCCGACGGTCTCCCCTCCGAGCAGGCGAGATCGGCTGCCCGGCGCGACCTGGGCAACGTGATGCTGCTGCGGGAGGAGACGCGCACGCTCTGGAGTTGGGCGCTCCTCGAGCAGTTCGCGCAGGACGTTCGATTCGGCCTGCGCGCGATGCTCACGAATCGGATGTTCACCGCGCTGGCAGCGCTCTCGCTGGCGCTCGGGATCGGCGCCAACACGGCGATCTACAGCTTCATGGACGCAATCCTTCTCCGATCGCTCCCTGTCTCCGATCCGGCGTCGCTGGCCGTGATCAAGTGGCGCAGCAAGCCGGTCGCGTTCGGACGGCCCGCCAAGGACGGCCCCGAGTTCGTCGTACGCTCCATGTCAGGACGCATCGACCGCGACGCGTCGGGTCTCATCGCCGCGATCTTCCCGTTCCCGGCGTTCGACCTCCTGCAACAGTCGTCCTCGTCCGTGCTGTCGCACATCTTTGCCTACCAGCCAGCCGGACGCATCAACGTCCTGATCAGAGGGGAGGCCGAGCAGGCCGTCGGCGAGTACGTCACCGGCGACTTCTTCCGGGGGCTGGCGGTGTTGCCCGCCGCGGGACGGATGATCGCCACTGACGACGACCGGCTCGGCGCGCCGGCGGTTACCGTGATCAGCATGGGCTACAGCCAGCGACGCTTCGGCAGCGCCGCCAGCGCGGTCGGCCAATCGATGCTGATCGACAACGTGCCGTTCACGGTGGTCGGCGTGGCCCCTTCAGAATTCTTTGGCGTCGATCCGGGTGCCAACCCCGACGTGTATCTGCCGATGCGCGCCAAGGTGCTGTTCGATCCATCCGCCGCGAGCACGTTCCTCGCTCCAGATTTCTATTGGCTCCAGATGATGGGACGCCTGCGTCCTGGCGTCGGCCTCGAGCAGGCCCAGGCAGCTCTGGCGCCCCCGTTCGCGCAGTGGGTGGCCTCGACGGCCATCAATGACAAGCAGCGCGCCAATCTCCCGGTCCTTCGTGTCGACGAAGGAGCGGGCGGACTCGACAGCCTTCGCCGCCAATATTCGAAGCCGCTGTATGTGCTGCTGGCGATGGTTGGCCTGATCCTCGCTATCGCGTGTGCGAACACGGCCAATCTCCTGCTCGCCCGCGCGACGGCGCGCACACGCGAGATGGCCGTGCGACTCAGCCTGGGCGCGGGGCGATTTCGCGTGATCCGCCAGCTGCTGACCGAGAGCGTCCTGCTCGCCGTGCTGAGCGGCGCGGCCGGCATCGCGATCGCGGTGGCCGGCACCGGTCTGCTGACCAGGCTGTTGGCGAACGGCGAGGAAGGGCTCACGATCCATGCCCAGCTCAATTGGCAGGTGCTCCTCGTGACGCTGGGCCTGGCGCTGCTGTGCGGCGTGCTGTTCGGGATTGTGCCGGCGATCCAGTCGACGCGTCCCGCATTGATTCCTGCGCTGAAGGACCCGCGCGCCGGTCAGGCACGTCCACGCACACGAGCGGGGATGCGCTTCCTGAACGTGACTCAGACGCTCGTCGTGTTGCAGGTCGCCATTTCGCTGCTGCTGCTGGTCACTGCAGGTCTGTTCGTCCGCACGCTGTCGAATCTTCAGTCGATCGAGGTTGGGTTCAATCGCGACAATGTGCTGCTGTTCGAGTTGAATGCCCCGCAGGCCGGATATACGTCGTCAGAGGCCACCGCCTTCTATGACGATCTGCGCGTCCGATTCGCCGGGATACCGGGCGTGCGTGCCGCAACCCTGTCGCACGAGTCGCTGATCAGCGCCGGCAGACAGCTGCCGATCCTCGTCGATGGTGCACCCGCGACTGGCACACGGATTCTGGGGACGGGAGCGGAATTCTCCTCGACGATGCAGATTCCGATGCGGCTCGGACGACAGATCGACGAACGCGACCAACGGGGACAGGGGGCGGTCGCCGTGGTCGTCAGCGATCTCTTCGCGCGAGAGCACTTCCACGACGAGAACCCGATCGGGCGTCGCATCAGGCTTGGCGGAAGTGCACAGCGCGATCTGGAAATCGTTGGAGTCGCGGCGTCGGTGCGGTACGGCGGCATCAAGCAAGACATCCAGCCGCTCGTGTACATTCCATACTCGCAGGTGGAGTTCCCGCCGCTGCGGCAGATGACATATGCGCTGCGTACCGATGGCGACCCCCTGCGCTACGTCAGCGCGGTGCGCCAGATCGTTCACGCAACTGGCCCGCGTGTGCCGGTCACCAACGTCAAGACTCAGGTCGCCGAAATCGAACAAACGATCAATCAGGAGATTGTGTTCGCCAGGTTGTGCAGCGCATTCGCGATCCTGGCGCTGATCATCGCGTGCGTCGGCCTCTACGGCACCATGACCTATGCCGTGGCGCGGCGCACGAACGACATCGGAATCCGCGTGGCGCTTGGAGCCCGGCGCGGCGCGGTCGTGTGGATGGTGCTGCGCGAAGCCTGTGTGCTCACCGCTCTCGGCCTCGCGATCAGCGTGCCCGTTGCGCTCGCGTCATCGCATCTGTTGGAATCGCTTCTCTTCAAGATGAAGCCGAATGACCCTGGCGCCATGATCATGGCGGTGGTGATTCTCGTGATCGCCGGGCTGACAGCTGGCTATGTGCCGGCATGGAGGGCGTCGCGGATCAGTCCGATGATCGCCATTCGTCAGGACTGACGCCTGTCTGAAGGCGGGTCTAAAGACCCGCCTCTACTTCTGTGATCCCGAGACCCCAGATGATCAATAGGGCACGTCGATGAGCCGGTCGCCCGTGCGCATGTCGTTCTCGAGCAGGTCGAGCAGCGCGCGCGCCACCGGTCCAGGCGTACCGCTGCCGATCGGCCGCCCGTCCCACTCCACGATCGGGGCCACTTTGATCGAACTGCCCAGCAGGAGCATCTCGCGCGACGCGCGCGCGTCCGCGACCGGGATGTCGCCGACTTCCACACCCGCAAGGAGTCCGCTCGACACCAGGGTGGGCGCCAGCTCGATCAGACGCAGCGACGTGCAGCCCGCCAGGACGCGGATGAACCGCGGATGCCGAAGCACCTTGTCCGCCGTGACGAACGCCACATTCATGTTCGAGCTCTCGCCGACGAACCCGTCCTCATCGATGAAGACGCCATTGTCCATGCCGGCCTCCTTGGCCTCCATCTGCATCAGGACGTTGGGCAGGTAGTTGGTCGCTTTGGTAATCGCGTAGAGCGGGGGTTTGATCGGATACGTCGTCGTCATGACCTTGAGGCCTTCCGAGTACCACCGCGCGGGATAGGACAAGCCGCCAAAGATCATGACGAAGAAGCCGGGGACCGCGCCGGCCGCGGGCGTGAGATCGAGACTGCCTGCACCGGAAGAGAGCCAGTAACGGATCGATCCGTCACGCACTCCGCTCGCGGCGGCGGTGCGGATGATGATGTCGCGCATCTCCGCACGGGAGCCGGCGAGCTTCAGCTTCGATCGCTCCGCCGATGCGAGGAACCGATCGAGGTGTGCCTCGAGGTCATAGATGCGGCCGGCGACCAGGGCCGCCGTATCGAAAATACCGTGACCGCGATGGACCATGTGGTCGTCGAACGGCAACACCATCAGCGCCGGGTCGGTCACGATACCGCCGAGCTGACTCGAGTAGAAGGCGCTGAATGTGACCGGTTGACGCTCGCGCATGGTGCGCAGCGCGGCGAGTACCTGGTCGGGCGCGAGGACCTTGAGCGGTGTCGAGACGGACATGCCTCCACTCTATCGCGGCTAAGCCTGGCAGTGGAGGCGGGTCTAAAGACCCGCCACTACTTCCTGATCAGAGCCTGGCAAACGCTTCCGCCAACGACGAGTATCGATAGATACTATCGACGGAGGATCTGCCCGTGCGCCTTATTGACCGAGCAACCGTCGTCTGCACCGTGTCAGCCGCTGCGCTCTTCGTCTGCACCACATTCATCGGCGCGCAAGCGCCGGCCACTCCTCCCCAGACGACACCCCCCGCAGCGGGTCAGGGAGCTGCGCCTCCCGCGGGGCGCGGTGGGCTGCCGGGCACCGAGAGTGGATGGGCAACCTTTCAAGGCCAGTGCTTCGGTTGCCATCGCAACGAGTCCCCGGATGGGACACCCACCGCGTGGAGCATCCGGCAGCTGACGCCCGAGCGCATCTTCGAATCGCTGGCGGGCCGCAATCACGGCGGCATCGCGCTCAGCGATATCCAGAAGCAGCGCGTGGCCGAGTTCATGAGCGGCCGGCCGATGGGAAGCATCGGCGCCGGTGAGGCCTCGTCCATGCCCAACCGCTGCACGGCGAATCCGCCGATGCGCGATCCGGCGAGCGGGCCGTCGTGGAACGGGTGGGGGAACGACCTCGCCAACACACGGTTCCAGTCTGCGGCTGCGGCGCGGCTCACGGCCGCGGATGTTTCCAAGCTGAAGTTGAAGTGGGCCTTCGGATTTCCCAAGGGCGTCACCAACAACGCGCAGCCGACGGTCGTGTCGGGCCGCGTGTTCGCGACCGGCGACAACGGCTACACCTACTCACTCGATGCCAAGACCGGCTGCGTCTACTGGTCGTTCCAGAACGGATCGATCGTGCGCAACTCGCCGATGGTCGGCGCGGTGAGCGGCCAGGGCGCGGCCCGGTGGGCGGTGTTCTTCGGCGACGGCCACGCCAACGTGTTCGCGCTCGACGCGCAGACCGGCCGCCAACTGTGGAAGACGCGTGTCGACACTCACGTCGTGGCACGCATCACCGCCGGGGTGAAGTACTACGAGGGGCGCGTCTACGTGCCGATCTCCGGATCCGAGGAGTTCAACAGCGGCAACAAGGATTACCCGTGCTGCACGGCGCGCGGCGGAGTGGCAGCGCTCGATGCGAACACGGGCAAGGAAATCTGGAAGACCTATCTCGCCGACGAACCGAAGCCGTGGAAGAAGCCGGCTAACGGCGCGCAGCTCTACGGACCGGCGACAGGCGGCGTCTGGAATGCACCGACCATCGATCCGGTGCGCGGCGCGCTGTACGTGGGGACAGGTGATGCGGTCACTCCACCGGAGTCGCCGCTGACCGACGCCGTGATCGCGCTCGATCTGAAAACCGGCAAGCTGCTCTGGTCGCATCGCGCGACCGAGAACGATCTGTTCATGGGCGGCTGTGCAGGTGCGAACAAGAGTGAGGCCTGTCCGAGCACGATGGGACCCGACTATGACATCGGCAACTCGCCGATCCTCGTGACGCTGCCGAACGGCAAGCGCGCGTTGTTTGCCGGCACGAAAGGCGCGGATGTCCTCGCGCTCGACCCCGACGCCAACGGCAAGGTGCTGTTCCGCGTCAATCCGTCGGGACAGCCGGTCGGCTTCAGCGGACGTGGGCGTGGCGGGATCGTCTGGGGCGGCGCGTCCGATCAGCGCCAGGTGTACTACGGCATGGGTGCCGCGGGCGTTGGCGCGGTTCAGTCAGCTGATGGCAAGACGGCGTGGGTGTTCACGGCTCCGGGTGTCGGCGGCCGCGGAGTTGCCGCTCTCGGCGCGGCGCCGACCGCGATCCCGGGCGTGGTCTTCCAGGGTTCCGGCGACGGCCGGCTCTTCGCGGTGTCGGCGACCGACGGCAAGCAACTCTGGGAGTTCAACACCGCGCAGGACATCGTCACCGTGAACAAAGTGCCCGCGCGCGGCGGTGCGATTGCCACCGCCGGCGCCGTCGTCGTGGACGGGATGGTCTACATCGCGTCCGGATATGCGATCAGCAGCGGCGCGCAGGCCGGCAATGTCCTGCTGGCCTTTGGTGTCGAGTAGTCCGTAGTCCCGACACTCAGGTTGGCCTCGCGGCCGACCTGAGCACCAAGGTCTACTCCTCGGGGGATCGGAAACGCACCGTGTGCCCGTCCGGGTAGGTGATCGCGACCAGCAGCCCAATCGGACTCTTGCCGTCCAGCGCCGGCATCAACGTGACGGTGATTTCATCCCCGGCCTTGAGGGCATTCGCGCCGCTCTTGCCGATCCCGAGCCTCGCCAGCTGCTGCACGCTGCCGCCAAGGATCGACCACTCGACGCTCGAGCCACTCGCGCTCTTGACGTCCACCTTCAACGCTGAATGGGGATTGATCAGCCGAAAGGCCTTGAACGCCCCGGTGATCTTCGCTTCCTTGCCGAGTGCGTACACACCCGCCAGGGAGTGATGCGCCTGCACCGACGTACTGGCCAGGAGCCCGCACACGACGACGAATCGCAATGTCCACTTGGTCATGAGTGCATCTCCTCCTAATGCCGAATCTGCGAGGCGGCCGCTTCGGTCTCGAAACTCGTCTCGCAGTTGCCTCGCTCGCGCAGCAGGCCTGCGTTGGGATTGGTGTTGCGCCGCAGCGTTCGTGTCGGGAACACCCACGGCTCCAACAGGACTTCAGGGTCTTCGATCGTGACGTCGTACAGGATCGCATCGCCCTGACGCGTGAATCTCTCCACGACATGCAGGTCGCCGGAATGGAAGAACCCGCCGCGCCCGATCCAGGTCGTATCGATGAAACCGACGGAGTCGAGCACCAGCGTGTCGGCCTCCCAGCGTCCGACGGTCACCCCCATATACGTGGCATCGAAGTTCGCATTTTCCACGTGCTTGCGACCGTCGGTCGGGATGATTCGATACTCACCATAACCACCGCCGGCATCGCCGCCAAAATAGAGAAAGGTGATGTCATTCTCCGTCTGGTAGATGCGTCGGGGTGGGCCCTGCCGCGGCACGCCGAGAGGCTGGCAGGTCATGACCGGGTCGTGCTTGTTCGTCCACATGTCGAGCTCCTGGATCTTGTCCCAGAGCTCCGGCTTGTACACGGGAAGACCCAACTGCTGGAACCGCGAGGGCGAGTAGAGCTCGAAGTCTTCAGTCTGATTCACGCTCCGGTTGCAGCCCTTCTCCTGCGTAGGGCCGCAGCGGCGGCCGCCGCCCGTCATGTAGTTGCCGATCCAGTCGGTGTAGGCCCAGTTGCCGGACAGGTCAGGACGTGCGCCCAGCCGCGGCGTGGGCGCCGACTTGTTCACCGCGGCATCCGGCTTCGCGAACACGCCCTTGGGAAGCTGCGCCGTCACCGTGATCGCCTTCTTCACGCTGGCCGGCACGGGCGCAATCACATACACGTTGCCCGTCTCCGTCACTTCCGTCGTCAGGTCGCGCACCACCGTGCCGTTGCGCTTCTCGGTCATCTTGCCGGCGTAGAACACCTCGATCAGGTTCAGCGGATTGTTCCAGTCCTTGTAGCCGCTGTAGGTGAACTCCATGGTGGTCGGGCCCTGAGCGACGACCACTTTCTCGGTCATGTACTTCGCATCGAGCGTGGCGCTCGCGGTTGCGCCAGGAACGCCGGGAATCGCGAACGTCACGACTGGCTTGCCCGCCTGCCACGACACGGACGTACTTCCCACCTTGTCGAGACCATCCTTGAACAGCGTGCCCGGGTTGGCGCCCAGGAAGAATGTCTCGGTCGTTCCCGCCACCGCCGCTTTGGCCGCGCCCTGCGGACTGGCCCAGATGCGGATCAGGCGATCCTGCACCGCCGCCGGCATCGGTGTCGCCTTGCCCTTCGTCCCACCGACCTCCGCACCTGGGGTGTCTTCGTTCCAGGCGTACAACCCGCTGACCACCTCGATGTTCGAGTACTTCTGTCCACTGGCGCGCGTGCAGGCGTACTGAACGCGCTGACTGAAGGTCTGGAAGTTCGTGCTCTCACGAAATCTCGTGAGCGTGCACGATTGTCCGTCCACCTGAATCGTGCCCTTACCTTGATACTCGAGCGTCCCGACCATGTCCCGTTCGTCGTGGCCCTTGAGCATGCCCTGGTGCCACATCCAGTTGAAGAGCACGGCCTTCAGGTCTTTGGCGTCCTTTGCGGGTGTGTAGGGTTCAGTCGTCGATGCCCCGGGTGGGGACTGCGCACCGGCCGTCACCGGCACTCCGAGTGCGAGGACGACACCGAGCGCGACGCCTATCCAACCAATCCTTCCGCCTTCGCAACGTCGGCTCGCGAAGCGAGCCGACCAAACAGTGCTGCTAGTCGGTCCGCTCCGCGGACCGACCTTGCGGACAAGTCGACCAAAATCCATGGTGGTCCTCCCCCATATAACAACATCAATGGCGCCCGGCCGAGTATTACGGGTGAGCATGCCCGTCCGGAGGGACAAGGTCAAGCTGTAACCCGGGGTCAGCGTGCGGCGGGCGCGGCAATCGTGGCCGGGTCCCAATGCTCGTCGGCCTTGCCGTTGACGAACCGCCAGGTATCGAACCACGTCGTGTAGTACTCCTTGCCGGGAGTCCGCGGGTCCGGATACTTGCGCGGCATCATCACCGTGACGTAGTCGTCGTCAGCCGTCACCGCGACGACTTCCGTGGTCAGCTTGTCGCACTTGTCCAGGCGCTTGACCTTCAACACCTTCGTGAAGAAGGCGATGACACCATCGAGCCCCGACGCCGCGTTCGGGTTGTGCTGGTGATAGGCCTGGGTCAGCCACTCGCCGGCGCGATCCCATTGTCCGCACTGCAGCAGTTCGCGCATGATGCGCAGCGCCGCCTGCTTGTTCCGGTTCAGCGCGGGATCCGTGTCCTTGAACAACGACTCGGGGTCCTTCACTCCAACCACAGGCTCCTGGGCAAGAAGCGGGGACGCCAAACAGAAGAGCGCCGCGACCAACACAATCGTTCGCATGGTCATCAATTCCTCAAAACAGTGAGAGAAGCCGCCTGAACATCGTCGAGCGCTCGATGAGCATGGCGGCGGCCTGGGCGGATTCTAACGCAGGAAAGCTTTACTCTTGATCTCCTGGCCTCCTGTTCATTGATGCAGGACGTCAGAGCGTGAGAAGCCCCTGGCTTCAGAACGCGTTGCCGAGGAAAGGCAGCATCCGGCCCGCGTAGAGGATGGCGAGCCACGCGACGATGGAGGAGACCGCCATGGCCCTGTCGGCGAGACTGAAGCCCCGCTGGTCGCCGGCCCAGACGTTCCTGGAGACCGTCAGATAGAGGAAATTCGCGCCGGCTACCATCAGCAGGCCCAGCTTCCAATAGAACGGCACGTTCCCGACGTACTGCGCTGGCGTCCCGATGAAGAACATCATGCCGGTGACGAGATTGGCGCCAAGACCCAGCATGCCCCATGGCAGCAGCCGATGCACGTGGGTAAAAGGCACCTGCCGCATCACGCCGAGGATCCGCAGGTTCACGGCCAGCAGCACGCCGATCGACAGCGACATGCCGAGGAAGTGCACCGTCTCGCCGGCCGGCGAGGCCCATGTGCTGTAGACCACGAACCGCGAGATGGCCGCTGCCACGAATTGTTCTGCAGCCGCCTCCGCGTCGAGTGCAGGGCCTTCGGCTGCGGTCTGGGCCGCGCTCGATCGGATCTCGGGGTGCCGAATCTCGCCGCCAAGATTCCCCGCGCGACCCATGATGACAATCGCGACCATCAGCAGCAGCGTCGAGGCCGCGATGACGCTCCGCGGCGCGCGGCCGTGACGCCTCGTCTGCCACAACGCGAGCCACGCGACGAAGCCGGCAAGCTCGATGAACATGAATCCCCAGAGCGCGACGTCCTGGTGGATCCTCACCGCGATGTCGGACACCCCGGGTACGTTGCGCAGCTCGCGATACGCGCCAGCGCCGCTGATGTACGCGGGCAGTGTCAGCAGCGCGATCACGTAGAGGGCTTCCAGCGCCGCGTGCGTCAGGTGCTCGTTCCGCCTGACGAAGGCCAGCAGCAGCAGGCCGAGCGCAGCCGCCGCGCCGACCGTCGGCACGTGGTTGAGCAGCAGGTGCAGGTGGTCGAGGCTCACGGTTGCAGATAGGCGAGCAGGCGGCCTGCGGTAACGGCCGCGGACCAGGCGAGGATGGAGACGATGGCGAGCAGACGAATGTGACCCACCTTCGCGCCTTGCGCTTCGGCGGGCAAGCCGCTGACGGCGCCCTGCCCGGCATCGCTCAGCACATACCTGCGAATCGGTATCAGCGTGGCAACGCTGGCGATGACGAACGACATCTTGATCAGAAACGGGAGCGACGTGCCCCACGTGGTCGGGTTCTTGATGAACAGCAGGACACCCGTCGTGATATTCACCGCGAGGCCGACCGCGACGGCCGTGAAGACCCAGCGGAACTCGGAGAGCGGGATCCTCCGGCTGACGCCGAGCAGCCGCAAATCGAGCACGCCGCAGGCGCCGACGAGCACCGCCAGGCCCATCGTGTGCAGCGTCAGGACGGTCGCACTGCCCCAGATCGACGGCGACTCACGCAGCCACACTGCGAGCGACAGAGAATCAAGCCACTCAAGCACCGGAGGTTAATGCCGCATCTGACTGCTGACTTCTTTCAGCTCGCTCTCGGTGCAGCTTCCTCGCTCGCCGATGATCGCAGGGGTGGCTGACAGCCGCATGATCCGTGCAGGCATGACCCATGGCTCGACAAGCACTTCCGGGTCCTCCACGGTGACTTCGTAGAGCAACTGGTTCCCGGTCCTGGTGAACTTCTCGACGACGCGCATCTGGTCGGAGTGGAAGTAGCCGCCGCGCCCGAGCCATGTCTCGTCGGAGAAGCCGATCGAGTCGAGGATGAGCGTGTCACCTTCCCACTTGGCGACTGTGTACCCCATGTAGGTGTACTGCAACGCCCGCCGGGGATCGTGCGGCTTGCCGTCGATCGCGACCATGCGGTGCTCCGCGTACCCACCGGCGCCGTCGGCCCCGCCCCTGTAGAGCATCGTGATGTCGGTATCGGTGTGGAAGATTCGCGCCGGCGGTCCCTGCCTGGGAACTCCCAGCGGGAGGCAGGTCATGACCGGGTCATCTCTATTCGTCCACTGATCGTGCTCGATCATCTTGTCCCAGTGCTCGGGCTTGTAGATCGGCACGCGCATATCGAGCCGCGCTGTCGACATGAAGACCCAGTCCGCGCTCTGATTTGTCCACTCCATGCAGTTCTTCGTCTGGAATGGCGTGCACCGCCGGAACATATTGCCCACGGTCACACCCGGGGCCCCGGCGCCTGTAAAACTCAGGCCTCCAGCCCATGATCCAGTCAGATCAGGCTTCCCGTTGGGCAGCCTCGGCGTCGGAGCCGCCGCCGGATCCCCGGCTGGAGCGCCCCCACCACGGCCTCCCTGCGCGAACTCACCCTGCGCTCCCAATGGCGCAACGAGAAGACTGAGAGTGATCAACACCACTGAGGCCTTCATCGCATTCCTCACTTTCCAGCCTTCCGCACACTCGCCGGAACCGGCATCACGACGTATATCTGGCCGATCTCAGTGACCTTCGCAGTCACGTTGCGTACGACCGTGCCGTTCTGACGCTCGACGATTGTGCCGGCGTACAAAGCCTCGATCTTGAACAAAGGGTTGTTCCAGTCCGCGAACTTGCCGTACACAAACTCCGTCTTGTTCGTCCCGCTGGTCACCACAACGCGCTCCGGCAGGTAGTTATTGAGCGTCGCCGTCGCCATGGCCCCGGGGACTCCCGGGATCGGAAACGTCACGACAGCCTTTTCCCCTTCCCATGACAGCGTCGTCGTCGCTTTCGCTCCGGCTGCTGCCTGACGATCGAGCAGAAGGGCCGGGTTCTGACCGAAGGACTCGGACGGCGGCAGGCCGGCCGCGCCGGCGATGGCGGCCTTGGGCGCGCCCTGAGGGCTCGCCCACAAACGGATCAGTCGCTCCTCGAGCGCTGCTGGCCGCGGCGTGGCCTTGCCCTTGCCGGGAACCAGCTCCGCACCGGGCATGTCTTCGTCCCAGGCGTGGGTCCCGCTGACCGTTTGAACGTTCGAATACTTCTGCTTGTTGGCGCGCGTGCACTCGATCTGTTCCCGGTACCCCGGAACCTGGTAGTTGGCCTGGACGCGATACTTCGTCAGCGTGCAGGGCTGACCGTCCACCTGGATCGTGCCCGCAGCCGCGTGGTAGTCGAGCGTCTTAATGAGCTCGGACTCATTCCCGCTTCGCAGCATCCCCATGTGCCAGGCCCAGTTGAAGAGCACCGACTTCAGGTCTTTGGCTCCAGCCGCGGGCGTGAACGGCCCCGCACCGAACCCACCACCCGGGCCACCCGGGCCACCTCGGCCCGGCGCACCGGGACCTCCCCGGCCTGGCGCCCCGGCCGGCCCTGCCTGGCCTCCTGGCGGGGGGCCTGCCTGCGCGCCTGCCGGCACGTTGTGCATCACGACGACGGCCAGGAACACGGCCGACGCCACAGCGCGTCGAAAAGGCATTGTGTGTGAGCTCCCCGTGCGTCAGCTAGTCGATTTCGAACTTGAACTCTTTGTCGCCGAGATCGAGAGACCTGATGAATCCCGCCGGGTTTCCGTTCCTCGCTGGAAGGATCGTGGCCTTGAGGATATCGCCCGGCTTGATGGAGGTCTTGTTGAACCCCTGCCGCGTCAGGTTCTGTACGGAGGCGGTCGTCAGCACCCAGTCAGTGGCGCCCTTGCCATCCTTGTTCGGGACCGTGAGCTCGATGCTCGCGTGCGGATTCGTAAAGTTCAACTTCTTGAGCCGGCCCTGCAGGACCACCTCTTTATTCAGGTCGTACACGCCCGCCACGGCATGATGGGCGTACAGCCCGACACTGGCCATCAGAAATCCGCAGAGTACGACGAGTCGAGCGGTTCGTGTGCTCATGGTTGGCACTACTCCAATGCTGTGATTACGGTGGGATAGTACCAAGACACACCCCAAGCCGCAAGGGCGCGCACAAACGCCTGGTGAGCCAGTTTGAATCGGTCGAGATGAGTCGCCCCGTCGATTCCCACGGGTGGGAAGCGCGCAGAGGCAGCCGAGGTCGCCGAGACAAGATCACCGCGGAGATCGCAAAGGAGCAGAGATACGCTGAGGGAGTCACGGGTGACCCGCGCTACGCGCGGCATGGATCGAGGAGAAACCGCGATCGCAAGCGCGATGAGAGAGGTCCGACGCGTTTGCGACCGCGGTCTCTCCTCGATCCATGAGCCGGCCGTGTAGGCAGCCGTAGGCCGGCGTCACCCGTGGCGGTTCCGGGCGTCACCCGTGCCAGTCATGGCAGTCCTCTGCGTACCTCCGCCCCGCTGCGCTCTCCGCGTTTGGCTTTGCAACTCCGCGGGCCCTGCTTCCCCCGCGACAGCGGTCGTATACTAACGCCTCGTACGAGGTGATTCGATGATGCAGCTCTCACAGCAGCGTCGGCGTGCATGGATGATCGGGGTTGGCGTGGCCTGCGCATGCATCGCCGCGCCGCTGTCCGCCATGGCCCAGCAGACGGTTCCGTTCGAGAACGGTTCTCCAATCGCCCCGGCTGGATTCGAGCCGCAACCCATTCCGGCCGAGCCGATCGAATTCGACACCGCCGAAGTGATGCGAATCCGCGTCGTCCCTGTTGCTCGCGGACTGGTGAATCCGTGGAGCATCGCGTTCCTTCCCGGCCCCTCGACTGCGCTCGGGGCAAGCGCCGTGACAATGCTGGTCACGGAGAAGGAAGGGCGCCTGCGGATCATTCGCGGTGGCGTGCTCGATCCCAAACCTGTTCCCGGTGTTCCGGCCGTGCGCGTCCAGGGCCGATCGGGATTGCTTGATGTTCTGCTCCATCCGCAGTTCGCCACCAATCGCTTCATCTATTTCTCGTACCTCAAACCTGTCGGCAGCGAGAGACAGGCGGCGTTGACCGTGGCTCGTGGCCGCTTCGATGGGTCCGCGATTACCGAGCTCACCGACATCTTCAGTTGCGGCCCAGGCGTCAGTGGGCCTTCGCGGATCGCGTGGGGACGCGACGGCAAACTCTACATGACCACTCCCAGTGGCGGAAACGGGAGCAGCTCACAGGATCCGAACGCCTACTCGGGCAAAGTGCTCCGCCTCAACGACGATGGCACCGTGCCGCAGGACAACCCCTTCGTCGGACGGGCCGGACACAAGCCGGAGATCTACACGCTCGGCCACCGCAACTCACTCGGGCTCGCCGCGCATCCGATGACCGGGGCAATGTGGCAAAGCGAAATGGGTCCGAACGGAGGCGATGAGATCAACGTCCTGAAGCCCGGCGCCAACTATGGATGGCCGCTCGTGAGCCTCGGACGCAGCTACCCGGGCCCCTGGCAGTCGCAAACGTTCTCCAAGGAGGGAGTCGAGTCGCCGGTGGTGTACTGGATGCCGGCGATCTCCCTGTCCGGCATGACCTTTTACACGGGCAACAAGCTGCCGAAATGGAAGGGCGATATCTTCGTCGGCGGCCAACGGACCGGCGAGATCCCTGGAACGGGTCATCTCGAGCGAGTGCTCGTCAACGAGAAGCTGGAGGAACTCCGCCGCGAGGCACTGCTCGTTCCGCTGCGGATGCGCATCCGCGACGTCCGGCAGGGTCCCGACGAGCTCCTCTATGTCCTGGTCGATCACGAGAACGGAGGCGTCCTGCGGATCGAGCCGGCCGCGTCGCAGCAGAAACCGACGACCTCGTCCGCGCGACCGCCGCGCTGACACCGGACCACAACCGCACGAACGGAATCCCGCAGCTTCAATCGCGCCGAAGGGTGGTCAGCGGGTCCATCCGGGCCGCGCGTCTCGCCGGCACGAAGGCCGCAGCCATTCCCACCATCGCGATGAACCCCGCGATCGCGAGCAGGCTGAGCGGATCGAAGGTCGGGCTGTAGATGACGACGTTGCCGACCCCTGGTGCCGGGTTCGAGAATCCCCGCATCGCGAGTATCAGGAGCACGGAGAGCACCATCCCCACGCCCGTACCCGCGCCAATCAACACGGCCACGTCACGCGCCACGTTCCAGACCACCTGCCGGCTTCGCGCGCCGAGCGCCATGCGGATGCCGATCTCGCGCGATCGCCGTGAGACGGCGAACGCTATCACGGCGTAGAGACCGATGCCCGCCAGCGACAGGCCGACGGCGCCGAGCCCGCCCAGGAACGCCGCAACCGCCCGTGGCTGCATCAGCGACTTCTCGAGATGCTGCCCCATCGTCTCGGCCGCAAACACCGGCAGCGCCGTGTCCAGCGCACGCAGCTCGCGCTGCATCGATCCGACGAGACCAGCCGCGTCGAGCGACGTTCGCGCAAGCACCGTGTCTGGAGACTGGCCTGACTGCGCAGGCGATCGGTAGAACAGCTGCGGCGTGGGATCGAGCAGATCGTCCCCCAGGTCGGATGTGCCGGTGTCGCGCGCGACGCCGACGACCTCGATCCAGTTCGGGTCCTGATCGATGCGAAAGCGGCGGCCCACTGCGTTGACGCCGCCGAAATACTGGCGCGCCATCGTCTCGCTGATCACCGCCGCGCGCGGCGCACCCTCGCGATCCCTCTCATCAATCGCCCTGCCGAACAGGATCGGAATCCGCAGCGTCTCGAAGAAACCTGGTCCGGCCCAGATGCTGCCGGCGCCGACAATGCCGGGGCCCGCCGCTGCGGCGCCTTCGATGACAAGAGGCAGGCCCGTCACCTCCATCGGCAGCCCACGAGTCAACACGGCCGATTGCACGCCAGGAGTCGCGGCGACCCTGCGGCGCAGCTCTTCGTACAGGTTCGTTGCCCGCACTCCGGAATAGCCCGCGTACCGCGCATCGGTTTCGAGCATCGCCACGCCGTCTACCGCGAAGCCGGCGCGCTGCGCCCTGGCGGCAACGACCATCTGCAGAAACACGCTCGTTCCTGCCAGCAGCACGGCCGACACCGCAACCTGGAACACCACGAGCGCGTTCTTGAGCGTGAGCCAGCGATGCTCCGCCGATCGCGTCTGGCCGTCATCGCGCAGAGTTGTGACGAGATCGACCCTCGTGGCCTTGAACGCTGGTGCCAGCCCGAAGATCACGCCCGTGACGAGCGAGAGCCCGAGCGCGAACGCGAGCACGCGGTAGTCGAGGCTGAAGTCCACCGAGATCGGAAGATCGATCGCGCTCAGCGACTGGATGATCCACCAGGCGAGCACACAGCCGGCGACGCCTCCGGTGACCGACAGCAGCACACTTTCGGTCAACAGGTGACGAATGAGCTGCCAGCGAGTCGCCCCAACAGCAAGACGCACCGAGACCTCCTTGGCGCGGGCGGCGGCGCGCACGAGGAGCAAGGTCGCCAGATTGCTGCACGCAATCGCCAGCACCAGTCCGACGACGCCGAGCAGGAGCGACGCAATGGCCGTCAGCAGGATATCCATCTGCGGATGGACGCGCACGTCGGTCGACGCAACGACGGAAATGCCCTTGCCTGGATCCTCGTTCGGGTACTCCTTTGCCAGCCGCCGCCCGAGGTTGTCCATCGCCGCCTGCGCCTGTGCGACCGTGACGCCGTCGTTGAGACGAGCCTTCACGAAGAAACCGGCCTCGAGGGGACGACGCTCCAGAGCCCGCGGAGGTCCGCCAAGGGCAGGCACCGACGAAATCGGCAGCCAGAAATCGATGACCAGGCCGATGTTGAGCGTCCCGTTGTGTCCGACCGGCCCAATCCCGACGATCGTGACGGGCACGCCTCGCATGCGGATGGTGCGGCCGACCACTGATGGATCCGCGCCGAAGCGCCTCGTCCATGCCTCGTGGCTGATGACCCCGACGATGTCAGTGCCGGGCCGATCTTCACTGGCGTCGAACCAGCGGCCTCGTGACGGCTGCAGCCCGAGCACGGCCAGGTACGTCGCCGTCGTGTACTCGACGACGCCGCTGCGGACGGCACCGCGATCGAGATAGGTTTCCGGGTTGGGCACGCTCACGGCCGTCGTCCGCGCAAACACGGTCGCGTACTCCGCCATGTCGAGATAGGCCGGGTACGAGCTGACGCCCTGAACACCCTCGCGACTGTTCTGATAGATTTCGACGAGGCGATCCGGATTGGCGAACGCCGACTCGCGAAAGAGCGTGGCGTTGACGACGCTGAAGATGGCGGTGTTGGCGCCGATGCCGAGCCCGAGGATGAGGACGGCGGCGACAGTGAAGCGCCAATCGCGAATCAGGCGACGGACCGCGTGCCGCATGTCGCGCCGCAGGTGATCGACGAGCGCGGTGCCGCGCGCGTCGCGGCATTCCTCCTTCAGCGATTCGACGCTGCCGAACTTCCGCAGCGCCTCGTGACGCGCCTCGTGCTCGGGCACCCCGTCGGCCACGCGCGTCTCGATCTCGTGCTCGATGTGGAGCTGGAGCTCCTCGTTGAGATCGCGTTCGCGCCGATCCCGAAACAGGATCGACCGCAGTCGCGAGCGCAGGATATGCCACAGCCGCATCGCCCTAGGTCCTTTCCATCACGAGATTCACGCCGGCGGACAGCCGCTCCCACTTCGAGACCTCGGTCTCGAGCTGCTTCTTTCCGGCTTTGGTCAGCGAGTAGAAGCGGGCGCGGCGATTGGCGTCGGAGGTGCCCCACTCTGCCGTGATCCATCCCTGGTGCTCCAGGCGATGCAGCGCGGGATAGAGCGAGCCCTGCTGAACCTTCAGCAATTCGTCGGACATCTGCTGGATTCGCTGGGCGATCGCCCAGCCGTGCATCGGCTCGAGCGCGATCGTCCTCATGATGAGGAGATCGAGGGTGCCCTGTATCAGATCGGTCTGGTCGCTCATCCGCCTCCGCTGAAACTACGGCGGGACAAGTCCGCCTCCGCTGAAGCGACGGCGGGACAAGCCGTAGCCTCTCTTGTAGATTGCCAAGGTGAGGGACGGAAGTCGTGGCGCGAAAGTTCCCCGGCCGAGGGATCAGTCCGTGTCATGCGTCGTGTCGATGGTTCAGCGCGATCGGAGGGTCGTGGTCGTCGCGGCAGGGATCAGCTCACGACACGCCTGCGAAAACCCATGATCGCAGGCTCGCGTCAACAGCGCCGACGGCGTGGTGTCGCGGACGGGGCCCTTCCCTGTGCGCAGGACGACCGGGTAGTCCTGCAACCGTGGCGGTGCCTGGATAGGATTCGCGCTCCTGCCTTCGGGCAGGCGCATGTTCAGGCAGCCTGGAGCGACACCCAGCTCGCACGCACGGGAGAAATCAGCCGACGCTCGCTCGGCTCTCACCACTTTGCGGTGCCACCGAAGCACGCCGATTTCGTTGCAGGCCCATCCCGACCCGTCTCTGCAATGAGCGTCGAGGATTGGAGCGAGGTTCTCGCACGCGTGTCGCGCGTTCGCTTCACAGGCATGCTGCCAGAACGGCAGGTGTCGGCCCGGATGGTCGTCGCCGATGCCGTCCACCGCACTCAGCGCGATGAAGGCGACCGACCAGATCGCGACATACGCAAGATTGCGCCGTGGCGACGGCCAGGAGCTCCACAGCCTCTCGAGCCCGACCCTTCCAATTGCCATACCGATCCTGTCCAGCATCTTGATGGACAGGTTCATCAGCGGCACCGGCAACAGCTTGTCGTAGAACCTCGGAGCGCCGACCATGCCCAGGATGGCATAGAGCGCCGTCACGCTCACCCCATAGATGATGCCGAACATGATGCGACCGAGCTCTGTCCGGGGCGCCGTTGACGGATCGGTGAAGAGCAGGTGCATCCCGAGAAACGCCGCGATCGGAATGTATGACCCGACGAAGAAATACGAGCCGGTCACGGCGACGTACCCAAGGCCGAGGAGATACGTCGTGAGCACGGCCGACATCGTCATCGGCGTGACGCCGAACAGCAGCTGGCCGGGAAGGCCGACGAGAAACAGCAGCAGATAGATGTTCGGCGGGTTGAATTGCGTCTGCGCAATCTCCGGCCCCCAGGTCCACGAGGTCGTGCCTGTCAGGATCAGTCCCAGCGAGGCAATCGCGAGCGGGAACGACGAGGGATTGAAGATGTGGGTCGTGCGTCCCTCCTTCTTCCACCTGATGAGATCTTTCGCGGCAAAGCCCACCGCGATCATCAGGAACTGCAGATAGAACCAGTCGGGTTTGAACCACAGAAACAAGTTGATGCTGAAGATGACTGGAAACGGACCAAAGCCCAATGTATAGACGTCTCGCCGCCACCACGCCAGCAGCATGTCGAACGCGTATGCGAAGGCGAGCTGCGCGGCAATCAGCGGCGCCGCGTTGTATACCGGCTGCCAGTACCAGCCCCAGTACAGCAGCACCGTGCTCTGCATACACGCTTGCACGTAGTGTTGCCGCCGGACCACGACGTCGACCGTCAGCACGCGCGTCTTCGTGCGCGCGCGTAGCAGCGCAAGCGCCACGAGAAGGATGAACGCAGTCCCGACAATGGACGAGAAGAGGCGAGGATGCTGGCGCACCGACGGCAGCAGCCCGATCGCTGCCAGCGCAAGCGTGCACGAGAGTGGAAGAGCCAACGCCGAGATCGACTCGAGTCGGCGCCGGCGACGAGGCTCGATCTCGGCGTCGCGTGCCGCCGATGCCGTCAGCGTCGTGGTGAGAGGCATATAGAGAATGCCGCGGAACGACACGAGATGTACCTGGACTCGCTTCAGACCTCTCGTCGGATCCGATCGCCTCGCACTTTCTTGACCGCCGGTACAACTCACACCTTGCGCGGGCATTCTCCGGTGACACCCCATTCACGGCAGGCAGGAGGAAGCGTCATGCACAAGTTGTCGGATATCGCCATCCAGGAATGTGTCGCGGAACTGCGCGCCGCGTCTCGGCGCCCCATCGAGCAGGTGGCGCTCGACACCATCGTCGGGTGGCTGCGCCCGCAATTCGAACGGATTCTGGACCGCGTTGACGGAGGGAAGCGCTGGGCCCTTCACGGACAGCGAGTCCGGGAGAAGAGCCGGCACATCGGAGCGCTTGCGGACTTCTTCGGCAATCACGCCGACGTCGCCACCGTCAGCGTCGCCGAGATGACCCATGCCGTGCGCATGGCGAAGGCGGACTGCACCGTGCGCAGTGCGCGGGTGCCGCTCGCGTACGAGTACTGCTCGATGGCACCAGTGGACTCGACGGCGGCCGAGGACTTCCTTCGTGCGATCGAGCTCGTTCCAGAGCGCGCCGATCAGGCCGCGCAACGCGTCGCCTGATCTGCGAACACCGTCGTGGTCCGGAGTACGCGATGAGAAGACTGTCTGAAGTGGCGATCAGCGAGTGCGCAAGCGAGGTGCGCGCGGCATGCCGGCGTCCGATCGAGCCGGCAGCGCTCGACACGCTCTTCGGGCGGTTGAAGCCGAACTTCGAGCGCATTCTGGATCACCCGGACGGCGCAGTGCGCTGGTCGGATCACGGCCAGCGCATGCGCGACAACGGCCGGCACGTCGGCGCCCTGGCCGATTTCTTCGGCAACCATGCCGACGTGACGGTCGTGGGTATCGGCGAGTTGACACACGCGTTCGCGATGGTGCGAGCCGTCTGCAAGGTGGGAGCCGAGGACGGCCCGTGTGATCTACGTGCCGACGATGGTCCTGCCGCCAACCTCCTGCGCGCGCTCGCGGAGATGCCAAAGCCGTAGGTTCGTTCGGATCTGCGCCAGTAGGTCGTCTTCGCGTCGCGAGCCCTTCAATACAACTCGCTGACGGCTTTCGTGGTGGCCTCGGGGCTCACCACCGGAGGAGTGCTGCCCATGTCTCGATGTTCGACTGTTCTGCTCCTGACCCTCGCCCTCGCGGCACCGCTTCATGCGCAGACAACAGCGAATGGGAACATCTTCGGCACCATCAGGGATTCGCAGGGCGCGGTGTTGCCGGGCGTCGCCGTATCGGCCACAAGTCCAGACGCGCCCGGCCAACACCGCGCGACCACTGACGGTCGCGGAGAGTATCGGCTCGTCGGTCTTGCACCTGGCGACTACACGATCGTGGGCGAGCTCGCGGGCTTTGCCATGTGGACTCGCTCACAGGTCACGATGCGAGCAGGTCTGACGATCGAAGTGAACGCGACGATGGGCCTCGGCACGATCGCTGAGACGGTCGTCGTCACGCAGGAGGCTCCACTGCTCGAGCGCCGCAACGCGGTGCAGGCCGTCAACATCGATGGCCAGCTGCTGCAGAAGCTGCCGCTCTCGGAGCGCCGCGAATGGTTCGGTGCGCTGACGCTGGTGCCCGGCGTGATCACGTCCGACTTCAGCGCCACGAACAAGCAGTTCTTCGTGCACGGCACTGACGGCCACAACCTCGTCATGCAGATCGACGGGGCCGATGTTGGCTCCGCGACGCCGGCAGGCGTGCACTATCTCAGCTTGAGCACGGACGCCATCAAGGACATCCAGATCAGAACGGCGGGTCTCGACGCCTCCGCTCCGCTCGGCGTTGGCGGCATCGTCAACATCGCGACGGCGAGCGGCACGAATCGAGTGACGGGCGCCGGGACACTGTTCATCCAACCACGTGGGTGGAACGACTCGAACGTCCCTGGAGGCACCAGCAGCGCGGTCGATCAGACCCAGGCCGACCTATCGCTCGGAAACCCCATCGTCAGGAATCGCCTCTGGGCGTTCGTGGCGTATCGCTACGCCAACATCGCCAGCGGCCTGAGCCGGACGGCGACGCAGATCGAGGCGCTGCGCGGCCTCATTCCAGGGTACGAGCCGTTCGATACCACGAACGAAGCGCAATTCTGGTTGCTCAAGCTCAACGCGCAGCTTGCGCCGTCCCATCACCTGTCCGGGTTCTATCAGTACGACGTGAACCCGCTGATGGTGGCCGACCCCTTGGCGGAACATCCCCGCGAGCAACGGTTCGGTGGAACGGGAGCGGCGATTCGCCTCGCCTCTGTCTGGTCGGATCGCCTCACGATGCGGCTCGGTGCGAGCTACAACGACAAGCACCGGGACGACTTCAATCAGTGGGGAAATGAGTCATTCCAGCGCATCCACCAGAGCGCGTTTCTCTCCGCCGGCCGCCTGACCGGCAACGGCCGGCTCGTCGATCGAGGCTCACCGCTGTCAGGGTGGTCTCTCCTGCCAAGCTCGAAGCTGATCGTGTCACTCGACACCACGATGTTCGTGAGCGGCTGGCTCGGGACGCATGAACTGCAGACCGGGCTCTATGCTCAGCCCCGCATTCGCAACGCCTTTTTCAACTTCTACGCGAATGGCGGCTTCGCCTTCGAAGAGTCGCTGCTGCGTCGCCCCGGCGATTACAGCGCCGGGGTGATCCCGTTCCACCGTATCACCTTCGACGCCGAGACCGAGACCCGCACGATGACCGCGGGGCAGAACTATGCCATCTACGTCCAGGACGCGTGGCGGCCGACACCGCGGCTGACGATCAACGCCGGCGTGCGCGTCGATCAGATTGTGTGGCGCGACCGGCTGTTCGACGTGACCACACAACGGAGCACGGACGTTGGACCGCGCTTTGGTCTCAACTACGCCATCACCGCGGATGCGCGCAACGTCGCACGGGCCCATTGGGTGCGCGTGCATGATCAGCCGCAGAGCGGTCTCTCCGTCGGCGCGTCCCTGGCCGGGCGGAGCGACTCGTACGACCTGGACCTCGACGGGACGTTCGAGACGGTCTTCACGACACCGGCGACGTTTTCAATTGCGCCGAACCGGTCGATCGACCCCAACTTCCACCAGCCGTTCGTCGACGAATGGGGCCTTGGGTATAGCCGCCAGCTCGAGGGTCAAACCAGCATCGGCGTGGACGTCGTGCACCGCGACTTCCGCGATCGTATCGGGGGCGTCGAGACCAACGGTCGCTACGACGGGAAGACATTCGTCGGCTACGCCAACGAGGCATTCAACGAGCTCTTCTCGGTGACGAACAACCGCTGGAACTGGCCCGCGTACACATCGCTCGAGCTGTCGTTCACCAAGCGCACAGCCCGCATGCAAGGGATCGCCAGCTACGTGCGGCAGTGGCAGCACATCGCGGGGACCTGGCAGCCAAACGACCCGGCATCCTTCATTCAGCCCGACGCCTTTCGAAACGATCGCGGCATCGGCAGTACGACGGGATCGACCTCGATCGACGTCAATAGCCTCTCCGGATTCCACATGACCAATGCCGCCACCGGGGCCGGACAATGGCAGGACCACGTCATCCGGCTGGGCTTCACGTATGCCGCGCCATGGAATGTGCTCCTGGCCAGCAACTACACGTTTCAATCAGGTGCGTGGTCGGGGCCAATCGTCATGCGAATTCCAACGCCGGACCCTGCCTTTGGTCCGACGACCGTCCGTCTGTCCAACGGGCGCGTCGTCAGCAATCCGCTGGCCACGGTGATCCGGTTCGCCTACCCGACGAGAGGCGAGGGCCAGACACCCACGCCGCACCTGCATATCTGGAACGTGCGAGTGGGGCGCGGCTTCTCGTGGGCGAAGCGCACTCTCGACATCAGTCTCGACGTCTTCAACGTCACCAACGCCGACGCCGACATGCGCTTCGAGTTCGGCGCCAATCAGACATACAACGCACTGTTCGGCGCCACTTCTGTCAAGCAGCTCCCGCGATCGGCGCAGGCCGTCGTGAGAGTCTCCTTCTAGCGGACGTCAATGTCTGTTGTTCCCCACACTCGGCGGCCCGGCCTGATGTCGCAGCGCCTGCTCGCTTGCACTGCCGTCGTCTTCGGCGCGGCGATCGTGCAAGTGCAGGTGCCGCCGGCAAGGCCGATGTCCTTTCACAACCGCGTCCTGTTGAACCGCGCCGCAGTGACCGGGGTGAACACACTGGAAGTGATGCTGGCGACGACCCCTGGGCGCCTCGAGGCCGCATCGGCCGCTGTCGAGCGGGTACTTGGAACGGTCAAGTACGGCGCGGCCGCAGTCGGTTATCTCCGTGCCGACGTCCCGACCAACAGCCTGACAGCGCTCGTCGGCGACGCAAGCATCGATGCGTATCAGATCTCGTGGCGGTCGAGGGCAGCCTGGCTGCGAGACGGGGTGCCACGGCCGAACGCAGAGATGTTCCGCGGCTTTGAGACCTCTGCGCCGGCGGCTCCCGATCCGTCTCCCCCGAAGCACGGCCTGCCTGCCCTATCTGCCGTCGCGTCCCGGCAGCCGGGTTATACCGCGGACGAGGATGTCGGCCTTCGCCGATGGACTGAAGAGCACCCCACGTTCGACGGGCGCGGGGTCACGATCGCCCTGCTCGAAAGCGGCCTGCCGGAGTTCACGCATCCAACGATCCGGACGGCGAAGACGCTCGACGGTCGCGAGATTCCCAAGCTCGCCGGCATCCTGAACACGATCGCCGACGACCACGTGGACGAGAGTCGCGTTCAGCTCGATGTCGAGATCAAGTCGGTGAGCGCCTGGCACCGCATCGAATCCCGTACCTACATCATGCCGCGCACGGGTCATTTCAGGTTTGGGCGATTCAGGCTGCTCGCAGGCGCCAATCTGGTCCACGAGTTCGGCGTGCTGAGGGACGACACGAGCGGAGAGATCTGGGTCGACGCCAACGGCAATGCGGATTTCAGCGATGAAGCGCCTGTCAGCGATGTGAACATGCGTTTCGATCCTCGCCACCTGAAGCTGATCCATCCACGGCCGCTCGAGGTCGCCTTCGTCGTGGCCCAAGGGCGTCATCCGAACGTCGTCCACATCTATCATTCGGGGAGCAGCCATCAGGCGATGACGCTCAGCGTTGTCGCCGGCAGCGCCAGCGAGGACGCGCTGACCGCCGGTGTGGCGCCCGCGGCGCGCATCCTGCTCATCCGCAGCAACTCCACCGACTACAGCCTGCGCGACATCGTCGAAGGCTTCATCGCGGCCCTCGCGCGTCCGGACGTCGACATGCTGAGCGACTCGCAGGGAATCGGCATGGCGCCGGACACCGCCGCGGATTTCATGGGGCTGATCCTTCGGCGAATGGTGGCGGCGTACGGAAAGCCCGTTTTCCACAGCGCCGGAAACAATCGCCTCATGCTCAACGAGGTATCGGCGCTTGGAGATGTGTTCTCGGTGGGCGGTTCCATCAGCGCGCAGACGTTTGCGGCGCTGTACGGTGGCGGCACGATCGACGGTCTGATGGTGCACCCGTACTCTGCTGCCGGGCCAGCCGTGGATGGTGCACTCAAGCCGGATTTCCTTGCCCCCGTACATCGGATCGCCGCTGATCTCTGGACCCGTTCGAGCGACGTGCGGCTACCGAGGAACGCGCCAACGATGTACCTGCCCTCGGGCTATCAGATCAGCTGCTGCACATCGGCCAGCGGCCCCTTTGCCGCCGGTATCGGTGCATTGCTGCTGAGCGCCGCGAAACAGCAGGGCATCCTCTATTCAGTGACGAGCCTCGGTCGCGCCTTGCGAGTGGGAGCGCGATTCCTCCCACACTCCCCAGCCCATGAGCAAGGTAATGGAGTGCTGGACGTGAACGCGGCGTGGCGTGAGCTGCAGCGTACGCTTGAAATCCCCCGCATTCGCACTGAGGGCCCCATCGTGCATCCGTTGGTTCCTTACGCGGCTCGCGGATCTGTCGGAGAAGGCCTGTACGAGCGTGACGGGTGGACCGCAGGAATGACAGGTGTCCGGGAGATGCGCTTCTATCGCGAATCAGGCCCTCGGGATCCTGTGACATACCGCGTCGGTTGGGTTGGAAACGACGGAACCTTTGCCGCTCGCCAGTCGGTGACGTTGCCACTCGGCACGTGGGTGTCCCTCCCGATACACATTGCCGTAAAGACGCCTGGCGCCCACAGCTCCATCCTTTCTCTCCACGACGCGGTAACCGGAGACGCCCTTTTACGCACGATGACCACCATCGTCGCGGCGTACCCGATTCGCGACCTTGGCCGGCCGCTTCGCCTCGCGGGAACCGTGCCCGTGATGGGCTCGGAGGCACACTACGTGGCGATACCAGGCGACGTAGAGCTCCTGGACATCGACCTCGAAGTCATCCGTGGGTCTCTGGATGTCGGCGTGCTCCCGAGCCACGGTCTGTATGGGCCCTATTACTGGCACGCGTATCCCGGATATGGCCGAACATTCGCGAAGGGTACGCATCGGCTGGCGATGCCACGGCCGGCCGCGGGCACCTGGAGCGTGTACGTCGGCAACACGTCGGCTTTCGACGAAAGGAACCAGGCGCTCATTTCACACGAGGCGGCGGAGTACGTCATCAGAATCCGGATCCTGAGCGCATCGCTCCGCCCTCGCCGCCTGCAATCCGGTGCGATCGCCGTCGATCTCGAGAACCTCGGCGCCGAGATTCGAGAACCGATCGTTCAGACGTCCACCGGCACCAGGAGGTCATATCGCGGCGACTACCTGCCGAACGGCATGCCGAACCTGTTCGACATCGACGTGCCGGAAGGCGCGGAAGCTCTCGTGCTGCAGGCGCGCGCACTCGACGCCACCCGGCTCGAGCTCTATCTCTACGAGTGCACCTCCGGTGAGTGCTTCTCGTACGACTACACCGTCCCGGCAGTGACCGCCAGGACATTCGTCGTGCGCCGGCCACGGGCCGGACGTTGGAAGGTGGCCGTCAACGCTGCGCCATTTCCGCGGCAGGCTGGCACGTTCGTGCTCGACGAGATCATCACCGCTGGCGTCGAGCGGCGTACGGTGGCACGCGGGCCTCGTCCTCCTGGAGCCACCTGGAGCGAGACCTTCTTTGCGGCCGGGAGTGAGCCGAGCGCGCCCCCTCCGCGCAAGGATTCACACCGCGTAATTCTTGTGGAGCTGCTGGACAACGCCGTCGAACGGGAAACCAACGCTCTCCCCTGGGATGACGGGACGATTTCGAGGGAATACGTGGGCAAGGGTGGCGTGATCGGAACCGCCGTCCATCCGCTCGACTGACGACCCTCGTCTTCGGCTGCGCACACCGAAGGCGAGGGTGCAGTGACGCGATGCTCAGTCGTCGAGACCGAGCACGAGCCCCACGAGAGCATGATCCGGATCACCAGGATTGTCCTCTGGTCCAGGGATCGCTCCCAGCACGAGGTCTTGCGTGTGGCCGATCACGATGAGCTCAGGCGATGAGTACTCCATTGTGTGTCACCTCCTTCCGTTGTGGCGTTGCGGCGAGCGCTCGCCGATTTCGTGATGTCATCCACTCTTCGAGCTGCAGCACGAGACGCACTTCGGCGGCCGTTCGTCCGCCTCCGTTCATCAGAGCCGCGATCGCCGATTCGAGCCGTGCGGCATCGATCCAGCCGCGTCGAACAACCTCGAGGCCTTCGACCGGAAGCAGCGACACGGCGACGGCACGGACCGCGCGCGTCATCGCCGGCGGGTAGTAGCCCTTCGAGACACGGCTCAAGACTCTGGCCGGCACCAGCCCTTCAAAGGCGCGCCGCATCAGGGACCGCATCCGGCCAGGGGCGCTGAGCTCCTCACTCGGAATCGCCAGCATGTACTCGACGAGAGGCCGATGTGCGAACGGGTACGCGTAGGCCATGCCCATCGCCGTCGGCGCTTCGAGACGTGCGTGCAGCGAGTGGTCGATCACCATGCGCGCCCACTCACGCTGTGAAAGTGGCACCCGAGGGCTTCCGTCAGATATCCCGGATGGTTCCACCGCCGTGGCGCGTAGTCGTGGCGCGAGCAATTCGATGCCGGCGCGCTGGTACTCGTTCAGCGCGTGATCCATGGCATAGGTGCGGGATCCGCGCGCCGCTTCGCGCACGAGATTGCAGACGATCTCGACGAACGGCTTTTGAGTAGCCCGACTCCACGAACGCGCCTTGACCAGCGTTGTGAGGATTCGTCCCCGCATGAGCTCGTCGAAGACCGCGAGGCTGTTGTCCGGCGAGCAGCCCATAATCGCGTCGCCCATGCCACCAGACAGGATCACCCGGCCCCCTTGCTCCTGGACGTACCGTGCGGCCGCCAGCCGCACTCCACGCGGTGCACACGGTGTCACCCAGTCACTGTCGGCGTCCCGAGCATCCGCAGATGCCTCAACGCCGACCGTGTGTGTGACAATGCCGATCCTCCGCTCCACTTCCGCGATGAACCGGCGCTCGTCGCCTTCAGGAGAATGCACGGCGACGTGCGACACAGTCCGGAGCGCAGTCGCGTGTGCACGTCTGCTCGCGATCAAGGCGTTGGCCATGCAGACCACGGAAGAAGAGTCGAGCCCACCGCTCAGCTCCGCCCACACCGTGCCCGGGCTGCGGAGCCGCGCCACGACAGCTTCCGACCACAAGGCCCGGAGGCGCTCTTCGTACGTTCGTCGATCTCGATAGCGGACGAGGCCTGGCTCGAGGCACCAGAAGCGCCTGACGGTCTCAGTGCCGGTCGGTGACAGCGACACGCACTGCGCCGTCGGCACGGCGCGAATCCCGTCGTACGGTGTCACGTCGGTCGAGCAGCGCCATGCCATGAATCGCGCGATGAATCGTTCGTCCAGCGCGTCGATGCAGCCGGTGCGCGTGGCCAGCTCACCGAGGCTACTCGACCAGCGTACCGAGCGCGCGTCCGTGTAGTAGTAGAGCGGCCGAACGCCCATGTAGTCGCGTGCGAGATGCAGCGTCCGGTTGCGTGAGTCCCAAATTGCAGCGCTCCAGTCGCCGATCAGCAGACGCAGGCCGTCGATGCCCCAGCGCTCGAACACCGACAGCGCAATGGCGGCATCGCCTCGGTCGTGCGGAAGGTGGCCATCAAGCTGCAGGAGCAGATCGTCTCGATTGTCCAGCCGACCATCCCAGGTGATCGTGAGCCCCGCCTGCGAGCGCCGCACCAGGCACGAAGCGCCGTGATCCGCCCACACGCGAACGGCGCCATGCACCAGGACCACGCCGGTGTCGACGAACGTCGAGACGCCGTCGGGGACTGCGGCTGCCAACGTCGCGCTCAGCGCCCGGCTTTCCTCGTCGACCGGTCGTCGGTCGAAGAACAGAACTCCTGCCAGTGCTCCCACCATCACCCCCTGAGACGCGACAGGACCATTCAGAGACGTTCCAGCACGGCGAAGAACCGCTGGTACTGCGGCCGGTCGTTGACGACGAGGCCCTCGACTTCGACCCAGGCGTGCGATTCGAACGGAACCGGCCGATAGCCAATCACGAGATCCGCGCGCACGCCGTTCCGGCGAAGCAGCCACGTCGCTACCGACGACCGCTGTAGGCACGCGGCGCGCTTCACGTACCAGACACAGGCTTCCTCGACTGCCCACACGATGTCTTCGACGGAGGGCGACATCGTTCGGCGTGGCTTCACAGGACAGGCACGGATCGATTCGTGAACGCCAGCGAATCCCCAGATCAGTGCGAGATCAAACACCGCGAGCCCGCACCAGGCGGATGCGACCAACCACGTGATCCTCGCGGTGGCGTGAAGAGGATGTCGCGTCAGCATGGCCGCTCGACGCTGATAAGGCCGCGGTCGGCCAACGCAGCCACGAAGGTCGTGACGTCGTGTTCCGCGCGTGCAGCTGGAACGTCGTAGTCCGCGACCAGCTGACGCGCGATCTCGGCGACGGTGTGTTGTTGTTCGATGAGCTGCCAGATGCGCGCACCGATTGAGTTCGACGCGAGGAGGACTCCACCGCGCACGTCCAGAAGTATCAGTCCGTCTGGTGACACCGATGCGCGGGCAAGCGGTGATGGCTCAATTCGACCACTGTCGATCTCACGCATGTCCTCGTCGTGCGCAAGTGACATGCCACGCACGCTTCAAGGATTCATCACGGCAACGTGAGGAACATGGGCGCGCGCGGGCGTGATCGCGCAATGCGCGCGCATGCGCGCGCGCATTGTCAGGCCTTGTTTGGCACGACCTTTTCCCTTGTCTTCGCCCAATAACGACGCTACTCTTTCGCACGTCCGGCCGCTCACACTTTTCCGTCGCGCGCCCACCCTCTCACTCCCTTGGCGACGTCGGGCACTTGCCGCCGAAGGAGGTCCCATGCGTCATCGTCGGTCACGGTCCTTAGCGCTTGCCGATTGGCCCGCGCTCTTGCGCCACGTGATTCGTGCCGCGGAGCTCGAATGTCCTCGCGGGCACGCGGACACTCTCTCTGATCTCACCGCGCTCGCTCTGCGAAAGGTTCCCAGCCGTGGCATCTTCGATCCCGGCGCTCGTGGTGAGCACGAACTGTTTGCCGACATCGAATCCGTTGCTCAGGCGCATCTCGAGCTCGCCCAGCTGCGCACAGCGTGGCGAGGTGCTCTGGATGGTGCCGCTTTGTCCATGGAGCAGCGAGACGAGATCGAATCGGCGGCGCTCGCCCTGCAAAGCGTGTCGGACAGCGCGTACTTCTACACGGGGCTTGCCTTTGGCCTTGTTTTTGTCTGTGTGTACCGCGCCGATTGATGCATGGCGTGGGCGCAGCGAATGTTGGAGAGAGCTGTGGAGAGGGACCGTGGAGACGACTCCCCTGTGACGAATCCGGAATGGCCCCGTGCGTTTCGGTTGACTCCAGCGTTTCAGGCTCGTATGGCGAGACTGCGCCCGAACCGAACCTGGCGGAACGTGCGCATGGCACGAGAAACGGTGACCGTGGATCCTGCCGGCATCGAGCCGGACGCCGTTCGGGGCATGACGCTGGCCGAAGCGTTGTCAGGGATCGCCAGGCCTGCTCGCTCAGATGAGTCGAGCCCATCCTCTGCCGAGCTCCTCGCATCGCTCGAACACGTTGTCAGCCATTCGCAGCGGGACGAGATGCTCGGCGCGGCTATGGCCGCCGCCGGGCTGGGCATTACCGTTCATGGACCTGATGGGCGTCTGGTCCTGTCCAACTCGATTTCAGCTGCGCTGTCTCTGGTAGCGATGCTCGGTGTTGACACTGAGTGCGATCTCCTCCGCTCCGACGGCACAATACTCCAGCCCGACGACCTGCCCCTGCACATCGCAATCGCCACACGTCGTCCCGTCCGCCGAGCGATCATCGGTGTCAGGCAGCACGGTATGGAGCCGCCGATCTGGCTTCACGTGGATGCGTTTCCGTGCATCGACCGGCACGGCGGCGATCTGGTGCGCGTGGTGTCTCTGTGGACCGTAGCCGTTCCGATTCCAGCTGCAGACTCTCCGGCACGCGACTCTCACGGACATCCCGAGTCCGTTGGGCGCGAGCTATTCCCGGAGATCGACGGCACGTCGCCGGAAATCGAGCGACTCAAGCATCACATGGTGCAGGTGGCGGGCGATGCCGACGTGACCGTGCTGATTCTTGGCGAGTCGGGCACTGGAAAGGAGCGCGTGGCCACCGCCATCCATCGCGCGTCGCGCCGCTGTCGGGCACCGTTCGTCGTCGTGAACTGTGCTGGTCTTTCCCCGACGCTCGTCGAGGACGAGATCTTTGGTCACGTGCGCGGAGCGTTCACCGGCGCGGTTGACGATCAACCCGGACCATTCGAGCGCGCCGACGGTGGGACGGTGTTTCTCGACGAGATCGGTGAGTTGACATCGGACTTGCAAACCAAGTTGCTGCGTGCGCTCCAGCAGCGCACAGTCCAGAGGCTTGGCAGCAGACGCGAGACGCCATTCGATGTCCGCGTGATCGCCGCCACGCACGTCGACCTGGCGCGTGCGAAAGCGCGTGGGCGCTTTCGCGAAGACCTGTACTATCGGCTGAAGGTGTACGAGCTGCGAGTCCCGCCGCTGCGTCGGCGTGGCGTCGCGGACATCCGAACGCTGGTTCAGGCGACGATGGGACGGTTCGCGGCGCGAAAGCGCCGGCCGATGCCGGCTCTCGACCCGGCGGTCGCAGATCTGTTCGATGGCTACTCGTGGCCAGGAAACATTCGCGAGCTCGAAAACACGCTTGAACGGATGATCGTCGCGGCCGGGGACGACCCGTGGTTGAGACGCGAGCACTTGCCCGAGGAGTTCGACACGCGTGACGGGCGCCAGCACCAGCCGTTCGCGGCGCCAGGCACCGTGCCCTCGGAGTCGCCTCGTACACGTCCTTCAGTCGCCGACGTGCGCGCCGCGTTGGAACGCAACGGCTCCAGATACGGGCGGACGGCCGCGGAGCTCGGTCTCTCGCGGCATCAGCTGTACCGGCTCCTCAGACGTCACGATCGCCCGACGCGGGGACGTGAATAGCGAGGTCGTTGTTCTTTCCTCGGACACTTCCCCGCCACCATCGCCCACGCTCGCAGGCGCGCCATTCCGCGATAGTAGTAGTGCCGCGCGCAGCCGAGTGTGACCCGCAGTCGGGCCGCGACATCGCGCAGGCTCAGCTCCTCGAGACAGGCGAGCTCCAACGTCGTGCGCTGTCGTTCCGGCAGGTGGGCCAGCCCCTCTCGAATGAACCAGCGACACTCATCCGGCGTCAGCTGACGGCGGTGTTCGTGGGGCCACATGTCCAATTCGTCCAACGATTCGCCTCGATAGGCGGCTCGTCTGCGAAGGGCGTCCTTGCGGCGGAGGCTTCGGTGATACGCATATTGAAGGAGCCACACTCGCACAGAGCCGCGGGACGGGTCGTATAGATGCGCCTTGCGATAGACCTCCAGAAACACGTCTTGAGTCACGTCCTCGGCTTCACCAGCGTCACGGAGGATGTCGGTGGCGACACGCTGAACGAGCCGAGCGTACCGCCGGAACAACGCGCCGAAAGCGTCACCGTCGCTCGACTGCATCTCCGCCATCAACTGCGCGTCGGGTCTCGTGCCGCTGTCGCGGCGGTCCGCGACGACCCGTTCGAGAATTGCCTTCGTCATCGATAGACACTTATCGGTGTTATGATGAGAACACGTACACCCACTATGGGTGGTTCTAGCGAACGCGACACTGCGGTACACAACCGTGTGTGTCACGTCGGAAACCCACTGTCCGAAAACATCGCCCGCTGCCGGCCATCTTGAAGCCGCTAGGCGCTCAACTGCGCCGGCTGCGCCTCGAACGCCGGCTGTCGCAGGAGCGTCTCGCCGAACTTGCCGGCCTTCACTACAAGTATGTCGGGCGTCTCGAGTTGGCCAAGGCCGATCCGGGCGCAGACGTCCTGGTGCGCCTTGCCCGCGCGCTGGGCGTGTCAGTCGGCGAGCTCTTCGAGACGATCACTCCTGCGGATGAAACTCCCCACCGCATCTCGCCCGCAGACGTCGACAACGTCTCCGCTGCGCTCGCGGCGCTGACAACTGCCGTCGAGCGAATGCGTGGCCGTCAACCGAGCCTTGCGCTCCAACGCGCTCCGCGACGCGCCAAGCGCTGATTCGACATCGGATCACGCCGCATAATCCCAGGCTCGCATCCGATCTCGACCCGAGGGACGATGACATCTATAGAGGGTATTGTCAAGACTATTGGAATATATAGATGGCAATGAAGGGTGGTGCACTCGGGCATGAACCCTGGGGGAGCGATAACGGATTCAGGTCGCGAGGTACGGTGAATTTCTGTGCGGCGGGCGGTGCGGCGGTGCTAATTCGTCTTGCGACTCCGCGCCCGTTGACGCTTCAGCCGCGCGGCCATGCCCTGGATGGCGTCCGCCTCTTGCTGTGTCACCCAGTAGGCGCGCTCGTCACCTGAGTGTGCCGCTGGCTCGATGAGATCCGACAGACTCACGGAGAGATGGGCGGCGATCGACACCAGGATGTCTATACCGACATTCACCTCTCCACGCTCGACCTGTCCGATGTGCTTGTACTGATTCCCAACCAACTCGGCAAGCTTCTCCTGCGACATGCCGCGAAGCTGGCGAAGCTGTTTGACCCTCTTGCCGATTCGCAGCCGGACCGCCCGTACGTCGTCTTTCATCCCGGCTTGAACTATCTGGCGACCCCAGACGACTCGCTACCCCGTATAGATCCTGTTAACTATCTCAATAGGATCTATATGGGGTAGCGAGGCCAGATACGATCCACAGCAGGAGTGGGTCCGTTCGATGGTCAAGCCATCCTCGTCGATTGGAGACGCGTCGAGGCGGCCGCCCGCGCCCAGCTCCCGGCGTCTTCTCGCCCGCGCGCAGCTCGGCGATCCTGACGCTCTCGGCGAGTTGATCGAGCGCTATCTCCCACAACTCCATCGCTGGACACACGGCCGACTGGCGCGATGGGTACGTGCCGGCGCCGATACGACAGATATCGTTCACGACGCCGTCCTTGGCGCCGTTCGACGGCTGCCGGCATTCGCCCCACGAGGCCCTCATGCACTGGCGCGCTATCTCCGGGTGGCAGTCCGGAATCGCATTCGTGATGAGCACCGGCGCTTCGCACGCCGCGGCGTACGAGTCGGAGGATTGGAGTCACTCGTCGATCGGCGGCCGTCGCCCTTCGACCGCGCGGCCGCACACCAAGAGCAGGCACGGTATCGTGCCGCCCTCGCACGTCTGAGTCCGCAGGACCGCGAGCTCATCGTTGCGCACGTCGAGCTCGACTACACGCACGAGCAACTCGGGTGCATGACCGGTCGATCGCCGAACGCCGCACGAATGGCGCTGCAGCGCGCGGTCCATCGCTTGGCCGAGCGCATGCGCGATGGGTAGTGTCACTCGTCGCCTGTCGCAGATCACGCGAGCGTTCGTGGACCGGACGGCCATTGATTGGAGCGCCGTACTCGCGCGCACGCGTGACTCGCCCGATCGCGGGCTCGCCGAGAATCTGCACCTGCTCGACCGCATACGACGTTCGCGGTCGACAGGGTGGCAGCCACGCGAGGCCTCCATCATTTCCTGGCTCGCCATTGGTCTGGTGGCGTCGCTCGCGGCTGCACAGACCGCTGGCGCATTGCTGATTCTCGGAGCCGCCACACTCAGCGGTGAGACGATTGGCGGCAGGACCTCACAGGTCGCGCTCGGCACCGCGTTCGCCGCCGCGAGCCTGTTCCTGGTCACCGTCAGCTCGCGCGATTCGCGCAGCATCTGGCTGGCAGCGACGTTCGCAACCGTGGCAAGTGCGTTCATGCGCGCGTCCCTCGGCGGTCTTCCCCCGTCGTGGTCCACGCTCGTGGACCCTCTCATGCGCGGGCTGCATCCGGAGGTATTTGCTCCGGTCTGTCTCTGGCACTTCTCCCGGGATTTCCCACGCGGACGGCGATTCGCCTCCTTCGACGTGAGTGTCGAACGGGTCATTGCTGGCGTCTGGCTGATCGAACTATTGATCTTCGCCGTCAACGTCACCGCAGAGCGCGCTGGCGTCGAACTGGGCCCGCTGGCGTATCTCCGTCGCAACCATCCGAGCCACATCTTTTGGCACGTGTTCACGTTGGCGTTCGTCCCGCCGGTCGGGGCCATACTCCTTCGCTCCAGACGGGCACCGACGCGGGAACGCCGGCAGGTTACGCGCCTTGCCGCCGTGATTGCCGCCAGCACGGCTCCGTTTCTCATGGTCGGCAGCATCAGATCCGTGCTCCCCGGATTCGACGAGTGGTTCGGGATCGAGTCCGCGCGGCATCGTGTCTGGCTCGATGGCATCGTCATCGGATCCCTCATCGCCATGCCTGTTCTGGCGACCGCCGCGATCATCGTCGATCGACCGTTCGGTGTGTGGGCGACCCGCCACCGATTCTCGCGGGATGCGCTCGTACAACATGGAATAACCGCGATCGCCCTCGTACCGTTTGCGGCGATCGCGCTGAGGCTCTATCGATTTCGGCACGACACGATCGGCGCCTTCGTTGAGTCGGCCACTCCCCTCCTGCTGCTGTGCATCGTCGCTGGCTGGTGGCTTGCGGTTGGCAGGGGAAGACTTCTCCGCGTACTGACCGGTTACGTTCCTCGAGCGGAGGACCGCCATCAGCATCTGGCCAGCACACTCGATCACATGCGGATCGCGCGCGGCGAGAAAGAGATCATGGCGGTGCTCGAACGTGAGGTGCGCAAGGGCATCGGAGCACACCATGTGCACGTGCTGCGGCCGCAGCCCGGAGGCCACTTCGCGGTGGCGACACGGGGCACGGCACGGTTCTCCTCCGACTCCGCCCTGGTCGGGATCCTCGGCGATACGACCGAGGCCGTCGATCTCTCCGCCGGCGGGCCACTGCAAGCCCTCCTTCCCAAGAGCGAACGAGACCATGTGACCAGGAGCGCGCTGGAGCTCGCTGCCGCGGTCAAGCGACGCGACGGCACGATCAGCGCGATCGTTGGCTGCGGCCGCAGGCGTGGCGGCATCGCGTTCGACGAGCGAGATCGATGGTTTCTCGCGGCGCTCACGACGGCGGCGGCTGCCGCAAATGAAGCTCTCGCGGCGAGTGCCGTGCCAGCGACGGTCGGCTCGCGCCGCACGAGCGATATCGACGTGGCGTTCGAATGTCCCACGTGTGGACGAGTGACGGCCCGAGACCGACCGACGCGGTGCTGTGGAACGGCTCCGGCGCTTGCTGCGTTGCCTCATCACCTCGCCGGCAAGTTCCTCGTCCGTCATCGCATCGGCGCGGGCGGCATGGGCATCGTCTATCGTGCGCGCGACAGCGCGCTCGGCCGTGACGTGGCGCTGAAAACGTTACCGGCGCTGCATCCACGCGCTGTGGCCCGCCTTCGAGACGAGGCACGGGCAATGGCCAGCCTGAACCACGAATCGCTGGCCATCATCTACGGGTTGGAAGTGTGGCGTGACACGCCGGTGCTGGTCGTCGAATATCTCGAGGGAGGAACGCTTGCGGACAGACTGACGCGCGGTCCGCTCCCGCTGGCCGACGCGGCCGCGCTCGGCATCGGACTGACGCACGCGCTGGCCTACATGCACGGCCGTAGCGTTCTGCATCGCGATCTCAAGCCGAGCAACATTGGGTTCAACGCCGTCGGCGCGGTCAAGCTCTTGGACTTCGGCCTGGCCACGTTGATGGCCGGTGCGAGGGACGCCCGTTCCGAAACAATGGCCGGCGCATGCGAGGGCTGGTGCGAGGGCACGCTTGCGTACTTGCCACCGGAAGCGTATCGGGGGATCAATCCAGGGCCGGCGTTCGACCTGTGGGCACTCTCCGTCGTGATCTTTGAAGTCATCGCCGGCGTGAACCCGTTCATGGCCGGCGATCGGCGTGCCACGATTCGTCGCGTCCTGGAAGGCGACCTCACCGCGATCCGGTCGCGTATTGGGCACATGCCGCCACCGATCGGCCGTTTCTTCGAGCGGGCGTTGGCATTCGAGGCCGGGCGACGGTTTCGAGACAGCCTTGAACTTCAGTCTGCGCTCGCGGCAGCGTATGAAGCGACCACACGCGAGTCTGGCGGTGACCGCGTGGACCAGGCGGCGCCGTAGCGTGAAGCTGGAAAATCTGGCGGCGTCGCGGTAGGGTGTATCGCACCTACTCATGGCCGAAACGCGACGCCGCCCGATCTTGGTGAGCCTGATCGTCGTGCTCCTCGTGTCATGCGCGACAACAGGCACCTCCGCACAGACCAATACGGGAGACATCTCCGGCGTGGTGCGCGACTCTCAAGGCGGCGTGCTGGCAGGAACGACGGTCGTCGCCGAGCACTTGGAGAGTGGAACGAAGGTCGCGCGTGTGACGGACGACCAAGGTCGGTACTTCCTTCCATCGCTGCGCGTGGGAACGTATGTCATCGCCGCGGAGCTCGCGGGGTTCCGTCGCCTGGTACGATCGGGCGTGATCGTGCAGCTTGGCCAGACGCTGGCTCTTGATCTCTCGCTCGACGTGGGCGGCCTGACAGAGGAGGTCCGGGTCACCGCCGACGTTCCCCTGCTGCAAAGGAGCAACGCGGAGATCAGCGACGTGATTGAGAACCGCGTGGTCGTGCAGCTCCCGTTGAATGGCCGGAATTTCCTCGCGCTCGCCCAGCTGAGTGACGCTGTCGTTCTTCCGCCCGGTGGCACGCGGGGCGACGCGCTGCAGCAGGCCGGAGCGCTCCCCAACGTCGGCGGGCAGCGCTCTGGTCACAATATCTACCTGCTCGACGGCGTCAAGGTGACCGACGAGCTGTTCAACAATCTCGTCATCAATCCGTCGGTCGACTCAATCCAGGAGTTCAAGATCCAGAAGTCCCAGTACCCCGCCGAGTTCGGTGGCAAGGCCTCTGCGCTTATCAACGTCGCGACCCGAGCCGGTGCGAACGCGTTCCGCGGGACACTCTTCGAGTTCCTCCGGCACGACATGTTCGACGCCCACAACTACTTCGATCCGCGAGACCAGCCAGTCCCGCCACTGCGGCAGAATCAATTCGGCGGCGTGCTCGGTGGTCCCTTGGTGCGTTCAACCCGCGCGAACGTCCGACAAGACCGAAGAGTCCATCGTGACGATGCGACGCGAGAGCAAATAGCGGTCGTACCGGCAATCATGTCTCTTCCCTCGCGGTCGATCGTCAGCGCGTACGGCCTGCTCGCATTTATCCTGCCCTGAGGCCGTCACGCCCTGCAGCCAGCCCGTATCCTTTGGGCGGTCGTCCGGTAAGTATCAACGAGCCACGTGACCGACGCTGAGTTCCAGGCCGTCTTCGACCAGCACAAGGATGCCGTCTACCGGTTCGCCTGGCGCATGTCCCGCTCGCCGGCCGCGGCGGAGGACATCACCCAGGACGTATTCGTGGGGCTGCTGCGATTTCCGGGCCGGTTCGATCCGGCGCGTGGGACGCTGCGCGCCTTCCTGCTCGGGATCGCCCGGAACCTCGCGCTCAAGCACTGGCGGGCAGAACATCGGTTCGAGTCACTGGACGAGGACGCCGTTGCCGCGGAGTCTCTCGACCTCGAGCGCGGGGACGTCGGCGACATTGTCGGCCGCGCCGTGGGCGCACTGCGGCCGCTGCAACGCGAGGTGGTGATTCTCGTCGAGTACGAAGGTCTGACACTCGCCGAGGTCGCGCGAGCCGTCGACGCGGACATCGGCACGGTCAAGTCGCGGCTCCACCGCGCACGCGAGAACCTGCGCCGCATGCTGGCGCCGCTGCGGAGCACGCAACCGACCACCACGTGAGGATCGTATGGACGACCGAGAGCTGAATCGACTGCTGCGCGAATGGAAGGCGCCTGATGCACCGCCGCATCTGCGTCCCCGCGGCGCGCCGGCGTCACGGTTGCGGTGGTTGGTCACCGGCACGATTCGCGTGCCCGTACCCGTTGCGCTCGCCGCGCTAGTGCTGGCGGCGTTCTGGTTCGCCTCGACGCGGCCGGGGCCGATGTCGACGCCCGAAACATCGGCGCCACGGCCATCCGGCGAGCTGGCGAGATACGCGTTGACGGGTCCTCTCGAGGGGTTCGACGCGGTGCTCGTGGAGGTGAATTTCCAGCCCGGCGCGTCAAGCCGGGAGCATCGTCATCCCGGCTTCATCCTCGGGTACGTCGTGGATGGGCAGATGCGGTTCGGCATCAACCACGAGCCGGACCAGATCGTGCCGGCGGGCGGCACGTTCTTCGAACCGCTTGGCGCCCTTCACACGACATTCGGCTCCGCGAGCCCTGATGCACCAGTACGTAGCGTGGCGTTCCTTGTGGTCCCGAACGGCAGCCCGCTGACGGCCCGCCCCTGACGCGCACTCGACGACAAGGAGAGAACCATGAAGCGGTGGATCGTCAGTGTCCCGATACTCGTGCTCGTGACCGGAATTGCGGTACCGGCCGCCCTTGCTCAGACCCCACCGGGGCCGATGCCCTACACGGCCATCCACCACCCGGAATTCGTGGCGGCATCGGAGGCCACGTTTCTTCAGGACGACGACATCCTGCTCGGCATCGCCAGTGGCAAGGTGGCCAAGGCGTTCCCGGCGGCCGACCTCGCGCAGCATGGCGCGGTGTTCGACCAGGTACCGGACGGGCCGATCTCGGTGACATGGTGCGGAGTCTGTAATACCGGTCTGGTCTTTCGCGCGGAGGTGAAGGGTCGAACACTGCACTTCCAATACGACCGCATGGTTGGCGGGAACGAGGTGCAAAAGGATCTGGAAACCGGCACCAGCTGGCAGCAAGCCAGTGGTGAAGCGATCGACGGTCCCCTCAAGGGCACGCGCCTGAAGCCCTATCCGGCGGTTCGCACCACCTGGGCAGAGTGGCGCAAACGGTATTCGCACACGATGGTGCTCAAGCCCTTGCCGGGATACGCGGAGCGCATGCCCATTTTGAGCAGGCGCATCAAGGACGTCACGCGAGTGGGTCCAGCAGGCGCGCCAAACGGCGCGCTCACCCTCGACCAGCGATTGCCAGCGCGGGAAACCGTGGCCGGACTCGAAGTCGGTGGCGAGACGGTCGCCTACCCGTTCTCGGCGCTCCGCATCGCGCGTGTCGTCAACGACCGCGTGGGCGGACTGCCGGTTGTCATCGTCCATCAGCCCTCGTCCGACACGACGACGGCATTCGAAGCGCGCGGCCCCGCCGTTCTCAAGGGCACCGCTCTCAAGGGCGGTGTGCTCAGGTTTCAGGCGGCGAATGACAACGCCAGCTCCGTGATCGATCTCGAGACCCGCTCGACATGGAACGCGTATGGACTGTGCCTCGAAGGGCCGCTGAAGGGCACGCAACTGAAACCGGTGATTCTCGTGCCGCAGTTCTGGTTCGCCTGGTCGCAGTTCCGCCCGGGGACCAGGGTCTTCACCGCGCGTTGAAAGTCCGCCTTCGCCTTGCGGCTTCGGCGGGACAAGGAGAATCGTGACTATGCAGAATCGTCGGACATTCCTTGGAATCGCGGCGGTGTCGTTGCTGCCGGTCGGTCTCGAAGCACGAACACCCGCGCCACAGGCACCCGGGCCAACCGGCATCATCGCGAGACACGCGTTGACGGGTCCTTTCGAAGGCTACGAGGCCGTCATCGGCGTGGCCAACATGCGGCACTTCCCGGGGTCATCCACCCCGGTGCACAGTCACCCGGGCATGCTGCTCGCCTACGTGCTCGATGGGCGGGTGCGTTTCGCCATCAACAATGAGCCGGAACGGCTTGTGCCTGCGGGAGGCACATTCTTCGAGCCGTTGGGCGCCGTTCACACGACGTCAGGCTCTGCGAGCCCGGACGAGCCGACGCGCATCGTGATATTCGAGGTGGTGCCCAAGGGGAGTCGCTGATGAAGAACCCACGAGGGTGACGTCGGCGCCTCAGCGCATGACTTCTTGAGCAGGAATCGACAATGGAGAATCGACGGACGTTCCTTGGAATCGCGGCGGCGTCGCTGCTGCCAATCGGTATCGATGCACAAACGCCCACGCCACGGCCCCCCGCCGAACTGGCGAGACACGCGTTGACGGGTCCTCTCGAAGGGTTCGAGGCGGTGCTCGTAGAACTGAACATCCCGCCCGGCCAGCGCAGTTCAGGCCCGGGGCATCGTCATCCGGGGCCCGTGCTCGGGTACGTCGTGGAGGGGCAGATGCGTTTTGCCATCAACAACGAGCCGGAAAAGGTCCTGTCCGTGGGCGGCACCTTCTTCGAACCATCTGGCGCCGTGCACACCACGAACGGTTCCGCGAGGCCCGATGGGCCGACGCGTGTCGTGGTGTTCATGCTGGTGCCCAAGGGCAGCCCGCTTACGGCGCCCGCCTGACACGAACTCGAGGTGGGCAGATGAGAACTGCGATCGGCGGGTGTGTCGGTCTGGCACTTGTACTGGGATCATCCACGCTGCTTGTAAGCCAGGGCTCACGGGATTGGCCACAGTTCCGCGGCCCCGACCGCAACGGCGTGGCGACATCCTTTTCGGCGCCGAGGGCCTGGCCCGAACAGCTGACCCGGAAGTGGAAGATTGACGTCGGCGAGGGCTACGCCACGCCGATCCTCGTGCGCGATCGCCTCTACGTCTTCACGCGACAAGGTGAAGACGAGGCGATGCAGGCGGTCGATGCCTCGACTGGCCGGTCCATCTGGCAGACCACGTATCCTCAGCCGGTCACCCTCAGAGCGGGCAACCGGCCTCACGGGCCCGGGCCGAAATCGACCCCGGCGTTCGCGGACGGACGCCTGTTCACGCTCGGAATGGGAGGCGCGGTCACCGCGTTCGACGCGGCCAGTGGCAAGCAGCTGTGGCAGGTGCCGGGCGGGTCGCTGCTGCCGTTGTGGAACACGGGGATGTCGCCGCTGGTCGAGCGCGGGCTCGTGATCGTGCATGTCGGCGGTCACAAGCACGGCGCCTTGACCGCGTTCGATGCGGTGACCGGCGCGGTGCGGTGGGCGTGGACCGGCGATGGTCCCTCGTACGCGTCGCCGGTCATCACCGACCTGCACGGCGTACGGCAGATCGTCACGCTCACGCAGGAGCATGTCGTCGGCGTCTCGGCGACGGACGGTCAGTTGCTGTGGCGGCGGCCGTTTCCGACGTCCGACCAGAACATCATCATGCCCGTGATCATCGGCGACACCATCGTCGTCGCCGGCTACCAGAAGCCGACCTCGGCGTTTCGCGTCGTGCGGAAGGGTACTGAGTGGACGACCGAAGACCTGTGGCAGAACCCGGACGTCTGGCAGTTCATGACCAACGGCGTCATGGTCGGCGACCGGCTCTTCGGCTTGTCGACGCGCAACCGCGGCGAGTACTTCCTCCTCGACATGAAGTCAGGCGCCAGGGTCTGGGGCAGCACTCCGCGGCAGGCGGAGAACGCGGCCATCGTCCGGGCGGGCGACGTCGTGATCTCGCTCGAGGACGATGGAGAGCTGCTGGTGGGACGCGTCAGCGGCGCGCAATTTCAGGAGCTGAGGCGCTATACCGTGGCGGATGCCGCCACATGGGCCGCGCCGGTCGTCTCAGGGAATCGCATCTTCGTCAAGGACGTGTCCGCGCTTGCGCTCTGGACCATCGACTGATCCCCGCGGAAAGGAACCGGTATGCCGAACGCTCGAATCCTCGTGACGGTCCTGGGGATTGCGCTCGCCGCGGTGTCGGCGGCCGGTCTTGTCGCACAATCGGGAGCCGGGAGCCCGGAGTGGGAAACCCTGGCGCAGGCCCCTCTTCCCGAGGGCGTCGAACCGATCCTCAGCATCAATAGCCTCACGCTTCCCGCTGAACCGACGCCCCGGATCACGCAATCCCACACCCATTCCGGCCCGGTCGTCGCTTACATCCTCACGGGTGAGATCGAGAACCAGATCGAACCGGATCCGCCGGCTATCCACAAGCCCGGTGGCTACTTCGTTGAACCGCCGATGCATGTGCACAGGATGCTTCGCAACCTGAGCACGACCGAGCCCGCGACGTTGATCATCAGTCAGGTGGGCCGCACGAGAGTGCCCGAGTCGCTCCTCAAGCCGCTCCAGGAGGAAGCGGCAAAGCTCCTTCAGTCCCAGCATCAGTGGCAGGTGCCGTTTCGGACGACAGTGAATCAGGAGCTCCGGGTGTTCAGGCTGACGCTGCCCGCCGGCGGCCGCGCGGAGTCCCGCGCCCACACCGGCTCAGGCCTGGTGTACGTGCTCGAAGGGACGATCAGGACCTCGGCCGCGTCGGTTCCCGTACAGACCCATGGCGCGGGCGATCTGTTTCTCGATCCGTCCTATCGGGCGGGGCTGGCGTTCAGGAACACGAGCGGGAGCGAGCCAGCGAAGCTGCTCCTGTATCAAATCAGCGAGAAGGCCGCGCAATGAGTGTCCCGCCTCTTGAGGAGTTGTCGAAACGTCTACGAAGGCCGTTCCGGATATGGGATACAAGAGTCCAGAATCCCTCGGAGGCTCCGCCGTTTCGATCGTAGGCGACAACCATTCAGTACTCGGCGAAGGCATCGTCCGGATAGCAGTACAACCACCGCTCGCCTGGCTCTGCGGACGCGATCACCGGGTGATGGGATGCGCGCGCGTGCGTGGTGGCATGGCGGTTCGGCGAGCTGTCGCAACAGAGGGTCGCACCGCATTCCTGGCACGTGCGCAGGTGCATCCATGTGGCCCGGATCTTCACGCACTCATCGCACTCATGACGCTTCGGTGGTGTGACGGTCGTGATCGCGCCGATGTGGTCGCAGGGTGGGGGCATGACGGGACTCCTACTCACCCAATACTCGATGCACGAACGCAACCGCGATCGACCCCTCGCCCACGGCCGACGCGACACGCTTGATGTTGCCGCCTCGAACATCACCCACCGCGAACACACCTGGCAAGCTGGTCTCGAGCAGGTGGGGCGGCCGCGCCAGCGGCCACTTGGCTGCAGCGAGATCTTCAGGCGACAGATCCGGTCCTGTCTTGATGAATCCCTTGGAGTCGAGCGCGACGCAGCCGTCCAACCACGCCGTGGTCGGCAACGCACCCATCATGAGAAAGAGATGCCGGATCTCCCGCGTGTCACGCTTCCCTGTCGGCCGATGCTCCCATTCGAGTCGCTGGAGTTGAGTATCGCCGTCCACCGCGACGATCTCTGTCTCAGTCAACAGCGTGATCGCCGGGTTGTCTTCGATGCGGCGAACCAGATACCGGGACATCGTCTCGGCCAGGCCCTTTGCCCTGACCAGCATGAACACGCGCCTGGTGGTCTGGGCCAGAAACACCGCCGCCTGTCCGGCCGAGTTGCCGCCGCCCACGACAACGACTTCTTCGTCGCGGCACAACTGGGCTTCCATGGGCGTCGCACCGTAGTACACCCCGGCGCCCTCGAACCGTGACAGGTTCCCGATCTCGAGCTTCCGGTAGGCAGCGCCGGTCGCGATGATTACCGCCCGCGCGGACACGCGCATGTCGTCATCGATCTGCAAGGCGTACGGCCGTCGCGCGCACGACAACTCTCGTGCACCTTTGGCGATCACGACCTGCGCCCCGAATTTCTGCGCCTGCGTATAGGCCCGGCCGGCGAGCTCCTGACCTGAAATGCCGGTTGGAAAGCCGAGATAGTTCTCGATCTTCGAGCTCGATCCCGCCTGCCCTCCAGGCGCGTTCGTCTCGATGACCAGGACATCCAGCCCCTCCGACGCCCCGTAGACCGCCGCCGCGAGACCAGACGGGCCGGCGCCGACGATGATCAGGTCGCGATCACGAAGAACGGCACGACCGTCTGGCCGACATCGAACAGGATGTCGCCTGACGTGATGCTGCGGACTCGCCCATGCCGGGCGACGCGCGCGATCTGCGCCGCCGTCAGAGTGGGAAACGTCTGCGCGGCTCGTTCGGGTCGAGACAGCGGAACTGTCGTTCCAGTACTCGTCATCACACACCCCTGCGCTAGATCGCTTCGCCCAACGTGAGGCTGAAGTGATCGGCGATCCATTGCCCGGTGCTGCGGAAGCCGGCACGCTCCAGCATGCCCACCGCCTCATCTGGCCGGTACTTGTACGAGCTCTCAGTCCAGATGATGTCGCCGGCGTCGAACGTGAGATCGAGTCCTGCCGCCGGGATGCGCACGCGCTGCGCCTGCGTGCTGACCAGGTGCATTTCAACCCGTGACTCCGGCGCATTCCACACCGCGCGATGGGAGAACCCGCTGACATCGAAGTCGGCTTCGAGCTCACGATTGATCCGCACGAGCAGGTTGCGGTTGAACGCAGCCGTGACGCCCAACGGGTCGTCATACGCCAGCATGAGATCTGACTCGGGCCTGATCAGATCGGTGCCGAGGAGGACCGAGTCTCCCGCGCTGACCGTGGCGCGAATGCGGCGAAGGAAGGCCTCGGCACCGGGCGGATCGAAGTTGCCGATGTTCGATCCCAGGAAGAGGGTCAGCACGCGTTCGCCTGATCCCACCTCCCGCCCGACTTCAGTGAGGCCCTCGTCGTACGTCGCACGATGCAGGACCACGTTCACCCTCGGGCGAGTGCTGAGCGTGCGCGCCGCAGCCTCGAGGGCTGACGAGGAAACGTCAACGAGATGCACCGTCAGCCGGTCTGCCGGAGCGGCGGCGTGCAGCAGACCTGCGAGCTTCTCGCCGTTTCCAGGACCCAGCTCCACACACGTCTTGGGCTGCCCCGCGCCGGCGAAGATGTCGCGCGCGTGGAGATGCAGCAAGTGCTGCTCGGCCCGCGTGACGCGATACCACGGCAGGCGGCAGATCGCCTCGAAGAGCGTCGATCCCAGCTCGTCGTAGAGATAGTGCGACGGCAGCTGACGCGGCGTCAGCGACAGGTAGTACGCGACATCCTCCGCAAACCGGCTAGCGTTTGCTGGGAGTGTCTCGAACGCAGCGGAACGTGGCGTAGACATAGGGATACCGCGGGCGAAACCAGTTGCGAAACGTCGGCCGTATCAACTCGCGCGCGGTCGCGACCGACGCGCCTTTCATCACGAAGTGCTTGCCGTCGAAGAAGTCGGCGGAGTATTCAGGATAGGAGGCCATCGCGTGGAAGCCCGGGAATGGCGCGAACGGCGTCGAGGTCCATTCCCAGCCATTCCCCACGAGGTCCTCGACACCCCACGCACTCGCGCCCTCGGGGTGACTGCCTGCGGGTTGAGGGTCCCAGCCGTCAAAGTCGAACGCACCCGTGCGTGCCGACGGTGCTGCTGTTCCCCACGGATACTGGCGCTCTGCATCCGGTGCGCCGTACGCCGCGCGCTGGAACTCGGCCTCTGTCGGCAGGCGCGCGCTATTCCATCGGGCGAACGCGGATGCTTCGGCCATGCTCACGTACACGGGCCACGACAAGGGCAGCGGGATCGACTCGAACATGCCCCGCCAGTGCCAGCGCTCACCATGACGCTCCCAGAACAGCGGGTGCTCCATCTTCTCAGTCTGTATCCACCGCCAATCCTCGGGCGCCCACCAACGCTCGTCGCGATATCCGCCCTGTTCGACAAACTCGAGAAAGCGCTCGTTGGTCACGTCGTGACGTTCGATCGCAAAGCTCTCGACACGCGCCGACAGCGCCGGACACTCGTTGTCCCATGCAAACCGGACCGAAGACCGATCGACACCGAGTGTGACGCACCCGTCCGGAACGTCGATCCAGTCCACGCGCGGCGAAGCGCCCGCAACCTGTGGCCGATAGCCAGCCGGGGCCACCTTCTGTGCGAAGGGCAGACGATGCCACATGTAGAGGAGCGTCTCCTGATGCATCGCCTCGTGTTCGAGCATCGTGAAGGCGGCCTCCCAGGGATCGAGCCCGTGGTCCGTTGCCTCGAAGTCGGCGGTCGGCAGCGCCTCAACAATCTGCCGATCGGCCTCGTCGGCAAAGGCTCGCACCGTCGCCCGGGATGGCCATCGCGCCGCATGATCTCGAGGCTCCAGCCCCCCGGCACCTGGTGACTCGTCGGGATCGATCCCTCTGGCAAAGAGGGTCTCCAGTTTTGGATCCAGGCTCCGTGCTCCGAGCGCACGTTTCATGAAAGTGTTGAAGCTGAAGCCCGGCAGATGGCCTTCGTAGAAGACGATAGGATGACGCAGCGCGATCGGCTGGCTGTAGTAGGCCTCCTCATTGATCAGCTCGAACAGCAGGCGCGAGCGGTCGCGGTTGCGCCGGTACCACTCAAGCAGGGCCGTTCGCGACGACGGGATCACCTCCCCACTTTAGTGCCTTTGCATCGTCCCGCCAATCACGGCAGTGTGTCTTTTCAGGCGATGGCGCCGGCGAAGGTGCGCCGGTGTGACGCGCGCTTCCACGAGCGCGAGCGCACCGTCCACCAGGAGCGCCAACACCGCTGCCGGCAACGCGCCAAAGAGCACCATCTTCGTGTCGGCGAGCGCGAGTCCCGTGACAATCGGCTCGCCGAGCCCTCCCGCACCGATGAAGGCAGCCAGCGTCGTCGCGCCGACCGTGATGACGCCGGCCGTGCGCACCCCCGCCATGATGACCGGCGCAGCAAGCGGCAGCCGGACCTTGAGCAGCCGTTGTCGTGGCGTCATGCCGAGGGCCTCGGCAGCTTCGACCGCTGCCGGATCTGCGTCGCGGACGCCGGTGAACGTCCCGCGCGCGATTGGATACAGGGCATACAACAGGAGCGCGGTCAGCGCCGGCACGACACCGACGCCCAACAGGGGAACCATGAACGCCAGCAGCGCGATACTCGGAATCGTCTCGACGACGCCAAGCACGCCGAGTACGGGTCCGGCGGCGTAACGAGTTCGCTCGAGCGTCAGCCCGACCGGCACGGCGATCAGAACAGCACCAATCAATGCGAGCGCCACCAAGGTCACATGGCGCAGAGTCAAGCGCAGCAGCGTGGCGCGTCGTTCCCAGACATATGCGCCGAACGACTCTCCGCCGTTGGCGGGTCCTCCGGTCAGTCCGCCTGCCGCACCCGATACCTCGCCGCCGCGTAGCAACCCAAGTGCTTGAAGTGCGGATGCCGCGACGCGCCGGGTGTCCTCCCTGTCAACTTCGACGCGGCGATTGAGCGCACGCATCGTTCCCTCCCCGAGCTTGCCGCTCAGCAGGGTGAGTGTGGACACGACGTCAGACCGCGCCGTGGCGCGCGCACTGAGCAGCGCGGCCGCTTCGTACGGGGGAAAGAAGTGCTGGTCGTCCTCGAGGACGACCAGGTTGTAGCGCTCCAGGAGGCCGTCCGTGGAGAAGCCATCGATCACATCGACTGCGCCCCCAGCCAAAGCCTGGTACTTGAGTGCTGGGAGCAGTGGCCTGACCGCCGTCAGTCGAATGCCATACACCCGCGTGAGACCGGCAAGTCCGTCAGGGCGCTCGACGAAGTCCGGAGTAAAGCCTGCCGTCAGGTGTGAGCTCTCTCGTGCGAGATCGCTCAGCGTTCGTAGACGGTATCTCTCCGCCGTATCCGGCCGCACGGCCAGCGCGAACGTGTTCTGAAAGCCAAGTGGCGGCAACCACCGTACACCGTAGCGATTCGTGAAGGCGTTGCTGACGTAGGCGAAGACACGGCGTGCATCGGCGAGGTCCTGGTCTGGCAACGTATCGTGGAGAATGGCGGTCAGCCCGGTGCCCGTGTACTCGGGGTACACATCGACAGCGCCCGACTTCACCGCGCCGAAGATGATCTCCGTACTACCGAGCCCATGGATCCGCTCGACGGGGATGCCACGGTCTTCCAAGAGTTGGGCGAACATCTCGGCGAGCACGTAGGACTCACCAAAGGGCTTTGACGCGATGACGATCCCACTCGCGCGGCTTTCCTTGGGCGACTGCGCGCTCGCGGCGGCAATCGACAACAGGACCGCCACGCTGAGCGCAGCAATACGCTGGCGGGTCACGAGTCCCTCCGCCGTCGGCCGCCCGCGAGCGCGCGCGAGAGCAAGGACGCGACATACGGCGTCGCTGGCGCCGCAATGAGCGTGTCGAGGCTCCCACGCTGTTCGATTCGGCCCGCGCGCATCACGGCGATCTCGTCAGCGAGAAAGTCGGCCTCCAGCAGGTCGTGCGTGACGAGCAGGACCGTTACCCCAAGCTCCCGTCGCAGATTGGCACAGAGGGCCTGCAGCTCGGAACGGCTGATCGCATCGAGCGAGGCAAACGGCTCGTCCATGAGCAGCACGCTCTGGCGGGCGGCGATCGCGCGGGCGAGTGCGACACGCTGCCGTTGTCCGCCAGAAAGCTCATTCGGATACCGAATCCCGAATTCAGCCGTCGCCAATCCGACCTGCTCGAGCGCGTGTCGTGCTGCGCCAATCGCATCCGAGTGGTGAAGAAGGTCGGGGACCAGGGCGACGTTTCTGAGCACGGTCCAGTGGGGCATCAGCCCGCCGTGCTGGGGCACATATCCGATTCGCCTGCGCAGTTCCTGTACCGGCTGCCGTGCGACGTCTGCACCAGCGACCCTGACGTCACCGGCGGCCGGCACCACCATTCGATTGAAACAACGGAGAAGCGTCGTCTTACCGGCGCCACTCTCGCCAACCAGAGCGACACACTGTCCCTGTTCCACCGACAGGCTGACGCCGTCGAGCGTCGGCACATCGCCGAATGCGTATGTGACGTTACTGGCTTCGAGTGTCACCTTTTACCGTGCACTCAGTCCTATCACAATCGCCGCTACGTGGCCTTCTCGGCGAGCTCGTCGAGACTCTTCCCGAGCACGCGGTTGAAGGCCGGGAATGGGTGGATGACGTCGGCGAGGGTCTTCAGCGGAGTGCCCAGCTTGATCGCGAGCACGAGCTCGCCCACGATCTCGCCCGCACGCGGAGTGACCAGAGTGGCGCCGATCAGCACCCCACGCGCGCGGTCGGCGACCAGCTTGATCGCGCCGCTGTGGACGTCGTGGATGTAGCCTCGCGCGCTCTCGGCTGGATCGGCGCTGGCGACGGCGACATCGATGCCCTTTGCGCGCGCGGCCGCCTCCGACAGCCCGACCGAAGCGATTTCCGGATCGGTGAACGTCACGCGAGGGACCGCGGTGTGATCGGCCCTCGCGTCCATTCCGCGCAATCGTCGCGCGATCACCTGACCGTGGTAGTAGGCGACGTGGGTGAACCCACCAAGTCCCGTGACGTCGCCGGCTCCGAAGACGCCGGCCTGCACTTCGAGCGTCGCCGGGTCCACCTTCAACCAACCGCGCTCGGTCTGTGCGAGCCCGGCCGCACGCCATGCCTCAACGTTGGGGCGACGGCCCGTGGCGACGAGCAACCGATCCGCCGAGACCACAGCTCCCGACTTCAAGTGGACGGCGACGGCCGAGGGTGGGCGCGATGGTTCCGCGGATTGTTTTTCGACGGCGACACATGGGTCCCCGGTCATCAGCGTGATGCCGTCCGCCTCCAGGTGTGGCCGCAGCGCGGCCCCGGCCTCCGGTTCCTCGTGGCCAAGGAACTTCGGTCCGGCTTCGATCACGGTCACTTTGGAGCCGAGGCGTGCGAAGGCCTGGCCCAGCTCGATGCCAATGGCGCCCCCGCCGAGGATTGCCAGCGAGGCCGGCAGCTCCTTCGGAATCGCCGCCTGGCGGTTGGTCCAGAACTCGACGGTGTCCAGGCCAGGGATGGGTGGGATCGCCGCGGTGCTGCCGTTGGCGATCACCACGGCGCGGCGCGCGATGAGTTGCTCGCTTCCAACCGCGACCGTGCGCAGGTCCGTCAGTGTCCCCTCGCCGCTGAAGAGCCTGGCCCCGGTCGCCTCCATCGCGGCGGCAGGCCGGCTGTCATCGAGGTCGCGTGCCATCCACAGCACGCGTTTGGAGACCTTGAGAAAGTCGACAGTCCATTCCACGCGTGAGGCAGCCAGGACGCGAGCGCGCTCGGCCTCGGTCAAGGTCTCGCTCGAGCGAAGCAAGGTCTTGGAGGGCATGCAGCCCCAGTACGGGCACTCGCCGCCGACCAGCTCTCGCTCGACGACCGCGAGCGTCAGCCCGCTGTCCCGAAGGCCGCCCGCAAGCGCTTCTCCTGCGACGCCACCGCCGAGACACACGACGTCAAATTCCTGGGACAACTTTCTCCCTCCGTGAACCACCATCGAAGCGGCGGCGCTAAGAGGATGCTAGCCCAAGGCGCGGTCGTCCATCAGACCTTGGTATCGGCTCGGCTCATCCGTCGAGGGTATGCTTCATTCGAACGATCGGTCGCCGTGGCGGTCAGGCGCGGCTCATGAAGCGAATCAGCGATTCGAGAAGAAGGATGTGCAGGTGAAGAAGATCGGGTTCCTGTCGTTCGGGCACTGGACGCCGTCGCCGCAGTCGCAGGTGCGCACGGCGGCGGACGCGCTGCTCCAGTCGATCGAGCTGGCCGTGGCCGCCGAGGAACTGGGCGCCGACGGCGCCTACTTCCGCGTGCATCACTTCGCCCGCCAGCTCGGCTCTCCATTCCCGCTCCTCGCGGCCGTCGGCGCGCGCACCAGCACGATCGAGATTGGCACCGCCGTCATCGACATGCGCTACGAGAACCCGCTGTATATGGCCGAGGACGCGGGAGCAGCGGACGTCATCGCGGGCGGCCGGCTCCAACTGGGCATCAGCCGAGGGTCACCGGAGCAGGTGATCGAGGGCTGGCGCCATTTCGGATATGCCCCCGCCGACGGCGAAACCGACGCCGACATGGCCCGCCGCCACGCCGAGGTCTTCCTCGAGGTGCTCAAGGGCGATGGGTTCGCGCGACCCAACCCGCGGCCGATGTTCCCCAATCCGCCCGGACTGCTGCGCGTGGAGCCACACTCGGCAGGGCTGCGCGATCGCATCTGGTGGGGATCCAGCTCGAACGCCACGTCCAAGTGGGCCGCGAAACTGGGCATGCACCTCCAGAGCTCGACCCTCAAGGACGACGAGAGCGGCGAGCCGCTGCACGTGCAGCAGCGCAAGCAGATCGAGGTCTACCGGGAGGCATGGAAGGAGGCCGGGCACACGCGCGAGCCGCGCGTCTCCGTGAGCCGCAGCATCTTCGCGCTCGTCGACGACCGCGACCGCGCCTACTTCGGACACGACGCTCGCGACCAGGACCAGATCGGCTACATCGACGCCAACACCCGCGCGATTTTCGGCCGCTCGTACGCCGCCGAGCCCGACGTGCTGGTCAAGCAACTCGCCGCGGACGAGGCCATCGCCGCCGCCGACACGCTGCTCCTGACCGTCCCGAACCAGTTGGGCGTTGACTACAACGCCCACGCCATCGAGAGCATCCTGAAGTACGTCGCCCCGGAGCTCGGGTGGCGCTGAGGCGGTCCGACGCTCGTTCCCGGTGGAGATCGATCGACATGCACACGGTTCAGTGGCTCGAGTCGGCCGCACAGGATGTCCGCTACGGGTTTCGAGCGATGCTGCGCTCGCGCACCACGACGGCGGTCGCCCTGGCCACGCTGGCTCTCGGCATCGGCGTCAACGCCACCGTCTTCACCGTCACGAACGCCGTGCTCTTCAAGGGCTTCGCGGGCGTGCACCGAAACGATCGTCTCCTCTATATCAGCAACGGCGGCTGCTGCGTCGCGTATGCGGACTTCGAGGACTATCGAGCGCAGGCGAGATCGTTCGCGGGCATGGGTATCGTCCACGGTATCAGCTTCGTCTACACCGACACGACCGGGTTTGCCGAGAATGTCGAGGCGAACGAAAACAGCGCCGATGTGTTCAACGTCGTCGGTCAGCGGCCCCTGCTCGGGCGGGATTTTTCGCCGGCTGACGAAGTGGCGGGCGCCCTTCCGGTCGGAATCCTGCACTACGACTTCTGGGAACGGCACTACGGCAAGGATCCGGCCGTCATCGGACGCGTGGTGAAGAAGAACGGCGTGCCGATGACCATCATCGGCGTCATGCCGGAAGGCTTCTCGTTTCCGCAGAAGGTGGACGTGTGGGTCCCGCTCGTGAAGACCGCAGGCGTGCTGGATCGCGGCAACCGCGCCACCTGGTGCGTCGTCGGCCGACTGGCCGATGGCGCCACGGTCGAAGGGGCGCGAACGGAGATTGACACCATCGCGAAGCGGCTCGCGCTCACGTACCCGGCGACGAACGCCGATTTTCGGCCCGTGGTCGGCCGCTTCGACGAGTTCTTCATCGGCCCCAATGCCAGGCTGATCTACGGGTCGATGTGGGTCGCCGTCGGTTTCGTACTTCTGATCGCGTGTGCCAACCTGGCGAATCTCCTGCTCGCCCGCGCGATGCACCGGTCGCGGGAGATCTCGATCTCGGTCGCCCTGGGCGCCCGCCGGTGGCGGGTCATGCAGCAGCTCCTCATCGAGAGCGTCATGCTCTCAGGCGTGGGCGGCTTCCTCGGCTGGTGGGTCGCAAAGTGGGGCGTGCGCGCCTACGAGCTCGCCATGTCCGCGAAATCTTCCTGGCTCATCATCGACTACACGATGGACCAGGGGGTGCTCGCCTACCTGATCGCCGTCTCCACCGGAACGGGATTGCTGTTCGGGCTCGCGCCCGCGCTGCGGCTCTCGAGACTCGACGTCAACGTCGCGCTCAAGGATGGCGGCAGAGGCGCAACCGGCGGAGGGCGTGGCACGCATCTCTCCGCCCTGCTCGTGACCGTCGAAATGGCGCTGGCCGTCGTCCTGCTGGCCGGCGCGGGCGTCATGATCCGCAGCTACCTGAAGATTCACTCGGCGGACATGGGCGTGAACCTGACGAGCATCATCGGGGGATCGGTGGATCTCCCACCCGGCAGGTATCCCCGTCCCGAGCAAAGGGTCGCCTTCTTTGACCGTCTCATCGCGCGTCTGCACGCGATGCCGGGTGTGGAATCAGTGGCGACCGCCGATACGCTGCCGTCGTGGGGCTCTTCGCAATTCGCGTACGAACTTGCGGGCGCGCCCTCACCAGACGAGGGCCATCGGCCGAAGCTGTCCACGTTGACGATCAGCCCCTCGTACTTCCGAACGTTGCGCGCGTCAGTGCTCTCCGGCCGCGAGTTCAACGACGCCGATGTCGCTTCAGGAGCGCGCGTGGCGATCGTGAATCAATTGCTCGCCCGCGAGTTCTGGCCGGGAGAGGATCCTGTTGGCAAGCGCCTTCGCGTCTTCGAGGGAAGTACACCGGAGCCGTGGCTCACCGTCGTCGGTGTGGCCTCCAACATCGTGCAGAACGACCAGACACGGCAACGGGTAGACCCTGTCGTGTACATGCCGTACCGGCAGACACCTGGCGGAGGCGCGTGGGTTCTCGTGCGAACCTCCAACACGTCTGGCGGTGTCGCGAATGCGTTTCGACGCGAAGTCCGCACGCTCGATCCCGATCTCCCCTTGTATGGCCCGATGCTCATCGCCGACCGCATGGAGAGATTCTGGGACAGCCGCTTCTACGGAGCGCTCTTCCTGATCTTCGCGGCCATCGCACTCCTGCTCGCCTCGGTCGGCCTGTACACCGTCGTCGCGCATTCGGTGGGCCAGCGCACGCAGGAGATTGGCGTCCGCATGGCGGTCGGCGCGGAGGCGCGCGACATTCTGACGCTGGTCTGTCGCCAGGGACTGCTGCCGTCGGGACTCGGCCTGATCATCGGCCTCGCGGCGTCGCTGGCCGTCAATCGCGTCCTCGCATCGGCGCTCGTGCAGGTGTCACCAAGCGACCCTCTGTCGCTGGGCCTCGCATCCGCCGCGCTGGTCGGATCAGCGATGCTCGGATGCCTGATTCCGGCTCGCCGGGCGATGCGCGTCGATCCGATCGTCGCGTTGAGGCACGAATAAACGCGTAGTTACAGGAGCGACATCGCCTCAGTCGTCGCCCTCCGGCGTCGCATCAGCAGACCGCCCGCCACCACGTAACCGGAGAGACAGCCGATCCACACCCACCACGGCACGGACGTCGGCTTCCATGCGACGTGCCACTGTTTCGTCAACGACAGCGTGTAGTTGCGAAGCGTCCGCCATTCGATGACCCGCATCGCACGCGGCGGCGCCTTCTTGATCACGACTTCCGGTGCCTTCGTCAAGGCACGACGAAACGCCGACTCCATCGTCGTGGCTTGCGCGTTTGCGCCGCCCCGCCGAAGCTCCTGCGCGATGTGCTGTTGCAGCACGACGTTGCCACACGTCTGCGCGTTGCAGGCGACCCCGTCCCGCGCGATGCTCGTGGCGTACTCGGTCAGCAGCATGCTCCGATCCGCGGTGCTGAATCGCTGAATCCCCTGACGGTCGATCTCGAGGAGCCGCGCCAGGACGGTCTGCCGGGAATGAGGATTCTGTTCCTGAAAGAACTTCCGCAATCCGAGCTGATACGTGTCCTTCACGAAGACGTCGAGGACCGACTGCCATGTCTGGGGATTCAGGTGATCCGGCGCCGTTTTCTGGAAGCCGTAGAGGTGTTCGATTTCCTGGCTCATTTCGCGCGCGCCAGCGTAGCCGGACTTCTGCATCTCCTGGATCCAGACAGGATTCAATTGGCGTGAGTGCAGCTCGACCGCCAGCCATTCCCGCAGCGTCACCATTTTCTCGGCGCCGGTCTGCCGCATGTTATGGAGATACACGTCGGGCGCGCGCTTGGCAATCTGCTCGATGGCGGTACGCAGTCCGCCGACGTATTGATAGGTGTCATCGTTGTCGAGGGAGCTGTACAGATTCGACGAGCGTGAGAACTGCACCGCGTCGACCGCACGAAGATTCGCCTGGAACGCCGCGCTGCTCGCGACACCCCATCCATCGGCTGAGTAGCCAAACCCCATGTTCGCGATATACAGCGACGCGATCTTCTCGGCGGAGTCTCCCCCTCCAGACTTCTCGACCAGATACTGGACGCCGACGCCATACGCGCCGGGTTTCGCGCTGAAGACACGCAGACGGCTTTGCCTTGCCGCCTCGTCCGGCGTCACACCGGTGCGTTCGAGCGCGTCCGCTATGTCGCGGTCGTGCGCCGCGACGACACCGTCCGCGGCCCGAGCCGCCACGCGCACGGCGCGATCCAGCAGCTGCACCTTGTCCGGAAATCCGTCGCGATAGTTGCCGGAGACAGTGAACACGACATCGACCCGATCGCGCCCCAGCTCCTCGCGATCGATCAGCTGCAGGTCGTCGACGATGCCCTGCGCGTTCCAGAGCGGCCGCACGCCGAGCAGCGCCAGCGCCATGCTCTCCATGGCGCCCTGCTGCCGCTCCGTCTCCCCGTACCACAACACCAGCGACACTCGCTTCGGCGGGGTGCCGTGCGTGTCCTGGTAGCGCGTCAGGAACTGGTTGGCCATCTGCTGACCGACGCGATAGGCCGCTTCGGTCGGGATGCGGGCCGAGTCCACCGCATGCAGATTGCCGCCGCTCGGCAACGCTTCCGGCTTGCGCAGCGGATCGCCAAGCAGCCGTGACGACAGACGCTGTCCGCGCAGCGCGGTCAGCAGCCCCGCGATCTCCGCGGGACCGCTCTCGCGCAGCCGCCCAATCCACATCGCGAGGTCTTTCTGGACCCGCATCAGGATCTCGCCGATTTCAGGGGTGAGATCGTCAGTCTCGATCTGCTGTCCGGTCGCAAACGCCTTCGACCATTCCGGGATGAGCGCTTCGACATCGTCGTGCATCTCTTGCGGATAGGCAGCAAACAGGTACGCGCCAATCGCCGCCAGCAGCCGTTCTTCGGACGGCGATTCGCCGAAGATCGGCAGCCCGGCAGGGACCGGCGCGTCTTCGATCTCGTGCAGGAAGCGATGCAGGGCCGGCGCCATCTGTGTGAAGTCGCCGTTCATGTCGAGGGCCAGTTGCCGGTCCAGGCCGAGCCGCCGCAACTCCGCTCGCGTGACGCGCTCGTACTCGGCGATCAGCTCCGGCGACAGATCGTCTCCGCGATCCATCAGCGCATGGAACGACTGATGAAGCGTCTCCAGATCCGCGCGGCCGCCGGTTCGCCAGATCATCGGTGTCAGATGGCTGACGAGGGTCGCGAAGCCGCGGCGCTTCGCTTGAATCGCCTCGCCGCCGCCGTCCATCACGTACACGTTGACGTTCGGCAGGTCGCCGAGCAGCACTGACGAGGCGTCCTCGGGCGCGAGGGCGGTCTGTTTTCCAGGCAGCCATTCGAGCGTGCCGTGCCGGCCTACATGGACGAGGGCGTCTGCGTGCCACTCGTGCTGCAGCCACAGATAGAACGCGACGTACTGATGCGGTGGCGGCGTGATGCGCTGGTGCGCGGGATCGGCGGCCTGCTCGAAGGTCGTCCGCAGCGGCTGCGGCGCGAGTAGGATATTTCCCCGACGCTGCACCGGCAGCAGAAAGCATCGGTGTGTGCCGCAGTCCGCGGTCATCAACCGCGACTGCTCCGGAGCTCCCCATGTCTCTTCGACGGCGTCTCGAAATTCCTGCGGCAGCGCGTCGTAGTAGCGGCGGTAGTCGGACATGGGCCAGCGCACCATCGCCGTCACAGCGGCCATCCGTTGCGACTCGCCGTCGGCCCAGAGCTCGAGATTGCGGCCATTGGCCTCGAGCATTCGCCGCAATTCGGTTTCATCCGGCAAGGGTTCAGGAATCACGTAGCCATCGCCGGCGAGACCCGCAAGGATGTTCCGAAGACTCGGGAACACCTGCAGGTAGCTCGCACCGATATTTCCCTTCCCCGCCGGGTTGTTGTAGTAGATCAGGGCGATGCGCTTATCGCCATTGGGCGTGGCGCGCAGTGCGAGCATTCGCTGCGCGCGATCGAGCAATGCATCGATGCCCGGCGCAAACGGCGCCAGGCTTTTCGTGCCGTTTGCGGCCGTCTCCGTCGTGCCAGCCAACGTCGGCTCAATCAGTCCTGAGCGCTCGGGCAGGCTCAAATGTGCGGCGACGCGATCCGCCGGCAATCCCCTGACGCCTGCCTGCCACCGCTCCGCCGACTCGCGCGTCACAAGGCCATTCAGCACGGGAATGCCCCAGTCGTCGTAGATCGCGGCGTCCCGTGGCGCGGACACAGTGGCATTCAGCGCGACGACGATCTGCGCCTGCATGACGCCCTGCGATTGCAGCAGCGGCGTGAGCGTATCGAGGGGATATCCAAAGACGGCGAGCGGCACGGAGCCTCGCGCCTCGAGCCGCCGGACGAGGGCGTCCACGACCGCGAGATCGTGTCCGCGCAATGAGCTGCTCAGGAACGAGACGGCGACGACAGGCGGTGCGTGATCGGCGCTCGTGCGCTTGCCGGCGTCCGTATCCTGCCACCAGCGCCGGTAGCTGTCGTAGTCGAGGAAGACCTCGCCGGCATCGGGGTGGTAGATGCCGATCTGCGGACTCTTGAGCGGCGGCTCTGCCGCCGCGGCGCCCGGCCGCATGAGCGAAAAAAGATATCCGAGAAGACGGACACCATTTTCCACGCCGCCTTCGTCAAGATAGGCGGCCGCTTTCGCGCTCGCGTCCTGCTCGACGCTGCGCTTCCAGGTCGCAGCCACGAATTCCGTTGGAAATCCCAGCCAGCGTTTCGCCGGGAGCATCAACGTCGGCCTGAGTTGTTCCTGTGTCGGATAGTACGCAAACACGAGATCCGGCTGATCCGCGGCGCCGCGTGCGTCAACAACCCAGCTCGCCGGCTGCGATGGATACCGGCGCTCGTACTCGCGAATCACCTGCGGCCACAGCAGATTCGGCCCGCCCACGAGCACCACTCTTGGTGCGTCGGCGGCCGACAGGGACGGCACCGCCAGAAGCAGCAGGAGGCACGAGCGGACAAGCGTCTTAACCATTGATGCACCGCACAATCGCCCCGCCTCGGAAATAGTCGATGACGCTGACCGCGCACGGCGGCTGCGCGATCCGGAACAGATGCCGATCGTCGAGGCCGAGCGCCGCGCCGAGCGCGATTCGAATGACGCCGGCATGCGTCACGACGACGACACAACGACCGGGCCCGGCGGCGACGATCCTCTTCAGCTCCCGAGTGACGCGTGTCTTGAAGCGCACCATCGGCTCGCCGCCTGGCACCGACACAATCGAACGCCCGCTCACCCATCGTTTGGCCAGTGCGGGAAACCGCTCGACCACTTCGTCCCACGACAGCCCCTCCCAACGGCCGAAATCCATTTCACGGAGCTGCGGGCGGACCTCCGGCGAGATGCGGCGTCGGCGCGCGACCGCCGCGGCCGTCGTCCTGGTTCGGGAAAGGTCGCTGCAGTAGATTGCCTCGACCGGATAGGCTCGCAGCTTCTCGACGAGAGCCGGCACTTGCCGCCGGCCAAGGGCCGACAGCGGCGCGTCGCGTTGTCCGAGGAAACGGCCCTGACCAGCGGCGCTGGCGTGGCGGACCAGCACCACGCGGCACGGCGGGTGTTCACTGCGGCTCATGAGACCACACCGGCGAGATACACGGCGGCCTCCGTCAGCTGACACGTCGCGCCGAGGCAATCACCGGTGATGCCGCCGATGCGACGACGGTAGTACGCGCCAGTCAGCGCGGCGACACCACCTGCCACGGCGATCATCAGCAGCGCCGTGACGCCACACGCCGCACTCGCGATGATCACCGCGAAGACCGTGCCGATGACGAGCGATGTCGTCGATGTCTTTCGTGCCACGCGCGCGCCCTGCCCATCGTCACTGCGAGCGGACGGAAGCCAGTGCATCAGCGGCAACGTCGCCCATCGATTCAACACCTGCCCGGCGAGCAGCACGCCGTGAAAGCTTGCTGCGGACATGCCTGTCAGAAACACGAATCGCGCGAGCAGCGAGAAGCCAAGCGCAAGCGCGCCGAAGCTCCCGATGTTCGAGTCGCGCATGATCGCCAGCACTCGGTCCTTCGTCCACCCTCCACCGAATCCATCGGCGGCGTCTGCCAGGCCGTCTTCGTGCAGTCCGCCCGTCACCGCCACGAAGTAGAGCAGGATCAGCACGACACTCACATGCCGACCGGCGCGCGAACCGACCAGCAGGTCGATTCCGATGGCACCCACCCCGACGATCGCGCCGACGAGCGGAAAGAAGCGGGCGGACTCAGCGAGTGCATCCGCCGGCAGATCGCGGCCCGCAGGGACCGGAAGCCTCGTCAGGAACTGAATCGCAACCAGCAACAGCAGCAGCTGACGTCTCATGCGGACTTGTCGCTCACGCCCGCCGATTCGAAGGTCGCCATGCGCGTGAATGCCGCCACGGCGCTCCGGATGATGCCGAACGCCAACGCGGCGCCGGTGCCTTCCCCGAGCCGCATGCGCAAGTCGAGCAGCGGCTCCTGCCCGATCACCTGCAGCAGTGCCGTATGGCCTGGCTCGCTCGATCGATGCGCGGCGATGAGATAGTCCGCAGCCGCCGGACAGAGCGTCACGGCGATCGCCGCTGCGGCTGTGGCGATGAAGCCGTCGGTGACGATGACGCGCCGGGTTGCGGCGCCGGCGAGCACGACGCCGACGAGGCCGGCGATCTCCAGGCCACCGACCTTCGCGAGGACGTCGAGTCCGTCCCGCGAATCCGGCCGGTGCGCTTTCAACGCCTCCTCGATCGCGGCGATCTTGCGCTGCAGCATCGCATCGTCCGCGCCGGTCCCGCGTCCCGTCACGACGGCAGGCGGCAGGCGCGTGAGCGCAGCGGTGACGGCGCTGGCGGCGGTCGAATTCCCGATGCCCATTTCGCCGAGACCAATCATCTCGACGCGCGCGGCCGCGTCGAGGCCTTGTTCGAGGCCGACGACGATCGCCGCAAGGGCCTCGTCGGCCGTCATCGCCGGCTCGCGCACCATATTTCTGGTGCCTCGCGCCACCCGACGGCCATGGACGCCTGGTACGGGTGGCGAGTCCGACGCAATGCCGATGTCGATGACGGTCACGCCGGCGCCGGCGACGGCGGCGAGGACGTTGACCGCGGCGCCGCCCGCCAGAAAGTTCGCCACCATCTGCGCCGTCACGGTCGAGGGATACGGCGCCACTCCCTCAGCGGTCACGCCGTGGTCGCCCGCGAAGACGATGATCTCTGCGGCCTCAACCGTCGGCGTCAGGGTCTGCTGAATCGCCGCCACGCGATTGGCGACCTCTTCCAGCCGGCCCAGGCTGCAGGGCGGCTTCGTCAACGACAGCTGGCGAGCCTCGGCTTTCGCGATCCAGCCGCGATCGACTCGCTCAATGGGCGGCAGCCGTTTCAGGATCTCGTCAATCGGCAACCGACATCTCCTGCAGCACGGACTGAACGGCCGCGACGAACCGCTCGTTATCCGCTCGAGCCCGAACGGCGACCCGGATGAACCGCCCGTCCTCCATACCGTCGAACGAACGACAATCGCGCACGACGAGCCGGTGTTTGCGAATCAGCTGCGTTCGGAGCAGCGTCGAATCAGGACCGCCCTGCGGCAGACGCAGCAGCAGAAAATTACCGGCGGACTCGTACGTCTCGATCTCGTAACTCGCGAGGCGCTCGCGAAAGTGCTGCCGATCTCCGGCGACCGCACGCAACGTCCGGCCGGCATAGTCGTCATCTCGAAGGGCTTCAACCGTGGCGCCGGCCGCCAGCGTCGTGACAGACCACGCAGGCAGCTGCGCGTCGACTCGCGCGGCCACGTCCGGCGTCGAGACCGCGTACCCCACGCGCAACGCGGGCATTCCGTAAAACTTGGTCAGCGAGCGAAGGACGACGACATGGTCCGAGTGAGCGGCTTCGACCGTCAGCGTTTCGCCTGGCGAGAAGTCGATGAACGCCTCGTCGACGAGAAGCTGCACTTGACACGCCGCCGCCGCGCGAACGACCTGCAACATTTCCGCGGCCGACGTGAGCGCGCCCGACGGATTATGGGGATTCGTCAGGACGCACAGTGACGGCCGGAGATCCTCGAACGTCCTGCACAGCGCGCGGATGTCGAGACGAAACCCTTCGGCGGCGCTCAACGGGATACGCGCGACGCGGCATGCCGCCGCGGCGAGCGCCTGCTGCTGTTCGCTGAACGCGGGCACCGGAAGCAGGCACGTGTTCGGACGGACCGATCGGATGACTGCGCCGAACAGTGCGGCCGATCCATTCGCGATCGCCAGACATTCCGGCGGCACATTCAACCGCGTCGCCAGCGCCGACCGGAGCTCGGAATACCTGGGATCGGGATACCGCGCCAAGAGGACGGCGTCAGCAGCGTCGCGCTGGAGACGTCTCATCACGGATCGTGGCGGACCGAACGGATTGATGCTCGCGCTGAAGTCGGTCAGCTCCGCGGCCGGCACGCCGTACTCGCGCGCCACGGCCTCGACGTCTCCGCCGTGGACGGCCGCCATCAGATGTCCCACGCCAACACCACCAACAGGGCCATGACGAAGCTGACCAACGACGCCGCGGCGACAACCCGGCATGCCGCGCGCGCCGAGGCCACAGTCGGCGACCGCCCTTCGGCGCCCAACGCGGGCTCCACAACAGGAACGCCGTCGTAGACATTGGTACCGCCGAGGCGCACTCCCAAGGCCCCGGCCATCGCGGCTTCCGGATGGCCCGCGTTCGGACTCGCGTGGTTCGCGTGATCGCGCCACCAGATGCGGACGGCCCCCGCGGCGCTCTCGCCGACACTGGCGGCCGCGATCGCGATGGCCAGCGCGGAGAGCCGCGCCGGAACGAAGTTCGCGACGTCGTCCAATCGCGCCGCGACCCGGCCGAAGTAAGTGTAGGGCGGCTCGCGATGACCAATCATCGAGTCCAGCGTGTTCACCGCCTTGTAGGCCATGGCCGCCGGCACGCCGCCGGCGACGAGAAAACACAGCGGGGCCACGATGCCGTCGCATGTGCTTTCGGCAAGCGTCTCGATCACGCCGCGAGCGATCTCGGACTCGGAGAGTGTCGCCGTATCCCGGCCGACGATCCGGCCCAGCCGCGCGCGGGCGGCCGCGAGATCGTGTGCCTCCAGCGCCCGAATGACGCGCCGCGCCTCGGTGAGAAGCGAACCGGTCGCCAGCGCGGTCCAGGCCAACAACCCTTCGGTGAGCAGCGCGAGGCCAGGATGAACGAGTCGTCCCGCGCGTAGCGCCACAACCGCCGCGGCTGCCGTCACCCCGACGACGACCACGGTCATGATCGCGCCCTGCAACAGATCGCGAGCCGCCGAGTGCCGCCCTGGCGCCGCCACCGCTTCACCGGCGGCAATCAAGCGGCCCATTCCCCTGACCGGATGCGGAAGCCATTCAGGATCGCCGGCGATCAGGTCCATCGCGTACGCGCAGCCGAGCACGACCGCGTTCATACGTGATGCCTCACACCACCGAGCGGACTCGCCGGCAGTTCCTGCCATCGAAGGAGCGCGTCGACGTCCAGCGCCGCTTCGACATGCGCGGCCAGACGGTTCAGCCGCTCGTCGCGTTGGGCCGCAACGCTGACGAGCCCGGCCGGTGGCGCGAGATCCGACGCGGCCCGCGCGGTGCGAATAAAGGCATGACGGAACGAGTCGCTGTCGAACAGGCCGTGAAGATATGTGCCGACGATGAATCCGTCTTCAGTGACGGCGCCGTCGGACACGACGCCCGTCACGCCCGCACGATGCACCTCGCAGAAGGGCTGGACGCCTTCGAGATAGTGCGTCTCGCCCATGTGGATTTCGTAGCCGTCGGCGCGCGCCGGCCCGGCCGCCTCCCCGAACATGCGCAGGTCGGACCATGACGCCGACGCAGGGATCGTCGTCTTTGTCGCCGTGAGCTCCGTGCGAATCCGCAGCAGTGACAGGCCGAGCTCTGCTCCGCCGGACTCGACGACGGCGGGATCGCGCACGTCCTGTCCGAGCATCTGCAGGCCGCCGCAGATGCCGACGATCGGCTGCTTGCGAGTGGCGCGTTCGATGAGCGCGCCCGCAAAACCAGACGTGCGCAGCCAGCGCAAGTCCTCGAGCGTCGCCTTCGTACCTGGCAGGATCGCGACGTCGGCATGCTCGACGTCTTCGGGCCTCTCCAGGAACGCCAGCTCCACGTCCGGCTCATGCGCCAGCGGACCGAAATCCGTGAAGTTGGCCATGCGCGGCAGCGCGATGACGCCAACGCGAAGCGGCCGCTCGCGATCCGCGGACGTCGATATCCGGAGGCTCCGCCACGCGCGCGCCACCGTTCGACGATCCTCGAGCGCGACGCTGTCTTCTTCGTCCAGCCCCAGTCCGTGGATATACGGGATGACACCCATGCACCGACGACGTACGCGCCGCTCAATCATGTGAATGCCCGGCGTGAGCAGCGACTGGTCGCCGCGAAACTTGTTGATCGCGACGCCACGGATGCGCTGCCGTTCCGACCGATCGAGCAGCGCCATTGTGCCGAGCAGCGACGCAAAGACGCCGCCGCGGTCGATGTCGCCGACCAGGAGGCAGGCGGCGTCGGCCGCGGCCGCCATCCGCATGTTCACGATGTCGCGGGCCTTCAAATTGATCTCGGCCGGCGATCCCGCGCCTTCCATCACGACGATGTCGTGCGCGGCGGCCAGCGTCTGATAGCACCCGACGACAACCGGGAACAACTCTTCGACGCGCCGCTGGTGGTAATCACGCGCGGTCACCTGTCCCCAGACCTTTCCCTGCACAACGACCTGCGCACCGGTGTCCGACGTCGGCTTGATCAGCACCGGGTTCATCTCGACAGTCGCCGTCACTCGACAGGCCTCAGCCTGCAGCGCCTGTGCGCGCCCGATTTCCCGCCCGTCGACCGTCGCGGCGGAATTGAGCGCCATGTTCTGCGCCTTGAACGGCGCGACACGGTAGCCGCGGTTCGAGAGGATGCGGCCCAAGGCGGTCACCACCAGCGACTTCCCGACGTGTGAGGCGGTGCCAAGCACCATGAGCGCTCGCGCAGCCATCAGCGCCTCACCCCTGCCGGGTCCGACAACTGCGCCAATGCGTGCGCGCGCCGCGTGTCGTCACCCCCATATCGCTCGAAATGCAGCGCTTGTGCGAGTGGCACCCGACACTCCCAGCCGCGCGTCGCGAGCTCAGGCGCTGCCTCGAAGGCTGATACGTAGCCAAGACACAAGTAGCCGACGACAACCAGATGCGGCGGGATGGTGAGAATCCGGCGGATCGCGTCCACGTCGAGGATGCTGACCCAACCCATGCCGACGCCTTCGGCGCGCGCGGCGAGCCAGGCGTTCTGAATGGCGCACACGGTTGAGTACATCGCCGTCTCCGGCATCGTCTGCCGGCCAAGGCCATGGCCGCGCCCGACCGTCGGATCGCAGGTGACGCACACGTTCACGGCGGAATCCACGATTGCGTCGAGCTTCAAGCGATCGTAGAGATCCCGGCGTTCCCCCGCGTACGCGTCGGCCGCACGCTGGTTGGCCGCATCGAACTGTTCGCGCACCTCGCGGCGGATCTCGGCGTCGGCGATGACGATGAACGCCCAGGGCTGCATCAGCCCGACCGACGGCGCGTGATGCGCCGCATCGAGGATCCGCGACAGCACCTTGTCGGGCAGCGGCTGCGGGACGAATCGCGAGCGGACATCCCGACGTTCATAGATCGCGCGGTACACGCCCTGACGCTCGTGGTCACTGAACGGTGTCACCATGCGCGTGACCACTTCGCGCCCGGCGCCTGGCTGTCGCGCAAGCGCGCATCCACGCCCGCCTTTTTTTCGACGAACCGCCCCAGCAGCCAGAGCACGTCGGACAGCCGGTTCAGGTACGCCAGGATCTGTGGATTCACCGGTTCGCCCGACTCGATCAGCCGAACGACCTGACGTTCGCCACGACGGCAGACCGTCCGCGCGACGTCGAACGCCGCGGACGCCGGATGCTCGCCCGGGAGCGACCAATCGGCAAGGATGCCGTCCGTCGCTTCGAGCCGATGCACGTGCGCGGTCAGCGCGTCCACCATCTCGCTGGTGACAGGCGGTTCGGGCTTGCGTCCGTTCGGCGCAGTCGCCAGCGCGGACCCCACCTTGAACAACTCGCGTTGAAGGGCTTTGACGAGGTCCTTCACCTCAGGGTCGTCGTTCATGACGCGCGCCAGCCCCATGAACGTGTTGAGCTCGTCGATCGTCCCGTACGCCTCGACGCGCAGATGCCCTTTCGAGACCCGAACCGCGCCGGCCAGGCTCGTCTCGCCGCCGTCTCCCCGTTTTGTCGCGATACTCATACCCTCTCCTCTCGCGTGCGGCTCGCCGGCGCGCGGCCGCGAGCGGGTAACACAATCGGCACATCCCGCGATGGTGTCGTGACGAACTCCAGCCTCCCGCGGTATGCGGCTTCGAGTACGTCCGCGCGCAAGACCTCGGCGGGTGGGCCATCGGCCGCCACGCCACCGGCCGCCAGCACGATCACCCGGTCGAAGTACTGGCCAGCCAGGTTGAGGTCGTGCATCGTCGCGACGATCGTCAGGCGGCGCTCCGCGCTCAACGCCACGATCAGATCGAGAACCTCACCCTGCCGCGTGAGATCCAGATGCTGGGTGGGCTCATCGAGCAGGAGGATGCCAGGCTCCTGCGCCAGGACCATCGCGACGACGACGCGTTGGCGTTCGCCGCCACTGAGCGCCGCCAACGATCGATCACCAAAGGCTGCGGTTCCTGTGGCGGCAAGCGCCGTGTCAACCGCGTGCCGGTCGGACGCCCTCAATCCGCTGAACCACGACAGGTACGCCGTCCGGCCGCATTCGACGAGATCGCGCACGGTCAGACCGCCCGGCAACGCGATCTCCTGAGGGACGATGCCGAGATGCTTCGCAAGCGCTGCACGGGAACACTCGCGCACGTCTTGCCTTCCCAGCCGCACGACGCCCGCACCAGGCCTCAGCAGACCTGCCATCAGCTTCAGCAACGTCGTCTTGCCGGCGCCGTTCGCCCCGACAATCGCCACACGCTCACCGGCCGCGATCTCGATCGACACGTGTTCCAAGACAGGCCGTTCGTCGTAGCCGAACGTCACGCTCTCCACCGACAGCGCGAGTCGATCAGGTCCGGTAGGCATGCCGGCTCCGGCGCAACAGGAAGAGAAACAGGGGACCGCCGGCGAACGCGGTCACGATGCCAAGGGGGATTTCCGTGGGCGGCGCCGCCGTGCGCGCGAGCAAGTCGGCGAGGACCAGAAACGTGGCGCCACCGAGCACGGCCGATGGGATGAGCCGCGTGTGATTCGGCCCGGCAACGAGCCTGGCGACATGCGGCACGACCAACCCGACAAATCCCACCAGACCGGCGGCCGACACCGCGGCAGCCGTCAACAGCGATCCGACGAGAATCACCGCCGTCTTGAGCCGCTCCACATCCAGACCGACCGACGCCGCCGCGTCCTCGCCGAGCGAGAGCGTGTTGAGCCGGCGCGCCCAGCCCCATGCGATCGCACAGCCGACGCAGACCAGCACGCCAAGCGCGGCGACGTGTGTCCACCGAACGACCGTCACCCCGCCGAGCAGCCATACGTAGACCAGTCGCGTATCGCCGCCGTACCGATCGCTCAGCAGGAGCAGCAGCGACATCGCGTAGCCACACGTCACGCTGACGATCACGCCAGCCAGGAGCAGTGTCGTGATCGGCGTTCGTCCGCCGACACGCGCGAGGCTGTACACGAGCAACGTGGTACCGATCGCGCCCACGAAGGCGAGCAACGGAGCGGCGCCGATGATGTCGTTGCCAACTCTCGCGGCGACTGTCATGCCAAGGGCGGCCCCGAGGGCCGCACCGCCCGACGTTCCGATCGCATAGGGATCGGCGAGCGGATTGCGAAGCAGGGCCTGAAACAACACGCCGACCGTCGACAAGGCAGCACCGACCAGGGCAGCCATCACGACGCGCGGAAGTCTCACGTCGAACAGGATGGTGTCGTCGGTGGATGATCCCTGGTGCGGGCCGTGCATCAGGCCGGCGCGTGCAAGTACCAGCGACACGATCGTCCCGGGCGGAATCCGGACGGCGCCCGCCGACGTGGCGGCGACGATCGCGACGAGCAGTGCGCCGACAAGCCACAGCCGTGACGTCATGGCTGTCTCGCGGAGTCGCCGCCCACCGTCACCGACAGTCCTGCCCGCACGGCGCGCAGCAACGCGGGATATCCCAGCGCGGCTTCGTAGCGCTCGTTGACTGCGTTCTCCACGCTGACGTACAGCCGCACGCGCGGGTGCAGCAGATACGAGCCGCTCGCGTCGATCTTCTGATAGCCGTCAGCCAGATCGCGATTCGGCAGCAGCAGCGAATTGCCGAACGCCGCGTCGGTGAGAAACGTGGTCGCATCCTGCCGGCCAACGAGATACGCGGCCAGCGACACCTGTGCTTTCGACCTGGCGTAGGTCGCCAGCACACTTCCGGAATGCGGCGCGCGGCGAAACGGCCGTCCCCCAACCAGCGGCGCAAACGCGCCAATCGGCCTGCCCGGGTACGCGGGATTGATGGCGGGTCGAAGGGCACCGCTCGCGAACGACTGCGTGACGATCGCGTCCAGGTATGTGTACGCCGCCACCACCCTCAGCGGGCGACCGATTCGTGCTTCGATCGAGGTCTCCAGGCCTCGGGCGTTGTACGAGGACGAGTTGACGCTGGCACCTCCTGCGGTGGCGGCGGCAGCCGCCTCCGGCACGCCGATCTGCGGCAGCGCGCTCTTGCCGACAAACTCGATCAGGTCCTCGAATCGAGTGTCGAAGTACGAAGCGCGCACGCGCGCGCGGCCGGCCCAGAGCCCTTGTTCGACGCCGACGTCGACGCTTCGGCTGCGCTCCGGCCCAATCGGCGACAACCCGAGCGTCGAGATGAGCGCGGACGTCTGCGGTGTGGCACGCAGCAGGTTGTAGAGCGAACGCTGCTCGTGCGAAATGCTCGGTTCCTTGATCCCCTTGCCGAAGTTGAACGTGAGCTTCGTCTCGCCGACGGCCACAGCGGCCCGCGACAGCTTGCGCGCATAAAACGCCGCCGACACCCGGGGGGTGACCGCCACGCCGAAGACGGCGTTGTGCTCGACACCGAGGCCGCCGCTCACATAGGCCCGATCGAACACGCTGCCACGCAACTCGACAAACGAGCTCACGTTCGTGCGGTCGGTCGTCGTCCGCGTGCCCGAGTCGGTGAATCCGGTCTCCCTTTCAAGGCGGACCCCCGCCGACGTATCGAGGTTCGTGGACACGCGGTAGTCGGTCTGGCCATACAGCGATCGTCGTGTCGAGCGTGAGTCGAACGGCTGTGGATAGATGCCGCCGAAGTCGAGAATGGCCCGTCCCGTGGCCGTCGTTCCATTCGCACCGACGATGGTGATCGGATTCCCCAGGTAGGCCCCGGCGACCAACTGTCCGGTCGGTGAGGGATTGACGAAGTGGTAGTGCGCGTCGCTCGAGACAAGTCGGACCGTGTTGCGCCATCGATCGCTCTGCTGCGACTGTGCAACGAGGCCGATGTAGGTGTTGCGATTGGTCTGCGACGAGTCGTCTGCGATGCCATAGAAGTGATATGCGTTCGGGACGCCCTGTCGCGTGGTCGTTCTTCGCATGGTGGCGCTGAGCGCGGTGGAATGGTTCGCTATCCACCCAACGCGGCCGGCGAAGGTGTGGTTGCGATAGGCATTGTTGGGCACGTCGTTTTGCGTGGTGAACCGCGCGAACTCCGAGAAGTAGTCGACGCGCCCCGACGCGCCGCCGAGCGACGCCGTCTGTCTCGATGTCCCGAAGCTGCCGCCGTCGAGCGCAAGAGTCAACTCGGGAATCCGTGTCGTCCCACGGCGTGTGGTAATGCTGATCACGGACGACAACGCGTCGCTGCCGTACAACACGCTGTTGGGATCGCGGAGGATTTCAACGCGGTCCACGCCCGTCGTCGCCAGTGTCGCGAAGTCGAAGGCGCCGCCGATGTCCTCCACAGGGATGCCGTCGATGAGCACCTTGTTGAAGTTGGCGTTTCCGCCTCGAACGAACACGGAGGTGGTACCGCCTCGCTGTCCGGTCTGGACCACCTGAAGACCCGGCACGAGCCGAACCGCTTCAAGGACATCGGCTTTCGCCAGTTCCTGGACAGTGTCGCGATCGATGACGGTGACGGCCGCTCCCAATTGTGACTGCGGCAACGCGCGCGCAGACGCGGTGACCACAACCTCTTGCTGGAGCGGGCCAATCGACAAAGTCACGCCAAACATGCTGCGAGCGCCGGGGCCGACAAAGGCCGGATCGGTTGTGTGTGTGGCAAAGCCTGGCGCCGTGACGCGAATCTGATAACGGCCCGGCGAGACATTCGCGAACTCGAAGATCCCACGCGCGTTCGTCGTCGTGTGGCCAGCCTCATCGCCGTCGTGCAGGAGAGCGACCGAGGCGCCGGCCACCGGGGCGCCGAGCGGATCCACAACAGAGCCGGTGACCATTGCGTTATCGCCACGCGCGGACGCCGGTCCGGCGCTGCCGGCGAGGATGATGACCAGCACCCACACGGTGCAGCGCAGACACACGGACAGACGCATGACAGGGCCCCTGATGCTCATCGCTTCTGGAACGCTTCGGGATGAAGCATGCGAGCGAGAGTCTCCACCGCATCGAACACGACGGGGCTCGAGTGCTCGAGCCGCGCGTCGATCTCGATGAACCGGTTCGCGATCACGGCCGGCACGCGGTTCCAGCCCGGCCGTGTTTTCAGCTCGTCGATTGACAGCGTCGGGTGTCCGTTCGCAATCAGCACGAGGGTGTCGGGGGCGAGCCGGACGACTTCTTCCAGACTCACGCGCGGCCATTGCTGCGGCAGATCGCGTGTGACACAGATCGCGCCAGCTGCCTCGATGGCCTCGGCGATGAACGAATGACGGCCAACCGTCGCGACTGGATCCGGCCAGATCAACACGAACACGCGCGGCTTCGGCAGTCTCATCACCCGGCGGGCGACATCCTGACGTCGCGCGCGCAAGCGATCGACAGCCGTACGAGCATCCGTGACGCGATTCAACGCGACACCAATCTGCTCGACGGCCTGCAGGATGCCTTCGAGACCTTGTGGGCGAATCACGAACACGGGAATGCCGAGGCGTTGCAGCGCGTCGATGACCGCCGGCCGATTCGATTCAAGCGTGGCGAGCACCAGATCCGGACGAAGGGCGACGATGCGCTCGATCGAGGGATCCACCATGCCGCCGACGCTGGGCTTCCCGCGGGCGTCGGAGGGATAGTCGGTGTGATCGGTGACGCCGACAATCGCATCGCCCGCGCCGATGCTGTAGGCCATCTCGGTAAGACTGGGCGTCAACGCCACGACGCGCACCGGCCTGTCCGGCAACTCGACTCGCCGGCCGGCGCCGTCAGTCGCCGCGCGAACGGGTGCCGCAGCGGCACACACCGGCAACGCGAAGCACAGGACGACAGCGCAGGCGAACAGGAACGGCCGACTCATTGCGGCATCTCCACAGGCGCAGACACCACGGGTCGCGACTCGATCAGCTGGCGCTGCGAGAACCTCAAGACCACGCCGGCGGCGTTCGGAGGCACGTGTGCGCCGAACCGCGCGGGATCAACGGCGTGCGCGGCGCACCACATCACAGCCAGCGTGACGCCATGCCCGACCACCACGACGGACTGCCCCTCGTGCCAGGACAGGAGATCGGCGAGAACGTCTGAGACGCGGCGGGACACGTCCAGGAGGCACTCGCCACCACTGACGTCGAAGGCCTCAGACGTCAGCTGGTCGTTCTCGACGAGAGAAGGAAACCGCTGGGCGATGTCCGCCATCGTCACGCCGCTCAACGATCCGTGATCGACTTCCCGTAGACGCGCGTCGATCCGGAGCGGGCAAACGCGCACGTTCGCAAGGAGCACAGCGGTCGCCGACGAGCGGACAAGAGGGCTGCTCGCGACGCCGGCAATCGGCAGCGCGGTGAAGTGGCTGGCGAGCTGGCGCGCCTGCGCGATGCCGGTGTCGTTGAGCGGTACGTCGAGTGTGCCTTGCAGACGTCGCTCACGATTCCAGTCCGTTTCGCCGTGGCGAACCAGATACAGGAGAGTGTCGGAGCTGTGCATCAGCGTGACCCCTTGATCGCCATGGGAACGCCGGCAACAAGGAGCACGACGCGGTCAGCCACGCGCGCCACCTGCTGGTTCCATTCGCCGAGGAGATCGCGATAGAGGCGCCCGCTCTTGAACGCAGGCACCACGCCACTGCCCACTTCGTTCGAGACGAGGAAGACCGATGCTGGCGTCCCCTGAATCGCCTCGACGAGGGCTGTCACATGCGTGCGGCTGTTGGGAGAGACACCACTCCGGGACACGAGACCGCCGCAATACGTGGTCAGGCAGTCGACAACGAGCAGGTCGGCGGAGGCGCCCTCACGGCGGATGACCTGGTCGAGATTCTTGTGGGCTTCGACGGTTTTCCACTCGCGAGGGCGCTCACGTCGATGCGCGGCAATTTTCCGGCGCATCTCGGCGTCGGATCGCCGCGCCGTGGCGACGAACGTCACCGACGCGAAGCGCGAGGCTTCGGCCTGCGCATAGCGGCTCTTGCCGCTACGCACACCTCCCAATACGAGCATCACCGTCTTCACCGGGTCCATGTGCACCGCTGTTGCCGGCACGATCGTGATCTCGCCGCATCAGCGGCGAGGCACGACACGGCAGCCGGACCTGGGCGGAACTAGACGTGGCCGGTTGAGAGGCGATCACAGGGACGATGCCGTGTGATCCGTGGCGATGGATGATTGAAATGATCGGCCGAAGCCGCAGAGACTCTGACGCCCATCGATTCTCCCTTCGAGATCGATTGAACCAATTGCCGCGTCTGGTCGGTCTCCTGACTTGCGCGTCGGCGGATGCGAGCGGCCTTCCCGGATTGCTCCAGTGGCACAGATTGCTCGCACCCTCAGCGCTTACAGTGGCGGGGCCGTGCCGGATTTTCACCGGCTTCCCAAAAACACCAGACGCGTGTTTATACGATCATTCGATGAATGACGTCAACCAACTGATGAAAACGCTCGTCCACCGACCTCGATTTCCGCAGCAGATAGACGCAGATACCGACTTCACCGAAGAGGCGGAACGTGATCACCGTGGCGGCGTCGTACAATATGGCGGTTGCGGCGAGGAGCGGCCTCGGTTGAAAATACGCGTCGCAGCGACAATCCTTACGCCCGTGGAGAGGACCATGCCCCGACGATTTCGAGCGGCCTCGTGGGTGACGGCCGCCGTTTCCGTGTTCCTGCTGTTCGGCACGACCGGAATACAGGCTCAGCATCCGGACTTCACCGGCGTGTGGGCGACCTACAACGACCCTGGCCAGGGACCGGGTGGCGGTCGTGGCGCCGGACCCGCATTGCCGATGAACGACCTGGCGAAGCAGAAGGTGGCGCGCTATCGCGCACTCGTCGAGCCGACCGGCGACACACCCGGCGGCTACTGCCTCGGCACGGGAATGCCGGGCTCGATGCTCGGATCAGGCGGGTATCCGATGGAGATCCATCAGCGGCCTGAACAGATCATCATCGTGTACGAGGCGCACAACGAGATTCGCCGCGTCTATCTCGGCGATCGGATTGTGCCCGAGGCCGACCGGCTGCCTGGCCGCAACGGGCATTCAACCGGTCGATGGGACGGGAACACGCTCGTCGTCGAAACGGGGCATCTTGTCGAGCAGGTCGATCAGCGATACCCGCACGGCGCCAAAGCCACAATCGTCGAGCGCTATCACCTCGAGAAGGGCGTCAAGGGTGAGACCGTGCTCGTGGCCGAGATGACGATGACCGACCCGGAGTTCTACACGGCGCCGGTCACCATGGTGAAGAAGTGGCAGCGGGTGCCGAACGGCCATCTGTTGCCCTATGAGTGCGCGGAAGAGGGATGGATCAAACACCTCGAGGGTCTCGAGCGAAACGCTGCGGCCAAGGAACCGGGCCGGAAGTAAAAGGAGCGTAAGTCGTGAAACAGTTCGTGATTGTCGCGGCGGCGCTCCTGGCGTTCAGCAGCGCGGCGCAGGCTCATCATTCGGCTATTCAGTTCGACTTCGGCAAGACCACGGCGATCACAGGCGTGGTCAAGAAGTTCATTGCCATCAACCCTCACATGCAGCTGGTGCTCCACGTCAAGGACGCCAAGGGCGAACGCGACATCGAGCTCGAGGGCCACAGCACCAACAACATGTTTCGAGCGGGCTACCGCGACAACATGATCAAGGTCGGTGACTCGATCACCGTCTACGTGGCGCCGCTCAAGGACGGCAGCGACGGCGGATACGTGACCGCCGCGCTGACGGCGAGCGGTGTGAGGTTTGGCGCGCGATCTCGAGCCGAACTCGAACAGGAGCGGCTCAAGGCCGAAGGAAAGAAGTAATGCTGACATCGCGTGGATGGATCAGATCCTTCGCCGTCCATCCATCGAGGTCGTACTCGGCCATGCACTGCTCGGCAAAGCCCTTGTAACGAGCGCTGGCACCTGTGACGTCCGAGACCAGCAAGGTTTCGAACCGGATGCTCTCGTGATTGCCGAAGTAGTTCCGCTCGTAGAGCTCGTGTCGTCCGCCGAACTCCGAGCCGATGGCATCCCACATCAGCTTCATCAGCTTGACGCGATCCTCGGCTGAGTAGCCATTCGAGCCGCGGACGAACTGATCGAGATACGGCCGCAATTCCGGGACCTTGAAATCGAGCGCGCTCGAGGGCAGATAGATGAGCGCGCTGGCCAGCGTGTTCTCGATGATCTCCTTGATCTTGGGATACGCGAGGCTGGCCATCACGCGATACGCCAGGCCGTACTCCAGATTCGGCAGCACGTAGCCGGGCGTCCATGGAATCGTCGTTCTGGCCATCGCGTCGGTGAGGCCCCAGAACAGGTTGCGCCACGCCAGGACTTCACCGACCTGCGCCTGCACGCCGCGAAAGTCCTTGGCGCCGGTGGCCTCCACCGCCTTCAGCAGCAACCCCGCCAGGAAATCCATCTTGACGGCCAGTCGCGTGCATCCCTGAAACATGAACCGCGGCAGAAACCCCGACCGCGGGAAGAAGTTGTTGACCTTGTCGATGTCGCCATACGCGAATACGTTTTCGTACGGCACGAACACCTTGTCGAAGATCAGGATCGAGTCGTTCTCGTCCATGCGACTCGACAGCGGATAGTCGAACGGCGTGCCCATCACCGCGGCGGTCATCTCGTACGACGGCCGGCACAGCAGCTTCACTCCTGGCGCGTCAGTCGGCACGATGCAGACAAAGGCAAATGGCTTGGTCTTGATCGGGAGGGCGCCGTTGTTGGCGATGAAGTTCAGGTGCGTGAGCGTCGACGTGGTCGCCACCACCTTTGCGCCGCTGATGATCAGGCCGGCGTCGGTCTCCTTCTCGACGTGCATGTACACGTCCTTGACCTCGTCGAGCGGCTTGTCGCGATCGACCGGCGGATTGACGATCGCGTGGTTGACGAAGGCGACTTCTTCCTGGACCTTCTTGTACCAGCGCCGCGCGTTGTCCTCGAATGGCGCGTAGTAGGCGGCATTGGCACCGAGCGTGGCGAGAAACGCGGCCTTGTAGTCCGGGCTCCGGCCAATCCAGCCGTAGGTGACGCGGGCCCACTGCGCGATCGCATCGCGTGACGCCACCATCTCCGCCGCATCGCGCGGTGCTTTGAAGAACTTGTGCGTGTAGCCGCCGCTCCCGGTGTCGGTCTCGCTGGTCAGCACACCCTTCGTCGCGGGATCGTGCAGTGCGTCGTACAGCCTCGCGATCATGCGCGCCGTGTTCCGAAACGCCGGGTGGGTGGTGACGTCCTTGACACGCTCCCCGTAAATCCAGATTTCACGCCCGTCTCGAATGCTCTCGAGATACTCGGCGCCCGTAAAGGGCCTCGTCCGTCCACTCATCCAGGATGTCCTTGTCTACTTGTTCGGCAGCGCAAACACGAAGAGGTTGTTGGCCGTGCCGGCACGAAGTTCCGGCGTCAGCCCGTTGGTGCCACCCGTGGCCAGCGAACCGCCGGTGCTCACCGCGACGAACTGCCTTCCGTCCACGGCGTACGAGATCGGATAGCCGGTGACCTGCGAGCCGAGATTCACTTCCCACAGCACCTTGCCGGTGTCCTGATCGAACGCGCGAAAGCGGCCCTGCGCGTCGCCACCAAACAGCAGTCGTCCACCGGTCGCGACGAGCGACTGCGTCGCCGCTCGCTGTTCGTACTTCCAGGCGGTCTTGCCGGTCTCGGCCGCGATGGCGTGAATTGAACCGACGTTGTTGGTCCCTGGAGCGAGTTGGTTCCTGCTGCCGAAACCGTAGAGCGAGGTGAGCGTCGGTTTGTCGATCTGCGCGGTCGCCGTCATGCACGTGTTCTGCAGCGGGTAGTACATCGTGTTGGTCAGGGGGCTGTACGCACCCGCCTGCCAGTTCTTGCCGCCGTTGAGACCGGGACAGATCAGACGGGACTGCCCCGACGCGGTGAAGATCGTCTCGGGGTTGACCGACACGGCGCCGGTGGCGCCGTCGATGTCACTCACCACGTTCTGCTGGATGGTCGGCGTCGCCCAGAGGAATTCACCAGTCTGCCGATCCAGCGTGTAGACGACACCCGTCTTGCCCGGGATTCCGGTCATCACACGCCGCTTCTCGCCCGGTCTGATACGCGGATTGATCCACCGCACCTGATCGCTGCTCGGCGCAACCGCCGTATCGACGAGCAGGCGTTCGAAGGGATGATCGAGGTCCCAGTGGTCAATGAGGTGCTGGTAGTACCAGGCGATCGCACCAGTGTTGGCGCGAAGGGCCAGCGTCGAATTGTGATAGAGGTGCTTCTGGGTGTTGCCGGCCAGCAGGAACTTCGGCGCCGGCGATGTGACCGATGTGCCGATGTAGATGAGATCGAGATCCGGGTCGTAGCTCGGCACCATCCACGTGCCGACGTGCCACCGGCTCTCATACGGAACGCTCCCCCACGTGTCGTAGCCCGGCTCGCCCTTCTTCGGGATCGTACCCGTGCGCCAGAGCTCCTTTCCCGTTCTCGCGTCATGCGCGGTGATGACGCATGCCTCTGGACCTCCCTTCGGTTCGCAGCCGCGGCCGGAGATCACCTTCCCGTTCGCGATGATGGGTCCAGACGTCTGCTGCGCGGGATGCTGGCGATGGTCGAGGATCTGCGTTTCCCAGACCAACTTCCCTGACGCCACGTCGAGCGCGTAGACGTAGTCATCGGCGCTGGTGTCGATGATGGTGCTGCCGTAGATGGCAACGTTGCGATTGATCGCCGGAAACGGCACCGACTTTCCAATGTCGTCTGGAAGTCTTCGACGGTACTCCCAGATCAGATCGCCGGTCGCCGCGTCGATCGCGTGCACGACGTCGGAGGGGTTCGGCATGAACATCACACCGTCGTGCACCAGCGGCGTGCCCTCTTGAATGCCTGCCGTCAACGGCCGCGACCACACCATCGTCAACTGTCTGACATTGGCTCTGTTGATCTGATCCAGTGGGCTGTAGCCCCAGGAATTCAGCGTGCGTCTCCACATCAGCCAATCCCCGGGTGCGGGATTGCGAAGCGTGGCGTCAGTCACGGGACTGACCGCAGGTGGCGCCGCGGCTGCCAGATTGAGTCCTACGGCAAGCGTCACGACGACACGTGTCGCGATGCTCCACTTCTTCTCGCGCCCAGCCATGAGTTGTGGCTCCGTGTCAGCGGACCGTGGGGTACTTGATGCCCAACTGATCCAGGTAGGTCTTGTACTTGGTCGGGTCGTAATAGTACTTCTTCATCTCCGGCCGGTACTTGGCCATCGTCTCTTCGTTGAGCCAGATGGCCGGCGTGTCGTCGGGGCGGATGAGTGGTGTGTAGTTCGCGTTCTTCGTCTGCACGTTCCGGAAGTAGTCCCAGGACTGTGTCACGACCTCGGGCCGCATGAGGATGTCGAGCACGGTCATGGCCTGCACCTTGGCGCCGGCAATGACGCCCTTGTGCGCGATGGGAGTGGCCATCGCAATCGCATTCGCCCAGTTGTGACCGGGGCCAGCCGTGAAGTTGGCGGGAAAGCTGAGACTCACGGTGGGGACGTTCCACGAGATGTCGCCGATGTCGTCCGAACCGCCACCGCGCTTCTCCTCGTCGGGTATCGCTTGCCGGCCGCGTAACTCGGAAATCTCGGTGGCGAGACCAGTCTCAGGCACCTTCAGCTCGCGTTGCGTCGCTGTGGCGAGCGCCATGTCGGCCTCTGTCCACTTTGGAAGACCCACCGCGGCGATGTTGGCGTGCATCGTTTCGGCGAGGGTTCGGTTCATGTGGATTGGCCATGCCGACCCGAGCACTCTGGAGGTGACCGTGGTGTCGGTCATCATCGCCGCGCCCTGGGCAATCTTGTCGCCCGTTTCCCACATGCGCTTGATCTCCGGGAACGACGTTTCGCGGAAGTAGTACCACACGGATGCGTTGCGCGGCACGACGTTCGGCTGATCGCCGCCGTTGGTGACCACGTAGTGAGAACGTTGTTGAATGCGCAGGTGCTCCCGGCGGAAATTCCAGCCGACGTTCATCAGCTCCACGGCGTCCATCGCGCTGCGTCCGCGCCACGGGGCGTTGCCGCTGTGCGCCGACTCACCCTGGAACGTGTACTCCACCGAGACGAGGCCATTGCCCGCGCTGTCTCCCCAACCAGTCGACAGGTTCGTCCCCACGTGGTTGTAGAGAACGACGTCCACGTCCTTGAAGACGCCGGCGCGCACGTAATACGCCTTGGTCGCGAGGAGTTCTTCAGCGACGCCCGGCCAGAGCACAAGCGTGCCAGACAGCTTCTCTCGTTGCATGATCCGCTTCACGGCAATGGCGGCCGTGATGTTGAGCGGCACGCCCGAGTTGTGGCCTTCGCCATGCCCGGGCGCCCCATCGATGATCGGTGCGCGGTACGCCACACCAGGTTTCTGCGACGCCTGTGGGATGCAGTCGATGTCGGAGCCCAGCGCGATCACCGGTTTTCCGGATCCGAACCGCGCGGTCCAGGCCGTCGGAACGCCGGCGATCCCCCTTTGGATGGTGAAGCCTTCCTTCTCGAGGATGGCTGTCAGATAGCGCTGGGTTTCGAATTCCTGAAATCCCAGCTCGCCGAAGCTGAACACCGAATCGACCATCTGCTGGGCCAAGTCGTACATCCCGTCGACGCTGGCCGCCACTTCCTTCTTGTAGTCGGCAAGCTTCGGGGGCCCAGAGGCAGACACGCCGCCCGGGCGTGGCGCCGTCGCGCCCCCCTGCATCGTCGGTGTGGCGCTCATCGACGCGATGACGACCACCGCGACCAGTATTCCCGCTTGCCTGTAACGCATACGCTTCTCCCGTGATCGATTGGCGCTGGTTCTAGAAGTCGAACTGCGCGCTGACTTTGACGAACCGCGCCAGCATGATCTGCGTCGGTCTCCGGAACGCCGCCGGGAACGACGGGTTCTCTGCCGTGACAGCGCTCCCGTTGAACAAGTTGAAGAAGTCTACGTTGAGCATGGTCCGCGTGCTCGCGACACGGAACAGCTTGCCCACTCGCAGATCCAGTTGATTGAGCCGCTCTCCGTATTCGGCGCCGACACCTGCGACGCCGCCGGTGGCCGGAAGAAGGGCGACGGTCGCCGTCGGGCTGCCCACGAGCGGCACACCCGGGGCCCGCTGGGTGACGACGTAGTTGGCCTGAATCACCGGCCCGGGGATGCTTTGGAACGCGGCGCTCACCAGTACCTGGGCCCTCGGGATCGTGTAGGTGCCGTTCAGCTTGAACTGGGTGAGAAACGGGCCCTCGATGCGGCAGTACTCGAGCGGCCGGGTCCCTAGGGACTCCGGGAGCTGGGCAGCGACGTCGCAGTTGTCACTGGTCGTCTTCCCGGTGCTGACCCCACCGAACACGACCATCCCGTTCGCCGGCCGTGCGTTCACCGTGAAGTCGGCGCCATTCCAGTACTCGGTCTGCTCGCCGTAGTTTCGGGCGCGTGCGGTGAGGTTCTGGGCTTGCACAACGCGGTTGGGGTCGAAGGCGGTCAGGGTCTGGCCGCTGCTGGACAGCCCCGGCGCCGTCGGCACCGTCACGGTGTACGCCCTGAACTCGGTGGGACCGAGCGCGAGGTTGTCAGTGACGCGGAAATTGCCGTACGAGCGACGGAAGTACCCGGCGTCCACCGACACTCGCGGGAGGATCTCGCGCTGGACACCAACGCCGAGCTCCCAGTTGTACCCGCGCTTGCCCCATCCAAACAGCGCGTCGCGATCGAATCGCAGCGCGTTGGTGTTGGTCGACCCGAAACCAGGATTGGCGACCGCCAGACATTCACCGTTGGCCGCCGTGTTCGTGAGATCGCACTGCGGGATGAAGTCGAGGTTGGTGTCCAACCATGTCCGGCTGGTCGAGTTGACGAGACTGCTCACGGGATGCGGACCGGCGCCGCCGGCGTTCACTCCCACCAACGAGCCCACCGCCTGCCCTTCGACGTACTTGTTGACGCTGACCTTGAACGCGGTCTTCCCGTCACCGGCCAGGTCGTAGGTGAGTCCGAGCCGGGGGGTGATGTCGTGCCAGTGGACGAGCCCGGTTTCAGGCAACGAGATGTCGGCACGGTTAGGAGTCAAAGCCGTCTTTCCGGTCACCACTTGCGCCGGAGCCGTGCCCTTGAACGAATCATAGCGGAGCCCGAGGCTCACGGTCGCCCGCTTCACGGACCAGCGATCCTGCACGAACAGGCCGAGATCGTAGTCCTGATTGGACCTGGCGAAGAGCGGCGTGACCTTCTCATTGATCACGCGCACAAACGGCGGCGCACCGGGAATGTTGATGAAGAACGCGTATGGCGAGTAGTCGTACGCGGTCGACTCGAGATGTCCAAACGAGTCCGAGAATCCCGCCTTCAGCTGGTGACCTCCGGTGACGTACGACATCGTCGCCCGCAGGAACGAATTGGCCACCCAATTGTTGTTGTATCCGACGAAGTTCCCGTGAGAGAAACGGCCATTCGACAGATCCAGCACCGGAATCAGCGCTCCGGACTCGAGCACGGCCTGCTGCGCCGGGGAGATGAACTCCTTCGACCACGCGGCATTCGGCGGCATGTTGCCCCAGCGCTCGACCCGGTAGACTCCTGAGGCGTCCAGCAGAATGCGATTGTTCACGGGCGAGGACCATTCGCCGTGCAACAGCCGTTGGGTTGGAGACCGGAAGTTCGTACCCGCTTCCGGCGTCACCGTCGCTGAGAGGACGCCCGCGGATGGCGTGCCAGGTCCGGCAAGACAGCTGCACCGCGTCTGCTGGTCCCAGGTGAACGCGACCTTGTTCCGTGGACTGACTTGCGTCGTCACGCGAAGCTGCGCGTCCGTCCAGCGTGCGTTCGAGAAGGCGGGTTGGCGCGTGTCGTAGACCACGGTGTAGTTGGCCGGGTCGTATCCGTTCACGTTGACGAACGCACCGCCCGGGTACTGGTCTGCCCGGTTGACACGCCCGGTGGCGTAGAACCATACGCGATCTCTCCTGAGTGGGCCGCCAAACCCTGGATTGACGTCATAGGTCGTCTTGATGGCGTTGGGCGACGGCAACCCGCGAGACTGCAGGTCAGCCGTCAAGTTGTCACTCTGCATGTCGCGGTTCGCGAAGGTCACGAACGTGGACCCGCTGAACGTGTTGCCGCCGTCGCGGGGGATGTAGTTGATGCGGAGGCCGCCCTGCCCCTGCTCGGCCGACAAGCCAGAGGTATCAATCGTCACTTCCGACGCCATGCCAGGATTGGGCACGGCGATGCCCCGGTCGCCATTCACCTGCAGCGTCATCGTGTTCACACCGTTCTGCATGACGCGCTGATCGCCCGGTCTGCTGCCGTGGATCGTGAGCTGCGACATGGTGTCGCCGCCTGCCCCTCCCACGTCACGGGCGGAGGTATTCACTCCCGGAAGAAGGGCGCCGAAGCTCGAGTAGTTCCGGCCGGTCGGCAAGGCATCGATGACCTCTCTGCTCATCACCTGCTGCCGCGTCGTACTTTGGATGTCCACCGTCGGCGCCTCGCCGGTCACGGTGATGGTCTCTGCCAGCCCTCCCAGACGCATCTCAGCGTTGAGCGTCACGATCGCTTCGCCGCCCAACGGGACGCCTTCCCGCCTGACGGTGGCGAATCCACCGAGCGTGAACGTCACGGTGTAGGTGCCGCCCCGCAGATCGACAACTCGGTACTGCCCGCTGCCGTCGGTGATCGTCGTGCGAACCTTTTCGATCAGCGCCGGACTAGCGGCTTCGACGGTCACACCTGGCAGGACGGCACCGGACGCATCCCGCACGACGCCTGCAAGCGTGGCCTGGGCAAAGGCCGCTGGCGCGACGGCCAGCGAGATCACAAGAAGACATCCGAGCGTTGTGCAACGACTCATCACGCAATCTCCTCCCTGCCGATCGGGCAGACCAAACCGTTGACTGACATCTCGTGAATCGCCCGCCTGGAACGTTCGCAATGCTGGCGCAGTGCTTCAGCCGTTCAGCGACCGGTGCTTCGTCGGCGTGTGAGGTGCTGCGTGATTGCGTCGAGATCGGCGTCCGATATTTCCGTCTTGCGGAAGAAGGGCATGATGGACGTGCCTCTTCTGACGGCAAACCTGATGGCGGTCGGTGTGAGATCGGTGCGCTCTTCCAGCAGTCCCGGCAGCGCGCCCTTGTATTTCGCCGCCAGCGCCGTCGTGCCTGGATGTCCGGGGCCTTGCCCGTGGCAGGTCGCACACCAGTACTGATAGGCCTCGTTCCCCTGTTGTGCCGCGGCGTCGTTCTGCGCGACGGCAGACGAGGCGACGAGACCCAGGCTCGCAATCGCGACTCCCAGAACACCAAGAAGGCCCCTCACGCGCGCGACCTCCTCAAATGCCGCGGCCAGATTCCCGATCGGCCGGCGGCGACGATGCCGTTCGGATCGACCGCGTCCTTGATGGTTTCGTGCAGTCGAAGGAGCGCCTGGTTGTTGTAGGAGTACGCCGCCATCACATCGTCTTGGAATGCGGGAGCGGTGCGGTACTCGCCCCAGCCGTGCTCCGCGGCCACCGTCACGAGCGCTCGGAACGTCTCCCGGTTTCGTCGGTTCTGCGCGACGTTCGTTCGGGAGATCGGGAATGCCATGATGAAAATGAAGGCCCGATGCATCCACGTGGCCGGCATACTGAAGGGCGAGACCATCGACGGCGCACCGAGCCTGGCAAACGCCTCCATGAACACACGCTGCGCCTCGAGCACCGCTTCGCCGGTTTTCGGAATGATCGGCGAGAACCACAGATGACCGTCGGATGGCGACGGGTTCAACGCGGTTCGCGCGCCGATTGAGAAGATCGCCATGTTCGGAACGCCGACGGCAACCTTGTGGACGCGATCCGACTGTTCCTGCGTCAGCGGGAATCGCAGCAGCTCGCCGTCCTGAAACGTCGTTCCGGGGACGACCGCGTTGAATCGGTCTTTCGCATGTTCGAGATGGGCAGCGATGACCTTCGGCGACCCGTAGAACTGCATCCGGCAGTTCCACGACCCGCGGTTGCCCTGCTGCGCGTAGCGGTCGAAGTCCTCGTCGGTTGCGCCGCCCGCTTTCTTCAGCAGCTCCGCGAGCTCCGGCGCCGGTGGACCGAAGCCGCCCAGCGGGCTGCCGTACTCCGGCATCCCGATGAGCGCTTGATGCTCGAGCTCGTTGATCAGATCGATGAGCGGAACGATGTCGCGTCGTCTCGGTACCGTGACGACGCTGGTCTGGTAGGCCTCGGGCGCGGGCAGCAGGTGAAACCCCATCTTGGTGACAATGCCCAAGTTGCCCTGCGCGAAGAGGCCGTCCACGGTCGGCCCGAAGCCGTAGCGATACTCCGCCCACGTCTTCGCTCCCGGCAGCGCGCCCATGCCGGTTCGCACGATCTCGCCGCTCGGCAGGACCACCTCCATGCCGCAATGCGAGTGGAAGTGATCGCGGTACGGGCCAAAGGTGTAGCCCACGCCGTGGTCCAGGGCGTTCCCGATCGGGCTGCCCCATCCGGGATCCGGACAGTCGATCCACACCTTGAGGCCACGCGTCTGGATATGCCGGTAGAGATCGAAGTAGGCGACCCCGGGCTCGACGATCGCGAAGTGCCGCTTGTCATCGACCTCGATCACCCGGTTCAGTCGCTTGAGATCGATGACCACGCTCCCGGACAGGTTCGGCGCCGAGCCGCCGTAGCCGAGGTTCTTGCCGGTCGAGATCGGAAAGACCGGGATCCTGAAACGGTTCGCCGTCCGGACCACCTGTGCCACCTGTTCGGCCGTATCCGGCGCGACCGCGGCCGACACGAGCCGCTCCTCCGGTTCGCCCCAGAACGGCGAGTAGGCGTCGCGATACAAGGCGATGTCGTCGTCGCTCGTAAACACCCATGGCTTGCCGACGGCCTGTTCGAACTGCTGCAGCGCCGTTGACCAGTCCTGACTCCTCACTCCCGGCGGGGTGGCCATCACCGAGTCTCCAGGCGTGGTGCGATGACCCAGGACACGAGCGGTTCGCCCGCAGCGGCCACCTCTGCTCGCTCGACGACGCGCAGTCCGTAGTCCCACGCGAAGCGCTCGAGGCAGAACAACGGACCGTGAGCCGTCATGCCTGCGATCGCAATCGCATCGTCCTTCCAGCGCAGCGACAGATCGTTGAACCAGAACTCTGTGATGTCCCCCGTGATCCGAACCACGGGGACGCCATGACGCTCCGCCTCGAGTCCAAACGCCGCGCTCTCGGCGAACCGCACGTCGGCCACAACCCGATAGAGTGAGCGCAGGCGGCCTGTCACCACGTCCGTCCTCCGCGCTGCCCATGGCGACGACGCACCAGTCGGGACGGCGATTGGAAACATCGACGCCGCAAACCCGATGTGGAGAAACTCTCGACGACTTGGCATTCACGCATTCCTTGCATCTCATCCGACAGACGCGAGCGCGCTAATCCTGGCCACCCGGCGACACAGCGTCCAATACTTTTTGGCCCGAGACATTTGCCGTCGCGGCATAACCTGTCGAAATGCACAATCTCGATGACCGGAACCGCATGGCTATACCGATACGGACATCGTGATTTGCCGAAACGGCATGGCCTGATATGTCACAATCCGATGCGGAATCGATAGGATCCATCCATGGACTTGCGGCATCTCAGTGCGTTCGTCGCGGTGGCCGAGGAAGGCACCTTCACCAAGGCCGCACGACGTCTGCACATCTCGCAGCCACCGCTCAGCCGGCACGTGCGTCAACTCGAGAAGGAGCTGGGCGTCACGTTGTTTCTGCGCCGCCGCGATGGGATCGAGTTGACCAACGACGGCTATGCCTTACTCGAGAAGGCACAGGCGGCTGTCGCCGCGGTCAGAAACTTCGAAGGCGCCGCGCATGAACGGACGTCGCACGTGCGCGAGCTGTGCATTGGAATCGGATGGGGCTTGTGGAGCGCCGTCGATCGCATTCGCACGCACCACGCCAAGCGCTTTCCGGACATGCGCATCTCGGCCGTGGACTTGTGCCAGGAACGCAGCCGGGTCCAGGAGCGTGAGATCGACGTCGCCGTTCTGCGCGGGCCCGTCGATGAGGCGCAGTATGATTCTGAGCCCCTCTTCGAGGAGCGCTTCGTCGCGATTCTTGGCGACACCCACCCGCTGGCATCGCGCAAGACGGTGAAGCTGGCGGAATTGGCGGCCGAGCCGCTGCTGATGTACGACCGCAGCGTCGGACCAGGCGTCTACGACAAGACACTCGAGTTGATTCGAGCGGCCGGCATTCAGCCGTCCGTGGTGGGTACTCAGCCCCCGCCATATGCACAAGGGGCGATGATGCTCGTGGCGTCGCGGCAGGGCTACTACATCGGCATCGCCAGCCCATTCACGCAAACCCATCTGACCAGTGGCGTGGCGGTGGTTCCCCTCAACGAACCAAACGCCCGACTCGAGGTCCGGATCGCCTGGGCCAGAAATCAGATATCGGGATGCATTCGGGAGTTCGTTCGCTCGGCGCGAGAGGTGTTCGACCCGACGCGCGGCCTGACTCGCCCCAGCCCCGCCGGGACGTCACGCGTGGTGAATCTCAAGGACTCCGCGGTACGGTAGCCATCACCGCTTCTTGCCCGGCGGCGCTGACGGCACAGGCATCGTCTTCATCGTCTGGGCGAATTCTGGCAGCGCGGTTTCAGCGCCGCCCAGTGCCGCCTCCACTGGAATCGCGTGCTTCGCGGCGAACTCCCTCGGCCCATCATTGGTCCCGGGCAGGTGGCTCGGCACCACGCCCTTGTCGCGAGGAACCTCGACCACCGATTCACAGGGATAGGGATCCATACGCCCGTTCAGCGTCAGCCGGAATCCATTGGTCTTCACGAGAGGCTCGCTCAGGTAGTACGGATCAGAAATGATGTAGATGTGAGTCAGCAGGTCACCATGGCGTGAGAATCGATCCTCCATCGTCGCCTGGTCGGACAGTGCCAGCCCGTTGCGCCGTATCCAACCCGCCTTCAGGTGCGTCGTGGTCACCACGAGCGTATCGCCCTCCCATCGGCCCGTCGAGAACCCTTGCCAGGTGTGGGGCGCGTACTCGGGAGGATGAGGGCGGCCGTCCATCCAGATTTCACGGTGCTGCTCCATCCACTGGATTTGGGTGTGAAGCGTGATCACCTGCTGCGTCGCCGGATCCTGATCGCCCCACATTCGCAGGCTGCCGACCCCTCGAAAACCATACGTCGATGGATGCGGCTTGCACTGATGTTCCGGTAACGTCAGCAGCGACGCGTCCCACGTCAGCGCACGACGTCGCTCCGCCGCCGTAATCGGAAGACCCGCGTAGTCGCCGATGTCGGGACCGGGAATGCGTTCGATGAAATCTTCGTGGAAGATCGGCGCCCACACGCCTGACAGATCGATCTGGGCCGAGGCTGGCCTGCTGATCACCACCGCCGCGAGCGTGAGGAACAGGCACCCGACGAGTTGAATGTCGCGCATCCGATCTCCTAGGTCGTCTTGCACGCCGACGGGTTCCACTTGGCCCCGTCAGCTTCCTTCTTGAAGTGCGAGCTGGTTACAAATTCCTGCTGCAGATACTTGGCGTCGTCGACGACGGTGGTCACAACGAACCACTCGTCGCCGTTGGTCGACTTGAACCGATCGTAGTACTCCGTCACAACGGCGCCCTCGCTGTACGGCACGCCGTTCTTGCGAAGCCAGCCCGGAAGCAGATTCCCGGTGACGACCTTGAGCGTGCCGAAGCGAGGGCCACCAGGACCACCTGGCCCACCGCGCCCGCCGCCGGCACCACGCCCGGCTCCGGGACCAGGAGGCGGCCCTGGCGGTGGAGCAAATGGCGCGAAGGCAAAGCCTCCGAGCCCGTTGTTGCGTCCGGCGAATTCCCACGTGGCCACCGAAGAGCCCTGCCGCGACCGCGGCTCGCTCGTGGAACCTTGAACGCCAAAACGGAGCAGGCGCGTCTGGACGCCGGCGTCCGTCTCGAGTTTCAGGGTTCGGTCGTCCTGCCACGTCATGCGCACACGAGTCGGCATGCGCATCAGCCCGGCCGCACCATATGCCTCACAGCGCCCATCCATGCTTGGTGTCCACGTGTCTGCCACCTTGCGACCTTCGGCATTGAGTGGAACGCTGGCGTAGTCACCCTTCGGAGGCGTCACCATCCGCCACCGCCAGTCCTCATTGACGATGGACACCCAGTAGCCGGTGAGATCGATCGGGGCGACCGCTTGCGCGGTTGGCGCGGGAAGACCTGGCGCGCCGGCCTGGGGTGCCTGCGCATGCGAGCGACACTTGTGGCAATCACGATCGCGACGAGGACTCTGAATCTCACTTCCTGGCTCCTGGCGCTGCGGCTGGCTTGACGGTCGTCGGGGCTTTCGACGTGGAGCGTCGCCGCGATCCCTCGAGACTCCTGTAGACGGCTTCGACGAACTGATCGGAGGTCCCGGCCCCACCCTTCGCCCCATATCGGCCGTCGTAGTCGCCCGCGACTCCAGCCGCTTTCACCTGTTCAATGGTCAACCGCTTCTCGATGGCATCCTCGATTCGATCGCGAAGAACCGTGACCATGTCGCGATAGTCGACGACGTCGGCCTCGTCGGCGAGCCGTCCGTGACCCGGAATGACGTAGGTTCCGCCTTCCTGCTTGTCTCGGGGAATGGTGATGTCGATGATTCGGTTGAGACCGTCGAGAATGCCCTTGATATCGCCGCCGGCTTTGGCATCAACGACTGGAAACGTCGTCGTCATGAACAGGTCGCCGGTGACGATCACATCGGAACCGCGGAAGTACACCATCACATCGCCGTCCGTGTGAGCGGCGGGGACGTGAAGCAACTCTATGCCTTCGCCGTTGAAGTACAGGTCTTTCTCATCGTTGAAGAAGGTATCCGTGGGCCGGGCCTTGAACGGGGCCAGGCCCTGCCCGTCCGCCGCCGACATTCGGTTGAGCACGTTCTCGTGCGCGATGATCGCCGCGCTGTTGGCGGCGTTTGGGCCGACGTCGCCGGCGACGTTCCCGGCAACAATGGACCGGCCCGCACCTGCCACTTTCTCGTTGCCGCCAGTGTGGTCGGCGTGCACGTGCGTGTTGACGACATACCGAATGGGCTTGCTGCCGGCCAGGCGCCTGATTTCGGCAATCATCTTGTCCGCCAGACCCGCTGCCATCGTGTCGACAACGAGCACGCCGTCATCACCTATCTGTGCCGCGGCATTGTAGGGACCGGCAACCAGCATCCACACGCGGCCCTGCACATGGAGGGACTTCACTTCGAGGTTCTCGACGGCGACCCCACGATCGGACGGAGCGGCGGAGCCGCTTTGTCGAGCGGCCAGCACGGGACTGAGCGTCGCGAGCAACGCGAGCAGCCCTGTGATACCGGTCGCGCGTGGCCGTCTGAACAGTCCCCTCATCAATGCCTCTCGTTCTGAGATCGCGTCTGAGCTCACGCAGCGGACCGATCATCCAGAACGCAGGCTCAGCACAGCAGTTTTCATGGGACCAAAAAGGATGTCCAATACCTTCTCGCTCAGGCGGATTGCCGCTTCGGCATAGCAATCGGGACAATCATGAGGCTCGGCGTGTCGCTCTCTGCGTCGGTGGCTTCCGAAGCGGTGCAGCCGGATCGTCCACAACCTTTAATGCCGGCGCATCGAAGAAGTCACGCGGATCCATGAGCATTACCTCGCCGGCGTCACTTTGGACGCATCGAGTCGAGGCGTGCTCGCCGGGGGACGACGCACCTTCGCTGCTTGCTCGAAAGCGAACGCCAGTCTGAGAAGCGTCGGCTCGCTCCACTCAGGGCCCAGCAGCTCGATGCCAACGGGAACACCGAGTGGAGCCGAGTCGGTTGGAGTGGAGAATCCACCCGGGAACGCAATGGCTGGAAAGCCCGTGCTGTTCGAGAGCACGCCGTTACGCTCGACCTGCTCCTCGCCGATCGGCACGACCAGACGCTGCTGGTGCGGATAGAGGATCGCGTCCAGCCCGTTCGCGGCAAACGCGATCATCACGGCCTGACGGAGATCGTGTCGCCGTAGGAGCCGTTTCTGGTACTCAGCTTCGTTGCCATGCGCGCGACGCTCGGCCTCGAGGCTCGCTCTGACGTACGGATGGAATTCACCCCGCGCCACGAGCTCATCGAAGGACTTCACGGCCGCCAACGGCCCGAGTCGTGCCACATAGCTGTCGAACGCGGCCTTCGCCTCGTAGTCGGCGACCTGGACGCCGTCCGTCAGGCGTTCCAGACGTGGAATCGTGATCTCGATTACCACCGCACCGGCCCGCTTCATCTGTTCGATTGCTGCTTCAACGACTCGATTGACCTGCTCATGGACGGGCTCACGGCCGAAGACCTGCGTCAGTACGCCAATCCGAGCGCCATTTAGTACGCCTGCGTCGAGCGACGCCGTATACGTCGAGGGAATCCGATGTGCGCCAAAGGCTGTGATCGGATCGTCAGGGTCATAGCCCGCCATGACGTCGAGCAGTCGCGCAGTGTCTTCGACCGTGCGCGCGATCGGTCCGGCCTCGTCTTGTGTCGGGCTGATGGGAATGATTCCGGATCGGCTGATGAGTCCGCGGGTTGGCCGCAGCCCGGTGAGGCTTTGCGCGGACGCAGGGGACCGGACGGACTGTCCGGTATCCGTACCGGTGCCGACGACACCAAAGCTCGCGGCTATGGCGGCGCCCGTGCCGCCGCTGGACCCACCAGGTGTGCGCGTCAGATCGTAAGGATTTCTTGTCTGTCCGCCGAGCGAGCTCACGGTCGTGCCGCCAAGCGCCAATTCGGTGAGGTTCGCCTTCCCGAGAATGATCGCGCCCGCCTCGCGTAACTTCTTCACGACGAAGGCGTCTCGTAGCGGCACTGAAGAGGCCAGCGTCACCGACCCGCCAGTCGTCGGCATGTCGGCCGTATCGAAATTGTCCTTGAGGATGACCGGGATGCAATCCAGCGACCGAAGCGGCACGCGGCTGGCGATGCGCGCCCGGTCCCATTCAGCTGCGGCATCGAGCGCCGCGCGATTGATCGCGATCATCGCGTTCAACACCGGCCCGCGCTTGTCGAATGCCTCAATCCGGCGCAGATGGGTCTCCACGATCTGCAGACAGGTCGTGTGTCCAGCCGCCAGCGCGGCATGGATGCCGCCAATCGTCGCTTCCTCGACGACAAATGCAGCGCGCTGAGCTGACTCGGACTGCGCGACCGATGAGTCGAGCGGCGGTTCAGCCTTTGTAGGTAGTACAGCCATCTCGAGTGCTACCGCCACCACCCAGGCGCGCGCGCGCGTTCGCCCCGCTCTCACGTTTCCTCAAAGTGTCGGGCGCCGCTTGTGCCACTCGGTTGCACGCTCGTAGGCGTGGGCGACCGAGAGAACCGTCGGCTCGGCGAAGTGAGTCCCGCTAATCTGCAGACCGATTGGCAACCCCGACGCCGAGAAGCCACAGGGCACCGAAATCGTCGGCAGGCCGTAGATGTCGAACGCGGCCGTGTTGACCAGACCGCCTCCCCCACCGGCGGGTGGGGACCCAGAGCGCCCCTCTCCCGGAGCGGGCGGCGGCGCGGCAATCGGCTGGGCAACGCCGCGCTGCGTCGGGGTAACCAGCACGTCGACGGTGTCGAAGACTTTCCTGATGTCGCGACGGACCACCGCGAGATTTCTCAGCGCCTGCGCGTAGGTCGTTGCGCTGGTCTTGCCCGCTCCCTGAATCAACGTCCGCGTGGCCTGCTGGTACAGCTCTGGCGTCTTCGTGATCCACGGGACATGGTACGCATAGATCTCGGAGTTCCACACGTCGGCGACGTTGCCGGCGGCGGGGATCTGGACGTCCCTCACGTCAGCGGCGAGCGTACGCAGGACGTCGATTGCCGCTTCGACCGCCTTCGCCACCTCCGGACTGAGGTTCTCGAAGAATGGCGTCCGCGCCACGCCGACCCGAAGCCGTGACGTCGGCGCGCCGATCGCCCGATGGTAATCGGGCACGGGTGCATCGAACGATGCCGGGTCGGCTGGATCGAAGCCGGCGATCGCCGCCAGCATCAACGCCGAGTCTTCGACCGTCTTGCACATCGGCCCGACGTGATCGAGCGTCCACGCCATCGGGATCACGCCTCGATTGCTCACGCGGCCGTACGTCGGCTTCAACCCGACGATGCCGCACAGCGACGCCGGGATCCGGATCGACCCTCCGGTGTCCGTGCCGAGCGCGCCGAAGCACAGATCGGCCGCGACGGCGGCGGCCGATCCGCCCGACGACCCTCCGGCCACGCGATCGCGCGCCCACGGATTACGCACGGCCCCGTAGTAGGTCACCGCTGATGTGCCGCCGAGCGCGAACTCATGCAGATTCAGCTTGCCGAGGAGCACCGCACCCGCGCGCTTCAGCCGAGTGACCGTGTAGGCATCTTCACTTGGCACGCGATCTTTGAACACGCCGCTCGCCGCGGTGGTCAGCACGCCGGCCGTGTCGATGTTGTCCTTCAGCGCGATCGGAATTCCGTGGAGAGGCCCGCGCGGTCTCCGACGTCGCAGTTCGGCCTCCATCGCTCGCGCCACGGACAGTGCCTGCTCGCGCGTGACAGTGATGAACGCGTTGATGGCCTCCTCATGACGATCGATCCGTGCCAGGCACGCCTGGGTGAGCTCTACCGGCGAGACGTCCTTGCGTCGCACCAGCTCCGACGCCTCCTTCAGCGTGAGCGTCGCGAGATCCCGAGAAGGCTCAGACCGCTGCGCGTGGGCCGAGGTGGACACGACCGATCCCGCTGCGGCGCCGAGGCTCGTGAGCATGAAGTCTCGTCTCGAAACAGGTGGTAGACCGCCCGTCATTATCAGCTCCTTTACCTATCTACTCCGCTGGCGGCTCGCAGCGCCGGGCGTCTCTTATGCCATTCGGTTGCCTGCTCGTACGCGTACGCGACGGCGAGCACGGTCGATTCGGCGAATGGCGCCCCAGCGATCTGCAGTCCGATGGGGAGCCCCGCCGCCGTGAACCCGCAGGGGATCGAAATCGCTGGCAGGCCGTAATAACTGAAGTACGAGGTATTGCGAAAGCCTGGCGCCCCGCCGCCGGCTGCGGGGCCGCGACCAGCCCCAGGTGCGGCGACCGGTGTGGCTCCTCGCCCTGACGCTTGCTGCGGGATCAACGAGGTCACACCGGTGGTTGTGGGGGTGACGAGGACGTCGATCGATGCGAATGAGCTGACAATCTCCCGCCGGGCGAGCTCCAGGCGACGCCAACCTTCTATGTAGGCTTCGGGTCTGGCGGTGGCGCCGCCCATGATGATCCGACGAGTGGCGTCCTGATACAACTCGGGCGTTTTCGTAATCCACGGCGCGTGGAAGGCATAGATTTCCGCGTTGGAGACAGCACCAAGTCCCGGCGATGCGGGGACCTGAACCTCCTTGACCTCACTCACCAAGCCACGTAGCACCACGAGCGCGGCCTCGACGGCCTTTGCCACTTCTGGTTCGAGTCCTTCGAAGAACGGTTGTCGCGGTATGCCAATCCTGAGCTTCGACACTCTCGCGCGCAGCGCCCTCGCGTAGTCTGGGACAGCACGGTCTACTGATAGCGGATCTCGTTCGTGGTATCCGGCAATCGCGTGGAGCACAAACGCGGCATCCTCGGTGGTCTTGCACATGGGTCCAACCGTGTCGAACGACCACGAATTGGGGATGACGCCATGGTTGCTGACGCGGCCGGCGGTCGGCTTCAGTCCAACGACGCTGCAGTAGGAAGAGGGGATCCGAATCGATCCGCCGGTGTCCGTCCCAAGCGTGGCGAGGCACAGATCGGCTGCCACCGCCGCGGCGTTTCCTCCTGACGACCCTCCGGGATGATGATCCATCGCCCACGGATTGCGCACCGGACCGAAGTGCGTGACCGCATTCGTGCCGCCCAGCGCGAACTCGTGCAAGTTCAGCTTGCCGAGGATGATTGCGCCAGCCTGCGTGAGTCGAGCCACGACGTGGGCATCCTCGGCTGGAATGCGATCCTTGAACAAGGTGCTCGCGCCCGTCGTGCGAATGCCAGCGGTATCGATGTTGTCCTTGAGCGCAACGGGAATTCCATGCAGCGGTCCGCGCCACCCGCCACGCCGCCGCTCCGCGTCGAGTTGACGTGCGGTCTCGCTCGCCTGCTCGCGAGCCACCGTCACGAACGCGTTCAGCGACGGATTGAAGGCGTCGATACGCCGCAGGCAGGCCTCTGTCAATTCCAGCGCTGAGACATCACGCCGGCGAATCAAGTCGGACGCCTGCTTCACCGTCAGCGTCGCGAGATCCCCGGCCTGGCCCCACACCACGGTTTGACACACTGCAGCCGCGAGGCCGGTCAGCAGAAACTCTCGTCGAGTCGGTTCGTAGGTGGCCATCTTCGACACCGCGACTGCCTCAGTTCATTGCGACCGGCGAAGACTGCAGCGTTTGAGCTCACGCAGCGGACTGATCATCCAGAACGCAGGCTCAGCGCAGCAGTCTTTATTGGACCAATAGCGATGTCCAATACCTTCTCGCTCACGCGGATTGCCGCTTCGGCATAGCGAACCCGCCTTCGTACAGGAGGCAGCGCTTCCGAGCCAAGGGCGCGTCTCCCACGTCGGTGCTGGTGATCGGGAGCCAGGTGGGTGACGAGTTCAGCAGAACTCAGCGAGGCGGGCGTGGCCTTGGGGAGTACCCGCTCCTTGCCACTCTTAGATTGTCGCGCGACGGGGGACTTACGGCAAGGCCCGGGGCGTGCCGCAGGATCATCGTCCTAAGGAGTGTGACGATGACCGAGCATGCGGTGGTGATTGCCGGAGGAGGTCCGACAGGGCTGATGTTGGCGGGCGAATTGGCGTTGGCGGGCGTCGACGTTGCCATTGTCGAGCGGCGCGTCAGCCAGGAGCTCGCCGGCGCGCGCGCAGGCGGTCTGCATGCACGAACGATCGAGGTGCTCGATCAGCGTGGAATTGCCGATCGCTTCCTCTCGCAAGGAAAGGTCATGCAGGTCACGGGCTTCGCGATGATCCCTCTCGACATCAGCGACTTTCCGACTCGCCACAACTACGGGCTCGCGCTGTGGCAGGAAGGCATCGAGCGCACACTGGCCGCGTGGGTCGACGAGCTGAAAGTACCGACCTATCGCGGACTCGAGGTGACAGGCTTTGCGCAGGATGAAACCGGCGTCGATGTCGAGCTGTCCCCCTTCGGGGACTTCGCGGCGTCGTCCGACGGCCGTTCGTTGCGAGCGAAGTACCTCGTCGGGTGCGACGGCGGTCGCAGCCTGATCCGCAAGAAAGCCGGCATCGCCTTCCCTGGATGGGACCCGTCCATCAGCTACTTGATTGCCGAGGTCGCGATGACCGAAGAACCGGCGTGGGGCATGCGCCCCGACGAAAGGGGCATCAATGGCCTCGGCAAACTGGAGGACGGGAAGCGAGTGCGGGTGGTGTTGAACGAGCGGCACGTCAGGCACGGCGAGCCGACCCTGGACGACCTTCGCGAGGCGCTCATCGCCGTCTATGGGACCGACTTCGGTGTTCACAGCGTCACGTTTGTCTCGAGGTTCACCGATGCGGCCCGGCAGGCCGCGTCCTACCGAGAGAGACGAGTGCTCCTGGCCGGCGACTCGGCGCACGTGCATTCCCCGGCCGGTGGACAAGGACTCAACATCGGTGTCCAGGACGCCGTGAACCTGGGATGGAAGCTGGCCCAAGTGGTCAACGGCACATCGTCCGAGAGCCTGCTCGATACCTACCAGGCCGAGCGGCACCCGATCGGTGCGCGCGTGCTCAAAGCCACCATGGCGCAGACGGCGCTCATGCGCGGCGACGAACGGACGAAAGCCGCACACGAGGCCCTCTCCGAGCTGTTGAAGATGGACGAGCCTCGCAAGCGATACGCCGCGAGGATGTCTGGTCTGGACATTCACTACGATCTCGGCGAGGGACACCCGCTGCTCGGACGCCGCATGCCCGATCTCGACGTGATCACTGCCAACGGCCCGCTGCGGGTCTTCACCCTGCTGCACGATGCCCGGCCGGTGCTCCTCAACCTCGGTGAGCCCGGCGGCGTTGACATCACTCCATGGGCAGATCGGGTTCAGCTGGTCGACGCCAATTACGTTGGTACGTGGGAGCTTCCGACACTCGGGCCGGTCACTGCTCCGACCGCCGTGCTGATTCGGCCCGACGGATATGTGGCGTGGGTGGGAGACCGGACTCAGCTGGGGCTCGCTGACGCGCTAACCACTTGGTTCGGACCGCGTCCTGCGGCCTAGCGCACCGGTCAGCGGTTGGGCGTGGACTACAACACCCACGCCATCGAGAGCATCCTCAAGTTTGTCGCCCCAGAGCTCGGTTGGCGCTGAACCTGTCATCGCCACCCTTCCATGAGAGAGCAGGCTACCTCACGTTGGGTAGTGCGGCCCGTTCCAACGGCTGACTACACTCTCGCCGCACAGCAACACACCATCCAGGAGTTCCCATGAAGCGATTGATATTGGTAGCCGCCGCTGTCACCGCCGCCGGCGCCGGATGGGTGACGCTCGCACCCGTCGCGCACGCGCAAGCCCCCACGGCACAGGGCGGCTCTCAAACTCCAACGCCAGGCCGCGGCCTTGGGCCAGCAGCAGCCACGAACCTCTTTCTGGTGACAGGCACTCCCGAAACCAAGATGACGCCAGGCACAGCGGTGCTGTGGACACGCGACCAGCAGAACGCCGCCAAGAGCCACATCCAATGGGCGCCTGAGTATCGGCTGACGGCGACGACCAGGCCCGGCGCCGACAAACCGCCAGTGATCGGCGAGATGCACACCGAGAACACGCAGATCTATCTCGTGACCGGTGGCTCGGGCACGGTGGTCGTCGAGGGCAAGGTCGATCCCAAGAACGACTATCTGGTGGCGGCCGGCGAACACCGCGGTGGGCCAATCGTCGGCGGCCGCGAGCTGAAAGTGAAAGTGGGCGATCTGGTGTCGATCTCCCCATACACCTGGCACACGGCGTACGGGGACCCAGGGACGCCGCTGCAGTACGTGATCATCCACGTGCACACGCCCCAGAACGCGCCCTGACTGCGCGTTCCTCTGCCATCTCCTCCAGGCCTACGCCTGTCTCGGAACGAACGTCAGGAACCGCCGCGGGTTGTCCTGCGTGATGCGGCGAATCACCTCGTCCGGAATCCCGGCCTTTCGAAGCTGCGGCACGAACAGCACCAGCGGTCGAGCGTATCCGGGGCCGCCGTCACGCGCGTGCAACGGACCCGGGTAGCCGTTGATCTCGCCGACCGACGTGTTCACCCGTCCGATGTAGTCGGACGAGAGCAGAATCGAATGTTCGAGCCCGGCGTCGAGCAGCGCCTTCAGCATGACGATCCGGCGCTCGTCGGACACCCACTGCACCTGACGGGTCACACGATCGAAGGCGACGAACGCACCGCGTCGCGCGACGCGCTTCGCCACATCGACCATCGGGTCGAACAGGCAACAGACGTGGCCGAGCGCGATTGACCTCGGGTTGGCGCCACCCGCCTCGAGCGCGTCCAGTTGGCGGAGCGCCATGTCCATCGGCACGTTGGGACCGGTCGAGTAATCGTTGTGCGTGAAGATCGGCAGATTGGTCCGGGCCTGTGCGCGGCCGAAGGCGCGGAACACTTTGCGTTCCACCGGGTCGAGATCCGGCGCGTCGTTCACCACGCCCAGCTCTCCGAATGCCCCGAGCCGCGCCGACGCCGCGCCGCGAACGAGCAGCTCGCTCAGATCCTCCTCCGCGATCGTGTCGGTGCCTGGCGGGTAGCTGGGCCTGGTGTAGTAGGCCGCGGCGGCGATAAGGTGCACGTTCGAGCGCTGCGAGAGAGCGGTCAAGTACTCGGTGTTGTCGGGACCGGGAATGTTGGTCGCCGCGGCGACCAGCATGCCAAGGCCCGCCTTCTCGCGCGCGATGGTCAACTCCTGCACCATCCACTCGCGATCGGCCGTCGGATTGGGCTCGACCGGACCGCCGCGACCCGAAGGTGCACGCCCGCTGCCCAGATGCTCGTGCATGAGCGTGGCGCCGCCGATGGTATTGGGATCGAGGTCGCCGCGGATGGTGCGAATGATGCCGCCGCGAGGCACGTCGATGCGGACCGGCGCGCTCAGTGCCTGCGCGCCGAAGGCACGACGCGCAAATGGTTCGATCCCTCCCGCCGCGGCAACGGCGGTCAGCCATGAAGTGCCCATGAGGCGGAGCGCCTGCCGCCTCTCGATCCGTGCTCCGTGCAGGCTCGGAGCGTGCATGCGATCGCGTCCCCTGGTCGTCATCCCCGTCACCGGTGTGCAAGCGGTCGCGTCATGGGCAACCGAGCGCGGTGAGTCTAGCAAGGGGTCGGCACCCTGGCTCTACCCAACGTGAGGTAATGGACGGCAGGCGCGGATCGTCTGACTACAGGTGAAAGATCCCGCGACGGGCGGCGACGGCGACGACCGCCGACCGGTCGTTGACATGGAGCTTGGAGAGGATGTTCTTCACGTGGACTTTGGCCGTTTGCTCGCTGATGCCGAGCGCCACCGCAATCTCCTTGTTGCGCAGGCCGTCGGCGATGAGTCGAACGACCTGGATTTCGCGCGGCGTGAGCAGTGGCAGCTGACGCCGGCTGTCGAGCAGCGCTTTCACGGCCGGCGTCACGGGCTTGTTCCCCTGGTGCACCTGCCGGATCACGGTGACCAACTCGTCCGACAGTGCGTCCTTCAACACGTAGGTCGCGGCGCCAGCCTCGAGCGAGCGATAGATATCCTCATCGCCCTGATACATCGTCAACACGACGATGCGGGCGTCGGGCGCATCGCGCCGAATCTGTTTGATGCCTTCGAGACCGCTCGTCCCTGGCAGCTGCAGATCCATCAGCACGATGTCCGGGCGCACGCGCGCGTATTCGCCGAGTGCCTGCGGGACGTTGGTCGCCGACGCGACGACCTCCATGTCGGGCTGACGGCCGATGAGCAACGCCAGACCGTCGAGCATGACGCGATGATCGTCGACGCACATCACACGGATCCGAGACGTCTGCGTCATGTGTTCCCAGGACACTAGATCGGCACCGTGGCCTCGATTCGCGTGCCACGGCCGGGCACCGAGTCGATCGAGATCGTGCCCCGCACCTGCTCGACACGTTCGCGCATCCCGCGAAGCCCGTAGTGACCGACCGCGTGCCGCGCCTCGTCAGGATCGAACCCGCAGCCGTCGTCGCTGACCCGCAGACGCGTGCGGTGCTCATCGCATTCCAGCTCGAACGCCACGCAGGTCGGGTGTCCGTGCCGTACGGCGTTGTTGACCGCCTCCTGGCCGATGAGCAGCAACTGCTCCTTCACACGCGGGGGACAGCGTTGCGGCGCACCGTTCACGACCAGGTCGAGACGCACCGGTCGATCGCCAATCGCCCGCTCGCCGACCTCGCGCAGCGCGTGCGGGAAATCCCTGATCGCCACCTGCGGCGTGCGCAGATCCCAGATCGACAGCCGGGCCTCGCGCAGATAGCCCTCCACGCGACGGCGGATCGCCAGCACCCGTTCTTGCGAGCCCGGCCTCGCCCCATCCAGATTGTGGGACAGGTCGTCGACTTCGAGTGCCAGGCCCGCCAGCCCCTGGAGCAGCGTGTCGTGAATCTCGCGGCTCATACGAATGCGCTCACCGAGCACCAGCGCGAACTGGCGACGCACCTGGCCGACCCGCAGTCGCCATGCGCCAGCGACGGCGGCGGCCGCGACGGCGGCACAGAGGCCATAAAACCAGATCGTCCGGTAGAACATCGGCGCGATGCCGAACTCGGACGCCGCACCAGATGTCCAGACGCCGTCGCCATTGGTCGCCTCGACGACGAATCGATAGTGCCCCGGTGGCAGGTTGATGTACGACGCGTCCCGCGACGCGCCCACGTCGACCCAGTCGTGATCGTAGTCGTCGAGCCGATAGCGGAAACGGACGCGAGTCGGATCGGTCATGGTCAGCGCGTTGAAGGCGATGTGCACGTGCGACGCGCGGGACGGCTCGAACAGGCGCGTCTCGGGAACGAATCGCTGCCCGTCTGCGGTGACCGACTCGATCCGGATTGGCGGCAACGGCGACGCCGCGCCGGTCCGCGTCGGATCCACGAGCGTGGCTCCGCCACTGGTCGAAAACCACAGCGTGCCATCGGACGCGAGCACGCCGGTTTTCGCCCCCTCGGCGATCGGCGTGCCGGCGACGCCGTCGGCGACGTTGAGGAACCTGTAGTGGAATCCACGCTCGCCAGCCGCGGCGGCCCGAGAGAACTCGCTCCTATCGAGGCGAACGATCCCCGACCCGATGCCCACCCACAGATCGCCGGCACGATCTTCGACGATGGCCTTGACACTTCCGGCAAAACCCTGCGCACGGGTGATGCTCTCGACCCTGTCGGCGGTGATGCGGCTCAAGCCCTCGCTTCCGCCGGCCCAGATCGCGCCATTGCCGTCTTCGGTGATCTGCATGACGGCGCCAATCGGCAGCTCGTAGGTGCGAAAGGAGCCATCGGCGCGACGGACGCCGAGCCGGCCTCCAGTTCCACCGATCCACACGTTGCCCACCCGATCGCCGTACAGGGCAAAGACGTTGCGCCGATGCGTCTCAGGCACATCGCTCACCGGCACCATCGCGCCGTCGCGCCAGTGATAGAGGCGGAACGAGAAATCACGGAGCCACAGGTCACCTGGCCTCGTCGTGGCCATGGCAAACACGCGCTGCATCTGCGGGTCCGCGTTCAACGACGTGAATCGGCCACCGAAATAGCGCGCGACGCCGCGCTCGGTCGCGACCCACAACCCGCCGGCACGATCGGCGTGCAGCGTCAGCACCACCGCTCCCGGCAGTCCGTTGGCGGCAGTCAAGAGTCGACGGCCGGAGGCCGTCATGCGAGACAAGCCCTCCGATGTCCCCACCCACACCGAGCCATCCGGTGTCACTTCCAGTGCTCGCACGACACCAAGATCCCGGCGCGGAGTCACCCGATGCGGCGACAAACGCTGGAGACCCGCCGGCGTTCCAATCCACAGGTTGCCGTCGCGATCCTCCAGCACCGCCTGCACCGCATCGTTGACCAGGCCGTCTCGCGACGTAATCACGCCACGAATCGAGCCCGCGTCGGGGATGCGCCACAATCCCTGACCGCGCGTGGCGACCCACATCGTGCCGTGCGAGTCGTGGAGAATCTGAACGCCCCACCCGCGCCACTTCGAGAGGGGCGATTGCGTGCCGCGATCACCGAGCATCCGCACGCCGTGCTCGAAGTCGGTCATCCACATCCGACCCTCGCGGTCCATGCCGAGGCTCTGCCACACGTTGCTGGCGACGGCGATTCGCTCGACGACCTGGAAGGGCTCATCGCGGGTGGGACGCCGAAACACGGCCAGCGGCCCGGCAACCCACAGACCACCAGCGGCGTCTTCTCGAATCGCGGCGACGGAGTCACGTCCCGACTCGGGGAGCACGACGCGAACCCAGCGATGGCCATCGAAGCGGAAAAGACCGGCGACGGATCCCGCCCAAATCGAACCGCTTCGATCCTGGTACAGGCTCGTGACCTGACCATCCGGGATTCCCTCGGACTCGCCGAAGGTCGTCACCCGGCCGTCATGGACGCGCGCGATGCTGGACCGTCCGCTCAGCCCGACCCACAGGCTGCCATCTTTCGCGCGGAGCAGCGCACTGACAGCACCAGCGGGAAGGCGCCCCTGATGCAGCCGTTCGAAAGGAACGAACCGCAGCCCGTCGAACCGAACCAGCCCGGTCTCGGTCCCGAGCCACAAGTCGCCCTCGGCGCCCTGTTCGAGCGATCGGATGCCCGCCGGCGGCAGCCCGTCCTTCTCGCTCCACGTTGTGACGTAGTAATCACTGAGGCCGGAACCGGTGGTCTCGGCCCATGCGGTGAGGGGACTCATCGCGCAGGCGAGCGACAGCAGCAGGGCTCGCAGTCTCACGCGCGCGATCTTGTCGTCCAACTGGAGTGGAGTCAAATCAATCGCGCCGTGGCGCAGATACCCAAATCGAGGTATCCGCGCCAAGCCGGTTTGCCAGACGCTAGAAATCGAACTGCGCGCTGAACTTGACGAACCGGCCGTCCATCACCTGCGTCGGCTGCAGCCACGGCGTGGCGGTGACGGCGCCCGGCGCTGTATAGGTGTTGCGGATGAACGTGGCCGTGCTCCCGTTCGCCAGATTGTAGACGTCCAGATTCGCCTGGAATCGCTGGTCGCCGAATCGGAACAGCTTGCTCACCCGGAGGTCCACCTGCCGCACGCGATCTCCGAACTTCGAGAACGGCTCGAGCATGTTGATGGTACGGGTGGCGAGCCGCAGGTTGCGGCCGAGCGCCCCGGTCGTCTGCGCGTTGATCTCCGCGCTCGTGTACGTGCGGTTGGCAACGATGAGCGGGCCCGGAAGATCCTGATACACCGCGGCGAGCTGCACACCGCCCCACGGCAGTTCGTACGAGCCGTTGAACCGGAAGCGATGCTGATACGGGTTCTTCACGTCGCAGGGGCTCACCTGGCTCGTGAGCTGCTCGGGATTGTCCACCACGAAGCACTGGTCGATCGAGTTGTTGATCTGGCCACCATTGGCCGAGATCGCGGTGTTCTGGATCGTGTTGCCCACGCTCCAGCCGCCACCGGCCGTCCCGCCGCGATAGCGTGAGTTGAACTGGAGGTCGAAGCCGTCGAAGTGTTCCTTCTGATGGCCCTGCGCCAGGCCGCCGATCGCATACCTGTCGACGTAGTTGTCTGCGAACCCAATCAGGTTGCTGGTCGCGACGTTGACGCGCTGATCCCAGAGCCCGCACAGCTGCTGACCGCTGCGCGCCAGGCGCGGGTCCGTCGGCAGCGTGATGCAGTACGGATCGAAGTCGGCGGGCGTGAGGTTCTGATTGTCGGTCGCGATGAAGTTGCCGTAAATGGCGTGGGCGTAGGTGGCCGCGACGGCCAGGCCATTGGCGATCTGCTGCTCCACCGACGCCGTTGCGCGCCAGTTGTAGCCGCGCTTGAACCACCCCTGCGTAAAGCTGGGGTCGATCACGCTCGTGCTCGGGACGAATGTGCCGACGCTGGGCGTGTTGTAGACACCGCAGACGTCGCCGCCGGCGCCGCGACGATCCTGCTGGGCCGGGTTGTTCAGGTCGCAGTCCGGGAGGTAGTTGCCGTTGGCATCGGTCCAGTTGCGCGTCGTGCTGAAGTTGGCCGTCGGGCCATAGAGCGAGGCCACGCCTGTCGAGGCTCCCGCGACGTAGCGGTTGATGCCGCCCTTGATCGCGGTGCGGCCGTTGCCGAACAGATCGTAGGCGGCGCCGATGCGCGGGCTCAGATCCTTCCAGTTCGGCGTGCGTTCGAGCGCGGGCGAGCTGTAGGCCGGGAACAGCGCGTTGGCCGGGTGATCGACGGCGCCGAGCGACTGCGCGATCCAGTCGAAGCGCAGGCCCAGGTTGAGCGTGAGCCGCTGCAGCGTCCACTGGTCCTGCGCGTAGAGCGCCAGGTCGTGATCCATGTGCGCGTCGCTGTTGCGGTCGGCGAACAGCGTCATCGACGTCGGCACGTTGTTGGTGAAGGTGTAGCTGATCGGCAGGCCTCTGACATCGTCGGCGCGGTTGATCGTGTTGCCGGTGACGTTGCCGCGGATGATGTTGAAGCCGGTCTTGAAGTTGTGGGCGCCCGTCACATACGACATCGCGAATCGGCCGGCGAAGAGATTCGAGACGCCGATGCCAACCGCGCCAACGCCGTGGTAGTTGGCGCCGCGGGCCGCGTCGGCGATGTTGACGCGGAAGGGTTCGCTCTGGCCACACGCCTCGTAGTCCGAGCCATCGAGCTTCACGCCGAAGTTCGCGGTGCCGAACGTGTTGAGGCTCACCGACCCGCCGCCCTCGTAGAGCAGGGTGTTCGACTGCGCCCGGCTCCAGGTGAATTGAGTCAGCGAGTCGTTGTGGCACATCGCGGCGTTGGCTTCGACGCGCGCCGTGCCCTGATCGAGCTGTCCGAAGGCCTGGTCGCGGAAGTGGCGTTGAATATCGGTGGAGGCGCCGAACTTGTCCTTGCTGCCGAACTGGAAGGTCGTCCGCGCCTGGACGTTCCGGTTGCGCTCCTGCGGATCCACCGGCCGGCCGTTATCTGGCGTGTAGACCCAGTCGTCGAGGTTGGCGTCGTGGAACAGGCTGGCGGCGCGCAGCGTGCTGCCGCTGTACCGCCCGGACACCACGAACCACCACCGGTCGTTGGCAATGGGTCCGCCAATCAGGCCGTTGACGTCGCCGATGGCCCGGATGCCGTTGACCACGGTGAGACCCCAGGCCTTCAGATCGTCGCTGAGATTGCTGTTCTGGAGGTTGTGGTTCGTGTACGCGCCGAACATCGTGCCCGAGAGCCGGTTCCCGCCCTCTCGCGGAATGGTGTTCACCACGGCGCCGCTCGTCTGATAGAGCGCCGACCCGGCGGCGCCGAGGTCGATGACGTTCTCCTGGATCGTCACCGGGTTGACGAAGTACAAGCGGCCGCCGCCGTCGCCATTGAGGTTGGTATAGAGCAGGCCGTTCGTCATCTGTCGCATGTCGCCCGGGCGGGCGCCGAATACCGAGATACGCACCGACTGCTCGCCTTTGGTGCCGCCGGTATCGACGCCGTTGGCCGGCGACACAGCGCCTGGCACGAAGGCCAGCATGCCGCCGACGCTCTTGGACGTTGGGAGCGCGGCGAGCGTTTCCTGGCTGATCACCTGCACCTTCGACACGCTGCGTGTGTCCACGAGCGGCGACTGCCCTGAGACCACGATCGTTTCGTTCAGCTCGCCCACCTTGAGATCGGCGTTGATGGTCGCGGCAAAGCTGGGCCTGAGCTGCAGCCCCTCCCGCTTGTAGGTCGTGAACCCCGTGAGCGTGAACGTCAGGGTGTAGGCGCCCGGCCGCAGTTCGGCAAGCTGGTAGCGCCCTTCGGCATCGGTCACCGTCGTCCGGACTTTCTCGATGAGCACGGAACTTGCGGCTTCCACGATCACGCCGGGCAGAACAGCGCCCGAGGGGTCTTTCACGACCCCGGCCATGCTGGCCGCGCCGAGGCCCTGGGCCATCGCCACGCAGGGGACCAGCATGAGGATCACCAACAACGCGAGCTTCCGGATCAACGCACTCGTCATTTCCGAGCACCTCCTGACCAAAGCACCCTCGTCATTGAAAGTGGTCTGTTGGCGGGCAGAGTCTAGCGAGGCCACATGGACCTCGCACTACCCAACAGGAGGTAGAGCTGCGGAAGACGATTCAGCGAGCGGGTGTGCGATCGTGCGCGGCGGCGCCAGCTTCCTCGAGGCGCGCGGCTCGCAGAATGTTCTCGAGACCACGATCGCCTTCGTGACACGCGTATTCGTGATCGTGACCTAGCCGGGCGCCTGGAGGATCTGCACGTTGTTGTTGTAGCCGGTCGGGAACATGACCGCGGGCAGCGAGCCACCTCCTCGGCCGCAGCGCGCGCAAGAGCCTCGGACGTCAGCGCCGGCAGCCGTCCATGCAGGCATCGCGCTCAACTCGCGATCGGATCACAATCCCCGGACGAGGTGATCATCCAGTGATCAGCCGGTATCCGTCGCCGTACGCCTTGCGGATGTAGGTGGGGTGGCGGGGATCGGGCTCCAGCTTGTGGCGAAGCCGGAAGATGAAGTTGTCCACGGTGCGCGTGAGCGGCGCGTCCGAGTAACCCCAGACCAGGTGGAGCAGCTCGTCCCGCGTCACCACGTGGCCGGCCCGTTCGGCGAGGCAGTGCAGGATCTCGAACTCCCGGTCGGTCAGCTCCACGCGCTTCGCGCCGCAGTACGCCTCCAGCCGTCTGAAGTCGATGACCGTGTTGCCGAGCCGCAGCTGGTCGATGGGCGGCTTGGTCCGGCGCAGGACCGCGTGCACCCGCGCCAGCAGTTCGTCGAGGGCGAACGAGTCCTTGTCCAAGCTCTGTCTGTCGTTGACAATGGTAACGTTCATGTTACCATATAGATGTTGACGGTTCTCGAATATCTCGACCGTGCAGGATCGAGTCCAGTTGCGGCTTGGTTTCGGAGTGTGGACGCCGCAGCAGCCGCAAAAGTGACGACGGCGCTTCGACGGCTGGAGTTGGGGAAGTTCTCAAACGTCAAGGGCGTGGGTGGCGGCGTATTCGAGTACCGAATCGATTTCGGACCAGGGTATCGCGTCTACTTTGGCAAAGACGGCGATGCTGTTGTCATCCTGCTCGGCGGTGGGACGAAGAAGCGCCAGGACCGCGACATCGCGACCGCCCACGGCCGATGGGCCGACTACAAGAAGCGCAAGACTGAGGAGAAATGAGATGCCGCTGACGCGAGAGTTCAAGGAAACGGTGCAAGCGCGCCTTCGAGCGGACCGCAAGTACAGAAAGGAGCTTCTGCGTGAAGGCGTCGAGTGCCTTCTCGCCGGGGATCTCGACACCGGGAAGGCAGTACTTCGCGACTATATCAACGCGACGATTGGGTTCGAGGAGCTGAGTCGCCGAACAAAACGGCCGGCCAAGAGCTTGATGCGCATGCTCAGTCCAAGCGGTAACCCTCAAGCCCGCAATCTCTTCGAGGTCATCCACCACCTCCAGAGAGCCGAAGGGCTTCACTTCGAGTTGTCGCTCCGCGCAGCCAGCTAACGACACGTCGAGTCGGCTCCATGAGTCTGTTCAAGTCAAAACAACGTGTCGCCGAGAGGATAATCCGCATAAAGCGGGGGTGAGTGGTGGAGATTGACGGAAGACCCGTTATGCGATCCCTTCTGCTCCCTTCGACAGCAATGGATCGCCGCGGGCGGCCCGGCGCTGGCGGCCCTGCGTGTCGCCTGGCGCGATCACGCGCACGTCAGGCCGCTCCAGCAACCCGCGCCACGCTGACGCACGCGACATCGACCATCGCGACGCGCTGATCAGCCCGCGCTCGCGTCATGGCCGTCGTGTGAGCCTTGACTGGTCCAATGATCTGCGTTGTCTCGCGCCGACGAGGTGATCATCCAGTGATCAGCCGGTATCCGTCGCCGTACGCCTTGCGGATGTAGGTGGGATGGCGGGGATCGGGCTCCAGCTTGTGGCGAAGCCGGAAGATGAAGTTGTCCACGGTGCGCGTGAGCGGCGCGTCCGAGTAGCCCCAGACCAGGTGGAGCAGCTCGTCCCGCGTCACCACGTGGCCGGCCCGTTCGGCGAGGCAGTGCAGGATCTCGAACTCCCGGTCGGTCAGCTCCACACGCTTCGCGCCGCAGTACGCCTCCAGCCGTCTGAAGTCGATGACCGTGTTGCCGAGCCGCAGCTGGTCGATGGGCGGCTTGGTCCGGCGCAGGACCGCGTGCACCCGCGCCAGCAGTTCGTCGAGGGCGAAGGGCTTCGTCACGTAGTCGTCGGCGCCGAGGGTCAGTCCCCGGATGCGATCCTCCTTCAGCCCGCGGGCCGACAGGATGATCACCGGAACGCGCGTCGGACTCTCGTTGAGCGCCCGGCAGATCTCGAACCCGTCGGCGCCGTGCGGAAGCATCAGGTCGAGGAGGAGCAGATCTGGCGTGAACCGCTTCACCGACCCGAGCGCATGATGGCCGTCGTCGCACGTTTCGACCACGAACCCTTCGTACTCCAGGTTGTCGTGGAGTAGCCTGGCGATGGCCTTGTCGTCTTCGACGATGAGAATGCGCTTGGACATCTGCAGACCTCGTTGGCACCGACACGTGCTACGTCGTCGATTCACCGCAGCAGCTGTTCAACTGCAAGGTGGAGGTGCCGTATCAGAGCCGGGTGAAGATCAACGGCTCCTACACGTTCCCGTACGGGATCCAGGTCGCGGCCGTCGTTCAGAGCAATCCCGGGGCGAACTACTCCGCCAACCGGACGTTCACGCTGGCCGAGATCCAGCCCTCGCTCGGACGGCCGCTGTCCGGGGGCCTCACCACGGTCGTCATCCCGATGGTGAAACCGCTATCGGTCTTCGGGCCCCGCATCAACCAGTTCGACCTGCGAGGCACCAAGATCCTCCGGCTGGGCACGCAGCGGATCCAGTTGAACGCGGACGCCTACAACCTCTTCAACGTCAACACGCCAGTCACGCTTTTCGGCACATACAACGCGCGATGGGGACAGCCGACGCAGGTACTCGACGGGCGTCTCGTGAAGTTCAGCGCGCAGATCGACTTCTAGCGAGCACGCTGCCGCAGGATCTCGCTAGAAGTCGAGGCAGTATCTGGCAAACCGGCTTGACGCCGGTTCGCGATTTGAATTCTCAGGGCGGGTCTCGCTGAGGCCCGCCCGACCTGAGGGGGAAAGGGAGACATTGATGAAACCAACATCAGCCGGCCGGGTGCGACACCTGTTCGTGTGTGTGGCCGCAGCGCTTCTGGCTGTGGCGGCGGGCACGACCCAGAACGGCACCGCGCAGGAGCGCGGCGAAGGGCCGGGTCGTGGGCAGGGCGGCGCCCCCGCAGGACGTGGGCGCGCGAACTACTCGCTGAACGACCCGGCGCCCCAGGATCCGGCGCTGCGCGGGGCGATCGACATGCACGCGCACCAGGATCCGGACAGCTCCGGGCCCAGCTATGGCCAGGCCGCCCGTTCCATCGACGCGCTCGACCTGTACACGCGAGCCAAGGCCTCGGGCATGCGCGGCTTCGTGATCAAAGGGCACCTCGATCAGACCGCGGGGCTGGCGTACTACCTGCGGAAGCTCCATCCCGAGATGGAGTTCTTCGGAGGTATGGGCTCGAACCTCACGACCGGCACCAAGGTCAATTCGTGGGCCATCACCCACATGGCGCGGAGATGAAGGGCGGGTGGGGCCGCATCGTCTGGATGCCAAGCTGGGACTCGGAGAACAGTATCCACAAGCTGCCGCGACGGCCGCCGGCGTACGTCGCGGTGGCGCAGTGTAAGGGCCTCCCCTTCTGGATCAACTATCCGAAGCCGTGCCCCGACGGCGGAGAGCTGCTGCCGGAGGTCAAAGACGCCCTCGCGATCATCGCCAAGGCCAAGACCCGCGACAGCAACGGCGATCTGATTCTGGCAACGGGCCATAACTCGCCGCCCGAGGTGAGACTGATAGTGAAGGAGGCCGTGCGCGTGGGCGTGAAGCACATCATCATCACGCACCCGCTGCTCGACATCGTGGACATGACCGCGGCGGAGATCACAGAGACGGTCGCGATGGGCCCCGAGATCTACGCCGAGTTCACATCGCAGTTCGGCAACCCGAACGCCAGGCCCGAGGTGGTGAAGAACCACGTGGAAGGGATCCGTGCGGCCGGCGTGGAACACGCATTCGTGTCGAGCGACACTGGACAGCTCAACTCGAACTGGCAGCCTGATGCGCTGGCGAACTGCGCGAAGGTCCTGCGCGCGAACGGGTTCACCGAACGCGAGCTCGACCTGCTGTTCAAGATCAATCCGGCGAAGATTCTCGGGATCACGCCGCCGGCCGGCACGAACTAGGGCGTGCGCGATTTGCTTGTGCGTGGCCGCGATCTCGCCAAACGCTGAAGGCTGCTCGACGCGATGATGGTATGAGCCGTCGCGTACGCCCCGTGATTCCGCTCGATATCCGCGAGCCGATACACGTAGTTCACGGTGAACCCGAGGGAGCGGGACAGGCCTGTCGGCGAGGTATCGCCCATCCAATTGAGTCGTTCGAGTCGGGCGCCGTTGGCCAGGTGGAACCGGGCCACAGGATCGAGCGGAGCTTTGCCGCGCTTCGCGTGCATCAGGTAGTACGCGCACAGGCGACTGAGCTCGGTCTGGATGGCCGGAGCGATCGGCGGCTCGGGCACGTGATGCCCTCGCAGCATGTCGACGATCGTCCGGATCGTCGAGTGATGTTCGGGCACCGTCAGGGGGTGGTCTCCGTTTGCCAGCCATTCCCCGAAACCTGGGACGGGCGAGAGCGTGGAGAATGTCCTCAACCGCGGGAACTCCCTGCCGAGCTCCTCCGCCACCTGTTTGATCAGAGAACTGCCGAATGAGACACCACGCAGACCTTCCTGGCAATTCGTAATCGAGTAGAACACCGCGCACTCGGCTCTGGCGGGATCCATGACCGGCGCCGCAGGATCCAGCAGCGGCTGCACCTTCGCCAGCATCCCGGGAGCGAGCGCCACCTCGATGAAGATCAGCGGCTCGTCGGGCAACGCGGGATGAAAGAACGCGTAGCAGCGGCGGTCGGCCTCGAGGCGACGCCGGAGGTCGCGCCAGCCCTGGATTTGATGGACGGCCTCGTACGCGATGAGCCGTTCGAGCACCAACGCGGACGTGCGCCAGTCGATGCGTTGCAAGAACAGAAAGCCACGGTTGAACCAGGACCGGAAGAGGTGCCTGAGATCGGCATCGACGCCGACCCACTCGGGATGGGCATCGAGTGCGTTGAGCGCGTGCGCCCGCATGCGAACGAGCACTGCCGTGCCGCCCTGGGCCAGATTGAACCGGCGAAACAGCTCCTGCCTCGGCGGCTCGACGGCGGCCTGCACACGAACGAGGTTCGCCTGCGACGGCTCGATGCGGTAGGCGTCGGTTGCGCGTCCGACCTCGACGGGGTTCGGCGAGAACTCGCTGACGAGCAGGTCGAAGAATGCGTCTCGCGCCGGGCCCTCGAGCGCTTCGTAGACTCGCAGGACCTCGGTTGCCAGTCGCGCTCCCGACGGTTCGCCTGTCTCCGACAACAGCGACGTGCACAACCCGATGAGATGCCGCGCGTCACGCAAGGGGTCTGAGTGACGGGAATCGTTCGGACGGACCAGTGAGCGCAGCATTCGCCGGAGTGACGGCCTTGCACCGGACCACGGTGACTCCGACGCCTGAGCAGCGTGTCTGCCCTTGCGGTTCGTGCGATCCGGTTGGCTCATTACCTCTGATTCCTTGAGCATAGCGCGTCCCGCGGCGCCGCGCGTGGTCACGAGTGTAATTTCTTACGCGTCATCACACGTTCTCCGTGAAGCCGCACCGTGAGCGGGCGCCATGCAGGACGCCCGGCTGGCGGCCGGCTCATTGGAGTTGTTCGAAGTGATGCCGTTTGTCGTTAGTTCAGAGTGGGTTCTCTTGCGTCTGAACCTTCCTGAAATGGCCCGCTGAACGCTGGAGACTTCGGAGTTGACATGGCGACTATTAGTCGGTGGCGCTCGCTACGAGCTGCCGAGGCAAGAATACGGGACATCCAAACAGAATTGCAGGCAATCTATCGAGTCTACCCGGAGCTCGACCTTCGGTCGAGCTCATCTCAGCACTGGCACAGAAGGCGTCGGTCGGCGTCGAGCCAGTGGAAGACCGATAGTCGCCCGTACGGCCATGCCAAATACCATTGACGCCCAATACCACTGACTCTGCCGCGCTCTGACGGCGCCCAGTCACGCGCCAACACGATTCAGTCTGAATTGGGTTGCGAGGGTCAAGCTGGTTGCGCGGCGGAGTTGACCGAGGCTTGACATCAGGCTACCTGGCAGCCGCCTTCGCTTTCTGAGCGCGCCTTCCAGCCCAATATTTTCTCATCCGAACGCTGACCGCCTTCTTCTGTGCGGCAGTCATCTCAAAGCGTTTGCGCCGCTTCCTGTTGGAATTTACCGCGCCGCCGTCAGTAGCCTTCGCGGCCCGGCTACCGCCGCCGCCTTTCGCCAGGCTCGGGAACTTCTTCTTGAGCTCGGCGATTTCTTGCAGAAGCTGCTGCACCCGTGCGGCAGCTCCAAGCCGCGCGAGGGTGTTGATGTCAATGGCCATTCGATCCTCGTTCCTGTAGTTGCAAACTCTAGATACTAGTTGCCCCTAAACTGTGCTGTCAATCTGCCCGCCACATCACGATTCAGAGATGAAGATCCGACTTGGGAGTTGAGTCCGGTTGGGAGCCTTTACAGGAGGTGAGGAGATCAGGCTCTCTGTTGCGCAGCGGCGTGAACTGTTTGAGTTATTCAATACGGACCGGGAGCCCGCATTGAGCCTCGTCGGCTTTATCGACATGATGCTCAGCCTCTTCCAAGAGACCGACTCTTACTTCGATCACAGCCCACTCGCTTTCTACCAGCAGCGCGAATGGCGCCTGATACACCACATGCGAGAAAGTGCAATTTGGTATTGCCTGGGCGACAGCCAGGCTTTCGCAACCCTTTGGCTCGAGACAGACGTGATGCCATAAGAGAGTTACGGGACGTCACCAATGACATTGGTGGCGTTGTTTGGACACCAGCCCCAACATCGACTGCCCCGCTCAGGCGATGCTGACTATTCTAAAATGACCGGTCGGCCGCGCCAACTGCGTCACGCCGGACTGCGAATTCATTTGCGTCATGCACTCACCGCCGGAGATACCCCCGTTTGGCGCCCGCACCCTCGGCGATGACGAGGTCGCCGTCTGGGTCTGCCGCACGGACGCGCTATCCGCCGAACAACTGCACGCGCTCGACAGGTTTCTTGATTCCAGCGAACAGTCACGACGCGATCGCCTGCGCTTCGATCGTGACCGACGTGATTTTTCCGCCGCGCACGGGTTGCTGCGCGCGGCGCTCTCGGTGTACGGCGCCGTCGACCCATCTGGCTGGCGATTCGAAGTCACCAGCCACGGGAAGCCGTCGATCGTGCCGTCCCAAGCGGGGACACCGCCGCTCCTCTTTAACATCTCTCACACCCACGAATTCGTGGCCTGCGCAATCACCCGCCACGCCGCCGTCGGTATCGACGTGGAGCGCTACAGTCGCGTCGCGGCAGCGCCTGACATCGCGACGCGGCACTTTGCAGCCGCCGAAGTCGCGCTGCTCGAGGCCTGCTCTGCCGACGAGTACAAGGCCCGCTTTATCGAGCTGTGGACGCTCAAGGAGTCGTACATCAAAGCGATCGGCATCGGTCTCTCACTGGCGCTCGATTCGTTCGCGTTCGCCCTGGATGACGCACATTGCTTGCGGTTCGTACCCCACGACGGCGGCAGTGGCTGGCAATTCTGGCTTGCGGCGGCCCTCCCGGATGTCCGCCTCAGCGTCGCCATCCGTCGTGAGCGAAACGCCCCGCGGCATCGTGTGTCATTCCATGACTGGAATGGCCCAGGACCATCGGGTATTCATCTGCTCCGCTCACTTTGAGGACCCAACGTGTCGCCTGACACACGTCCGGGGGCAGCCCAGGTCATCGCCAGAGACGCGTCGTATCCGGGAGGCTATGCAGAACACCTCACGCACGTGTGAGAACGTGCTGACGAGCTGCGTGCGCTGCCACTCGACGATGCCGTCGAACGAGTTGTATTCCTCCGAGATACCCTGGCGGTACTCGACGAGGTATAAGAGACCACTCAAGTTCAACGTGGCCGGCGTTGGCTGGAGTTTCGTGCTCTTGGCTCGCCACGGTGACAATCTCGGTGACAGGCGAACGAGAGCAAGAATGAGATCTAGATCGTGCGGTCTGGCATGGAGGCGCCGGTTTGGAATGCCGTGCGACTCCGCGCTAAAGTCACGGCGACGTGCTATCGGCCTTCTCCCAAGCCTGGGCCTCGTGGAAAACGGCGCCCGGCGTCGCCCTGCTCGCGGTGGTCGCGTTTGCCGTCGGCATCGGCTCGACGACGGCGATCTTCACCGTGATCAACGGGGTGATCCTGCGACCGCTGCCCTACCCCGAGGGCGACCGCTACGTGGCGCTGTACGGCGCGAGGACGACGGAGCCGGGCACGTTCATGTCGAGCTCGGTGCCCGACCTGCAGGACTATCAGCGGCAGACGACGAGCTTCGATGTCTTTGGCTGGTTCCAGCCCGGGGGCTACAACCTGACGTCGCCCGGCGAGCCGCAATTCGTTCCGGGTGCCACAGTGACGCCGTCGCTCGCCCGCCAGCTCGGCGCGCCGATGCTCGGACAATGGTTCGCCGACGACACGAGCGCCGTCATCTCGAGCTCGCTGTGGCGGCGCCTTGGCGGCCGGCCGGACATCATCGGCACCGCGATCACGCTCGACGGCCAGAGCTACACGGTGAGCGGTGTGATGCGGCCGGGGTTCCGCATGCCGGTGGCCGGCACCGCGATGACACGCGGCGAGACCGAGCTGTGGATTCCCCTCGACCCGTCGCCGAGCAACCCGAACCCGGGGAGCGGCATCTACTTCGCCTGGGCCCGCCGCAAACCCGGCGTCTCGCTGGAGCAGGCCACGGCCGATGCCAAACGCGTCGCGGTCAACATTGCCGCCAGAGATCCCGAGCGGCATCCGTTCTATACGGCGGTCGTCCATGGGTTGCGCGAGAGTCCGCTGAACAACATCCGCCCGACGCTGCTGGCCTTGCTGACCGGCGCCGGGCTGCTGCTGCTGATTGCCTGCGCCAACGTGGCCACGCTGCTGCTCGCCCGATCGGTCGTCCGCGCCCGCGAGACGGCGATCCGCGTCGCCCTCGGCGCCCGGCGGCACCAGCTCGCCCTGCGCTACGTCGCCGAAGGCGCGCTCGTCTCAGTGGCTGGAGCTGTTGCCGGCGTCGGCCTGAGCGCGATCTTCGTCCGCCAGATGCTCGCCGCCGCGTCAGACTTCGTGCCGCAGACCGAGGACATCGGCATCGACTGGACGGTGCTCACCTTCAGCGCCGCCGTGGCGCTCGTCACCGGCGTGCTCGCCGGTCTGGCGCCGCTGTGGCAGGCGGCGCGCACGCCGCCGAACGCGGTGCTCACCGAGGGTGTCCGCGCGTCGGCCGCGGCGCCGGTGCGGCGGCTGTCGCAGGCGTTCGTCGTCACCGAAATCGCCCTCGCCTTCACGCTGCTCACGGTATCGGCCATTCTCGTCGTCCACCTGCAGAACCTCGGGCGCGTCTCGCTCGGCTTCGACCCCGCTGGGCTGCTCACCTTCGACCTGACGCTGCCGCGCCTGCCGACGCCACGGTGGAGGAGCGGCGTCGCTTGGCCAGGGAGCGGACCGCCGCCAGGGTGGCCGAGCAGCAGCGCCTGATCGACGCAGTGCAGCGGACGCCGGGGATCACCGGCGTCGCGTACGCGAATCAACTGCCGACGTATCCGGGTTGCTTCGGCACCACCGTCCACGTCAACGGGCGGCCGCTCGACACGACCGGGCAGCGGGTCTGTATCGTTGTCGCCTCGTCGGACTACCTGAGGACGATGGGCATCCCGCTGCGCGCGGGACGGTTTGTGACGGCCTCCGACTTTGAACCCGAGATCGACAAAGACCCGGTGAACGTGGTCGTCAACGAGACCGCGGCGCGTGAGTACTGGCCGAATCGCGATCCGATCGGCGAGTCGGGAATGTTGAGCGGAGCGGGCGGTGAAGTGTTTCAAGTCGTCGGGGTCGTCGGCGACGTGCGCAACAACGGCCTGAACGCTTCTGTCGAGCCCGAGGTGTATCTCTCGACGTCGGCGATCGTTCCCAACCCGATGAACGTGGTCGTCCGCTCGCAGCTGCCGCAAGATCAACTGATAGCCGCCGCCCGGCGCGCCATCCGGCAGACCGACCCGACGCTGCCGATGCGCGACGTCAGCACGATGAACGACGTTCTGCACGACACGCTGCAGCTCGAGCGTCTGAGCTCGGTCGTCATGACGTTCTTCGGGCTGGCGGCGCTGTTCATGGCCACGCTCGGCATCTACGGCGTGGTCTCGTACTTCGTGAGGCAGCGCACAGTGGAAATGGGGACGCGCATGGCGCTGGGTGCGGTCAACCGCGACCTGCTGGCGCTGGTCCTTGGCGGCGGCTTGAAGCTCTCGGCCGCGGGCGTTGCGCTCGGCTCACTGGCGCTGGTGGGCGCCGTCATGCTGCTCCGCCGTTTTCTCCAGGTGGCCGACTTCGGCTGGTTGCCGTTCGCGGCGTCGACCGCCGTGGTCGGCCTGATCTCCGCGGCGGCCGCCTCGGTGCCGGCGTGGCGCGCCACGCTGCTGTCGCCGATGGTGGCGATCCGCGAACAGCCGCCCTCCGTCTGGCTGTGGGCACGGCTGCGGATGCAGCGCGCCGCCCGCAACGTTCGCCAGGCGGTCGTCGGCGGAGACGACCGCGGATCGGACGTCTCGCCCGCAGACGTGCTGACGGCGTTTGTCGACGCCGCGCGCGGTGCCGACTCGTACACCGGCGCGCTGCGCGCCGTGCTCGCCAGCATGTGCGAGGAGCTGCACGTCGAATCGGCCGCGCTGCTCGAGCGGCGCGACGGCGCGACGATGGAGTACAGCTGCCTCGTCGCCGCCGGCGCGCTCGAAACGGCCGCACCGGTCGTGGCCGCCGACGGATTCCTGATCACGCGGCTGCGCGCCTATCCGCTGCCGCTGCCGTTCGCGCCGAACGAATTGGACGCCCTCGCCGAATGGGCCGCGGCGCATCGTCCGGAGCGGCTCGACGAGATTCGCGCGCTCGCCGCCGCCGGCATCCAGCTTGCCGTGCCGCTCCGCACGCGCAGCGAGATCCTTGGCGTGCTGCTGCTCGGCGGCCGGGCGCAGCGCACCGGCTTCAGCGCGCACGAGAAACAGCTGCTGCGGGCGGCCGCTGATCAATTCGCGCTGATGATCGAAAACGCGCGGCTGACGGATCGCGTCGTCGAACAGGAGACGTTGCGCCGCGACATCGCGCTGGCCTCGGACGTTCAGCGCCGCCTGCTGCCCGATGCCCCACCGCGCTCCGAGTGCGTCGATTTCGCCGCGGCCAGCGTTCCAGCGCGCCGCATCGGCGGCGACTACTACGACTTCGTCGAGCTCACTGACGGCCGGATCGGTATCGCGCTGGCCGACGTGTCGGGAAAAGGCGTCGCCGCCGCCCTGATCATGTCGGTGGTGCAGGCCTCGCTGCGGATCATCTCGTCCGAGGGCGACGTGCCGCCGCCACGTCTCGTCGCGCGGATGAATGAGTTCGTCTACCGGTCGACGCCGGCGAGCAAGTACGCCACCTTCTTCTATGCGCAGCTCGACGTGCAGCGTCGGCAGCTGCGCTACGTCAACGCCGGCCACAACGCGCCGTACCTCTGGCGAGCCGGCGGGCGATCGACGGCCGACTCCGCGTCGCCCGAGATCGAGCAACTGTCCGTCGGAGGGACGGTCGTCGGGATGTTCCCGGAGATGGTCTACGAAGAGGCGACCGTCGAATTGTGGCCCGGGGATGTCCTCCTCGCCTTCACCGACGGCGTCCCCGAGGCGCACAACCCCGAGGACGAAGAGTTCGGCGAGGAACGCCTGCAGCAGCTGCTCCGCCAGACCGCCCACCTCCCGGCCAACGGGATCAGCGCGCGGCTTTCCGACGAGATGAAGGACTGGATCCGCGACGCGGAGCAGTACGACGATCTCACTTTCATCGTGATGAAGGTGCGCTGAGCTCACTCACTCGTTATACGAGCGGCTGGTCTCGCAGCGGAGTCAGCCGGTGAAAGATTGGCTTGCCGTTTACACCGACTTTTGTGCAATTCCTAAGAGAACGCTCAAAAGCCCGGTAGGCTCCCGCTATAATCAGGCCCTTGATGTCAGCCTTGGCGCGCGGCGCGCTGCGACGCTCTGGCGGACGGTTGTCCGGCTTCTTTTCGGTGGCTATGTGATGGCACCTGCTGCCGATCACAACTTCACGGAGGCACAGATGATTGGACGAGCTTTGGGATGTGTCGTCGTATGCGGGTGTCTGATGGCCGGTGCCTCGCTCCAGGCGCATCATTCCCTCGCCGGCGTCTACGACATGAAGGCGGAGAAGGAAATCGCGGGCACGCTGACCAAGATTCAGTTCGTGAATCCGCACGGATCGATGACGATCACAGTCAAGAACCCCGACGGCACGGCGACAGACTGGACGTTCACGACCGGCTCGGCCACGACGCTCGCCGATCGCGGGATCAGCAAGGTCGGCCCGAAGGCGCTCAAGATGGGCGAAGCGGTGACCGCGAAGTTCATCCCGGCACGGAATGGGAGTCCATTGGGATTCCTCAAGTCGATTACGCGGGCGGACGGAACCGTCCTGAGCATCTCCGCGGGTAACCCGAACGACTAACCGATAACGGGAGATCACTATGGCTTCTCGAAAGAGAATGATATGGACACGTGTCGCAATCGTGGCGACTCTCATGATCAGCGGGCCGTCCCTGTCTAGCGCTCAAGCTCCAGGCGCAGCGCCGGCAGCAGGCGCCCAAGCTCCCGCACCAGGTCCTGGTGGTCGCGGCGGCGGCCGAGGCGGTGCGCCGCGGTACACCCCTGCAGCTGGCGCAAAGGACCTTAAAGCAGTCCTGTTCAACTGGGCCTGGTATACGGGCATGCTGCGGAGTGATCAGGAATACGACCTGATCATGACGCTCGCCTATTCGGGCAAGGGCACCATGCAAGTGGGCGGACAGCCCTGCAATGTGACGATGTACCGAAGCGACATCAACTACAAGATGTCGGGTGAGCGGATCCGGATCACCGGCACTCGGCCCAATGGCCAGAGTTGCTCCACCATCGAAGTGATCAGTGGCGCGTATACCTGGAACGAAGACGTGATGGGTGCCGAGCTCGTCCCGGGGAAAGGCAAAGCCACGCCGATGGCGGCGACCGTCGAGGAGCGGATGATTCGCCTGTGGGCAGGCCCGCAGGGTGCGTTCAAAGCCGCATTCGCCGGGACGACGGATCCACCGCCAATGACCCCCAGACCGCAGCAGCTGGCACCCGATGTGGCGACGATCGGGAAGACGTCCGTCGCATGGGTCGGCAACAAGCCGGTGTTGACGTTCCCGATCCCGGGCGTCCCGACTGCCACGGCGACCGCCACACTCAACGCGCAGTTCATGGCCGAGAGCGTCGTGGTGAAGAGCGGCGCGAATACCTACGAGTTCACGTACAGCGACTATAAGGATTGGAACAATCCACTCAATCCGGTCGAGGCGCTGTACGCCGGCAGGATCACGGAGAAGAAGAACGGCACCGTCGTTCGCGACATCACGACGACGGTGACGGAAACGGGACAGATGTATGTCGTGATCCCTGTGCCGGCAAGCATCAAGGCGGCGATCAAGCCGACGCATCAGCCTCCCAACTGGACTCTCCCCTCCGCCCCCGCAGCGCCCGCGGCGCAGGCAGCGGCCGTCGCGCCGCGGCGCGCCGATGGGAAGCCGGACATGACGGGAAGCTGGGGTGGCGGCTTCAATCCAATCTCGGGTGGTGGCAACCGCCGATGCGGGCCAACGCAGAAAGAATGCACAGCCCCGGGAGACAACTTCGTGGTGGATTACGAGTGGATCTCGCCCTCGCGGTTTGGCATCTTGGGTCATCCCGTTTACAAACCCGAGTTCTGGGACAAGATTCAGGAGCTCGATCAGTGGACGAACAAGTACGATCCGGTCATGACGTGCAAGCCGCTCGGGCTTCCACGGCACGGCACGCCGCGGCGAATCATCCAGAGCGATCAGGACATCATTTTCTTCTACGGGGCGAATGCCGATTACGGCGGCGGAAACCAGGAATACCGCAACATCCCCACGGATGGTCGTCAGCGGAGCGCGCGCTCGGAGAACCTGGCCACGTTCTATGGCAACAGCATCGGAACCTGGCAAGGGGATACGCTCGTCATCGACTCCACGTCATTCGACGATACGACGTGGTTGGGACGAGGCGGCCTGCTCCACTCCGGAAGCATGCATATCATCGAGAAGCTCACACGTGTTGGAAATGAAATCCGATACGACATGACGATCGAAGATCCGGAGGTATTCGTTGAGCCCTGGGTGATGCCGACCCGCGTGCTGCGCGCGGGGGGGGCCGCCGGAGTCCAGATCCAGCCAGAGCGCGCGAATTGCGAGGTGTACGAAGACGGCAACGTCACGAATCAGCTTCGACACTAAGAACTGACCAAGTAGGAGTGAAGGGACAGAGAGCAACTGCTCTCTGTCCCTCGCATTTCATCTTTTCCAGCTTCCACCCCATCGGTAAGCGTTCGGCGAACACCGTCTTATGGCGACTGGTTGTCTTGAAGCCGCCGGTCGGCGTGACTATGCGGCAGCTGGACGGCGGAAGGTCTTCAAGGGTCCGTCCTTCGTGGTGAACAGTCCAGCCACTATGTTCCTCCAGTTTGATCTGTCGGCGTTTTCTGGGGAGACGTCATCCCGCGTCGCAGAAGCAATCAGTGCTATGTATCGTACCGCTCGAGCGAGGTCGGAACGTGCGCGCTCGTGGTCATCCGGCTGGGCACCCTATCGCCTTCGCAGCTTGTACTGCAGCCTCACTGCCCTGGCGATCTGCTTGGCCTCGCGCGTTCGCTTCAACCGCGCGCCCTCATCGTGACGTGAGCGCAAGAACGCGTCCTCGCGCAGCAGCCGCCGGTAGCTGTCGAGACGATCGGCGGGAAGTTCGCCCCGTTCGAGTGCCGCGGCGACCGCGCAACCTGGCTCGCCGCCGTGGGAGCAATCCCGGAAACGGCACGCGGCCGCCAGTGTCTGGACGTCCGCGAAAGTATGCGCGAGCCCGGCGTCCGCGTTCCAGAGCTGCAGCTCGCGCATGCCAGGTGTGTCGATCAGCACGCCGCCGCCGGTCAGGCAGAAGAGCTGACGTGCCGAGGTACTGTGGCGCCCGCGGTCGTCGCGTTCGCGGATCGGTAAGATCTCTTGCCGGCTATCGCCGAGGAGCGCGTTGATCAGCGTCGATTTTCCAACTCCGGACGATCCGAGGAATGCGGTCGTACCACCGGTCCGAACGATCGCGTGCAACTCCGCCAGACCGTCTCCTCGCTGAGCGCTCGTCACAAGGATCGGCACGCCTTGCGACACCGCCTCCATCTCGGCCCGCCATGTCGCGTGATCTGCGCTCAGGTCGGCCTTGTTCAACACGACCACGGGATTGGCGCCACTCTCCCACGTGAGCGCGAGGTACCGCTCGACTCGTCGGAGATTGAAGTCGTCATTGAATGACGTCACGAGCAACACGGTGTCGACGTTCGCGGCGACGACCTGCTCCTCGGTCGCCCGGCCGGCCGCCGCGCGTGCAAAGCGCGAGCGCCGTGCGAGCAGTCGATGGATCGTCGCGCCGCCGTTGTCAGGGTGCACGGCCGTAAGCACCCAGTCGCCCACGACCGGCCGATCGGCGCGCGTCGCAGCCGCGTGCCGGAGGCGACCGGCCAGACGGCTCTCCCACTCGGTGTGGCCGGTGGAGACCCGGTAGCGCTCTCGCCCCTCCCACACCACACGCCCCGGCGTCCACCGCGCGCGTTCGTCGTCGGTCACCTGACCCTCGAAAAATGAGCTCCAGCCGAAGTCGTCCAGTGTATGCACGGACCTCTCCCCTCGTGAGCGCTTCTCCGAAGCGCACACCACTAGCGTTCAATTGGCGTGGTGATTAGCGAGAGTGAAGGAAGGAACCCGGGATGAGCGAATCGTCTGCCGGATATCGAGCTAGCTGATCCCGAAACCCTTCCTTCGGCACTGGACAGTCATAGACAACTCCCTTACTTACTCTAGCATTATTCTCCTACGCTCTGAGCAGCATGGCTGCCCAGATCCTCCACGTGTCCCCCATCCGACTGTAGACCTCTCAATCCGCAGTGCCGGTTTCAGTAATAGTGCGCTACCCGTCTGTTTGAGAAACCCTCGTCGCTCCATTGGTTGAGGCCTCCGCGTCTCTTCCATTGATGGATCTCGAAGCCGTCAATCGACGCCGCCGACGCTGTCCGTGATTCGAAGCTGCTCCAGTACCACGGATGGGGGGAACTTCGGAAACGTGGGACTGGGCGACCCGGTCGACGGTCGCGATCCGGAACGGGATGCATTCTCCGCGTTGGAACGATGGGTTGAGCGCGGCGTTGCCCCGGACCACCTGATCGGTGCGGGAACCGTCGCGCCCGGCTCCGACGTACGGCTCACGCGTCCAATCTGTGCCTATCCAGCAGTAGCTCGCTACACAGGATCTGGTGACGTCAATGATGCAGCCAACTTTGCGTGTGGCCCGCCACTCCAGGGCGTTCCCATCGGGGCGGTGGCATCTGTGACTGATGTGTCATTCACACCTGGACGCTTCGAAGGGACTGGCCATTGGATCAATCGGCAGGCTGAGGGTGATTGCACGGTCACTTACAGCATTGCTGACAATGGGAACGGTGGAAAGCGTCACGCAGTCAGACGCCTGTTCCGGAAACCGGTGGTCGAATCCTCCGGCAGCGTCGAGGGCCTTCTCTATTGCGAAGGTTGGAGACGCCCTCGCACTTGGACCGGGGATGGAGGTTTTGCAGTCCCAGGCAGCGACGTCGTGATACTGCCACTTTCGCGCGATTCCTGAGAGAAGACTCAAGTCTGACTTGGCTGGCGTTGGCTGGAATTTCGCGCTCTTGGCTCGCCACGGTGACATTCTCGGTGACAGGCGTCGAGGCTTTTTCGACCCAATTCAGGAGAGCCAAGCTGCCACGCCGTCAGCGTGAACGAACCGCTCTGGACGCAGCAACCATCCACATCGATTGTTCAGTGGCAGGCTGAGGGAGTCGCCCACGCGGTCTCTCTCGTCTCGCGACGAGCACGCTCCACCAAGCAGTGTCGAGGGGAAGGACACCTCAGTCCGGAGCATGAACACTCGTCGATCCGTGGGGCACGTGGTGGGATGTCCCACTTGCCTTACGATGGCGCAGCTGCAACACGTGGATCCGTTAGATGACGCCGTCGCATCGTTCGCCGGCAGGAGGTAAGGGATGTCGACCGTTGAGGTACGCGCAGCCAGCGAGCGGGAACAGCAGGCGGTCATCGACGTCATTACCCTGGCGTTCAGCACCGACCCGATGGCGCGATGGGCTTATCCGAATCCGGCGACGTATCTGGCAATCATGCCCGAGACCATCAAGGCGTTTGGCGGCAACGGCTTCGCGGGCGGCACCGTCCATCTCGTGGACGGTGGTGGTGCGGCGGCGATGTGGCTGCCGCCCGGCGTTCTCCCCGACTCGGAGCGGCTCGAAGCGCTGATCGAGCAACATGCTCCACGAGACCGGCAGGCGGACATAACGCAAGTATTCGAGCAGATGGAGAAGTTCCACCCGGAGGAACCCTGTTGGTATCTGCCGATGATCGGCGTGGACCCTACCTCCCAGGGGCGGGGTTATGGATCTTCGCTACTCCGCTACGCGCTCGAGCAAGTCGATCGCACCGGATCTCCCGCATATCTCGAATCGTCGAACCCGCGCAACGTGCCGTTGTACGAGCGGCACGGATTCGAGGTCCTCGGAAGCATCCAGGCCGGCTCGTCGCCAACCATCGTCCCGATGCTACGGCGTCCGCGGTAAGGCGACATCGCGCGCAGGCGTCGCCGCTAGCTATGTCTTCGGAACGGGCCGGAAAGGTTGGCTTGCTCTGACCGGTCACCATCTCCCGATTGGACATCGCGTCGTCGTCCGAACGCGACTGGGTGGATTACACGACCACTACCAAGCTGGAAGGCGTCGCGGCGTGAATTATTGCGGAGTACAGTGGTGGCCGGGGGCGACGGCCTGCAAGAGGTCGTCGGCGACAAGGCTACCGCGTTGAAATGAATACGCGCGCCGGACTTGGCTGATTGCTGTACGAAGTAAAAGAGCCCCCGGGCACAGCCGGGGGCTCTTGCTCGTGCAGCAGGGTTGCTGCTTACCGGCTGGCTTGGAGGCTGGCTCCGCCGCTAGGGCCGTTAGCAGGGCCGCTGCCAAGGATGTCACCGGTGGAGACGAGCTTGACCCACAGCGAACCGTTGCCCTTGTAGTACGAGGTGGCGCTGGCCTTGCGCAGCGCATCCAGGCTGTCCTGCGCCGTACCCGAGGCTGCGGTGGTGAATCCCGGCAGCTCGAACATCACCCACGAACCGGCATCCAGTTCCGTCACGCTGAGGGACAGGGACGGCCTTTCGGTGGTTACCTTGTACTCGGTGCCCGCTCGTACGTTGGTTGCGCCGTTGGCGGTGAACTCCTTGCCATTGCGGCTGAGAACGACTGGCGGCCCTGAAGGTGCAGCGGTACCTCT
>DATDOE010000074.1:0-13146 GCA_035293405.1 Vicinamibacterales bacterium | reverse complement strand
GGCTGGCCGGGTCCCGGTCCTTACCTTGACAGTGTCCGATAAGTGACGTAATCTCTATATCTTATCGGCGTCTGAACGTTGCTCGCCGTGGGGACGCACCCCAGCCATCGACCCCACTCAGCCTGGTCTGAATGTTCGTCGATGGGCAGTCATCTGTCCAGCGCCGTTATATCTGCGGGGGGCCGGTCCCCGCAACTGAAACCGGCACGCCCCGAGCGAGCCCCGACCGACGGTCGTGGGGCGAGTCACGGGGGCGGGAGGACGCGCAGCGCATGGCAAATGTAGACAACGGGGTGGCAACGCCCGAGAAGGTGGGCGACCAGCCCGGGGCACCGGGACGCACCCGGGCGGGCAAGCCCTCCGGTCCGGCTTTCACGCCGATGCACCACGAAGACATGGACCCGCAGGAATTCGCGGCCATGCTCGGCATCTATGACGACAGCTTCCGCAACATGGCGGAAGGAGAGGTCGTCAAAGGCACGGTCCTCCAGGTCACCGACACCGACATCGTCGTCGACGTCGGTTACAAGTCGGAAGGCCTCATCCCCGTCAGCGAATTTCTCGACGAGACCGGTCAGGTGACCGTGCAGCCCGGCGACATGGTCGACGTGCTGCTCGAGCGCACCGAGGACCGCGAAGGCCACATCGTGCTCTCGCGCGAGAAGGCCGAGAAGATGAAGATCTGGGACGAGGTCGAGAAGGCCTACACCGAGCGGAAGGTCGTCATCGGCCGCGTCATCGAGCGGATCAAGGGGGGGCTCGCCGTCGACATCGGCGTGCGCGCGTTCCTGCCCGGCTCGCAGATCGACATCCGGCCCGTCCGCAACCTCGACGCGCTCAAGGGGCAGGAGCTCCGGATGCGCGTGATCAAGGTGAACAAGAAGCGCGGCAACATCGTGCTGTCGCGCAAGGCGCTCCTCGAGGAGGAGAACGCCGAGAAGAAGAAGACGACGCTCGAGACGCTCGGCGAGGGCAAGCAGCTCCGCGGCACGGTGAAGAACATCACCGACTACGGCGCGTTCATCGACCTGGGCGGCATCGACGGCCTGCTCCACATCACGGACATGTCGTGGGGACGCGTCGGCCATCCCTCCGAGCTCTTCAAGGTCAACGACGAAGTCGACGTCACCGTGCTGAAGTACGACCCGTCGACCGAGCGTGTCTCGCTCGGACACAAGCAGCTCGTGCAGGATCCCTGGGCCACGGTTCAGGATCGCTACCCGGTGGGCGCGCGCATGAGCGGCAAGGTCGTCAGCCTGACCGATTACGGTGCGTTCATCGAGCTCGAGCCGGGCGTCGAGGGGCTCATCCATGTCAGCGAGATGTCGTGGAGCAAACGGGTCAAGCACCCGTCGAAGATCCTCAACGTGGGCGACACCGTCGAGGCCATGGTGCTCGGCGTGGATCCGGCGGCGCGGCGGATTTCGCTCGGACTCAAGCAGGTCGAGAGCAACCCGTGGAACGAGCTGGGCGACAAGTACCCGGTCGGCACGAAGATCAAAGGCAAGGTTCGTAACCTCACCGAGTTTGGCGCGTTCGTCGAGGTCGAGGAAGACATCGACGGCTTGATTCACATCTCTGACATGTCGTGGAGCAAGCGCGTCAAGCACCCATCCGAGGTGTTGAAGAAGGGCGACGTGGTCGAGGCGATGGTGCTGAGCATCGACGCCGAGAACCAGCGGCTCTCACTCGGCTTGAAGCAGCTTGCGACCGATATCTGGGACGACTTCTTCTCCCGCCACAACGTGGGCGACGTCGTCGAGGGCAAGATTACCCGGATGACGAACTTCGGCGCCTTCGTCGAGCTGGACGAGGGCATCGAAGGCTTGATTCACGTGTCTGAGTTCGACGATTCGCACGGCGGGGAAAAGATCGATCTGCAGGTGGGCACCAGTTATCAGATGAAGATCATCAAGCTGAGCCCGCAGGAGCGGAAGATCGGTCTGAGCATTCGGGCGATGAAGAACGACGAGTACCGTGGCGGCGACTGGGAATCGTACCAGGACGGCGAGGGCACGGGCACGGCGACACTGGGTGATCACTTCAGAAATCGATAGGGACGGGACAGATAGGGGATAGGGGGAAGGGGTTCCTTCCCCCTATCCCCTTGCCCCTTCAAGGAGCCACAGAGTGAACACGCCTGGCGGCAGCATGACGAAAGCGGAGCTCGTGGAGGAAGTCTCACGGGTTTCCGATCTCACCAAGAAGCACTCGGAAGTCATCGTCGACACGGTATTCAAGAGCATCATCGACGCGCTGCATCGCGGCGAGAAGATCGAGCTCCGGGGGTTTGGCAGCTTCCGGCTGCGCAAGCGCGAGCCACGGAAGGGCCGCAACCCGAAGACCGGCGACAAGGTCGACGTGCCGCCGAAGAAGGTGCCCTACTTCAAGCCGGGCAAGGAGCTGAAAGAGCTCATCAACCGTGAGGAGGAGGCCGAGCCCGTCGCCGGCGACATTCCGACTCCCGGAGGCGAATCCTCGATGAGTGCCTGAACCTCGGTTCGTGGTTCGTGGTTCGTGGTTGGTAGTTCTTGGTCGACCATCTCTGGTCCCCATGGCGGCTCGAGTACGTGAAGGCCCATAAGCCAGACACCGAGTGTGTCTTCTGCCGGGCCATCAGCGCTTCAGCGGAGGCCGCCGACGCGCTCGGGGCAGGCGCTGTCGATCCTCTCGTTGTCTTCCAGGGCAACACGGCCTACGTCATCCTCAATCGCTATCCGTACAACAACGGCCACCTGATGGTCGTGCCTCGCCGGCACGTGGCCACGCTCATTGACCTCACCCCCGACGAGCTCCATGAGATCGCGCTGCTGACCCAGCGATCCGAGGCGGTGCTGCGCGAGGCCTACGACCCGGGTGGGATTAACGTCGGGCTCAATCTTGGGAAGCCGGCTGGCGGCGGCATTCACTTCCACCTGCACGTGCACCTCGTCCCGCGATGGGTCGGCGACGCCAATTTCATGAGCATCGTCGGTGAAACGCGCGTGCTGGTCGAGGAGCTGCATACGACCGCGGAGCGCCTTCGGCCGATCTTCGAGCGCCTCGCTACTTGATCAACTCCCAACTCCCAACCCGAGCCTGAGCCCAACTCCCAACCCCAACCTGGGCCAACTCCCAACCCCAACCCCAAACCCGATCGCGATCCGACCTCAAAACCTTCGAGAGCAAAGAGTCCGAATTGGGAGTTGGGAGTTGGCTTGGCTTCGAGTTGGGAGTTGAATAGAGCATGGATTTCACCCTCACCGATCTCCAGCGCGCATGGCAGTTGAACGGGCAGTCGCTCGGACGCGAACTTGGTGTCGATTCGTCCGCTGCAGACGTCATCGCGGCGGCTGCACGTGCCGGACTCGTCGAGCGAAACCCGGATCTGCTGGCGGCAGCCGTGGCCGTTGAGGCCGTGGCGTGGGAGTCGGCCGGGGCGGCGATCGCGCTGGCCCTTCACGCCGGCGTCCTGAACGGCCTGGCTGACAATGCTCAGGCCGCCGCCCTCGCTCGCGGCGAGATCGTCGGCGCCATCGCGCTGTCGTCAGACGACGTGCCGAGTGACGAGGGCGGGCGGTTGATGGGGCGGGCGTCATGGGTCGCACCGTTGACGGGGAACGGCCTCGCGATTGTCGGCATGCGAAGCGGCGACGGCCTCGTGGCCGCGGCGGTGTTGCTGGATGCCCCCGGCATCACACAGGAGCCGGCCGGCGCTGCGGGGCTGCACGGACTCGTGTGCGGTCACCTGCGGTTCGAGATGACGCCCTTCACATCCGCGGGTCCCACGCAGCCCTTCATGTCTCGCGCGCGCGTGCTGCTGGCGGCCGCCGGTGTGGGCATGGGACGGCGCGCACTGCACGAAGCATTGGCCGTGGCGCGCGGCAAGACCGGTCACGGCGCCGGCGGCGAGCAGACAGTGCAGGGGCTGCTGGCCGATGCCGCCACTGAGCTCGATGCCGCGCGGATGCTGTTGTGGAAGGCTGCGTCCGCCGAGACGCTCTCGCTCGGCGACGCCTCGATGGCCAAGCTCGCGTCCACTGAGGCGACGCAGCGCGCGGTCGCGCGCGCCACGCAGGTCGTGGGCGCCGACTCGTTCCGCGCCGGACACATCCTCGATCGGCTCTCGCAAGATGTGCGCGCCCTGGAGCTGTTTGCCGGGCGGACAGAGGCGCTGAGGGAGGCAGTGGCGATGGAGACGCTGCCGCGTACGTAGCATCGAGTGCTTGACATCTTCGAATTAGTACTAAATGCTTAGTAGACAGGATGAGGACCCCACATCCGACGCTGACCCCGCAGGAATTGGCCATCATGAAGGTCGTCTGGAGCCTCGACCAGGCCACTGTGCGCGACGTCTACGAGGCCGTGCGCGACAAGCGGCCCGTCGCGTACACGACCGTCATGACGATGATGAAGATCCTCGAGGACAAGGGGTATCTGAAGAAGACGCTGGTGGACCGGGCGCACGTTTACAAGCCCGCGCAGCGCCAGCAACTGGTCCTCGGCGCGATGGTCCGCGAGTTTCTGGACCGCGTGTTCGACGGCGCGCCGGATAGCCTCCTGGTGCACCTGGCGAAGGACAACAAGCTCACGGACAAACAGCGGCGCATCGTCAAACAGCTCATCGAGGAGATTGACGAGTGATGGACGCGACTCTGCTCTCGGATCTGCTGGCCTACAGCGCTCAGGTGGGGTGCGTCGTGGCAGTCGGAAGCCTCCTGCCTCTGCTGCTGCGCATCGACGCGGCGGGAGTCCGCTACGCCTATTGGCGGGCACTGCTCGCGCTGTGCCTGGTCCTGCCATGGCTTCAGCCGCGACAGCGCGTCTCATATGCGATTGAGGCTGTGACAACGGCGACGCCTGTATCGGCGGTGAATGTGTCGTTTGCGATCCGGAACACGACCGTGCCAGTGGCCGCTGTTGACTGGGTCCAGATCGTCGCGTGGATCCTGGTGGCCGGCATCGTCCTCCGGTTGTCGCGGGTCGGTCTGGGCCTGTGGCGTCTCCGACGGCTGCGCGTTGCCGGCCATGTGGCGCCGCCGTGTGAAGAGCACGAGGAACTGCAGTCCCTCGTGTGTGCCCGCGCCGAGATTCGATACGTGGCAGAGGGGCAGCCGGTGACGTTTGGCGTCCGACGTCCGGTTGTGCTCCTGCCAGCCATTCTTCAGTCACAACCCTCTGACATCCGGCGTGTGGTGCTCTGTCACGAGCTCTTCCACGTGCGCCGTCGCGATTGGATCTGGGTCGTCGCCGAAGAGGTCGTGCGAGCCGCGCTCTGGTTCCACCCTGGCGTGTGGTGGTTGATTTCCCGTGTGCGACTGGCGAGGGAAGAAGTCGTCGACGAGCTCACCGTGCTCGCCACGGGACAGCGTCGCACGTATATCGAGGCGCTCCTGCTGTTTGCGGATGCCGCGGCTCTCTCAACCGCCCCGGCGTTCGCGCGGCGGCGGCAGCTGTTCCGGCGCATGATGTTGATCTCGAAGGAGGCCGTGATGTCTTCGACGCGAGTGGTGCTCTCATCGGCGGCGATGGCGGTGGTCGTGATCGCGGGTGGTTGGTACGCCGTCGCGATGTTTCCGTTGACGCAGGTCGTCTACGCACAAGGGCGATCTGGTCTCCCTGCGCCCGTGACAGGGGGCGAGCCGGGGCCACTCGAGCGGCGCGCGAAACCAATCACGCCCGAGAATCCGGTACCGCGGCGCATCTTTTCGATGATGCCAGTCTATCCGGCTGAGGCAGGCTCAAGCGGACCGACGATGACCGTGAACGCACGCGTGACGCTCGATGAACAAGGGCGAGTCGGCGAAGTCCGGTGGAATGGCATCGGGTTCATGACGGCCGGCTCGCAAGGAGTCACGCTCACGGGTCGTCCCGAATTGCGTTCCCAACCCGGCGGCGGCAATGTGGCCGACGTGTTCTTCAACGCCTCGGCCGATGCGATTCGGCAGTGGCAGTACGATCCTCCAGCGAGTGGACCCATCGCGTTTGATGTCGTCCTCCACTTCAGACCTGAGGCGGAAACTCAGCTCCTGTCGCACGGCAGGCGTGAGGGGATCGAGGTGTGGAGAGAAGGGCGGCTTCTCGCCGGGCGTGGTGCAAGCGGCACAGGCGCCGTCGGTCAACTCTTCGCGCCTCCTCCCCCTCCCCCTGCTCCGATCCCGGAGGGCGCGGTCCGGGTTGGTGGCAACGTCACGTTGCCCAGAAAAGTGAAGGACGTCCCGCCTGTCTACCCGCCGATTGCCCAGTCTGCGCGTGTGCAGGGTGTGGTGATCGCGGAACTGGTCATCGGGCCGGATGGCCGAGTGCAGAATGCGCGCGTCCTGCGGTCGATTCCGTTGCTCGATCAGGCGGCGCTCGATGCGGTGAAGCAGTGGGAGTTCGCGCCGACCTTGCTGAACGGCAAGGCCGTTCCCGTGGTGATGACGGCAGCGGTGCAGTTCTCTCTGCCCTCGCAGTAACACGAGGGAGCTCGGGGACCCCCGCGGTGTCTAACGTGCCGCAAGGGGAGGAGTGGCCATGGCGTTCAGGCGATGCGCAAGGGGGACCCTGACAGCGATTGCGTTGCTGGCGAGCGTGTCCGTGCCTGAGGCACAAGAGTTGGCGCGTTGGCAACTCGCTGGCGCCGCGACGCAAAGCCAGCCAGGCCCACTCGAAAAGCGCGCGAAGCCGATTACGCCTGAGAACCCCGTTCCCCGTCGCGCGTTCTTTGTTGCGCCACAGTACCCACCCGAAGCGGCGTCAATGGGTGTCCGTGCCACCGTGACGCTGCGGGTCACCGTCGACGAGTTGGGACGGATCGGCGAATTGCGCCTGGCCGGTAGTCCGCTGTTGGGCTCGTGGCTGCCGAATCCGCAAGGCGACCCGCAGGCGATGCCGGCCGTGTTCGATGCGCTGGCCAGGTCGGCGATCGACACCGTGCGACAGTGGCAGTACGACCCGCCGGCTGACGGGCCGATCGCGTTCGATGTCTCGATCGGCTTCAGTCCGGACGAGGATCCTCAGGTCGTCTCACATGGCGGCGTGATCAGGAGTCATCAAGCCGTGTTTGGGGGTGTCTCTCCGCTGCCGGAGCCGCTGCCTCCTGGACCGCCTCCAACCTGGGTCCTCGGGACCATGCACGTCGGGGGTGCGATCGCTCCGCCCTCGAAAGTGAAGCATGTGAACCCGGTGTATCCGCCCGCGGCGAAGCAGGCGCGGGTGACGGGTGTGGTGATTCTGGAGGCGCGCATCGAGGCCGATGGCCGCATCGTCAACGCGCGCGTACTCCGGTCGATCCCGCTTCTCGACGCGGCGGCGCTCGACGCCGTCAAGCAGTGGGAGTTCACCCCCACGGTGCTGAACGGAAATCAGATCCCGGTGCTGATGACCGTGACGATTCAGTTCTCGTTACAGTAGGCGATCAGCCTTGTCGCGATGCGGCATAGCGGAAGTACTTCCACCGCCGCGCCGATCGCCACGGCCGCCTTCGGCATGCCGTAGACCGCGCTGCTCGCCTCATCCTGAGCAATGGTGTGGTGGCCGCGGTCGCGAAGGGCTTTCAACCCCAGCGCGCCGTCCCTGCCCATGCCCGTCAACAGCACACCGAGCGCGTCACCGGCCCACATCTGGCTCATGCTCTGAAGAAAGACGTCGACCGACGGACGATAGACAAGATGCCGCGGCTCCGGCGTGTAGCCAAGCAGGTTGGCCGCTTTCAGGACCAGGTGATCGCTGGTGCCGGCCTGCAGGATGGTGCCTGGCGTCGGACGGTCACCTTCGGCGGCCAGGCGGATCGGCAGAGCCGAGTGCTGCCCCAGCCATTCCGTCATGCCGGCGGCAAACGCCTCGTCCACGTGCTGCACGATCACGATCGCGCCGGGGAAGTCCGCGGGTAATCCGGAGAGCAGTGTTGCCAGCGCCGCGGGACCGCCGGCGGACGCCCCGATCCCAACCAGCAGGCCCTGGCCCGCCGGGCGAGACGAGAGGGCGCTCGAGGCCGCGCCAGACCCGGTCACGGTGCGGCTCGTGCCTACGAGTCGCGCAATGGTGTCGATTTTCGCGAGCAGTGGCGTCGCCATGTGCGCATTCCCCGAACCCAGCGCGGGCATGTCCACGGCGTCGAGCGCGCCATGTCCCATCGCATCGAACACGCGCGCGGCGTTGCCGTTCACGCTGTCGGTCACCATCAGGATCGGACAGGGCGAGCAGGCCATGATCCGGCGAACGACGTCCACACCGTTCACTCCGGTCTTGTCGAGATCCATCAGCACGAGGTCTGGTGTGTCCTTCGCGCAGCGCTTCACGGCCTCGTCCGCGGCTTTCGCGATCCAGATCACGCGATGCGCCGGCGTCGACGTGAGCGCCTGGCGCAGGATGTGTACCGCGAGCGGCCGCTCGCTGATGATGCCGATGTTCATGCGCCGGCCTCGCCGATGAGGTCGACGACGGCCTGGACGAGCGTCTCATCGTTGAAGCTGCCTTTGGTGAGGTAGTACGCCGCGCCGGCTTCGAGCCCACGCCGGCGGTCTTCCTCGCGATCCTTGTAGGAGACGACGATCACGGGACGCGTCTTGAGCCGCGCGTCGCTGTTGATCAGCGTCACCAGCTCGATGCCGTCCATCCGCGGCATGTCGATATCCGTGACCACGAGGTCGAAGTCACCGGCGCGCGCCGCGTTCCATCCGTCCATGCCGTCAACGGCCACCTTGACCTCGTATCCGTGATTGACCAGCAGCTTGCGCTCGAGCTCTCGAACCGTCAGTGAATCGTCGACCACGAGCACCTGCTTCCGTTTCTTTCCGGTCACGACGGCCGAGTCCTGGGCCACACCGGTCGGGCGGCCCTCGGATATGAGCTTGTCCGCCGAGCGGAGCAGATCCTCCGGGTCGATGATGAGCACGGGCGAGCCGTCGTCCATGAGCGCGCCGGCGGCGATGTCCCGGACCTTGCCGAGCTGTCGGTCGAGGGGCTGCACCACGAGCTCGCGCTCGCCCAGCAGGCGATCGACGACCAGCCCATAGGCGCGGCCGTGGTCCCCGATCACGATCACCGGCAGCTCCGCACCGGTGTCCGCCGACTCGTCGACGCCCAGCACCTGGTGGGCGCGGAGGAGCCCGATGCGCTGCCCGTCGAGCTCGAAGTGCTGGCGGCCCTCGAGCATCGCGATCCGATCCTTCGGCAGCTTGAGCGCGCGCACGATGCAGGCCAGCGGAAACGCGTACGGTTCGCCACCGATCTCCGCGAGGAGCGTGCGAACGACCGACAGCGTGACCGGCAGCTGGAGCACGAACCGCGTGCCGCGGCCGGGCTCTGTCGACACGCGCACCGTGCCTCGCACCTGCTTGACCATGTCCTGCACGACATCGAGGCCGACACCACGTCCGGAGATATCGGTGACCGTACCCTTCATGCTGAAGCCGGGCAGGAACAGAAATTCGAGGACCTCAGCGTCGCTGAGGCGATCGGCCGCCTCCTGGTTCAAGAGGTTCCGCTCGATCACGGCGGCGCGGGTCTTGGCCACATCGACGCCGCGGCCGTCCTCAGAGACGATGACTTGAAGTGCGCCGGCGCTGTGCCGCGCTTCGAGCCGAACCACGCCGCGCGCGGGCTTGCCCGCCGCCTGCCGCTGTTCCGGCATCTCGAGCCCGTGGTCCACCGCGTTGCGCAGGAGGTGGCCAAGCGGGGCGTCGAGCTTCGCGAGGATGTCGCGATCGACCTGCGTCGAGTCGCCGATGACTTCGAGCGTCGCTTCCTTGCCGAGCGTGCGCGCGAGGTCGCGCACCATGCGCGGAAACGCCTGGACGCCATCGGCGAACGGCCGCATGCGACAGGCGAGCGCCTCGCGGTACATTCGATGCGAGACGTTGAGCGAGCGCCGGTCGAACATCTCGAGCTCGAGGAGTCGCTGGCCCAGGACTTCTTCTGATGCGAAGGCGGCGTGGTAGGCCTGATCCAGCGCGGCCTGTAACGCCGGGTCGGCCTTCGCCTCCGAGAACGCGTCACGGAGCGCGTCCAACGCCGTGCAGCATTCATGCTGCGACCGCTTGAGTCTCAGTAGCGATTCCGCGAACGGCTTCACCCACCGTGCCTGCACGAGCGACTCTCCGGCCAGGCCGAGCAGCCGGTTCAGGTTCTCCGCGGTCACGCGCAGGACTCGATCCGAGGCTTCGCGGGCGGCAGGGTGAGTGGCGGTGGGTGGATCGGCCGGAGGACCGCCCGGCGGTGTGGCCACAGGTCGGGCCGGCGTGTCCGTCTGGACCGCGCCCGGCGGCGCAGCCTCGCCGCCGCTGGCGAACGCGTCGGACGCTCCGACGAGGATGAGCGCCAGCGAGGAAAGACAGGCGCCTACACCCGACGCCGCTTCGTCGGCCCACTGGCCCTGGTCCTGTTCCGGCGTGTTGGCGATGCGGCGCAGCAGATCGTTCGCGCCGAGGAGCGTGTCGACGTAGGACTGCGTCAACACGATACTCCCATGCTGGGCCGCAACGAAGCAGTCCTCCATCACGTGCGCGACACGCACGGCGACTGTGAGATCGACGATGCGCGCGGCGCCCTTCAGCGAGTGGGCCGATCGCATGCACAGCTCGAGCTGGTCGGCCGCGGCGGGATTCCCTTCCAGCACCAGGAGTGCGGACGTCACCGCCTGCGTCTGTGACTCGGCCTCCATCCGGAAGAGGTCGAGCATCGACAGCCCGTCGAGATCGTCTGAGCTCACGCCAGACTCCGTTCGAGCGTCTCGAACAGCCGCTCGGCGTCGAGAAGGCCGACCGACTGTCCACGCCACGGCAAGACGGCGGCCGCGTGCCGGCTGGTGGTCTTGGCGACCGTGGTCGGGACGTCGAGCAGATCGCGGTGGCGGCAGCGGTGCATGCCGTGGACTTCGTCGGTCGGGCACACAGCGCGGACTTCTCCGCGCCGAATGACCAGGAGTCGCGGCAGCGCGGTGACCTGCGACGGCGGCGAGGACACCGGGACTCGTTCGAGATTGAGCAGACGACTCAACGACACACAGACGAGCAGTTCGCCGCGCACGTTCGTGAGACCCAGCACGGACGCGCCACGGCGGTGCGGCAGCGAGTGAACCGCACGGAGATCGGCCACTTCCTCGACGACCGGCGCCGGCAAGGCGAGCCACTCGTGACCGATGCGGAAGATGACGACCGACTGTGTATCGTGCTCGTCGACGGCTTTCGTGCGAGCGAAGTGGCCCGTCCAGTCTGCGATGTCTGCCGCTGCTGGCGCGCGATCGAGCAGCGTCAGCGCCGCCGCCGAGTACACCGGGCAGTTGCGGCAGTGCACGTGCGTCGCCAGCTCAGGGCACGAGCCGTCGCCGTGTACGCCGATCGTGTTCCAGCAGGCATCGTGCATCTCAGGCCCCCTTTCGCAAGAGCCGTTGTGAGCGAGCCTTCAGCAGTTGCGCCTCGTCGCCCTGGTTCATGGTCTCCAGGAGCAGCGCCAGATGGGCGAGCGCCTCTTCATGGCGCGGGTCGAGGTACAGCGCCCGCCGGTAGCAGGCGATGGCCTCTGGCGCGTCACCGCCGGCATCGCGCACCAGGCCGAGCAGGTGGTAGGCGTCGGCTGATGGTCCGTGGGTGCGCATGTGCGCCTCGCAGTGCTCGGCCGCTTCCGTGAACTGGCTGAGATTGGCGAGGCGGATCGCCTCGTCAAGGCCAGGTGGTGGTGCGCAAGCGAGCTCGATCGTCAGTGGCGATCGCGGTACGACGTGTACGGACGGCGGTGGCCGCACCGGCGGCAGGCGTACTACCAGCGGGGCACGAGGTGGCTGGACGACGATCGCTGTGGCCGGCTGAAACGCGAAGGCCTTCCGCGCCGCAGTCGGGACGAAGCGCTTGCGGTCGAGCACGCCGGTCTCCGACGGGCCGACACACAGCAGGCCCGTCGGTGCGAGGAGGCGAGAGAGGACGGCAATCGTGCGCTCCTGCATCGGGACGTCGAAGTAGATCAGGACGTTGCGGCAGAAGATGGCCTGGTAGATATGCGTGCCCGGGAGAAACACCGGGCTGAACAGGTTGCCTTGCTGGAAGTCGACCTGTTGGCGCACTCGCTCCGTGACCGCGTGGCCTGATGCCACTTTGGTGAAGTGGCGGTCTCGGAAGGCGAGATCGGCAGCTCGAAACGATCCCTTGCCGTAGACGCCCCTCCGGCCGTGCGCGAGCGCGCGCTCGCTGATGTCCACCGCGTCGATTCGAAAACGGGCGGCGGGCACCCCGGCGTCGAGCAGCGCCATCGCCATCGAATACGGCTCCTCGCCAGTCGAAGAGGGGAGGCTCAAAATTCTGAAGACGCCCGGGTGCGTCGGGAGGCAGTCGCGCGTGTAGCGGTCCAATTCCGCGAACGCCTCGCGGTCACGAAAAAACCATGTCTCCGGCACGACGACCACTTCGATCAGCGCTTGGAGCTCCGTGGTCGAGCCGCGGACGAGCGCCAGGTAGACCGCCCGATCGGGCTGATGGCAGTCGCGCTGCCGCTGTGTCACCGCGTGGTCGATCGCGGTATCGCCGATCGAAGCCGCATCGAGACCCATTGCCTCTTTCAGCAAGCGTTTGAAGTCGGCGAGGATCATTCCGGCACCGCCGGCGACATCGACAGCGCATCGCGAACCAGCGGCGGCAGGATCTGGCTCGCGTCAACCCATTGCACGAACCCACGCTCGTCGGCGGCCACGGGTCCCAGGTACAGCGCGCCGTCGGTGGTGACCCCCGAATCGATGAAGTCCGCCGGCTCACGGCGGAGCGTGCCGGTCGCCCGCTCGGCGATGAGGCCGAGAAATCGGGTGTGACCACTGTGGTCGGCACTGCGAACGACGACCAGCCGCGTGCTCAGGAGGCGGTGGGCCGGGCGCCCCAGGATGATGAGACTCAGATCGACGACGGGCACCGGCGTGCCGCGGAAGTCGATGATGCCGGCCACGCCATCGGGCGCCTGCGGAATCCGGCGAATGTCGACGAGCGGCAGGACCTCGACCACTTGTCGCGCATCCAGCGCGAAGCGGCTCTCGTCCAGTTGGAAGAGCAGGAAGATCATGCGCTAGGAGCCTGTCCGAGTAATGGCATGGGTCGCGTTCCGAGCGCCGTGCCGGCAGATGCCAGGCGCCGCGACGCCGGCACGGTGGGCCCGTGTCCAGGAGCGGCAACGCCGCAGATGCCGGCACGCCGCCGGAACCCGCCG
>DATDOE010000073.1:0-22461 GCA_035293405.1 Vicinamibacterales bacterium | reverse complement strand
GTGGTCTCGCCGAATCGCCGTGGCGATGAGTGGGGCCACGCTCGTCACCTCGATAGGCAGGTCACCGATGTTCTCGAGCGCGACCGTATTTCCCACGATGAGACGCGAAATAGGCAGACGACGCAGGAGATCGCGCGCGGGCCCCACCAGCAAGCCGTGCGTGACGACGACGCCGACTGGCTCCAGCGCTCCGGCTTGGCGCAGTGCACCAATCGCCGCCTCGATGGTCCCGCCGGTGCTCAGCATGTCGTCCACGATGAGTGGCGTCCGGTGGCGCACCTCTCCAATCACACCGTGCGCTTCGACTTCGTGGCCGCTGAGACGGGTCTTGTGGACGAACGCCATCGGCGCCTCCAGCAGGCGACCGTATTCGCGCGCCAGCTTGACGGCTCCAAGATCGGGAGCGACGACCACCGGGTGTTCGCCGAGCCATCGCTTCGCGGCCTCCGCCAGGAGCGGCACGGCCGTCAGGTGATCGATCGGCGCATCAAAGAACCCTTCGATGGCCGGGGTATGGGCGTCGATGAGCATCAGGCGGCTGAAGCCGCCAGTGGCGACGATGTTGGCCGCCACGCGCGCACCAAGCGACCGTCGATCCGTGCGACGCTCTTGCCGCGCGTAGCCGAAATAGGGAATCACGCCGGTGAGACGGGCCGCTCCCGCGCGGCGGCAGGCGTCGGCGAGGAGGAGGAGCTCGATCAGGTGTTGGTCAACCGGTGGGCTGGTCGACTGCAGCAGGTACACATCGCGCCCACGGACGGAATCCTGAAGATCGACTTGCGTCTCACCGTCAGGAAAACGTTGACACTCGTGTCTCAGCGCCTGCGCCTGCAGTAGCTCCGAGACCTCGGCGCCCAGGCGGACGCTTGCAGGTCCGGCGAGCACAGCCATGAGATTGGACACATTCGGCTCCTTGTGCGTGCCGCTCGATGCACCCCACGCGCCAATCGAACCCGCCGCGCGGTGCGCCTCGAGGCCATGGCAGTCTGGTTGCTTCCTCAGGATTCATCGCATGCGGGCGGTGGATGAGCGCGAAGAAGTTCGCAGCCAATAGGGAATTTTCCCCGAATGAGAGAAAGAGGTGAGGCATGTCGGTCATTGACAAGGTGTTGGCGGGGCAGGAGGCAGAGAAAGCTGCGCTGAGCGTTCGTGAAGCAGCCGCAACCATCTTCGTCGCCTCCGTCGCATGTGACGGCGCCCTCACGCTCGAAGAGCGTCTCCGGCTCAATGCGCTCCTCTCGTCGATGCGGCTCTATCGTGACGTCGCCAACGAGCATCTCCAGCGGCTCGTCGATGCGGCGACACACGCGATTGGCGAGTACGGTGCTGAGGAATTGCTTCCGGCGTGCGCCCTGGCGATTCCGGAGGATCTGCGCGCGCCGTTGTTCGCGTTGGCGGTCGAGCTTGTGTTCGTTGACGGACGGGTCGCCGAACGCGAGAAACGGTTTGTCGACGCGTTGCAGGCAGCATTCGGCATCGACGTGGAAACCGCGATGAAAATCGTCGGCGTGCTGCTGATCAAGAGCCGCGCGTAGCCACGACGATGATCCGCATTGCTCACGTGCTCTGTCCTGTTGACTTCTCCGAGATCTCGCGCCATGCGCTCGATCATGCCGCGGCTATCGCTCGCTGGCACGAGGCACGGCTGACGCTGCTGTATGTGTTCGCGAATCTCCCCACGATGGATCTGCCGCCACTGGTGCTCGAAGACGCCGATCGCGAACGACTGATGTCTGATCTGCGCCGAATGGCGGCGGCAGTGCCGCGAGAGGTGCCCGTTGATGTCCGCGTCCATGAAGCCGAGTACGTCCATACGGAAATACTGGCGCAACTCGGTGCGACGCACGCCGACCTGCTGGTCCTCGGCACGCACGGGCGATCAGGGTTCCAGCGGCTCTTTCTCGGCTCGGTGACCGAGAAGGTCATTCGGAGAGCGACGTGTCCCACGATGGTCGTTCCGCCGCGCGCCCCGGACGTGCCTGCCGGAGCGCCCATTCAGTTCCGGCGGATTCTCTGTGCTGTGGACTTCTCGGAGAGCTCCCTCGAGGCGCTGGCGTACGCGATCACCATGGCCGAGGAGGCCGACGCAAGGCTCACGCTGCTGCACGTCGTGGAGCTCCCGCCGGTGTTGGTCGAAGAGCCTGCTCTCGATCTCTCCCGCGTTCGCGAAGCGGCCGCCGCCAACGCCAGGCGCCGACTTCACGAGCTAATTCCTGAGCAGGCACGCACTTATTGCACTGTGGAGACGGCTGTCGTCGAAGGTCGAGCGTATCGGGAGATACTCCGCCACGCTACCGAGCGCTGGTCGGATCTGATCGTGATGGGCGTCCATGGACGAGGCGCGACCGATCTCCTGGTATTTGGGTCGACGACGCATCACATCATTCGTGCGTCAACGTGTCCAGTCCTCATCGTTCGGCGGTCGTAACAAAGACAGACCGCCATGTCTGTCCGCAGACGCCCGGGATGGTCAGGTGACTCGTGGAGTTCGTGTCTGCTGCCGTGACGGTGGTGGCGATCGCCGCCGTGCTGCTGTGGCTGGGGATTGTGGCACTGGCCACGCCGACGGTCGTCTATCGGTTCGACCGTCGTTTCGACCTCGCCTCATGTGAGTTCGAGCACGCGCTGTCGTCTGCGCTTGCGACCACGATGGTCGCCGGCAATCGGATGACGCGTCTCGAAGACGGTGTACGGTTCTATCCCGAGATGCTGGCGGCGATTTCAGATGCCCGGCGATCGATCGCGCTCGAGTGCTACATCTTTCATCCCGGGCAGACCGGCGAGTCGTTCATGGCCGCACTCGTCGAGCGCGCCCGCGCCGGTGTGCCCGTTCGCATCATCCTGGATGCGGTCGGAAGCCGACGCCTGCGCCGCCGTCACGTGCGGCGCCTGGCCGCGGCGGGATGTGAGATCGCGTGGCATCCGCGGGCGCGATGGCGCCGCGCCCATCGGCTGGCGAACAGCACACACCGCGAGATCCTCGTGGTCGACGGGCGCGTGGCGTTCACGGGCGGCGCCGGCATTTCGGACTGGTGGTCCACGCATTACGACGGGCAGCCGCCCTGGCGTGACACGATGGTGCGGGTCGAGGGCCCGGTCGTGGCCTCGTGTCAGGCCGTGTTCGCCGAGAACTGGCTCGAGTGCCGCGGCGGCATCCTGGCGGGCGAGGAGTGGTTTCCGGAGATCGAGCCGTGCGGGACAACGGATGCACTTGTCGTGAAGAACTCGCCGTCCTTTGCGGGCTCTCGGGCCTTGTTCCAGGCCCTCATCGAATGCGCCTCCCGCGAGATTCGGCTGACGACACCCTATTTCATCCCTGACCCGTCATTCCTGTCGGCCCTCATCGAGCGGGCGCGCAACGGGGTCTCCATCGTCATCCTGCTGCCCGGCCACCGTATGGACCATCCCTGGGTGCGCCTCAGCAGCCGGCGTCTGTTCCGTCCGCTGCTCGACGCCGGGATTCGGCTGTTCGAGTACCAGCCGTCGATGATTCATCAGAAGCTGATGGTCGTCGATGACCTGTGGTCGGTCGTTGGAACGACCAACTTCGACATGCTGTCGTTCGAGTACCTGGACGAGATCAACATCGCCGTGCGGGACGAGGCGTTTGCCCTGGAGGTGCAGACACAGCATGACGCGGATCTGGCGCGAAGTGTCGAAGTGAAGCGTTCGTGGCACCGGTCGGTCTGGGAGCAGGGGCTCGCGTGGGTGGTGTGGACGCTTGCCGGCCAGCGATGGGCGCTCCGCCTGCGTCGTCGACCGCGAGGGTGAGAAGCGTAGAGGCATGTTGTGACAGATCTCTTCGATCGTGGTGATGGGTTTGGGCCGGCCAAGGTAGTGCACGTGCGCGAACCATCGATCGGATTGCGGGCGGTACTGGTGATCGACAACGTCGCGCGCGGGCCGGCTGTCGGTGGGTTGCGGATGGCGCCGGACGTGACTGTCGAAGAGTGCATCCGTTTGGCGCGTGCGATGACGCTGAAGAACTCCGCTGCAGGTCTCGCACATGGCGGCGGCAAATCGGTCCTGTGGGGCGATCCCCGTATGCCTCGCGAGAACAAGGAGACGTTGATTCGCGCATGTGCCCATGCGTTGCGGCACGAGGAGGACTACATCTTCGGTCCGGACATGGGCACCGACGAAGCCTGCATGGCGTGGATCAAGGACGAGATCGGGCGAGCGGTGGGCTTGCCGGCGGCGATGGGAGGCATTCCGCTGGATGCAATCGGCGCGACCGGCTGGGGCCTCAGTCACGCAGCCGATGTGGCCGCCCGCTATTGCGGTGTGTCGCTTGACGGCGCGCGCTTGGCGATTCAGGGGTTCGGCGCCGTCGGGACGCACACGGCGCGCTTTCTTCGTGAGAAAGGTGCGCGTCTGGTTGCGGTCTCGGACACGGTGGGCACGCTGCGCGATCCCGCAGGCCTCGACGTGACGCAGCTGATCGAGCTGAAGAAGGGGGGCAAGAGCGTGCGCGACCACCTCGCTGGCGAGAAGCTCGATCGGGACGCCATCATCGACATCGAATGCGACATCTGGATCCCGGCGACACATCAGCCGATCTTTCTGCCGTGGCCGGGCTTCTTCTTCAAGGCCCTGCAGGCGGACGCCCTGGTCCTGCTGGATCGCGTGCAATTCCCGCAAGGGCGCGGATGGTTGCATCGAAACCGGGTCAAGTCGGACCAGGGCGATCACTGGCTACGCGTGCCCATCTGGAAAGCGGGTCGCGGCACGCAGGCGATTGCCGACGTCGAGATCTGCGACGACACGGACTGGCGTGCCCGACATCTCCGGAGCGTCCGGCAGTTGTACGCCCACGCACCGTACCTTCAGCCCCACCTGAAGGTGCTGGAGGAGATTTATGCGCGGCGCCATCGGACGCTCGCTGCACTCAATGTGGATCTGATCCGGCATCTATGGGTCGCGTTGGAGGTGCCGGCGAAGCTGCACCTGCAATCGGATCTCGGTGTCGGCGGTCAGGGACCCGATCTGCTCGCAAACGTCTGTGAGGCGCTGAAGGCGGACACCTATCTCGCGTTGACCGTCGCGGCGAAATACCTCGATCGGCAGAGGCTCGGCGCGCGGGGTATCGGGCTCGCGCGGGCGAAGTTTCGGCCGCCAGTCTACCCGCAGATCTGGGGAGACTTCCGCTACAACGTCTCCACGCTCGACCTGGTGCTCAATTGCGGGCCCAAGGCGCGCGAGATCATTACCGCAGGATCGTGATGGCACGGCGCACACCACCCGCGCAGTCACCGTATTGGTCGCAGCGCGTCACCGAGACGAGCAACGCGCTCGACCTCGAATCCGGTGTATTCACGAAATCCAGTTCCCGAGCCATCGCGCGCTCGCTGAAACGGTCCGCCGAGATGAGCGCACGACGCAAGGGCAGCGCCTACCAATCGGCGATGTCGATGCTGAACTTCTATATCAATCGCGCCGGACGCAATCTGAGCGGCGAGCGACGGCGGATTCTCCAGAGCGCCAAAGAAGAGTTGCGCATCGCCTTCGGCCGGACGTCGTCGGTGTGCCTGTGATTACCATCGATGGCGCGCAGATGTCGGGCAGCGGCACGATCGTCCGCTATGGGGTGGCGCTGGCAGCGCTGCTCGGTCAGCCGATCCGCATCATCAACGCAAGACAGAGGCGGCGTGAGCCCGGGCTGCGGCCACAACATGTGACCAGCGTGCATGCGTGTGCGGAGCTGTGCGGAGGGAGCATCGAGGGCGTCGAGGTCGGCAGCCGTACGTTCGACTTCGTCCCCGGGTCGCACATCCCGGGTGGGAGCTTCGAATGGGATATCGGAACGGCAGGCTCGGCCACCATGCTGGCGTTGAGCGTGCTGCCGGTGGCCTGCTTCGCCGCCGCGCCCGTGCGCGCGCGAATCACGGGTGGGGTGTTTCAGGACTTCGCCCCGTCGCCGTTCCATATGCACCGCGTGCTCGCCCAGCTCGTCCGCTCGATGGGAGCGGAGATATCCCTGGACGTGACGCGGCCCGGGTACGTGCCAGGGGGCGGTGGCATCATCGAGATGAGCGTGGTCCCGCGTCGTCAGGGCCTCTCCTCGGTGGCACTGAACGACCCCGGTCACGTGGTGGACGTGCATGGCCTCGCGTTGTCCAGCCACCTGGCGGAGCGACACGTGAGCGAGCGCATGGCATCCACCTGCGAGGAGCAGATTCGAAGCGCGGGCCTCTCGTGCGCCATCGACCGCGCGGACGACGTCACGGCGGCGCATGCAGGGGCGTGCCTCGCGATATGGGCGAAGAGCAGCACCGGAAGCTGGTTCGGCGCCGACCGGGCAGGGAAGTTCGGACGGTCGTCCGAAGAGATTGGCCGTTTCGTTGCGACGACCTTCCTCGAAGATGTACGCCGCGGAGCGACGGTGGACCGCCACCTCGCTGACCAGTTAGTGCTGTTCTGCGCGCTGGCCCAGGGCACATCGAGCTACATCGTCCCGCGTCATACCCCCCACCTCGAGAGCAATCTGTGGCTTGTTGGGCAGTTCGGTGCCCGCGTGGCGGTGGAGGCCGGGCGTGTGGAGATTGAGGGGCTGGCGCTGTGCCGGTGACGACTGCTGTGGCTGTCATATTGCTCTACGGCCTGCGAGACGCACCTCGTTCCCGCAATCAAGCACGCACGCGTCAGGAGTATCGCTATGGCAGGTCAGGACGCCCCCAAGTTCAATGAGCAGGTCATCGAGACAATCATGTCCGCGCCAGACGCCGAGGCCTGGGACAGTTGGGACGACGCCTATCACTGGGTGAACGAGCATCCGGAGCGGGTTGGTGGGCGGGGCATTGCCTGGCGCTTCATGGAGGCGCTCGATCGCACCCAGCGGCACGGCGTCCCGTTCACCCACGACCCGCAGAAGGCGGTGCAAGCGATACAACCGCACATTGGAGGGCTGGAACCCATGCATCGGCGCGGAACGTGATATCGGCGCGTTAACGGAACGAGTCACGGCCATCCGAGTGCGCCGGGGAGGACGTGGCTCACATCTTCTAACGACGAGAAGGGAAGCCCGTTCATAAGCATTGTGCGTATCTGTCCGCGACTCCTGCAAGTCGACAACGATCGCCCTGCGAGGACACCATCGTGGCCGCCGGTCTAATGCTGCTCGCCAAGATCGGACTCCAGCAATCGAGAAGCGACGAAGCGACCAAAGGGCGGAGGTTCCTGTGACGAAGCGAATCTTCCTGTTCGTGCTGACGAACCTTGCGATCGTGCTCATGCTCACAATCGTATTGAGCATCCTCGGTGTGCGTGCAGGGCCCGGCATCGTCGGCCTGGCCGTCTTCTCCTTCCTGTGGGGCATGGTCGGCGCGGTCGTTTCGCTGCAACTGTCTCGCTGGACGGCCAAGCGCGCGATGGGCGTGCGATTGGTGGATGGCCGCACCGGCCATGCGGAGCTCGATTGGCTGTACGAGACCGTCGCCCACCTGACCAGCCAGGCGAGCCTTCCGATGCCCGAAGTCGGAATCTACGATTCGCCCGAGGTCAACGCCTTTGCCACCGGGCCGAGCAGGAGCCGCAGTCTCGTCGCGGTGTCGACCGGGTTGCTGCGCGCGATGCGGCAGGACGAGGTCGAAGGCGTGCTGGCGCACGAGGTGTCGCACATCGGCAACGGCGACATGGTCACCATGACGCTGTTGCAGGGTGTGATCAATGCCTTTGTGATCTTCTTCGCGCGCCTCATCGCCCAGGCAGTGACCCGGTCCGAGGATTCGCGCCGCAACGGCGGCATGTACTTCCTGGTTGTCATCGTGTTGCAGATCGCGCTGGGTGTTCTGGGCTCGCTGGTGACGGCGTGGTTCTCACGGCAGCGCGAGTTCCGGGCTGATCGTGGAGGCGCCATGCTGGCCGGACGTGACCGGATGCTCGCTGCGCTGCGACATCTGGTGGCCAACCGTGAGCTGGTCGACACCCAGCACCCCTCGCTGGCGACCTTGAAGATCAATGGCACGCGCGGGTGGATGGTGTTCTTCTCCACCCATCCACCCCTCGAGGTGCGCATCGCGGCGTTGGAGAGCTTGCGATAACACCGTGTGATGGTCAGGGTTCGTACCGTGCCGGGCAACACCGCCGGGCCACCACGTAAGTGCCGTCCTTGGGCTCGACCGACGGCTTGGCAAGGCCGAAGCCCCCGAAGGGGTCGAAGCGATGCGAAGGGCCGACGCGAAGAGCCTGACGCGAAGAGCCTTGACAGGGCGGGGTGAGCCCGACAATCCCGATGGTGATGGCCCGTGCATGCAGGACGCAAGTGTGAGTTCAGATCCTGACGAGTTGCGGCAGATGGTCGAGATGCTTGTCGCGGGCGTGCAGCGCCAAGCTGTAGTGAAGTAGCCCATGTATCGGGTCGTATCAGTGATGATTCCAATCGACGGAGGATGAGCCTGTGTGACGAACCATCCGAAATCTCGTCACGCGCGGAGAGCCGCAAGGGTGCAAGTCCTCATCATCGGCGGCGCCGTGCTTGCGGCCGTTGCGGCGACAGCGTTCGTGCTCGCGCAGCGGTCACGGCGCGCCGAAGTCAATCGATTGGCCGAGTTGCTGCCGCTGCGTGAAGGCGTGACCGTCGCCGACATCGGAGCGGGAAACGGATGGCTGACGGTGGAGATTGCGCGGCGCGTCGGCCGATCGGGCCGCGTCTACTCGACGGAGATCAGCACAGACCGGCTGCGCGACATCCGACAGGCTGCGGCCGCAGCTGAGTTATCCAACGTGATCGTGCTGGAGGCCGGTGAGCGGGCAACCGGGTTGCCCTCCGAGTGTTGTGACGCGATCTTCATGCGCCGCGTCTACCATCATCTCACCGCGCCGTCCGACATTCTGACCAGTATCCACGAGGCGCTCAGGCCGGGTGGCCGGTTGATCGTCATCGACTTTCGGCCCGACAGGCTTGCCGGAACCGTGACAAGGATGGGCGTCGATCGGGACGAGGTGATCCGTGCGGGCACAACGAGTGGATTCGAGCTGATCACCGCTGACGAGTGGCCCGGCTGGGATCACTACGTAGTGGTGTTCGAAAAGTCCCTCGGCTCGCGTTCCAAGACCCAGTAAAGATCAAGACACGTATGGGTCGCAGCATTGCCCGTTCTGAAGCGCGCTCTGACCTTGTGGCCGATCCGGATAGGGCCTGATCCCTCGAGGTAGCTCTTGACGATCGTGCAGACGCCATCGATCTTGACGTCGATCTGATAGTAGGGGCAGGGGATCTCGAGTCCGGTTCCTCCTCGCTCGACGTACGTGTACGCGTAGATGTAGCCCCTCGGGTCCTGTACATCGTTCCATGCCATCGGCTGGTGACAGTCGGGGCAGTCGGCCCGCGGCGGTAGCCAGAGCTGACCATTGCCTTTGCTGATGGGGCACGCGAGGTTGATGCACCGCGTCGCCAATAGCCGCCCTTCGGTCAAGCCTTTGAAGTAGGGCGTGAGCAGACCGTAGGTGTGGTAGTGCGTCCCTGCTTCGCCCAACCGGGGCACGTGCAGGATCCACGCGTCGCCCACGACACTGATCGCCGAGGGCTTCATCGCTGCCGCAACGCCGTCGCTCATCAGTTGCCTCCTACCAGGCCTTCTCGAGCACCGCGCAAGTGACGTGGCTTCCAACCCCTGCGTGCGAGATCGCGAGGCCGCGTCGAGCGTCCTTCACCTGCAGGCTCTGCCAGTCGGCTGGTTTCGTCTTGCCGTAGCGCTCCCACATCTTGGGATTGCCATGGAACTTGTCGTACTTCCCCTGAAGCTGCCAGAGCACCTCGCCACACTGGAAGATGCCTGTGGCGCCCACCGCATGCATCGTCCCCAGTAACCCACCGGAGAGGTTCGCGGGGCACTTCCCTGGTTGACCGGTGTGTGGATTCTGGAGATAGCACTCTCCGGAGGTCACACAGTCCTGCTCGCGACCGTACAACGCGAGGCCGACGTCGCCGTACGTTTGGAGGTCTGAAATCGTGAAGGCATCGTGGGTTTCCACCAGATCGAGATCTTCGATCGGCGTGTTGATGCCGGCCATGCGGTACACCATGTAGGCCGCGAAACGCGTCGCGCCAAAGCTCTCGAAGCCAGGCCACCGCCCGTCCTGCCTCGCCATGTCCTCGTACAGCCACGCGTACCCCTCCTCGGTCTCGTGCGGGAGGAGGGGAATGCGCATGGGGCGCCGGTCGCCCGTTCGTAAGGTGTGCGAGCCGCCGGCGATATAGAGTCGCGCGGGCGTGTCGGTGAGGCGATACGCCAGATCCTCCGAGCAGAGCAGCGCACAAGCCGATCCCACGCTCATCGCACAACATTCCAGGAACCGGAGCGGATCGGAGACGACCTCGCCGTTGAGTACCTCCTCGATCGTGTGCCGTCCGGGCTGCTGCGAGAACGGCGAGGAGCAGGCGTAGCCGCGATTCTTGACGGCGATCTCGGCGCGCACGCGATCGTCGACGTGATACATCTCCTGGAACCGCCGGGCCATCGGTGCGTAGTAGCTGGCGTAGTTGCGCGCGAGGCGCGTCTCGAAATCCTTGCACGCGGCGGTGGCGATGTAGTAGTTGCCCGTCCACGTGCGGACCTCGTCCATGCGCTCCCAGCCAAGCACCAGCGTGCAGTCGCTCATCCCGCTGGCGACGGTGGTGGCGCCCATGAGCATCGTGGACCCGCCGGTGGCGCCGCCGGTCTTGATGCCCACGTTCGGCAGGGGATCGAGTCCGAGATAGTCGTGGACCTTCGCTTCGCAGAGAAGTTGATCCTGGAAGTGATCGGCGAACTCGCCGTAGCAGGCGAAGTTGATGAGCCCTTTCACCTCCAGTGGATCGAGCTTCAGATCGTTCTCTTCGAGCAGCATCCGGAACGCCATCATGCACAGCTCTTCGAGCCGCTTCTCCGGATAGCGCTTGCGGAAGTCCGTGGTGCCGGCTGCCACGAGGTACACAGGACGGGTCCACTTTGGGATCCTCACGTTTCCGGAAGCCAGTGCGATCATTGCGATGCTCCGCTAACGACGAGCGTCGGCGAGGTGGCGCACATCTCGAGCCGCGACGATGAAGATCACGTCCTCGGCGATGTTCGTCGCGTGATCACCTATGCGTTCGAGGTGCCGCGCAATGAGAAGGAGATTGAGGGCCGGCGCGATCGTCTGCCCGTCGCTGAGCATGGAGCCGAGGAGGTCCCGAAATACCTTCATGTTCAAGTCATCGAGGGCGTCGTCGCGATCCAACACGCTCTGAGCCGTGGCCGCATTCCCTGAGACGTACGAATTCAGCGCGTCATGGAGCATTGCCTGCGCCAGCTCGGCCATCCGTGGGATATCGCCCAGCATCGCCGTCACGGGAGGATGACTGAGATACCGCTGTGTGGCTTCTGCAATGTTGACGGCAAGGTCCCCGACGCGTTCGAGGTCGGTATTGATCTTCATCCCAGCGATAATCGAGCGCAGGTCGACCGCCATCGGCTGGTAGAGCGCCAACAGCTTGAGGGCGCGCTCGTCGATTTCAACTTGAGAGTGATCGATCTCCTCGTCGCCATCGATAACGCTTTTCGTCACGCTCCCATTCCGGTCCACGAGAGCCCGAATGACCAGCCGGATCCGGTCTTCGACGAGCAGCCCCATCGCGAGTAGCTGCTGTTTCAATTGATCCAGCTCTTCCACGAAATGTGGTGTGGCGTGTGTGTCGGGAGCCATGATGTCGACCGCGTACGCTAGCGCGTGCCTGCGCGCCGGTGCATTGAAACCTCTTCTCCCATCACCGTGGGCTGGCGCCGCGCAACTGCACGTCTGACGCGCAGCAGGTTGGTGATTTCATCGAGACCCACGAGTCCGACGAGCCGCCCGTGATCCATCACGAGCAGCGCCTTGCCAGGCTCCTGTGACAAACGGCCGAAGACCGCGTCGAGCGGCTCGGACCTGCGAATGGTCTCGAATGTGCGATGCATGACCTCGCCGGCAGTGCGATCCGCGCCATCCACGGAGAGCCAGCGCGTCAGGTCATGGCGGGTGAGCAGACCAACGACGTGTCCATCCAAGAGAACGGGGAAGTCGGATTGTGCGTGCCGAATGGCCATCTCGGCGGCACGACCGATCGCGTCGCCGGGCGCCAGCGCGCCGAACTCCGTCCGCATCGCACTGTCGACCGTCGCTCCGCGCAGTGCCCGTTTGATTTGCGCGAGGCCGGCCTCTCCAGCGGCGCCCATCCACACAAAGAGGGCAATGATTACGAGCAGCGGGTTGGTCATGGCGCCGACGATGGCAAAGAGCACGGCGAGCCCTTGCCCAATGCGTGCGGCCAGCTCCGTGGCTCGCATGTAGTCGATCCGCATAGCGAGCAGCGCCCGCAGCACACGGCCGCCGTCCATGGGAAACGCGGGCAGCAGGTTGAAGGCCGCCAGCCCCGCATTGATGAACATCAACCGTTCGGTGAACGGCACCTCCCCCATCGCGAACTCTTCAAGCCGCGGAGCGATCCCCTGCAGCCACAGCACCGCGAACAACGCCGTGGCAATGCCTACACTGACGGCAGGTCCGGCAAGTGCGATGAGGAGCTCCTGCGAGGGCACGTCCGGGATGCGCTCAAGGCGTCCCACACCGCCGAACGGAAACAGGAGGATGTCCCGCGTGCGGATGCCGAAGCGCCGTGCCATGAAGGCGTGACCGAATTCATGGAGCACGACGCATGCGAATAGCGTCGTGGTAAAGCCGACGGCTTCGACCGCTGCGGCGAGGCTTCCTTTCTCCAACCCGTCAATGACGCCGATCCAGGCCAGCAGCACAAAGAAGGTCACGTGCACGTAGACCACCGTGCCCGCGAGCTGACCAACCTTCACCGACCACCTCATTGCGGCTTCACTCCTCTGCGGTGTCGAGCAAGTCTGCTGCCAGCAATCGATGAGGGGCGTTGTGCGGCGGAGACCGCGGCGCGGATGATGGCGCGGGTCTCCCGTTCGCCCAGTTGACGTTGCTTCAGAAGACGTGCGGCCAGTGCTTCGATCGGTTGACGCCAGGTCGGGCTCTCGACCAGTGCGTGAGTCCGGAGTTGCAGCCAGCGCAGCCAGGCGCTCATCTCCTCGCTGGTTCGACAGATCGATCCTGCCCGACGCATCGCGTCATAGAAATCAGGGCCGCCGGCTGGACAGCTCACGCGGCCAACGCCGACCCGTTCTGCCTGCGCGCCTGCGAGCAGCACGATGATGTCCCGCTCGAGAGCGTGCGCCAGGCGGACGTCCTCCGTGTCGCCAGAGGTCACCTGCGGCAGCCACAGATCGAGCCATCCCAACTCTTGGCCTTTCTCGTTGCCGATCGAGATGCGGCGCAGGCGAACGTGCAGATGGTAGGCGGCCACCGCATGGCCGGCTTCGTGAAACGCTGCGGCTCTCAGTCGTCGCTGTCTTTGGGTTGCCCCTGATTCGCGGCGAGCGGCCGTAGCCGGCTTGCGTGCATGCCCGAGCGGCCTCGATGTGCGCTCAACTCGCATACTGTCCCTGAAGGCGAACATAGAGCACGTCGCAGAGTTCCTCGCGTGTCGCAGCGTCGGTCTGCTTCGTGATCAGGGTGAGCCTCTGCCCACTGTTTTCGAGCAGCGGTGCGATGATGCGTCCGCCGAGCGTGAGCTGCGCGACGAGCGGCGGCGGGATCTCGGCGCAGGCGGCCGTGATGGCGATTCGGTCGTACGGAGCGCGCGGCGCGTGCCCGAGACCGCCATCGCCCCGCACCAGGACGACGTCCGCATAGCCAGCGCGCTCGAGGTTCCGCTTCGCGAAGGCGTGCGTAAAGGGATCGATCTCGATTGACGTGACCTGGCCCGTGTCGCCGACCACCTCGCGGGCGACGGCCGCGCCGTAGCCCGACCCGGTGCCGATCTCCAGGAAGCGGTGCCCGAGCCCAAGGCCGAGCGGTTCATAAAACAGGGGGTAGCTATGCGGGCATGAAATCGTGGCCGCAGTGCCGGGGAGCGGCAGCGGAACCTCTTCGTACGCGAAGTCGCGGTACTCGGCCGGAATGAAGTCTTCGCGCGGCACTCTCAGCAGCGCCGCCTTGATCCGCTCGGATTTCAGCAGACCTTGCGCCTCGAGCGCAGATACCTTCAGTTGGCGCTCGATGGCGAGCTGGCTTGCAGTCTTGGTGGGCGGCTTGGGTCGTGGAACGGGCCAGCCGTGCATCGGTCGTGTTCCTTCAGCCGGTCGAGCACGGCCCGTGCCATTCGGCCCTTCGTCCAATGAGATCCGTGAATTCGTCAGACGGAAGCGCGGGCCGAATTCTTCACGGATGCTGCGTGTTTTCCCCCACGACCGATGCAAATCGGCGCGGCGGATGCGCGTGCGCTGAGACTTGCAAGAGCACGTGTGTTGCTAAGAGTTCCAAGGAGTCGACTCTCGCTGAGAACGGTACCCTCTATGAAACGAAAAACGGGCATGCCGACCCGCGGTCAATCGACGCCGTCGCCGCACCGCGCGACAGGCGCGTCCCTCGTCGACTGGCGCGAGCCCCAACGGAACGCCCACGTGCTCGATTGGCGTGAACGCGCGCACGCCTTCGGTCTGCTGCCAGTCGAACGGAGTGGTCCGGTCGAACGCATCGTCGAGCCGGTCGAACGGCTTCTGTCCGAAGAGGAGCCTGAAGCGTTCGAGGAACAGCCGATCGACGAGGCCGAGTGGGACACGCTGGAACCGGAGCAGCTCGAGGAGGCGCCGGAAGCCGGGGTGCCGGATGGCGATCTTGACCTTGTCCGCGTCTACCTGGCGCGGATCGGTCGCCGCAAGCTGCTGACAGCGCGGCAGGAACAGGAGATCGGGCGGACAATGGAGGTCGCTCGGGGCGAGGTGCTCGCCGAGCTAGCGACCATTCCGGCCGCACGGCAGACACTCCTCTCACTCGCCGACGCGATCCGCCGGAAAACGGCGCCCCCAGCGGAGCTCATTCTGCTGCCCGACGGCGGAGAGCTCAAACCGGAGAAGCTGAAGCCGATCATGCGAGCCTTGGCGCGCGTGGGTCGGCTCGCCGGAGACATCGAGACCTACCAGGACCGTATTCGCAACCATCGCTCGACCCCTGCGAGTCGTGCGAGGTATCGAAAGGAGATCGAACGTCTGCACGAGGCGATGCGCGCCACCATGTGCGAGCTGCCGATTCGCCCGTCCGTCGTCGACGAAATCGTGGTGGAGCTGCGCCACCTCGATCGGCAGTTCGAGGAGATCGGCCGGATGGCGCCGGGGGCAGAGCGCAGCGCACAACTCCGTGCGCTGGAAGCGCGGGCGGGCGTCCCCCGTCGAACGTTCCACGAGCGATTTGCACGAGTTCTCGACAGCGAGCGGACGCTGCTCCAGGCGAAGCATGAGCTCGTCGAACCGAACCTGCGGCTGGTCGTGTCCGTCGCCAAGCGCTATCTCAATCGCGGATTGTCGCTGCTGGATCTGATCCAGGAAGGCAATATCGGCCTGATGAAGGGGGTCGACCGATTCCAGTACCGTCGGGGGTTCAAGTTCTCGACCTATGCGACCTGGTGGATCCGCCAGAGCATCACGCGGGGGATAGCTGACTACGGCCGGACGATCCGCCTCCCGGTCCATGTTGTCGGGTCGCTCAACCAGCTGAACCGCGCCAGAACCGAGCTCCGGGCGGCATTGGGCCGCGAGCCTCGTCCAGAGGAACTTGCGCTTCGAATGGGTGTGCGCGTCGACAAGGTGTTGCTTCTGCTCGAGGCTGCGAAGCACCCGGCATCACTCGACGTGCCGGTCGGCGAGGAAGGAGAGACCCTGGTGGGCCATCTCGTCCGCGACGTCAAGAGCGGGTCACCGGAAGACGCCGCGATCCGGGGCGAGCTGGCCAAGGAGGTCGAACAGGCGATGGGTCCGCTGAACGAGCGCGAGCGGGAGGTACTGCGTCTCCGTTATGGGCTGGGCATGGATCGCGAACTCACGCTCGAGGAGATTGGGCGTCGACTCTCGCTCACACGTGAGCGCATCCGCCAAATCGAGGCGAAAGCCTTCGCGAAGATCCGCGCGTCGCGTCATGATGCGGCGTGATGGTCGGACACCATGGCATGGTCTCCAGCACCGACGACCGGGACACCTGATACGGTCAGCTTGCCCGGCCCGCGCCTGCGGGGCCTCGCCAGTGTGGAAGAATCGCTGGCCAGACGCCGATCGGTTCGAGAATTCCAGGAACGTGAGCTGTCATGGGATGACATTGGCCAGTTGCTCTGGGCGTGTCAGGGTGTAACCGATCCACAAGGCTTTCGGACGGCGCCGTCGGCGGGCGCGCTCTACCCCTTGGACGTCTTCGTCGTAACGCCCTCGGGCGTCTATCGCTACCATCCGGGCCCGCACGAGGTGCGCCGCATCGCGGATCGCGACGTGAGGAGCCGTCTTCGCATGGCGGCACTGGATCAGGACGCCCTGGCGGCACCTTGCATCATTGCGATCGCAGGAGTCGAACAACGCACAGCACGCAAGTACGGAAATCGCGCCCGGCGTTACGTCGTGCTCGAAGCCGGCCACGCGGCGCAGAACGTGCTCCTACAAGCGACGACCCTTGGTTTGGACGCCGTGCCCATTGGCGCCTTCGACGACGAAGAGGTTCGGATGACCCTCGGTGCACCCAGTGGAGAGGAGATCCTCCTGTTGATTCCCGTTGGTCACCCGGTTGCCGAATAGACGCCGAGAAGTGGGAGAAATGGGCGTCGCAATCTGGGGGCAGATCCCGCGCAAGCACATCGGGTTGGATGATCTTGCCGGTCTGGCGGTTGCCTTCGATGCATCACCAATATCGGGCATGATTCGCAAACCCGCGAACACTCGACATGTGCGGAGTATTCGGCGATCCTCTCGCAGGATTTCGCAGCGTCACGCTGCGGTCCAGCATAGTCGTCCACAAACAACCATCACGCCTGCTGGAACGGGGCGTGCTGGTGCACGCAGGTATGGACGAAGAGACATATCGAACGTTGCTGGCGCAGTTTCTGAACGAGTAATGGGGCGCGTTCCACGAAGCTTTGGAGGCGCAGAGCGTCAATCCCCGGATGCTTGCCGACCCGCTGTTCAACGCCCTGACTGCCGCACACGAGCGGTTTGCGGCGGCACGCGACGGCGTGGACCCCGCTGTCGAGCGCCTCGGCCGTCTGTGGAGGCACGTCGCCGAGCGCCGGACGGTGACCGTCGAAGCTCCGCTCTCCGCTCATGAAGTCGAGCACGCTCGGACGCAGTTCGAGACGATCTTCGACACGCTCGTGACACACGGCAAGCCGTACCCCAAGACGCGAGCCGATGTCGTCTCGCACGCCGCGCACGGCACGCCGAGAACGCCCCTGCGGGCGGACGCCGCGAGGTAGGCATCGTGGCGGGTCGTCTGCGATACGTGGCGACGCTCGCGGCGATCCTGCTCGTGGGGACCGACCACGGGCGGGTGTCAACAGCGATCTGGTTCCTGTCGATAGATACCCAACCCTGGGATATCGCACACGAACGGTGCGCCTGACGGCAGCGACTCGTGCCTTCCGACAACCAGAAAACCATTGGCCGAGATTGCCTCGGCCAGCCGTGACACGATGCGCTGCTGCACAGACTCCTCGAAGTACGTGAACGCGACGTTTCGGCAGAGCACCAGATCGAATGGACCTGCCGGTGAATCCGTCCTGACGTCCTGTAGACGAAACTCGACGCACGCCTTCCACGGGTCGCCGAGACAGTACTCGTCGTTGTGTCGAGCAAACGCGGTGTCAATCCATGCCGGCGGTAGCTCTCGTAGGCTGCTGCGCGGATAGCATGCGACTCGTGCCCGTTCGAGAAGCACGTCATCAATGTCGGTCGCCACGACGACGAGGACGGCTTGCGGAAAGTGGGGACGGATGCGCTCGGCCCAGATGAGACTCAGCGTGTACGGTTCTTCGCCCGACGCGCAGCCCGCACTCCAACACCGGACGGTGGTGTCCGTCTGCCTCGTCGCCCGCGCGGCAAGAGTCGGCAGCACCGTGTCGCCGAGCGCGTCGAAAACCCGGTGGTCGCGGTAGAAGCGGGAGATCGAGATCGTACAGAGGCCGTCCAGGACGTGCCACTCATCGGGATGCGCGTCGAGGTACGCCATGTAGGCCGCGGGTCCATTCGTCCCAAGTATGCGCATGCGGCGCTCGACTCGCTTGCAGACCTGCCCGCGCACTTTCCTGAAGCCCCGCCACCGAAGGCCGAGGCGGGGCAGCGCCCACTGCAGGAAACTGACGCACTCGGTGTCTGTCACTCGGCTCAGAACAGCAGGACGCCGGGCCATGTGGCCGGCGACTCGATCGACGCCCGTTCGAGGAGCTGCCGCGTCAGCTCGGGCATGCGACGCAGGCAGTCGCGCGCAATCGCCTCCGCCGGCTCGCGCACAACCTCGAGCGGGATGCCGTTGCGCGTCTGGATCTGCAGCTCTACGATCTGCGGCGTTTCAACCGGCCATCCGATACGACTGACGAGGACGCACGTCGCTTCGGCGATGTCGCGACATTTCGTGACAAGCTCGCTGGCAATCTGGTGGGCCGCGATGCTGTACGACTTGCCCACATGGCTGACGACGTTCTTCCCGGCGGAGGCTTCGAGCGTCATCGGCCGGTACGGCGTGATCAGGCCGCCGACCCGGTTGCCCCGGCCGGCCTGGCCATCGTCGCCCGCTTCCGCCGAGGTGCCGGTTACCGTCAGGTACACGCGTCCGGCCTCGATATCGTCTGCGCTGTTCACAACCATACGGACATGAGGACCATGGGCCTCGCGCGCGGCGTGCTCCGCCAGCCGGGCAATCGCCTCTTTGACTTCGAGGTAATCCGGCAGCCCGCGCACATGTCGGTCCACGACGGCGCAGGCGATGGTCAGGTCGATCTGGTGACCGCGGCGCAGGCCCATCACCTTGACGTCTTCCCCAATCGCCGGATGGGCAGCAGCCGTCGCAGAGGCCGTGAGGGTCTGCTCGACGGCAAGCACGACCTGTTCGAGCCGGCTGGGCGGGGCGTAGCCGACGGCAAACGACGTATCGTTCGCGACCACCCACGGTCCCTGCTCGCGAGCGACCAGCGCGCTGAGCGCCGCCGACCCGGGTCTCACGAGCGTGTGCATCAGGACGTGACGTTCTGGATCGAGTGCGTGGAGGTTCGCGCGCAGCCAGGCGCGGCTCGCCTGCTCAGCGATCTCGGCGACCGGAATCATGGCGCCGTCAACCTCGGAGGTCGCGCGCCCGGCCAGGTAGACGTCGAAGGGGGTCGTCACCTCACCGCCGCCAAAACGCGGCGCACTGGATCCGGCAACGAGCAGCACTTTGTCCACGTTGTGGTGGAGGACGGCGCCGCAGCGCTCGTGATAGACGCGGGTGAGACTGATGCTGAAGGCCTCCGCCAGCGCGTCACAGATCGAGTCCGGATGGCCGCGGCCCTTGCGCTCGACCATCTCGACGTCGCGCGAATCTGGATGAGGACCGACCGAGGCGCTTACGACGATCGGAGTGTCGGAGTCCTGAAACATGAGGTTCGTGCTCTGAAGCGGTCCCTTGGTGCCCCCGCACGCGAAAGTCGGGGCACGTCATCCCTGCTGTGCCGGTTTGCGTTCACCGGTTTATGGTTGCGGTATCAGAAGCTCTCGCCTCCGACTGTCCGTCACACTCCCGATTCGTCAAACCGTACCCAGGGGCGTTACCCCGATGAAGGATGTTGAAGCACGGAACGCGCCAATCGCGCCGGTCCGTTCTGTCGCGCAATGCGGGCAACCGCGCGTGAGCGGCAGCATTCAAACGCCAAATCGCTCGCAGCGTGCGCGAAGTTTTCGGCACACCCATTGGTCTACGCGCTCGCGCGTGCCGGGCGCGGGTATTTCTTGTCCAGCCACGATTCGAATTCGACGACGATGCCGTCCGCAGCGCCGGACCAGGCGCAGACTTCGGTGCTCGAATCATGATGCAAGAGCACCGTCACGAATTCGTCGTCGCCCACCTGTTGGACGGAGCAGTCACACAGAAACGGTCTATTGCGTGCCAACTCCTCGAGCCGAAGGAACGATGGCGATGATCGTGCAATCCGGTGTGTGATGACCGGTGAAGGGGGCTGACATGGCATCACGAACCATCCCTCAGGCCGAGTGGCGAGCCTTCTTTGACGGCCTGCCCGACGCCTTGGTCGGCAAACGGGTGGAAGTAGAAGCGGCGTCGCTCGATCTGGGCGACCAGATTGTGGCGGAATGGGTCCCATTGCTGGGTATCAGCTACGACTCACGCGACGACCTGCTCGACGTGGCCATGAGCGGGTTGAACCACCTCATCAGGCGCCCAAGAGAAATCTACGTCCAGGAAGGGGTGAAAGGCGTCGAGACGATCGCTGTCGTATGTGCCGACGGCGTGAAGCAAATCCTGCATCTGAAGGATCCGCTCATGTTGCCCGGCCCTCAAGGTCACCAGCGATAACACCGCGCGAAGACGTGACGTGAGCGAAGACGTGTCGCGCCCAGGGCCGGCTTCCTCCCCGATCCGGTGAAAGGCATCTGCCCAAGTCGAAGCGGTTCAATCACGTCGCGTGACTCAAGAAACCGAGAACGACCGTCTGTGCAGAGGGCGCATTCGAGCGCCGAGAACGCGTCGTAGCAGGCCTAGGACCGACCACGACACAGAGATCCCATGGTGGGCCCCAGGGTATGTCGCACCGCCGCGCAGCAGTCGCGCACGAGAAATCCCCAAACGTCGAAGACACCGATCTGTCCGCGCTGTCATGACGCGAGCTTTGTCGTGGGCGAGCAGATCGTCACCGACGGCACCGCGACAACGCAGTGGACGTGCCGATCGCGGCTGCTGACATGGCCCGAGGCGCGGATGGCGAAGGCGTATGTGAAGCGGAAGGGGTAGTTCCAAGCGCGGCGCCTCTAGCCATGGCAGCGGCATTGCTCGACGGTGAGAGCTGCTCACGCTCGCAAAACATCTGATGCGGAGAAACCCGCATCTGGTGCGGAATTCTGCGGGGAAGGTTAGCGTGCCCGAGCCGACCGTGGGGACGGTGATCGATGGCAGCCGTGTTCGTTGTACTTGCTTGTATCGCCCTCAATGCCACGCTGGCGGCACTCGAGATCGCTTTCGTGTCGGCATCGAAAGCTGACATCCGGGCGCACGCCGTCGCTGGCGACGTCCGGGTCTGGCACTTCCTGCGTCTGCGTGAGAGGCCCGAGCGGACGTTGTCCGCCATCCAGGTGGGCATTACTCTCGTGAGCTTGCTTTCGGGCGCCGTTGGCGGTGCGGGTGCTGAGGAATTTGTGAACCCATTTCTCCAACAGCGGCTCGGCCTTGGCGAAGGATCGGCAACAGCGCTGGCGATCGCGATCGTCGCCATTCCTCTGATGTTCGTGACCATTGTCGTCGGCGAACTGGTGCCGAAGGCGCTTGCGCTCCGCCATCCGGAACACATCGCACTCGCCGGCGCGCGCGGACTCCAACTACTGGAACGCGCGCTATTCCCGATTGTCGGCCTGCTTGCCTGGGTCACGAGAATGCTGGTGGCCCAGATTCCGCGGGCGCCCTTCGGTGCGGGGCGGGAAGGGCCACCCGCGGTGCCCCGGCAGCACTTTGCCCTCGATCTGGTGGACCTGGCGCAGCGTCGCGTCCGCGATGCGATGGTTCCTTGGTCGCAGACCGTCACCGCGGACGCGTCCATGTTGTCGCAGTCGCTGGCCGATCTCGCCCTTGCATCCGGGCACACGCGGCTGCCGATCCTCCGCAACGGTGAGGTGAGCGGCGTTCTGCACACGAAAGAGCTCCTCACGTTTCTCGCAGCTGGCGAGCGCGATTGGCGGACCCTTGTCAGACCCGCTGTCACGGTCGGGCCAGACGATCCCTTGTTGAGTGTCCTTCGACTCTTGCAAGCCCGCCGGAGCCACATGGGAATCGTCATGGGCTTCGATCGCGCGCCCGTCGGCATCGTCACGCTGGAGGACATTCTCGAAGAAGTGCTTGGTGACCTGTATGACGAAGACGACGACCGCGCTGTCGAACGGCTTCTTGCCGCGCGTGGAAAGCTCAAAGACGTGGTGATGCAACGGCGCTAGTGGGCGTTCGCCTACTCCATTTCCCGATTATGCCGCCTCTCGAGTTCACTTGCGTACCGCCTGCCGAGGTCTTCGGCGTGCTCGCGCGCCCACGCGGAGAGCTTGATGTGCCCGACCGGAGGCGAGTCGGTCGCAAGAAGCCCCTGCATCAGACCCCGAATCTCATCCCAGGTCAGCACGACGTCACCCAGCAGTTTGCCAAGAAGCCGCGTTGCCAGATATCCGATGCGAGGAGGCATAGAGATGATGGGGCGATGCACGCCGATGGCGTGAGCAATCTCCTGTACGAGTTCGCGATAGGTGAAGGTCGGGTCCAATCGCGTCGATGGTACGGGGGGCGCGCTCATCTCCCTGGGCTACGGCGAGATCGGCAAGGTCGGCCACGTGGATCGGCTGCAGGCGATACGTGCCGCTGCCGAACACGCCGAACACGGGCAGGTGGCGCAGA
>DATDOE010000072.1:0-6770 GCA_035293405.1 Vicinamibacterales bacterium | reverse complement strand
GGCAGGGACGCGGATGTATCGGACCGGAGACCGGGTGCGGTGGCGGGCGGACGGGCAGCTGGAGTTCGTGGGGCGGGCCGACCAGCAGGTGAAGCTGCGCGGGCACCGGATCGAGCTGGGTGAAGTGGAAGCGGCGCTGCGCGCGGTTGCCGACGGCCGGGATGTCGTGATCGCTCTGCGTGAAGACCAAGCAGGCGAGCCGCGCGTGGTCGGGTACGTACGGGCCGTGGGCAGCGAGCCGGTAGATGGGCGCACGGTGCGCGCAGCATTGGCCGAGCGGTTACCTGCTCATATGGTCCCGGCCGCGATCGTGAATGTCTCGACGTGGCCGCTGACCATAACGGGCAAAGTGGATCATCAGGAACTGCCGGCACCCGACGCTCGGACTCTTTCACGCCGCGCGCCGACGACACCGAACGAAGCGTTGCTCTGCACCTTGTTCGCCGAAGCACTCGGCCGCCCGGCAATCGATGTCGACGAAGACTTCTTCGAAGCCGGCGGAATGTCTCTCGTCGCGCTGCGGCTTCTCAGCCGCATCGAGTCGACGTTCGACGTGACGCTTTCAATCCGTGATCTCTTCGAGGCGCCGAGCGTTGCGGCGCTGTCCGCTCGTGTTGGTGCGGCAGCCGGGGCAGCCACCGATCCATTCGACATCGTTCTTCCGCTGCGGCGCGAAGGGAACGCTGTTCCGTTGTTCTGCATTCATCCAGCCGAAGGCCTCGGCTGGTGCTACGTCTCCCTGAAGCGTCACATCGGTGCAGATCACCCGATCTATGGGCTGCAGGCGGCGGGCTTCGATGAACACGCGGCGCTGCCGGCATCACTCGAGCAGATGGCGGCCGACTATGTGACACACATCCGCAGAGTGTGCCCGAGCGGTCCCTATCACCTGCTTGGCTGGTCGTTTGGCGCGCTCGTCGCTCACGAGATTGCCCGTCAGCTGCGGCAAACCGGACATGAAGTTGGCCTTCTCGTAAATATCGACGCGTATCCCATCGAACCCGGAGACTTACCGGTCGTCGACATCGAAGCGGTGGCGCGCCGGAACCCGGAACGGCTGCGCGAGGAGACTCGCGGTACGCCGTACGCGTTTCTCGACGACCAGCAACTCGGCGCGATGGTTCGCGTGACGGCAAACAACATTCGCCTCGTGCAGAAATTCGTGCCCAGCCGCTACGACGGCGACATGGTGTTGATTACCGGCAAGTCTGTGGAGTCAGGCGAATCGGCCCGTGAAGATCTCTGGAGACCATTCGTGGCCGGACGCATTACCACGCATCACGTCGACTACGCACACGACGTTCTGCTCGCCGCCGCCCCGGCCGGCGAGATCGGCCGCGTTGTCATGAGGGCGCTCCGGCAACAGGAGAGTCGCCGGGCGACTGTGTGAGAGCAATCAACCGCGCTTTGACCATCAACCAACCAGGAGAACACTGATGACGAACCCATTCGATGACGAAAACGGCGAGTTCCTCGTGTTGATCAACGACGAAGGACAGTATTCGCTCTGGCCCGCGTGGCGTGACGTGCCGATGGGATGGACGGCGGTGGGTCCCACAGGAAAGCGTGCCGAGTGTCTCGAGTACGTCGAGCAGAACTGGACCGACATGCGTCCGAAGAGCCTCATCGAGGCGATGAACCGAGACGCCGATGAACGACGCATGCAGGATGGCGGGACGACGGTCAACTAGGTCCGGGGCGGTGCATGCCGGCCCACGGGTATTCAGGAGGATGAGATGAGCGAATTAGTGGAGAAGCTGTGTCGAGGTGAGCACGCGGTCGAATTCAGTGCACGGCCGGCAAGGACCGTCGCTGCGTTGAAAGAGAGCCTCGATCGAGGATACGTCCTGGTGAAGTTCGTCAACACGCGCGGCAGTACGGAGCTCGGCGTGACCGTCGATCGCGACCAGACCGACATTGCCGCGGCCGACTTCGATCAGCAGAAGGGCCAGATCACGATCGTTGGCGGACTCACGCTGGACTACGTCCCGGTGCGATGCGTCGCCAATATCGATCTGTCGTCACTCGAAGGGAGGGGGCACCTCGAGCAAGTCGCGAGCTGAGTTTCGCGCTCACCGCCTTCCTCGTTTCCATCGGGTCCGAATCACGGGCCAACTTCGACACCGGCGTCACTCCTGCATGTGTAAACCGCAGAGCCGGTAAGCACGATCCGGCGGCGTGTGCCGACGGATCCATACCAATCACGAACGAACTTCGATGCAATCAGCTGCGACGTCGGCGCGGCCAACGTGATTTCGCACGACACCACTCGCCGGCTCGCCGGAAGCCGGCCCCTGCATGGCCCGGTGGCGCCGGCGAGGTGGTCACCAGCGACCGACGTACCCCAGGGAGCAAGCTCGGATGCGTAAGACGCGCCTAAGAAGCCGTACTCGGCAACGGCCGCGATCCAGAACCATCATTGCGCCACTGTCGCTGGCACAGCGGCGGCTCTGGCCAATGGATACGCCGGGCGAAGCCGCGCCGACTCACACCATCACGTCAGCATGGCGCATCGTCGGGCCCGTCAATCACGCCGCGTTGGAGGAGGCGTGGCGCGACGTCGTGGCACGGCACGAGACGCTGCGGACCCGCTTTCCGTTACGCCGCGGAGTCGCGGTTCAAGAGGTGTTGCCGGTATCGCCGGAGCTGTCGGCGCTCGATCGGGAACGGGTGGACCCACGCAGTGTGGCGGAGCGGCTCGGGGAGACGACACGCTGCCAGCTCGATGTGCGCGACAGCCCCCCGGTGCGTGCGCAGCTGTGGACGTTGCTGGAAACAGAGCACCTGTTCGTCCTGCTGCTGCACGAAATCGTGGCCGATGCCGCGTCGAGGCGTGTGTTGTTACGCGATCTCCAGTCGGCGTACGCCTCGCGCTGTGCGAGCCGCAGCCCGGCCTGGACGTCACTGCGCCTTCGCTATGCGGACTATCGCCGACAACACGACAGGGACATGGTCAACGAAGAGCAGGGCGCCGATGCGCAAAGGCAGCTTGCGTTCTGGCGAGAGGTACTGCAGAAGGCGGGGCCGCCGCTTCGTCTTCCCGCGGACCAGATTGGCGAAGCCGTTTCGAGCTGCGTACGCGGTCGCGTTCCGCTGACCGTGCCGGCGGACTTGCACGGCCGGCTCGCTCGGATCGCGAAGGAGTACGACGCACAGTTGTCCGACGTTCTTCACGCCGGGATCGCGGTTCTGCTGAACAGACTCGGCGCGGGCACGGAAATCCCAATCGGCATTCCCGTCGCGGGTCGCACCGGCGTCGCGTTGGAGACGTTAGTCGGTGCGTTCGCAAACACCCTGCTGCTGGGAGTCGACACGTCAGGAGACCCTTCTCTGGGCGCGGTAATCACACGCGCGAGGCAAGCGGCTGGCGATGCCGTTGCTCATCGCGAGGTGCGGGTCGAGCAACTGGCCGAGGCGCTTGGAATCCGCGAGGCGGGCGCGGGGCAATCGCTGTTCCAGGTGATGGTCAGCCTCGACGACACGGCCGGAGAGCAGTTCACCTTGTCTGGGCTGGAGATCGTGTCGGAGCCCATGCCCGTCCGTCCGGCGGCCGAGGAGCTGCATTTCCGCTTCCGAGAGTTGCGCAGCAGCGCCGGCGATCCGTCCGGGCTCACCGGCGCGATCGAGTACCGGATGGGTCTGTTCAGTGCCCGGGTTGCCGAGCAGTTGGCGGGCGGGCTTGTAAGCGTGCTCGAGGCGACCGCCTCCGACCCATCGTGCCGCGTGGAAACCGTGGATGTGTCGATTGCGACGCGATCGGCGGTCGGCCAATCGCGCCGCGAACCGACCAAGGAAGACGGCACGCGAGCGCCCCTCCTCGAGTGGTTCCGGGAACGCGGCATTCAGATCGATGCGGAGACGGCGCACGACCTGCTCGTCGAGCTCACGCGTTTCCGCGGTGATGCCGCCGATCGGCGGCGTGAGCAAGTGCGTGGGCCATGGCCCGCCACGCCGATCATGCGATGGCTGGAGGAGCGTGAGGGCCCACTCGAGCGTCTGCATCAGGCCGTGATGGTGGATGTCCCAGTCAACGCGACTGAGACGGCAATCCTGACCGCGCTGCAGGCCGTCGTCGATCACCACGAAGCCTTGCGACTGCGGGTCACGCCGAATTCGAGGCCCTGGCAATTGACTGTGTTGCCTCCTGGCGGCGTGCGGGCTGCGGAGTGTCTGCAACGCGTGGACATCCGTAAATTGGCGCGTGCCGACGCTGAGCGGCGACTCGCAAACGCTGCGGCAAGTGCGGTGGGTCGGTTCGAACCTCACAACGGTCGCTTGGTCCAGGCGGTCTGGGCCGACGCAGGGCCCGAGAGTGAGGGTTCACTCCTCGTCATCGCCCACCACCTGGCGGTCGACGGCGTGTCGTGGCGAATTCTCGTGCCGGATCTGCTGGCCGCGTGCGCTGCGGCGACGACAGGGCGTATACCGACGTTGCCGCCTGCCACGACTTCGTTTTGTCGGTGGGCGGAGCTGCTGGCCGCCGCCGCCCCGGGCCGTGCGCGGGAGCTGACATTCTGGGAGGCGCAGCTTCGCGAGAGAGCAGGCCTGATTCCAGCCTCGCGGTCCGACGCCGCACACACCACGCGTGCGCACGAAGGCCGTTTGCTCGTCACGATCGGCGAGGCTGTTACGCGCGCGGTGTTGACAACGATTCCGTCGGCCTTCTACGGCCATGTCAACGATGCGCTGTTGACGGCACTGGCGCTCGCGGTGGCGCGGTGGCGCGAGGTCCAGGGAGCTTCGGCCGCAGCCGTGACGGTCGACATCGAAGGACACGGGCGGGAAGAGACGCTCGCGGCGGATGTGGACCTGACTCGTACGGTCGGCTGGTTCACGAGCTTGTATCCGGTACGGCTGGAGCTGGCAGGTGTCGATCTCGCGGACGCGTTCGCCGGCGGGGCCGCCGCTGGCCGCGCGCTCAAGCAGGTCAAAGAGCAACTGCGTGCGGTACCTGGGCGCGGTCTCGGCTACGGTCTTCTTCGCTACCTGCATCCACCGACGGCATCGCGGCTCGCGCAGCTGCCGTCACCGCAGGTCGGCTTCAACTATCTCGGACGGACCGATGCCGGCAGCTCGCATGTCAGATTCGAGCTGCCAGACGTCGTCGCGACGCAGATGAGGGCGGCGTCGGCCGGAGTGCCGCAGCCCCACGTCCTCGATGTCAACGTGCTCGCACTCGACGGCGCCCATGGACCCGAATTGCGCGCCGTGTGGACGTGGGGGGCGCTCACGGATTCCGACATCCGGATGATCGCCGACGCGTGGAGCGAGGCGTTGGGCGCGCTCGCCTTGCATGCGGGACGGCCCGGTGCCGGCGGACACACGCCGTCCGATCTGTCACTCGTTGCGATCGGTCAGGACGAGATCGAGCACCTCGAATCGACCTACGGCGGGCTCCAAGACGTGTGGCCGCTCGCTCCGCTGCAGAAGGGACTGCTCTTTCACGGTGTCTATGACGCGACCGCGAGCGATGTGTATACCGCGCAGGCGCTGGTGGCGCTCGACGGATCGATCGAGCCGGCGCGGCTGCGCGCCGCGGCGTCGGCGTTGCAACGACGCCATCCGAATCTGGGGGCGGTCTTCTCGTACGACAGCGAGCCAGTGCAGGTCATCCCGCGCGACGTGCCGCTGGCGTGGGACGAGTACGAACTGTCCGACGAGGATACTGAGCCTGCCCTGGCGGCGTGGCTTCGGGCCGACCGGCGCAAGCGATTCGACCTAGCGCGCCCGCCGCTCCTGCGGTGGACGCTGATTCGTGTCGGCGCGGATCCATACCGGTTGGTGCTGACGTTCCATCACGCGCTGCTGGACGGCTGGTCGATGCCGGTGCTGCTGCGGGATCTGGAAGCGTTGTATGTCGCTCACGGGGCGATGTCGAAGCTTCCTCCGGCGACCCCATATCAAGACTATCTGCAGTGGGCCCGGGCCCAGGACTCGGCTGCAGCGCGTGCCGCGTGGAGCACTGCGCTCGCGGAGTTGGAACAAGGAACGCACGTTGCCGCACCCGGACAGCGAGCGGCGGAGCCGGCGCAATTCGACCACGTGATGAGCGAGGTACTGACGTCACGGGTCCGGCAGCAGGCGCGGGTGCTCGGCGTCACCGTCAACACGATGCTGCAGGCGGCGTGGGCGCTGGTGTTGGCGCAGCTCACCGGTCGCTACGACGTCGTGTTCGGGACGACGGTGTCGGGGCGGCCGAGTGAACTGCCACATGTCGACACGCTCGTTGGCCTGTTGATCAACACCGTGCCGGTGCGTGTGCGCCTAGACATGAACGAACAGGTGCGCGCGCTGCTACTGCGAATCCAAGACGAGCAGGCGGCGCTCCTGCCGGCGCAGCACCTGCCGTTGAACGAGGTGCAACAGGTGGCGGGTGTCGGCTCGTTGTTCGACACGCTGTTGGTATTCGAAAACTATCCACTCACCCGCCCACGAGCGTCGGCCGGCGAAGTACGACTGGAGATCGCCGGTGCGTACGACGCCACGCACTATCCGCTCGTACTGCTCTTCATGCCGGGCTCGACGCTGCAGCTGCGGTGCGAATACCGAGCGGACGTGCTGACGCTGAGAGAGACCGAAGCGATTGTCGCCCGAATTGCTCGTGCGCTCGACTTCCTCACTGGCGATCCGGCGCAGCGGGTGGGAGCGGTGGCGCTGCTGCCGGCGGCGGAGCGGACGGCGGTACTGGAGGCGTGGCAGGGGCCGTGGCCGGGGGACGCGGGCCTGACGACGATCCCGGCGCTGGTGGCGGCGCAGGTGGCGGCGCGGCC
>DATDOE010000071.1:0-110954 GCA_035293405.1 Vicinamibacterales bacterium | reverse complement strand
GCGCTACGTGGGCGTCCGCAAGAACACCTTCGACCTCCGTCGCGCGAGCGCTATTCAAAACCTGGAGACACTCCATCGTTCAGAGGTCGATTCCCGAAAGGCTGCGTAATGACGTCACTTTCAAACCGTTCGGCGTTCTAGCGGATCATAGTCGCGCGCGCCGAAGCGGATCAGGCCAGTATCTGGATCGTAGAGCCCGCCCGCAAACCCGAACGGCTGCCACCCGGGATTGCTGTCCTGGATGACCTCGCCGAATGGTTGCACATCGAGCCGTTGCACGACGACGCCGGTCGTGGCGTGGACGACGACGCGGGGTGTGCCCACGTGGTCGGAGAAGATCCGGTAGGTCTCGCCGTTCTTGATGACGTACTCGGGCACGTTGACGCGTGCTCCGTACACGAACCGCGAGACGATGTCGCCGTTGCCGTCGAGCTCCGCGATCGACCGCAGTTGGTCGGCATACAACCAGCCCGTCACGCGCACGCCGTTGATGGACTTGCCGACGCGCCGGCCGCTGCCGTCCACCGTATAGGTGATGACATCGCCATTCGGCTTGGTCACTTGCGTCAGGTTGCCGAGCGTGTCGTAGACGTAGCTGGTGGTTGCGCCACCGACGGTCCTGGTCGCGAGCTCGCCGTTGGCCGTGTAGGTGTAGGTCGCGCCGGTGTAGGTCAGCAACCGGTCCTGATCGTCGTAGGTGGCGGCGACGGTGCCCGCTTCGCCGACCGCGGCGATCCGGTTGCCGTTGCTGTCGTAGGTGTAGCGGACGACGAGGTCGCCGTTGCGGGTGACCTGCCACAGGCGGCCGGCGAGGTCGTAGCCGTACTCGAAGACACGCGTGATGCCATCGACGGTCTCGATGCGCTGCGTGATCCGCCCCAGGCCATCGCGCGTCGTTTGTACGTCGAAGACCGTGTTCCCGCTGACCTGCGCCGTTTGACAGGTGGGTTCACCGAACGGGTTGTACTGGAAGGTGTCAGTAGTCGAACCCAGCGTCTCTTGATCACGTACTCCGGCACGTTTGCACGACTTCCATACACGAATCTCGAAATGATGTCGCCATTGCCGCCGTCGTTTTCGGCAAACGTCAGACGTCAAGAGCAGCTACTTTCGGCTGTCAATCGATCGGGGAAGCTTACGGGGGGTACTTGCTGAGTCTGGGCATGGGCTCCTTCCTCTCTCGGAATGAGCCCTCCGATAAACCCGGGGCGATTCAGTCGCGCCAACATTGACGATGGCGCCTATGGCTGCGCCCGCTGCGACCCACGCGAACTCGCCGAGTGGATCGACCATCGTTATTGGGTTATTGCTCACATACGAGTAGAGATTTGAATCAAGGCCGCTGAATCCAACTGGGTCCTTCGTCGTCCAACGACCAACCTGCGCGTCGTAGTCCCGGGCGCCGAAGCGGATCAGGCCAGTACCTGGGTCGCAGAGCCCTCCTGCAAACCCCGTCGATCGTGTAGGTGATTGAGGCGCTCAATCGGCGAGAAACGATAGAAAGCCGCAGTGCAGGTACAAGACAGTACAGCAGATCCGCCCGCGTCAGATCCGATTCACAACACCGGAACGGGATAGCTGGAACGCTCGAATCCTGCGTTAACCACGCCCTCGGGCTTATGAGGCAGGGGTCAGGAGATCGCGAATCGGGGCTATGACTCCGTCCTTCTCGTTGTGAGTCAGCCCTAACCACGCTTCACGTTCATGAGCGACGGTCACGAGCCAGGGTTGGCCACTCGGGCGCATCAGGCAAAGATCTTCCGGTCGATCAGGTTGACGCCACTCGAACAGACCCTCAACCGATTCCGTGAGCATCGCTGAAAAGCCATCTTCCAACCGATAGCGGTAAACATCCGCGACGTCACTAGTTTGCGTTCCGGGCCACTCCGAACTCGGTTGAACGTTTACCAGATATGGCTCGGCCGCGGTGAGGAAATTACGGCCCTTCGTCGAGAGCGGCAGGGATTTGCGAATGACCAGCAACCCTTGACTGCAGTGCCTTCTGGCTTCCCGGATCAGTCGCCTGTAGCCGTTGGCCCGCGGTTCCTCCCTGACGTGAACATGAATGAGTTCCTTCAGACTCCCCCCAATGCCGGAATGTGATTGACAGGATCACACCTCCTTGCGACCCAACTCGGCTGCCGGCCCTATGAGTACCAACCGACACCTGTTCGGTACCACAGACCGGGGCTCAGTGCATCCTGGCTCAGGGCGGCCGCGACGTCTTCGTCGGCATAGATGTCACCCTCAAGGTCGTCGATTTCGCCAATGAAGTCGATTCGCATCTCGAAATGATTCCAGGGTGACGGTCCTCTGGAGAACCGCCCGAGCTGCTCAACGCTTTCGAGATGGTTGCCTCGAGCGTTGCCTCTCCGTCGTCGACTTCCTGGCCCGTCGTTTCACCCCGGCCCCCTCCTGCTCCAGCACGTCGACGAGTTTCTGGAGCGGTCTCTTCAGCAACCGCTGGTGATACGGCAAGTGAATATACAGCTCAGTCTGGATGTCCAGCAACAGCTGCCCTGTTCGTGCCGCGTCGAGTGAACGTTGGGCAACGATCGCCTCCAATCGAGCTGAGCACACTGCGAGTGCTTCATGAATCTCCGCAAGGTCGTGCGCAACGCGGTCGGCTCCTCCAAGTCTCATTAATCCAAGCCGATCGAAACTTGTCCCGATGCGGCGAACGAACCTGCCTGCTGATCGAATCTCTCTCCGCCGCGCCGGAGAGAGCCTCCCTGCGCGATCGACCGCGGCAAGCATCTCTTGCATACTTGAAGATGGCTGTTTCACAACAAACCCTCAATGCTCCGTATTCTACTGAGTACCTGCTCCCTCAACTTCGTTGGCAACCGGTCGGCGAGCCGCTTGGCCCGATCAAGGGCAGCCTTAGCCTCTGTGCGCCAATGGCCCTGATTCGGGTCCTCAGGTGGACTCAGCTGGCATAGCGAGGCGTGTCCGCTCGCGGTATTGAGCAGGCCCCTAACCTTGTTGACAAGACTCTTCGTGTTCTGCGCCAGAATGACTGCGCCCCCGGCGTTCATCCAGTCGATGAAGGCACCAACTGACCCTCCCAGCGCGGCTCCGATAGCGGCCCCAGCTGCAATTTCACCAGGCGTCGCGAGCACATTCACCCCACCTGTCGCTGCATCGATCACAAGAGAACCAGCGGCGGCGAAGCCCCCTCCAACTCCAGCGCCAACGCTTGCGAGTGCTTGGGCGAACTCGAATCCATCCTGATCGAGCCGATTGACAGGATCGCCAAGCGCGTAAGAGTAGAGATTGGTATCGAGTCCTGCGAAGTCGATGGGATCCTTCGCTATCCATCGCCCCACCTGCTGGTCGTAGTCGCGCACGCCAAATCGAACGAGTCCGGTGTCGGGATCATAGAGGCCGCCAGCGAACCCGAACGGCTGCCACCCAGGGCTGCTGTCCTGGATGATTTCGCCGAACGGCTGCACGTCCAGCCGCTGTACAACGACGCCGGTCGTTGCGTGTACGACAACACGCGGCGTGCCGAGGTGATCGGAGAAGATGCGGTACCTCTCGCCGTTCTTGATCACGTACTCGGGCACGTTGACGCGTGCTCCATACACGAACCGCGAGACGATGTCGCCGTTGCCATCGAGCTCCGCGATCGGGCGGAGCTGGTCGGCATAGAGCCAGCCCTTCAGGCGCACGCCGTTGACCGACTTGCCGACGCGCCGGCCGCGGCCGTCCACGGTGTAGGTGATGACATCGCCATTCGGCTTCGTCACCTGCATCAGGCTGCCGAGCGTGTCGTAGACGTAGCTGGTGGTTGCGCCACCGACGGTCCTGGTCGCGAGCTCGCCGTTGGCCGTGTAGGTGTAGGTCGCGCCGTTGTAGGTGAGCAGCCGGTCCTGATCGTCGTAGGTAGCGGCGACGGTGCCCGCTTCGCCGACCGCGGCGATCCGGTTGCCGTTGCTGTCGTAGGTGTAGCGGACGACGAGGTCGCCATTGCGCCCCACCTGCCAGAGACGTCCGGCCAGGTCGTAGCCGTACTCGAAGACACGCGTGATGCCATCGACGGTCTCGATGCGCTGCGTGATGCGGCCAAGGTCGTCGCGCGTGATCTGGACGTCGAAGACGTTCGTGCCGGCCACCTGCGCGGTCTGGCGCGTGGATTCGCCAAAGGGGTTGTAGGCGAAGGCTTCTGTCGTCGCGCCCAGGGTGGTCCCGGTGACGAGCCCGGATCTTCTTCACAGCCGTGCGCCGCAACGTTCACATTGTGGTGCGATCCAAGATCGCAGCACGAGCGGACGCTTCACGCGGTCGGCCGTCCCGCGTTCACCGATTCGCCTGCCGCACTGAGGACATCGAATCGTGGATGACAGCCTCTGAATCACGAAAGGGTATATCAAGAACGCAACGATGAACCATGGCGAGTAGAAGCTCGCCACGCCAAGACCGAGGGCTCCAATGGGCCACGCGATATACGCCAAGAAGTGGTATCGCCGCCGTGGACCCATCTCCTCACCCAACCCGATTAGATTAGCGGTTATACCAACTGTCGCCAATCCACTTGGCTGCACTGCCAGCCAACCATATCGTCGTTGCCTTAATGGCGCCTATCGACTCATCTCCACGACCCTTCGGTAACGATCTCCTTCAATCGAGCAGAGCACAACAGCGTGGGTCGGTGTATTTCCTGAGCCGTTCTTCAGCGGTGGTGCTGGGGCGGGTTCCCCTCGGTCCACTTTTGCTTGTAGGCATCGTAGGACTCGAACAGGTCCGAGACGGCGGGTGTCGCGATCACGAAAGGGACCAGCGCAGCCAACCGCACCAGCCCGGATAGTGGAGCCAACGTAGTGACGTAGAGTGCGCCGGCGGCCCAAGCAATTGCGTACAACCACATGAGTGTTCGCAAACGCCTGAACTTCGCCTGTGAGAGCAGTGGCGCCCCTTGATATCGATATCCACGAACGATCCCTGCCATGAGCGGTCCCCCATTTCTCTTACGGTGATGCGCCTTCGCATGCCGCGTCAGGGCAGGATTCTTGGACCCAAGCAGCATCGATAGCGGACCCAATCCCCACACCGACTTCGAACACCGTTCCAATCAACGCGAAGTTCACTACCGACACGGCCCCGACTACTATTCCGGTTTCAATTGCCGTGAACTCCGCTGCACCCATGACGACGCCCCTGAAACCAACTCTTGCCCATTGCAAGAATGTCGGCGAGCCGAAGATCTCCGCCACCTTACCAGCGGAAGCAGTGCCGAATCCCAATCCGGGAAGAAGTGCGGGCGCGAGAACTCCTGGGATCCACTCGTTGGTCTTGCGGAAACTGTCCAACCAACGTTGCCCAAACGATCCGCACCTGAGTCCCGTTGGATCGATGAAGTTGAGCGGATCCCCGTCGACGTAGCTGTAAAGATTCGCCTGCCCGCCCCCAAAGAGGATCGGATCCTTCACTGTCCACTTTCCCGTCACTACGTCATAGTCCCGTGCCCCGAACCGCACGAGGCCTGTGTCTGCATCGTACAGGCCGCCAGCAAAGCCGAACGGCTGCCAGCCCGGATTCGAGTCCTGGATGATCTCTCCGAACGCCTGGAAATCCATCCGCTGCACGATGACCCCCGTCGTCGCATGGACGACGACGCGCGGGCTGCCCAGGTGGTCGGAGAAGATCCGATATGTCTCGCCGTTCTTGATCACGTACTCGGGCACATTGACACGGCTCCCGTACACGAATCTCGAGACGATGTCGCCGTTGCCATCGAGCTCGGCGATCGGGCGGAGCTGATCGGCGTAGAGCCATCCCTTGACGCGCACGCCGTTGACCGACTTGCCGACGCGCCGGCCGCGGCCGTCCACCGTATAGGTGATGACATCGCCGTTCGGCTTGGTCACCTGCGTCAGGTTGCCGAGCGTGTCGTAGACGTAGCTGGTGGTCGCGCCACCGACGGTCCTGGTCGCGAGCTCGCCGTTGGCCGTGTAGGTATAGGTCGCGCCGTTATATGTCAGCAACCGGTCCTGGTCGTCATACGTGGCCGTGACCGGGCCGAGCTCACCCTGCACGTCAATGCGGTTCCCGTTGGCGTCGTAGAGATACCGCGCCACCAGCGTGCCATTGCGCCCCACCTGCCAGAGACGTCCGGCCAGGTCGTAGCCGTACTCGAAGACACGTGTGATGCCATCGACGGTCTCGATGCGCTGCGTGATGCGGCCAAGGTCGTCGCGCGTGATCTGGACGTCGAAGACGTTCGCGCCGCCGACCTGCGCGGTCTGGCGCGTGGATTCGCCAAAGGGGTTGTACGTGAAGGCCTCCGTGGTTGTCGCGAGCGTGGTGCCGGTGACGAGCCCGGTGGCGGTATCGCGGTCGACGGTGAGGTCGCCGGCTTGCGTGAGCAGGCGGTCGGCGTCATACCCGAAGGCGATCTCCGACGCGTCGTTGACGTTCTCGGCGGCGACGTCGAAGTCGTTCGAGAACGTGCGCGTGACCACGCCGGCCACTGGGCCGCTCCAGGTCTCGCTGATCGGCAGCGGCCCATCGTAGGTGAAGGTGAGCGCCACGCCGCCCGGATCGGTCAACGTGCTGACCCGCCCCGCCGTGTCGTAGGTATATTGGAGCGCGCCACGCGAGAAGGTGACCGTGCTCAGACGGCCGCCGCCGTCGTACCCGAATCCCGTGGTCTGGCCACCCGGACGGGCGATCGCCGTCGGCTGCCGATCGACGTTGAAGGTGTAGCCGGTGCTACCGGCGCCCGGGACCGCTGGCGGCATATAGGAGGCGGTGAGATCCACCGGTGTGTAGGTGAAGGTGTGCGCCGGGCGGCCAGGCGGTGTGAGCGACGTCACGTTGCTGTTGGGATCGTAGCCGAACCCGATCTGCCGCGTGTCGGGCAGCGTCTGCCTCGTCACCCGGTCGGCCGCGTCATACCCGAACGTGACCGTACGGGTAAGGGCGTCGGTCAGCGCCGCCGGTCGCCCGGCCCCGTCGTAGGCGACCGTCGACTGCCGTGCCCCTTGAGCGATCGACGTGAGGCGTCCTTGTGAGTCGTACGTGAAGTCCACGGGCGTCAGCGATCCCACCTGGGTCCGCGTCACTCGTCCCTGCGCGTCGATGCTCGATGAAGAGCTCCGTCCAGCCGGAGAGCTCGATGTAAACGTACGCGTGGCGGCGTTGAACACCGTCTCGTACGGACGCCCGTTGACGACGGTCGTGTCCGTCTGGGTTTGCAGGGTGGAGAGATCTTGTGTACTGCCGAAGATCGCCGTCCGGCTCGTCGAGCTGTCGAACGTCAACCCGCCAGGCGTGCTGACCGTCACGCTTGCCGCAACCGGGGACTGCAGCCCGAACCGGGGATCGCCAGCCACCACGGTGCTTGTCACCGTGCCGTCAGGCCGGATCGTGAACTGGCTTCCGTCCGGGTTGCGGGTCACTGTGCTGACCATGGCGTCCGGCGACGTCAAGATCAGGCTTTGCGCGCCGCTTGGAAGAACCGTGGTGTCGTACCGCCACGCGCGCCCGAGCTCAGAGGTCCTGGTCACCGTCCATGCCTGTGTCGCGCCTGTGCGAATCAGGGTTTGTGAGCCGCCCGACGGATCGTCGTCCTGCTGGAGCCGGCCCACCGTGTCGTAGGTGAAGGTGTGCGGGTGTCCGTTGGCGTCCGTCAGGTGTGTGAGCAGACCCTCGGGCGTCGACGTCAGGGTCGTCTGCACACCGCCGGGTCCCATCACGCGCGCGAGCCACCCATCAGGATCGACCTCCAGGACAGTCCGCTGGCCGAAGGGGGCCACGAGGGCCGTCGGACGTCCATCGCCCGAACGCTCGATGCGCGTGAGCTGGCCGTCTCCGTCGGCCAGCTCCGTCAGCCATCCTTCGCTCGAGTAGGTGAAGTTCGCGAGCGTCGCGCCGGTCAACGCGTGCCGCGTTCGAAGCAGGCGTCCGCCCTCGTCGAACTCATAGACCTCGCTCCCGTCTTCCGACGCCACCCGCCAGGCCACGCCGGCGTCGCCGTCGTACGCCTGTCTCAGGCGATAGACGAAGTTCACGGCCGCTGCGAAGATCTCGCCGTTCCCGCCAATGGCCACTTCACCGACGGAGAGTGCGCTGGCCGGGCTGCCGTCGGGGACCGGCAAAGAAGTCGCCGGTTTCGATCCAGCAATGGTGGTGATGAGTCCGTCCGGGGTGATCAGTCGCAGCGCGGCCTCCGGGACCAGGACCGAGCCGTCCGGTGTGATCTTCAGGTGGCTCACGATCCCGCTGATGGACGCTTCCAGCGCCAGGCCGCCATCACCAGACGAGCCGAAGCCGGCGAACGGCGCGCTGCTGCCGTCCGGGAGCACGCGGTAGATGCGCGCATCGATCGTAGCGGCCAGGAGCATTCCAGACGGTCCCGCTGCGAGGGCCGTAATCTGATAAGGGCCAGTGCCGACGATGGCGATGCGCTGCATCGGCGCCCCGGGGGCGAGAAGCTGGAAGACCGACCGCCCGAGCGCGACGAAGAATGTGCCATCCCCGGCACGGGTGAGGGCGCCACTGAAGAACATCGCGCTGCAGTCTTCGTTGAGCGGGACGGATGCGGTACCGAGCACCGTATCGGTGCCGCCGGTCGAGCGACGGTGGAGATCGAGCGTGCTGGTCCCGGCGCACACCTCGGGATTTCCGGCCGTGAATACCGTGTAGTACAGGGTGCCGTTCCGGTCGATGACGATATCGCCGATCAGTTGCGGCAGGTCGCCGTCGACAGTGATGACGGTTCCGCCCGTGGTCAGCGCGCGATGGGCGAAGGTCCCGGCACTGTCGTCGAACTGGATGAAGTGCAATGCGTTGTCGTCGCCGACCGTCATCCCGAAGACGAAACCCGAAGGACCGGAGACTCTGACCACGCGATCGAGAGGGACGACCGATCTCTGGCGGCCGTCGCCCAGGTAGAGAGTCTGGCTGACCGGGTCGTAGATATGATGTGGATCGAGCGACCACCCCGCGGCCGATGTGCCCAGCCGCGGCACCGTCCCGAGCCGGATGGACGAGCGCGCGAAGGCGTGATACTCGGCCCGGCCGGGCACGCCAAGGGGCACGAGACCGGGGACGCCGAACAAACGGTTGGTATTCTGCTGGGCGAGTATCAATGCCAGCGGCGTGGTCGAGTAGGTGGCTTCGTAGACGTGCTGGATCGCGACGTCGACCCGCTGCTCGCCTTCCGCCAGACGCCCGTACGCGTCACGGCCATCCCATTCGAAGTCGTACACCGCACCGGCGACCGGTGCGAACGTCTGAGTGAACCGGCGGCCGGCGACGGTTACTTCGACCTCGATCCGGATGACACCGGTCGGGAGCGTTTCTTCCGTGAGTGGAATGCGCGCCGCCAGCGCCGCCAGCCGGCCGGGCACGCGGTCGCTGCTGTAGTTGAGAGCGAACGGCGTGCCCGCAATCGGCAGCCGTTCGCCCAGTACCTGATTCTGGCAGCCGATGATTGAGAAGCCCGGAACCTTGCACTCTTTGCTGGCCTTCACGTCCCCCTGTGGCGGCGGCGGGTTCGGCGAGGGGTCGGCGGTGCCCGGGCCCACGATGGACCAGTTCAGATCCCACGGAGAGAAGTGGGGAATCAAGACCCGCCATAGCGTCTGGCCGGCCGAGTAGCTGGTGGACAACGTCGTGCGCTCCGAGTCGGTGAGGCCGACAAGCGACAGCGTCGCCGGGTCCTCCGCCACGTCGTCTCCGGTGAGATCGATTTCCGCGCGGCCGAGACCGTCCGGCGCGAGAACCTTGAGCACGACGCCGTTTCGAGAGGGGACCCAGGCATGCTGCACACGATCGTAGTAGCCACTCGGCACTGTCGTGCCGACAGGAAAGCCAAGGAAGTTCTCCACATAGAGCGGTAGAGGCGTGCTGAAATCAACGCTGCTCGCATCGGCGTCCAGCGCTTCGTCCGCGCTCAGCTCCACGGCGTAGGTATAGGCGCTGGTTGCCGGCAGCGACGCCGGCATAGCCTGTCGTCCACCGGGACCGACCGTGTACTCGGTGGCTCGAAGGTGCAGCGTTGTCACCGGCTGCGTCGTGCCGTTCGGCAATGTCATCGACGCCGTGGTGCCAGCGGGTATGGCGAGCGTGGCGCGTCTGGTGCCCGAGGCGTCGGTGACTGTCGAGCCGCGCGCGACCTGCGTGGGTGCTGCTCCGCTGAGATCCACGGTCGTCACCTGCGCATCCAGCGGCACGAGTGCCGCGTCCGCCGCAACCGCGTACTCGCCTCGCGGAACGTCGACGTGCCGGTCGGCAGGCAGGTACCCGACCTTCTCGTAGCGAACGAGCACTGTGGTCCCGCCGTTGACGGCCAGGTCGAATCCACCGTCTCCGCGCGACAGCGTGCTGCCGTATTCAGGATGTTCGGCCACAGTCACCGTTGCGCCGGCGAGCGGTGCGCCGTCGCGCGTTGTCACCTGGCCCCGCACGACGGCTGCGCGTCGAGGGTCGATGGCGTCCGGTGCTACATCCGTCTGGATCGGCTCCGGCCCCGTGTACAAGAAGCGAGTCGACTCGTGCACCAGCGTCGCCCCTGTCGGGTTGACCGGCGGCGCGACCCAGGACGGATCGGGCGGCAGCGGGGTGCCGTCTGCCACCTGGATCTGCGCCGACGCCATCAGCGATCCCAGCGTCGCCGTCAGTGTTGCAAGCCCTGCCCCCGTCCCGCCGGCGAGGCCGCCATTCACGGTGGCCACGGCAGCATTCGAGCTGCTCCACATGACCGAGGCGGTCAGATCCGAGGTGCTGTCGTCGGCGTAGGTGGCAGTTGCCGTGAATTGATACGTGGCGCCGGTGGCAATCGACGCGCCGACTGGGGTCACTGCGAGCGACACCGGCTGCTGCGACGACGAGCCGATTGGGGTGTTCATGTCGCCGGCGATCTCCGCAGCGGTCAGCGCACGGCGATAGATGCGAATCTCGTCGAGCGCGCCCTGGAACGGCGCACCACCCAGGCGGGTCCTCCCGACCGACATCACGAACGCCCCAGTCAGGTCGCCGGTGACCGGCTGCGTCGCCACTTCGCCTCCGTTGACATACATCCGCAGCATCGTGCCGTCGTAGGTCGCCGCCACGTGCGTCCAGACGTTGGCGGCGAGCGGAGTCGGTCCGGTGACGTTGACACGACCGTTCGGAAAGAGCGCGCGGAACCGCGGACTACCGTTGGCGGTCAGGCGAAGCCCGTCGCCGCCGGCACCCGGCAGTTGCACGATCTGGCGGGCCGCGCCCGCCTGGGTCAACGGCTGCACCCAGGCCTCGAGCGTCACCGCCGCCGTGAACGTGAGCGCGTCACTTGGCGGCAGCCGCACGCCGTCGTCCACGCCGTCGAACAGGAGCGCGCCGGCGTACTGCCCGGAGGATGTCCACACCGGCCCGTCGAGCAGCACGCCGGTGTGGCCGTTGCCGGATGCGTCCGCCACCTGCGTGCCGGCGCCCTCGTCCAGCGCATAGGCTGCCGATGGAAGCGTCTCGTCACGCGCTGTCGTCAATGACCACACGACGTCGGCGGAAAGAGCCGCACCACCTGCGTCGAGCACACCGCCGCTGCCGCCCCTGACCTGCGCGGTGTACGTCGCGCCGGTAACCAGCGGCGCCGCCGGAACCAGCATCGCCGTTCTCGAGACCGTGTCGTACTCAACTGACGCTGGCACGGTTGTCTGCCCGGCATCCATCAGCGCAAACGTACTTGGGCCGAGCGTCATCTCGTCGACCGCGCGACTGAAGGTGGCCGTGATTGCTGTCCCGATGACCCCCACGGCACCGGCTGTGGGGGCGATCGAAGAAACCTGAAACGCCGTTGCCGCATCGATCGGGGTATTGCGGTTCAGCAGAATTTCCGAGGCGTTGAGCGCGCGGCGCCAGATCCGGATCTCGTCGAGCGTTCCTTTGAAAGGGCTGCCGCCGCCCCGAGTCCTGCCGATCCACAGCGGCAGCGCTCCGGCGAGAGCGCCCGAAGCTGGCTGCGTCGCGACAGCGATACCGTCGACGTACAGGCGGAGGATCGTCCCGTTGTAGCTGACGGCGACGTGCGTCCACGCGAAGAGCGGCAGGGACGCTGGTCCCGTCACGTCGATCACACCACCCGGGAATGTCGCGGTGAATCGGGGCCGGCCGTTGCTTGTTACGCGAAGCCCATCGCCGCTCGGCCCGGCGAGCTGCAGGATCTGCAGGGCCGTGCTGCTCGACAGCGGTTGAACCCACGCCTCCAGGGTGAAAGCCGACGCCAGTCGCAGGGCGTCGGTGACAGTCACTTCCACGCCATCGTCAACGCCATCGAACAGCAGCGCTCCACCGAACTGCCCCGTCGCCCATGACGGGCCGCTGACGAGCGCGCCTGTATGGCCGTTTCCCGAGGAATCGAGCGCGACGAGACCGCTTCCCTCGCTGAAGCCGTATGCGGCGGACGGCGTCGTGTCGGGCGCCGCAGTGGTGAACGTCCACTCCTCGTCGGCAGCCAGGGGAACACCGGTTTCATCCAGCACACCCGCTTCGCCGCCGAGGACACCTGCCGTGTAGGCGGCGAGTTGTGACAGCGACTCGCTCGGCGACAGCGTGGCAGTACGTGTTGCCGCGTTATAGGTCACCGAGGCAGGAACGGGGACGTGCCCGGCGTCATGCAGGAGGACGGTGCTGCTCGTGACCGTGGCGGCATTGACTGACCTCGAGAAGGTGACCGCGACAGGCGTGGCGATGACGGCGCCTGCCTGTGGTGACGGAGTGACAGTAGACACCTGGAACGGTGTTGCCGGATCGACTGGCGTGAACGCATCGAGCCACAGCTCGCCTGCCGTCAGCGCCCGTCGATAGATCAAGGCTTCGTCGATCTGGCCGCCGAATGGATTACCACCGCCCCGGGCGCGGCCGATCCGCATCTCAGGGTTGCCTGAGAGGCCACCGCTCGCCGGCCCGGTGGCGACTTCGGCGCCGTTGACGTACAGCCGAAGCATGGCGCCGTCGTAGGTCAGGCCCACATGCGACCAGTCGTTCACCGGGAGTGGTGAGGGGCCAGTCACATCGCGGGTCACCGCGGAAAATGCCGCGACGAAGCGTGGTCGTCCGTCCGCGCTCAGGCGGAGCCCGTCGCCGCTCACCCCGGGCACTTGCACGATTTGCTGCGCCGCGCCGGGCATCGCGGTCGGTCGCACCCACGCCTCGATGGTGAAGGTGGAGCCGAGTGCCAGCGACGGCGTCACGGGAAGCTGCACGCCGTCGTTGACGCCGTCCAGCGCCATGGCCGCACCGAAGCGGCCTGCGGACGTCCATCCTGCGCCGTTGACCAACGTCGCGGTGTTGCCATTGCCAGTGAGATCGGCGGTTGTGCCGCCGATGCCCTCACTGAACGCGTACGCCGCATCGGGGCTGTGCAATTGAGCCGCGCCCGGCGTTGAGGACACCACGAACACCAGTAACGCAACCACAGCTGCGACCGCTGCCGCAGCGACACACCGCATCATTCGAAACGCCATGAAGCTCTCTCGGAAATCGGAAAGTGCGCCAGGCCGATCGCGGCGCGCGAAGATGTTCGATCTCTGTGGGCTTCGGGAACAAGACAATTCCGGTTCCCGTTGTGGTCTCACGGCAGGGAACTTGCTCGATCGGGAACGGCGCATGGCCATCCCAACGGAATCGCTCCGACAATCGTGGATTACAGAGATCATTCGTGAACGGGAGTGGTTTGCCGCGTATGTGCTACCCGCAAGGCTCTTTCCGATGGGAAGTACGTTCTCGAGATTCCTCCGGGGTATTCCAGCACCTGGCTCCCTAGTGGAGCAATCGATCCTTCGAGGAGTTCTCGTCGATCTCTGTCTGCAGTGGGGCGATGCAGCTCACCGGGCCTGCCACTCGAACGATCGCTCCACGGCAGCGTGCGCGTTCAAGCCCGGAGTCGTCGCCGCCGAGGCATGGAGCGATCGAGGGAAGGCGGAGAAGACCGTGCTGACGCACTGGGCGGCGCGGTTCATGCGCGGCCTCGAGCGCCGGCATCATGTCTGTTACGCGCGCAGCGTGCAGGAGTATCTCGACGCCAGCTTCGCCCGGCCGCACGTACTCCAACAGCTTGCCGGGCAATGGCACACGTCGCCCCGGCGACTGCAGCGTGAGTTCAAGGCGCTGACCGGCATGCGCATTCAGGACTATCTCTCGAGACGTCGTGTCGAGGCCGCATGCGCGCTGCTCACGGGCACCGACCACAAGGTCGAGACCGTCGCCCACTCGGTCGGGTGGTCTTCACGCAAGAACCTGAATCGGGCGCTCGCCCGTCACCGTGGGCAGACGCCGGGCGCCATCCGGGCCAGCGCGATTCGGCGGCCGATCTAATCCCAATGCGTCAGAACCGCGCCCGTCCTTGGTGCTTCGTCCTTCGTTCTTCGTCCGTTCTTGGTCCGTGGTTCGTGGTCCGCGACCACTCGCACGCCCGGTCGGTTCAGGTTACTGATGGTGCACCGACGATGCGGCGGGGCGCACCAGGGACCAGGGACCAAGGACGGACCTGGTACCAAGAACAGAGCACAAAGGACTGACAGTGTCTTGACACATTGAGTCTAAATCCCGCCATCTGCTCGTTGGACTTGGTGCGTGCTGGCGCCGAACGGGCGTACACTGCACCGGCGACCGCCGCCCACAAACGCGGGCCATTGGGGGAAGACGTGAAGAACACGACGATCGTCGTACTGCTGCTGCTGGGGTGTTGCGCGTGGAGTGCCGCCGCGAACGCGGCGCAGCCTGCCGCGGCCACCTGTGACCGCGAATGCCTGCGCGGCAAGGTGACTCAGCTCTTGTATGCGCTGCTGAAGCACGACGTGAGCGGCCTGTCCGTCGCCGACACGCTGCGCGTGACCGAGGATGCCGTCGAGAAGCCGCTCGCGAAAATCGGCCTCGTCGGCACCGTGACGCGGCTGCGCGGCTTCCGTCAGGACGTCATCGACGAGCGCGCCGGCGTGGCGGGCGCGCATGTCATGGTGGAGGAGACCGGGGCGCCGGTGATGCTGGTGGTGCGGCTGAAGGTGGTCGCCGACAAGCTGACCGAAATCGAGCTGGTCGCCACACGCGGCCGCGCGGAAGGGCTCATCTTCAACATCGATGGCCTGAGCGCGCCCAGCGCAGTGATGAACTACGCGCCCCGGCCCGAGCAGCTCGCCATCCGCGACGAGGCGATCAAAGCGGCGATGCACTACCCGCAAGGGCTCACTGCCGCGAAGACCTTCGCCGCCGTGAACGCACCCTTCGCGCCCGGCGCCTATCGCTACGAGAACGGCCAGGTGATGGCCGGGCCGGACTGCAAGTTCGCCCCCGGCTGCCAGAACATCTCCACGCAGTCGCTCGCGATTTTCGAGCGCCTCGGTGACGTGCAGACGCGCGTCATTGCGGCGGATGAGCGCATGGGCATCGTCTGGCTGCGCATGGCCTGGGGCGTGCGCGAGCGCGGCGGCGATCAGCTGACGGTGTGGGAGATGTTCAAGGTCTACGACCGCCAGATTCACGCCGTGGAAGCGTTCATGCGGATCCTGCCAGTGGAGAAGCGCAACGGCGGGTGGCAATGAGCTCAATCGGCTTCGGCGGTTGAGCTCAAGGTCAAAGGTCAAACGGCAAAGGTTGAAGATCATCCATGCTGCGCCTGCGTGCTGGGATCGCCGTCGTGCTCGCACTCCTCGTGGTCAGCGGAGCGGGGTCGCTTCCGCAACGGTTTGGTGTCTTCGAAGGCGCCGGCGCGGGTATTCGGGTTCCACCCAGAGACTTCAACGACGGTCGATTCACCATCTGCAAGTGGATGTTCCGCAGCGATCGGTCGGAACCAAGCTCACCTGAGGGCTATGCATTGGCGACGAACATCGTGCTGTATGCATTGACTCATTGATCGAAGTCTCGCCGGATCTGCTGAAGAATCCCGGGATCAACGAGCCGCGTGTCTGCTTTCTCGGGCTGCTTCTCCGAATACAGCACCAGCGTCACCGCGCTGCATCCGGGTCCGAGTGCTGCCGGATCGAACACGTACAAGCCTTCGTAGACCGCGTTCGTCTCGGAGACGCGCAGCTCGAGTTTGAACGGGTGAATCGGCGTCACTTCCGCGCGATCGCAAAAGGCCTGCATACGGTGGAAGCCTGACTTCAGCCGCTTGAGTGCCGGCAGGGCCATCCCCTGTGTGTATGCGGCGCCCCGCGCCACTCTTGCCCAGAAGCTTTCTGTCATCTTCGGCGTCACGCGGACGAGCAGCACCGGCGGGATGTCCGCCACGTAGTCGGACCAGTTGCTGAAACTCTGATTCGGCTGAGATTGCGCGGCGTAGTTGAGCAGCGGCGTGATGAAGGTGACGTCGAATTCGGACGCCGCCATTGGGTAAGGCTTCAGGTTGCCTGCGCGACGCTTGACGGCGTCTTTGAAGGCGGCAATGGGGGCAGGCTCCGCCGGCTCCACGGGAAGATGCATCCCGCTTGGAGCGGGAGCATCCGTCGCCTTCTTCGCGGCCGCCGCAACGAGTTCGCACACACCGTCGATGCGAACGACACGTGCCGCGCCGCGCCTGGGCTCATCGCGCTCGCCCGGGAGAGAGCTGATTCCCACGAGGTCGCCCGAGGCGTTGAATACCGGCCCGCCCATCCCGCCCGAGGCGAGAGTCAGGTCGGACGCGATGCCACGCGCGTCAACGCGGCTCACCGTTGCAGGAGTCCAGCCCTTCCCCTGATGAAGCGGCGCGGCAAGGGTGAAGAGCTCCTGCCCGCGCGTGACGGGTGGTGTGCTGCCCGTGCATGCAAGCGGCACCGGCCTGATCGCCGCCATGGCCGCCGGGTCGATGCGGACGATGGCGATGTCGCGCTCACGATCGGCTTCGACGACCGTCCCCGCGACTTTGATCGACCGCGAGAGCTGCACTTCAACCGACGTCGCGTCGCCAACGACTCTCTGGTTCGTGGCGATGAGTCCGGTCGCGTCAACCAGGAATCCCGACGCGTGTGCAGTCGGAGTCCACAGTTGAACGACGCTGTCGAGCCACGGCCTCAGCAGAAGCGAGGTGTCGGTGGCGAGCGGCGTGCCTGCGTTTGTCGTTCCCGGCGCAATCGTATCGGCGACGGCATTCGCGAGAGTCAGGTCGAGGGTCGAGTCGCGGCCAGCGACGATGTCCAGGGTCTGTCTCCAGTGATACGCCTTTCCCTGAAACACAAGAGGCTGGTCTGATTCGACGGTGTAGTTGCCGGGACTCAGCCTCACGGTGGCGGTGCCATCGAAGCCGGTGAGGATTCGGCGCGTCTCCCTCGTCGGGGGATTGTCACTGATGATCAACGCGTGGCGGGCAAGCGGCGTGGCCTGTCCCGCGGCATCGGTCAGGACGGCTCGTATGCGAAGAACAACGAGCGTCTGACCTGCGATCGTGGAAGAGGCGGCAACGGCCAGAATCGCGAGGACGAGCGCGCGGCCCATGTCCCTCATCCTACTGGATCGGGGATCTGACCCCGTCCGCAACAACCAGATTGGGACACATCAACGTCAGCACTCCAACGGCCACAGGGGGCGGCCCGACAATCTTCACGTCGCGTCCCGCCCCTAAGACTTCAGTGAGGATCGCCTTCGTAATGGCCACCCATCCGCCCGGCGTCTCATAACTGACAACGCACCGCCCCTCTCGCCGATCGCTCAAGAGATGCGGCTCGTCAGAGTACTCAGCCTTGTGCGCAGCCACGAGCTGCCTGTCCGACGATCCGATGTACCGGACCGGAAGATCCGGAAGCAGCGACGCCTCCGAATCAGCCTGTCGATGATCCCCGGGCAGGATGAAGAGGCGCCCGGTCCGAACAACAGCGTTCGCCTCGGCATCGGCAACGCGTCTGCGCAGCGCGTCCTCGATCCGAGCGTAAACGTCTTCGGCAAACTGTTGCGGGTAGTCGAACTGCGTTTCCACTTCCCGTGTGAGGTGCGGCAACTTCCGCCAGCCGCTCACCCACGCGAGCTTGTTGGCGCCCCCTCCGACGAAGACATCTTCAAGACCAAAGTGTGTGGCGGCATCGGGCGTTGAGGTCTTGAGCGCCATATGTTCCATGAGATTGGATGAAAACCCGTACAGGACGCCGTATGGAGAATAGGCGCCGTCAATCGGCCGGAAGTGCGGACAATCGTCATACAGCGGCTTCGACACGCGACCGATCCGTGCTTCGTATTCCTGGAGCAGCTGAACGTGCCGCCGTCCCATGGGGGTATACGCGACGTGCCCATCGCGATCCGTCGTGACAAAAAGATGCTCGATCATGCTGTAAGCACCCAACAGCGCGACGCGATTCAGGAATAACTCTGGATCCGGAGAGATGCCCTGACAAATGGCGTCTGCCAATTCGAGCCGCTTCGGACCATCTCCGCTCTGCCAGGCGTGTTCGTACGCCTCGAGCAGCGGTACGAGCTCTTGAATCAGCAGCGCGAAATCAAGGGCGTTGGTGTTGCGAGTGCTCAGAACCAGGCTCGTGTCATCAAGAGACACCGCCTTAAGAGACACCGCCTTAAGGGACACAGCCTTCTTCAGGGAGTGGTAGCGAATCTGTGAACGCAAGTGCCCGGCCGTCATTCGAACGCCGGCTTTGTGGATCTCGATCCGATCCGCTTCCGAAAGGGTCTCTGCGATTTTTTCCGCGACTTCGAAATAGGCCCCCAAGTCATCGGTCGCGGGGCTCTGTGCCAACTGGATCAGCCATCGCGCGTCTCGCACGAGCACCGGCTGATCGGCCGGTGTGTTTGTCCACAGCCGGTCGAGCACGCCTTGAAGTTGCGAGAGCCGATCGCCCCGAGCGAGCGGAGCGAGTCGAGGGGCATCCCACAGGCGCAGACTCAAAAGCTCCAGGCGCTGGATCACATACACGTTGAACAGCGTGTGCGCGTAACGGACTCGACCATTGCGACCCGGCCAACGCGTCTGCCGCCACAAATAGAAGGCGCGCATCATCATCTCCGCCGGATCGATCAAGCCATTGTGCAATCCCGGAATCTCACGAGGCCTGAATCCACTGGCCCAATGCGCTTCTTCCAGCTGACCTCTCAGGTGCGATTGGCTCTGGGTGACGCCACTGAGTGTGAAGAAGCAATCCTCAAAGTGACGAAGCAGAAGGGAACCGTCTTGCAGGTATTCGATCGGCTTTCGTTGGGCGTTCAGCACCCCTTGTATTCGCTCGACGATGTCGTCGCGATGGGCCAGGAAGAATTGGAGAAGTTCGAGATGTGCCTGAAACGGCACCTGGCCAGGACGCGGTTCAATGCTCCCCATCACCTACCCTGAATCGAGCGCTTCCGCCTGTCGGCTGAACGCTCCAGTCCCACCAGATTAGTGCAGACGCCTTCCTTGACACTCGTGGTCGAAGGAGCCATAGTCCGCGCAGTCGCGACATCCTGGAGGTTTTTGTTCATGAATCGACTGCTGATCCGAGTGTTGGTGGTGATGGTTATCGTCGGCGCGGTCCCCAGCCTGGCGAGCGCGCAAAGTCTCGCCGGCACCGTGCGCGACACATCCGGTGCCGTGCTCCCGGGTGTCACGATCGAGGCGTCGAGTCCGGCGCTCATCACCAAGGTCCGCACCGGCGTGACCGACGACACCGGGCAGTATCGCATTCCGGATCTGCCACCCGGCACCTACAAAGTCACCTTCACGCTGCCCGGCTTCGCCACCGTCGTGCGCGAGGACGTCGAGCTGTCGGGCGGTGGCGTCATGACCATTGGTGCGGAGATGCGAGTGGGGGCTCTCGAGGAGTCCATCACCGTGACCGGTGAGTCGCCGGTAGTGGACGTCCAGACCGCGCGCCAGCAAACGGTCATCGACGGAGACATCGTGCGCGCGCTTCCGGCGTCGCGAAGCTATGGCAACTACATTGCGGCCATTCCGGCGATTCAAGCCACGGGCTTCGGAGGCGGCGCGGCAACCATCAACAACTTCTTCTCGGCGCGCGGCGGGCGGAGTACCGAAGGGCTCATCCAACTCGACGGGATGAGCGTGGGCGCGCCAGGCAACGGCGGCGGCGTGTCCGGATATCTGTACGACATGTCGAACTCCTCGGAAGTGCAAGTCGCCATTTCCGGCGGCTTGGGCGAGGCGGATCGCGGCGGCCCGGCCTTCAACATCATCCCGAAGACCGGCGGCAACACGTTCAGCGGGACCGGCTTCACCAGCTACGCCGGCAAGTGGGGGCAGTCGAGCAACATCGACGACCACCTGCGCTCGTTGACTCCACCTTTCAGGGAGCAGCCAGCGCTCATCAAGAGCTACGACGCCAATCTCGCCGTCGGCGGACCCATTCTGCGCGACCGCGTGTGGTTCTTCGCCAACTCGCGCGCCATCGGGACGTATCAGGAGCAGCAGAACCTGTACGCCAACCAGAACGCGGGCGACCCGAACGCCTGGACCTGGGTGAGAGCCCAGACCCCGAGCGTACGAAACTCCACCTCCAAGACTCTGAACGCCGCCCGCCTCACCTGGCAGGCGACCCAAAAGAACAAGTTCGGGTTCTACATCGATTACACGAAGAACTGCAGCGGAGGCGCCTACACGGAAGGCGGGGATCAGTGCCGGGCTCCCGGTGACGGCTGGGTGGCGTCTGGCCCTGGCGTGACCCCGGGCACGGCCACGGTGTCGCCCGAGTCCGGATCCATCTGGGACGCGCCCGCGAAGATTATGCAGGCGTCGTGGACGTCGCCGTTCTCGAATCACGTGCTATTGGAGACCGGCTATTCGGCGTTCTATACCGACAACGGCGACCCACGACCCCACGGTGTGTTGACCGACTTCATCCCCGTCACCGAGCAATCCACCAATGCCGGGGTGCCCTTCGCCAACTTCATCTATCGCGGCTTCAATCCGGCGCCGTCGAGCAACCAGAAACACGCCACCTTCCGGGGCGCGATGTCCTACGTCTCCGGCAGCCACAACATGAAGTGGGGCTACCAGGCCGGTTACATGTCGAACCGGAACACGACCTCCGTCGGCCGGCAGATCAGCTACCGGTTCAACAACACCCAGCCGAATCAGCTGTCGCAGCGGGTGGGACCGAACCAGACCAGCAACAGCCTCCTCTACAACGCCGTGTTCATCCAGGACCAGTACACGCGTAAGCGGCTGACGCTCCAGGGCGCCTTGCGGTACGAGACGGCCTCGAGCTGGGCACCGGCTGGCGAGAACGGCATTGTCGCCGACAACGAGTTCGGTGGCCCGTTCCTGCTTCCGCGCACCGATGGCGTGAAGGGCTACCACGACATCACGCCCCGGATGGGCGCTGCCTACGATGTCTTTGGCAACGGCAAGACGGCGCTCAAGGTGAATGTCGCGCAGTACCTCCAGGGCGCGTGGACCGGGGATGCGTACACCATCAGCAATGCCGGGTCGACGCTCGTGACCTCGATCAATCGCTCATGGTCGGATCCCAACGGGAATCGCGTGGCCGAATGCAACTTCCTGAATCCATTGGCCAACGGCGAGTGCGGTGCGTGGTCGGCCCTCAACTGGGGCTCCTTCAACCAGACCACCACCGTCAATCCCGATGTGCTCGAGGGTTGGGGCACGCGCAATCGCGATTGGCAGTACGGCGTCAGCGTGCAGCAGGAAATCGCGCCGCAGGTCGCGCTGGAGGTCAGCTACAACCGGCGGGTGTGGAGCAACTTCTTCCTCACCCACAACCGCGCGCTCACGGCCGCGGACTACGACGAGGTCACCATAACCGCACCCCTGAACCCGGCTCTCCCCAATGGAGGCGGATACCCGGTCACATTCCTCACGCGTAACACTCGGAGCGCCCTTGGCGCGACGGACTCGTACTACACGACCACCGACGACTTTGGTGACGAAACGCACTACTGGCACGGCATCGACCTGTCGTTCAACGCCCGGACGCGGTGGGGCCTGGTGGTTCAGGGCGGCACCAGCACCGGCCGCGGAGTGAACGACACCTGCGACTCCCTGATCGGGCGGTTCGGACGGCCGATGGCCCCCACGCTCGGGACGGCCCTCGTCCCGATTGCCAACTTGGGCATCGTTGATGGTCAGCGCAGCTGCGACGTCGCGGAGCCCTGGCTGACCAGCGTCCGCGGGCTCGGCTCCTACACCGTGCCGAAGGTGGACGTCCTCGTCAGCGCCATCTTCCGCTCGCAAGCCAATGCGCAGCCGGGCGCCAACCCCGGCACGAACGGCGCGTCAAGGTCAGCGACTTATCGCATGACGGCGACCGGGCCCGCGGCCGGGCAGTTCCAGACCATAACGGGACGACCGCTGGCCCCCGGGTTGGCCACTCAGGACGTGGACCTTGTGCTGCCGGGTGCGGTGTACGGTGACCGCATCAACGTCGTGGACATGCGCTTCGCAAAGGTCCTGCGGTTCGGCAGATCCAAGGCGAACGTAGGTCTGGACCTCTACAACCTGTTCAACACCAACACGGCGACGACGTACGAGACGGTGTACGACCCCGTGACGAACGGGGCGCGATGGCTGCAGCCGACGGCCGTGCTGCTGCCGCGATTCATGCGGCTCAATGTGCAGTTGGATTTCTGATCGGAGCCGGAGTGAGAAGCACACAGCGTTCGCGAACATCGGCTGTGAGTTGGCGCGACGACAAAGGTGCACCGTCGATCCTGAACGCGCACTTCGTGCGCTTCAACGCAACGGCGGATCTCTAGGAAGCGGGCAACAGGCGTAGGCAGCAGGCAGTTGTGAAGGGGCGGGCCCGGCGGGGCTCGCCCCTTTTATTCGTACGCATTCGTGCAGAAGTTCATTCTATTTCTGTTTTGGAATGAACCGCTCGTAACTGGCCTCTTCGGGCGTACAGTCCCATGGAAGGATCTTGCCCTCGGGGAGCCGCAGATATGAGAACGTCGCCACGTAAGGTTTCACGTAGAAGACGGGGTCGTCATGAGTGACGGCGATCGCCATCCGATTGCCGTTGGCCACGAAGCGTTCCACCGTGCGCATCTGGTTCGACTGTGGCAGGCCAGGCATTCCGAGCGTGTCGTGCACGCCCGCGCCGACGTCCACGGTCTCGATGACCAGTGTCTCTTTCTCGTAGCGGGCCACCGACCGTCCAAGATGTGGATGCATCGCGACGGCGTAGGGAACGTCGTTCGCGGCCACGCCGCGGTTGGTCGGGACGCGCCGGTGCACGTCCATGAACTCGTAGTTGATCTCGACGTGGTCGGTGTGCTGGCGGATCTCGATTGGCGGTGAGGGCGTGTGCATCACACGTGTGATGCTGGCGGGGATGCACTTCATCCCAGGGTCATTCATCACGTAGTCGTATTTCGCGCGTCCCGCTTCCCCGGCCGGTGTCAGCTCGAGGTGTTCGAACGTCGCCGAGTCCGCCAGGATCCAGACGCCGTCAAGGTCGGCGCGCGTACCCTGCGCCGCCGACGGCAGAGCCGACGCGAGCACCACCAGCCCGATCGCTGAGGCGCCGATCCACGTCATCGCTGGTCTCCGCAGTCGATCTCGGTCGACCCCCGGGCGACGCTCCGGCGGAAGGCGCCGAAGCCGCAGTCGCGCAGGACCTTTCCGCCGGGGAGGACCGCCTGGCGGAAGTAGCCGACGTTCGGAAACCGCCGGCTCGGGCTGACGGTAATCGTCACCTGGTCGCCGACCTTCAGCTGGTCATACGGCACGCTGCGGCGGATCAGCGAGTTCACGTCGGACCACTCGATGAACCACTCCACGGCTGCGCCGCCAGCGGGCGGCGGCACGTCGAGCGTGATCTGCGAGTGCGGGTTGCGCATGTCGAGCTCTTTGATCCGGCCGGTCACCGTCACCGACTTGCTCTGATCGAAGTTGGCGACGACAGAGTGGTGGGCGCCCGCTGCCGCGGCGGTGAGGCAGATGCACCCGGCTACAAGCGCTGCGGCGGCGAAGGCCCTGTGCATGAGTCTTTCCTCCGCTCTACTGTTTGTTTTTTTCGGCTGTGCGGATCCCGCTCAGGATGTTCCGGATCCCCTGGTTGCCTTCATGGCAGGCGTACTCGAACACCGCCTCGCTGTCATTCATCGTCAGCGGGATCGCAAATGTCCATGGCCGGGCCCATGTCGACGGATCCTCTACCGTCACCCTCCACTCCACCGTGTCCGCCGCGGATCGGGTGAAGCGCTCGACGAGGCGCAACGTCGCGGGATTGGCATTTCTGTAAGTGCTTCGTGCCTTGAAGTTCGTGGTCTCCACGACCAGCGTGTCGCCCTCCCAGTGCCCGCGAGCGTCGCCCATGTCGAGCGTAATCGCTTTGCCGGCGTGCGGCCCACGAGTCAGGGGAATGACGCGCGTCTCGTGCACCATTTCGTAGCGGATGGCCACGAACCCGGGTGCCTGAACAATCTCGTAGGAGTTTCCGTACTGTCCCGGCAGCATCGATGCGGGAAGGCCGCGTGTGATGCAGCGTTCAAAGAGGCTGAAGTCTTCGGGGGCGTTGAGCGGTCCGCCGCCGAAGCTGCCAGCGGGACGGCGCTCGGCCGCGATCCGCGCGCGCGCTTCGGGCAAGATGGGTGGGATCTGGCCGTCGATTGGATCGATCACGAACCAGGGGCGGCTGCCGCGCTCGATCTCGTAGATGTCCCGGAACTCGGCCGAATTGCCGATGAGGCCCTCGGGATCGCCGCCGAAGTACTTGGCGCGGGCGAGCGTATCCTGCTGACGCTTCTTCACGGCGGCGACGAGCTCTTCACGCGTGACATTCTCAATCCGCCGCCCTTCGAATTCCTTCGGCCGCTCGAACGGCGTGCTGGTCTCGTACTTGTTCGTGTAGGCCCCCTGCAGATCGGGATCTCCCCATGGAGTTCGTGGCGGCGTCCACGCCGCGCGCGTCCCGTCGGCGGCACTCACTGAGCGGTGTGACGCCGGCGCCAACTGGGCTGAGACGTGCGCAGCACCGATGGCGATGACGAACGCACCCGTCCACGACAACACCGCCGGTAAATACCGCGTCATCGTTCGCGTCCTCCCTCAGTCCACCCCAAACGCCAGCGGCAACAATAGCACCGGCCTTCCTAATTCGAGAAGGCTGAGATGCCCGTCTGCGCGCGGCCGAGGATGAGCGCATGAACGTCGTGCGTGCCTTCGTAGGTGTTCACGACCTCGAGGTTGACGAGATGCCGGATGACGCCGAACTCGTCGATGATCCCGTTGCCGCCGAGCATGTCGCGGGCGGCGCGCGCGATGTCGAGCGCCTTGCCGGCGGAATTGCGCTTCAGCATCGACGTGATCTCCGGCGCCGCGATCCCTTCGTCTTTCATCCGTCCGAGGCGGAGGCAGGCCTGGAGGCCGAGCGCGATCTCGGTCTGCATGTCGGCCAGCTTTTTCTGAATCAGCTGATTGGCGGCGAGCGGCCGTCCAAACTGCGTGCGCTCCATCACGTAGGCGTGCGCGCGATGCCAGCAGTCTTCCGCCGCCCCGAGCGCGCCCCACGCGATGCCGTAGCGCGCGCTGTTCAAACAGGTGAAGGGACCTTTCAGCCCGCGCCCTTCCGGGAACATGTTCCCTTCCGGGCAGAAGACGTTGTCCATCACGATCTCGCCGGTGACGCTCGTGCGCAGCCCGACCTTGCCGTGAATCGGCGGAGCGCTCAGCCCCGTCCAGCCTTTCTCGAGCACGAACCCGCGAATGTCCCCGGCATCGTCTTTGGCCCAGACGATGAAGACGTCAGCGATCGGACTGTTGGTGATCCACGACTTTGTTCCGGTCAACGCGTATCCGCCGGCGACGGTCTTCGCACGCGTCATCATGCCGCCCGGGTCGGAACCGTGATTCGGCTCAGTCAGGCCGAAGCAGCCGATCCACTCGCCGGTCGCGAGCTTCGGCAGGAGGTGCTGCTTCAGTGCCGGCGTGCCGAATTCGTTGATCGGCGTCATCACCAGCGAGCCCTGCACGCTCATCATCGAGCGGTAACCGGAATCGACGCGCTCGAGCTCCCGCGTGACAAGGCCGTAGCTCACGTAGCCGAGGCCGGCACCGCCGTACTTCTCGGGCATGGTCATGGCGAGCATGTCGAGCTCGCCGAGCTCCCGGTAGATCGCCGCCGCATCCTCCCGCTCGCTGCGAAACGCTTCCAGCACCCGCGGCGCGAGCTTCTCCTGACAGTAGGCGCGTGCCGTGTCGCGCACCATGCGTTCGTCGCCCGTGAGCTGCTGTTCGAGCAAGAGCGGGTCGCGCCAGTTGAAGCGGGCATCCGCGTGCGAGGGCATTCGGAGATTTTACTTGAGATGTCGGGTCTCATGATGATGCCGCCGAGCGCTTCGTCGCGTGCGCGGCCTTCTTCGATCGATTCGCGCATTGACTGCAGCGGCGGTCTATGATCGGCGGCAATGACGAGGAACGTCCTCATGCAAAGAATCGCGATCGCGACGGCGCTATTGATGATCCCCGCCTCGCTGTGCGCTCAATGGCTTTCCTTGCCGACGCCGGGGATTCCCCGGACCGCCGACGGTCAACCGAACCTGACGGCTCCCGCACCGAGGATGCCGGATGGCACGCCCGATCTGTCCGGCACGTGGCAGCCCGAAACCAATCCCTACCGGTTCAATCTCATCCAACAGCTGAAGGACGAGAGTATGTTTCGGCCGGCCGCGCACGCTGTCTTCTTGCAACGCGTCGCGGACTTCAGGCGGGACGATCCCGTGACGAACTGCCTACCGGCCGGTCCCTCGGAAATGCTGAGCGCCGCGTACCGGATCATGCAGTCCCCGGCGGTCCTGGCGGTGCTTTACGAGAGTCCCACTGGGCGTTACCGGCAGATCTACATGGATGGGCGCCAACTGCCGGACGATCCGAACCCGTCCTGGTTGGGGTAATCAGTCGGCCGCTGGGAGGGCGACACGCTGGTGGTCGAGTCCGCAGGATTCAATGATCGGAGTTGGCTCGACAGGGCCGGTCATCCTCATTCGGAAAAGCTGCGCGTTACCGAGAGATTCCAGCGCGTCGATTTCGGACGCCTGCAGTATCAGATCACGTTCGACGATCCGGCGACGCTGACCAGGCCGCTGACTGTCTCACTGGCGGTGCGCTACAGGGCGGATACGGACATGCTCGAGAACGTCTGCAACGAAAACAACCGGGCCAGGGTTCACCTGGTGGGGACTGCGGGCGCAGGTGTGCACGTCAGCCCGGTCGTGCTCGCCAGGTACGCTGGAACGTATGCGTTTCGCGATGGCTCACGGACTGTCGCAGGCTTCATGGGCATGAACCAGACTGTCACCCTGGTCAACGACCGACTCTACTTGAATGCGCTTCCTCTGATTCCGCTGTCGGAGACGACGTTCGAGTCTACGGGGGCTGTCGTCGAGTTCGTCGTGGACGCCTCCGGTGCGGTGACGCGCTTGGTCTTGATTCAGACAGAAGGCGACGCGATATACGATCCCAAACGCTGAGGCGATGGCGGCATGAACATGTTACGTACATCGATGGCGGCCATCGCGGAGGATCACAGATGAGAATCGGTTCGTGGGTCATCGCGCTGCTGCTGGCGGCGACGTCCGCCCTCGCACACCACAGCAACTCGGCGTTCGACGGCGACAAGGTGATGGTGCTCACAGGCACGGTCACGGAGTGGAAGTGGACGAACCCGCACGTGTGGATCTTTCTGTTAGTTGACGAGGGCAACGGCGGCAAGGTGCAGTGGGAGATCGAGGGCCGTACACCCGGCCAGTTGGTGCGCGCCGGCTGGTCGAGGACCATCCTCAAAGCCGGCGAGACGATTACTGTGGATTTCAGCCCGGCGAAGGACGGCAGCCGCACCGGCCTCCTCACGCGCGTCAGGCGCGCTGATGGCACCGTGGTGGGTCAGCAGGCACCGCCGGCGGCTCAGTAATCACAGATGAGGGAGAACGTCATGTCGAAGACTGTTGCTCTGTTTTCTTCGGCGCTCCTGTGCCTGCTGTTCGTATCGACGGCATCGCTTCGCGCGCAAGGCACGTCTCCGCCGGACTTCACTGGCGTGTACTCTCCGATTGACCCGTTTGGCCAGGCGGGACGCGGCGGCGCCGCGGCGCCTCCGCCAGCGGCGGGGTCTAGCGCCGGGGCCTTGCCGCCGCCGCGACCGGTATTGGTTCTCGATGGACGTGCGGGCCGGCCGGAAAACGCGCCGAAGCTGACGCCTGAGTACTTGGCCAAATGGGAAGTCATCCGGAAGTCGCGCATGGCAGGATCGGATGCATTCGATCCAAACGCCAGGTGTCTCTCTGCCGGCATGCCCAACATGATGTCGATGACCTACGGCATGGAAGTTCAGCACACGAAAGACAAAATCACCATGTACGGCGAGCTGAACGACGTGTATCGCCGGATTTTTCTAGACGGCCGCAAGCCGCCGCAGAGAGTCCTCGACGATCCGACGTTCGCCGGGTATTCCACCGGGCGTTGGGAAGGGGACACGCTCGTCGTGGACACCGTGGCCATTCGCGAGGATACGCTGTTCGACACTTTCTCGCCGCACAGCGATCAGTTCACCGTGCGCGAGCGCATCAGGTTCACGTCGCCTGGCGTCCTCGAGGATCGGATCACGGTCATGGATCCGAAAGCGCTGCGCGAACCCTTCACCTCGGTTCGTACGTATCGGAAGGTGTCGGCGCCCAACGACGAGTTGCGCGAGTTCTCGTGCGCGGAGGGATTGGCGTCCGCGAAGTAGGAGAACGGCCCGTCAGCTCTCGATCGCGGACAAATCGAGCCGACTGACTCGCTCCGGATCCGCCAGGATATCGATCGCGACGATCGTGCCGCCGGCAATCGTGAAGCCGAGCACGGAGAACACGCGCCCGTCCGGACGACGCGACACCACGCCGATGTTCCCATTCACGAGCACCACCTGATTGGACAACCCGGACTGCGAGAACGTCGCCGCTTGTGACGCGACCGCCTGCGCCCCACGCACCAGCCGCGACATGCCCTTGATCGCTCCGCCATCGGCCCGCAGCACGATCGCCGGATCGAGGACGGCGAGCAGCCCTTCGAAGTCGCCGGTCTTAGCGGCGGCGAGAAACGCATCGACGAGGCGGCGCTGCTTGCGCAGGTCCGCCTCTGAGCTCGGCGTCTGACCCTGCACACGACGGCGCGCGCGGCTCGCGAGCTGCCGCGCGGCAAGAGGCGACCGGTCCACGATCGGACCGATCTCGTCGAACGCCATGCCGAACACGTCGTGCAGCACGAATGCGAGCCGCTCCGGCGGCTCGAGGGTCTCGAGCACCACGAGCAGCGCGAGTCCGACTGAATCGGCGAGCATCACGTCGGATTCCGGATTGTCGTCGGCGCGAGTGACGACTGGATCGGGAACGTGTACGTCCAACGGATCCTCCCGGCGGGATTTCCGCGTCCGCAACAGGTCCAGGCACACCCGCGCGACGACGGTGGTCAGCCAGCCGCGGAGGTTCTCGACGTCGCTGACGTCGGTCCGGCCGAGTCGAATCCAACCCTCCTGAACAGCATCCTCCGCTTCGCTCGCGGACCCGAGCATCCGGTACGCCACCGCGCGCAGATGAGCCCGGTGCTGTTCGAATTGTTCAGCAAGCCACTCAGGTGTGGGCATCGGTCACATTCCTCCGTCGCAATCCGTCATGGTAGCGGGGGTCTGACCCCATAGAGGAGGTCTCATTGAACTGGAACAACTGGATTCGGCAGTTCCACCGCTGGCTGTCCATTGCCTTCACGGTGACCGTCATCGCCAACTTCGTCGCCCTGTCACAAGGGGGAACGCCTCCGCCGTGGGTGACCTACTCGCCGCTGCTCCCGCTCACCTTGCTGCTGTTCACCGGTCTGTACATGTTCGTTCTGCCGTATGCCACCAGGTGGCGCAGCGGCCGACGCGCTGCCTGAACAGGCGGCCGACGCCGAGACTAGATACCATGATCGGGAACATGGCCTCCTCGAGACAGCACGCCGCAGACTCGTCCCGCCGAAGCCGCGAACGAAATGAGCGGTCGGCGAAGGCGGACAGCCACGACCTGATCCGCGTTCAGGGCGCCCGCGAGAACAACCTGAAGGACATCAGCCTCGAGATCCCCAAGCGGCGGCTGACGGTGTTCACCGGCGTCTCGGGATCGGGCAAGTCGTCGCTGGTGTTCGGCACCATCGCTGCGGAGTCGCAGCGGCTGATCAACGAGACCTACAGCGCGTTCCAGCAGGGTTTCATGCCGACGCTTGGCCGGCCCGAGGTCGACGTGCTGGACGGGCTGACCACCGCGATCATCGTCGACCAGGAGCGGATGGGCGCCAACTCCCGCTCGACGGTCGGCACGGCGACCGACGCCAACGCGATGCTGCGGGTGCTGTTCAGCCGCCTCGGCAAGCCGCACGTCGGGTCGTCCAACGCCTTTTCCTTCAACGTCCCGTCGGTTCGCGCGGTCGGGTCGATCACGGTCGCGAAGGGCGCCGGCAAGACCGAGAAGCGCGTGTTCACCGTCAGCGGCGGCATGTGCCCGCGATGCGAGGGCATGGGCTCGGTCACCGACATCGACCTGTCGCAACTGTACGACGACAGCAAGTCGCTCAATGAGGGCGCGCTGACGGTTCCCGGCTACACGGCCGATGGCTGGCACATTCGCATCTTCGCGGCCTCTGGCCTCGACCCGGACAAGCCGATCCGCAAGTACACCAAGAAGGAGCTCCACGACTTCCTCTACAAGGAGCCGATCAAGGTGAAGGTCGAGAAGCTGAACCTCACCTACGAGGGGCTCATCCCGCGGATAAAGAAGTCGTTCCTGTCCAAGGACGTCGACGCGATGCAGCCGCACATCCGGGCGTTCGTGGAGCGCGCCGTCACGTTCACGACCTGTCCCGAATGCGGCGGCACCCGGCTCAACGAGGCCGCCCGGTCGTCGAAGATCAAGGGAAAGAACATCGCCGACGCCTGCGCGATGCAGATCAGCGACCTGGCCGAGTGGGTGCGCGGGCTGAAGGAGCCGTCGGTCGCGCCGCTGCTGACGACGCTGCGGCACACGCTCGACTCGTTCGTCGAGATCGGGCTGGGCTACCTGAGTCTCGACCGGCCGTCCGGCACGCTGTCGGGCGGTGAGGCGCAGCGCACCAAGATGATCCGCCACCTCGGGTCGTCGCTCACCGACGTGACCTACGTCTTCGATGAGCCGACGATCGGGCTGCACCCTCACGACATCCAGCGGATGAACGACCTGCTGCTGCGGCTGCGCGACAAAGGCAACACCGTCCTCGTGGTCGAGCACAAGCCGGAGACGATCGCGATCGCCGACCACGTCGTCGATCTCGGTCCGGGCGCCGGCGCCGCCGGAGGCGAAGTCGTCTTCGAGGGCAACCTCGATGGTCTGCGGGCCAGCGGCACGCTCACCGGGCGCCACCTGAACGACCGTGCCTCCCTGAAGCCGTCGGTGCGGAAGCCGTCGGGTGCAATGAAGGTGCGCGGCGCCCGCACGCACAACCTGAAGAACGTCAACGTCGACATCCCGCTCGGCGTGCTGGTGGTGGTAACCGGCGTGGCCGGGTCGGGCAAGAGCTCGCTGATCCACGGCTCCGTGTCCGGCCGGGACGGAGTGGTGGCGATCGACCAGGCGCCGATCCAGGGCTCGCGGCGAAGCAACCCGGCGACGTACACCGATCTGCTGGAACCGATCCGCAAGGCGTTCGCGAAGGCCAACGGCGTGAAGCCCGCCCTGTTCAGCGCCAACTCCGAGGGCGCCTGTCCGACCTGCAACGGCGCCGGGGTGATCTACACGGACCTGGGGATGATGGCTGGCGTCAGCTCGGTCTGCGAGGATTGCGGCGGCAAGCGATTCCAGGCGTCGGTGCTGGACTATCGGTTAGGCGGGCGCAACATCGCCGAGGTGCTCGACCTGTCGGTCGAAGAGGCGGTCGGCTTCTTCGGCCCCGGCGATCCCGCCGCGCGCGGTGGGGCGCCAAGAACTGGCGCTGCCAAGGCGGAGACGCCAGCCGCGCATGCGATTCTGCGGCGCATGGCCGACGTGGGGCTCGGCTACGTGCGGCTCGGCCAACCCCTCCCCACGCTGTCGGGCGGCGAGCGGCAGCGGCTCAAGCTCGCGACCCACATGGGTGAAGACGGCGGCGTCTACGTCCTCGACGAGCCGACCACCGGGTTGCACCTGGCGGACCTTCAACAGCTGCTCGCGCTGCTGGATCGGCTGGTGGATTCCGGCAAGTCGATCATCGTGATCGAACACCATCAGTCGGTGATGGCGCACGCCGACTGGATCATCGACCTCGGGCCGGGCGCGGGCCACGACGGCGGACGGATCGTGTTCGAAGGCACACCGGCCGATCTGGTGGCGGCGAGATCGACGCTGACCGGCGAGCACCTGGCGGCGTTCGTCGGCAGCAGTCGTAAGGCCGTCCGATCTCGCTGAGCGAGTCCGCGCTTGATGTCATCGCGGGGCGCGCCGTTATCGCTCCTGATCTCCGCCAGCGGGAGCGCCACCGCGGCCGCCGGGACCGCCGGTACGCGTGGCCTGCGGGCTGCCGCGACGCGGGCGAGCCTGGCCGCCGAACGCGCCGGCACCCAGGCCGTCGTCCTGCGGGCCGCGTCGCGGACGAATGAGGCCGCGTTCGAGATCCGCCGCGAGCGCACGTTCTTCGGCGCGCTCGCCGGCCAGCGCGTTGCGCACGGCACCGTTCCCTTCATGGCACTCGTAGGGAAGCAGTCCGCCGCCGTCGAGTGGTGTCAGCGGGATCGAGATCGTGAACGGCCGCGGATACGTCTCCGGATCGATCACGGTCAACTGGTACTGCACGATGTCGTCCGCGACGCGACGGAAACGCTCGACCATCGTCATCTTGTCGCTGTGCCGCAGGCCGTTGCCGTTCGCGCCGATGCTGGTCTGATCGGTGAGGTTGGTCGTCTCGACGACCAGCGTGTCGCCTTCCCACCGTCCGCGCGAGTCGCCGAGATACTGGCGGATGCCGTTGTTGATGTGCGGCCGGCCGTCGGTGTAGATGACGCGCGTGTCGTGAATCATCTCGTAGCTGATGGCCACCATGCCCGGCGCCTGCACGATACGGTTCCCGTTGCCGTAGATGACGCGCACGACCGATCCCCAGATTCCGCGTGTGATGCAGCGGTCGTAGTTGGTGAAGTCGTCGAAGGTGTGGAACGGGCCGTCGCCGAACGTGCCGCGGTCGCCGATGCGCGTGCGTGCCCGCGCTGCCGGCAGCGGCTGCGGCTGGATGCCGTCGGGCGGATCGACGATGTATGAGGTCTGGCGGAAGGCGCGCCGGGCGAAGTCGCCGCGGAATGAGCCCACCGCGTTCTCGGCGGTCGTGACTCCCTGCTGAATCTGCTTCTGCCGCGCCGCCCACGGTTCGTCATTGAGGTACAGACCCGTCGGCGCCGGGGCGCCGCCGCGACCGCCACCGCGTGACACGCCGAACGTGGCGTCGTCGCTGCTCCAGACGCCCTGGAGGTCGGGCTCGCCCCACGGTGTCTTGGGCGACGTCCAGTTGGCGGGCGCGGGTCCGCCGTTGAATGCGGTAATCACGAGCGCCGGTGCCGTGGCTGCGGCGCTGCTCTGACCCGGACCCTGGCTCGACACGGGCAGCGTGACCGCGACGACGACCATTGCTGCGACGCCGCTTGAAAGAAGAACTCGCCTCATCATGGCCTGCTCCTTGGATTTCGCGGACCATCTTACCGTGGTCTCCGGTCCTTTGAGTTACGATACCCGTTCCTCGTCATTGGAGGTTCGACTATCCATGCACCGGTGGCTTTTGGCAGTTGTCGTACTGGCGCTCTCGCTTCCGGCGATCGCGCAGGATCGGGGCGGCGGCGCACCACAGGGCCGCGGCGGTGACGCGCCACAGGGGCCCCCCGGTGGACGTGGCGCACCCCCGCGTCCGGCGGCCGGCAACGGGATCGAAGTCGGCGGCTGGTCGGCCCGCCTCGACGACCCCAAGGAGTCCCGAACGGGACTCAAGTTCGTCACGATGGGCACGGGCCTGCACGCGACGACGGGCCCGACGGTGATTCTCTACGACCCCGAGGAAGACTGGGAAGGACCGTACACGACGAAGGCCACATTGACGATGACCAAGCCTGCCAGTCATCAGGTTGCCTACGGGTTGTTCGTCGGAGGTCAGGACCTCGATACCGACAAGCAGCGCTATACCTATTTCGTGATTCGACAGGACGGCAAATTTCTGATCCGCAAACGCACCGGGGCGACGACGGCGAACGTCGCCGGCGACTGGATGGATCACGCGGCGATTCAGAAGCCCAATGCGCAGGGCGGGCAGACCAATGAGCTGGCGATTCGAGTTGCCCGTGACGCGGTCACGTTCCTGGTGAACGGTCAGACGATCGCGACACACCCTACCAGTGCGGTGGACGCCGTCGGCATCTCCGGGCTGCGTATCGGGCACGGCCTCGACGTGCACATCGAGGGCTTCTCCGTCGAACAGGTGAAATAGCAGCACCAGCGGGAGACACGTTCATGAAGGGATCGCTCTGGTTGCTCGCCGCCGCCGCGCTGGTGGCCTTCGCCGTGGAGTTGCCGGCCCAGCAGGAGGTGCCGATGCGCGGCACCACGCCCGTCGCACCCCAGGGCATCAAGATTCCACCGCTGCCCGACGCGCCGGTTCGCTATGAGACGGCGGAAGGACAGAACATCCGCGTGGGCGTGTACGCGCGCGGCTTCCGCAATCCATGGAGCCTCGCGTTCGTGTCGGCGGACACGATCCTCGTGGCGGAACGAGGCGGACAGATCCGTGTCGTGCGGAACGGCGTTGTCGATCCCCAGCCGGTGCCCGGCGCACCGGTGGCGCGTGGCCAGGGCCTCTCGGGCATGGACCTGGCGCTGCACCCGGACTTCGATCGCAACCGCTACGTCTACATCAGCTACAGCAAGCCGATCGACGACAAGCAGACGAGGCTGGCGGTGGCGCGCGCCGTCTGGGACGGCAACGCGCTCACCGGCGCGACCGACATCTTCCTTGGTGATGGCGGCGGCGGTGGTCCGCTCGTGTTCGGCGGCGACGGCATGCTCTACGTCGCCAGCGGTGGCGGCGGAGGCGCAGCCGCAGGCGGACCGAGCGCCACTCAGCTGCGGAACAGCATCGGCGGCAAGATCCTGCGGCTCACCGATACCGGCGGCGTGCCGAAGGACAATCCATTCGTCGGGCAGAAAGATGCGAGACCCGAGGTCTTCACGATGGGCCACCGCAACACGCTGCGTCTGGCCACGCACCCCGGCACTGGCGCCGTCTGGCAGGTGGAGAATGGGCCCAACGGCGGCGACGAGATGAACATCCTCGTGCCGGGCGGTAACTACGGGTGGCCGCTCGTCAGCCTCGGCCGCACTTACGCCGGTCCCTGGCAGGGGCCGTTCTCGCAGGAAGGCTACCGCGATGCGACGGCTCTGTGGGTGCCGTCAATCGCGGTGTCGAGCATCGCGTTCTACACCGGCGACCGCCTGCCCAAATGGAAGGGCGACGTCTTCGTGGGCGGCATGCGCTATGGCGAGATACCGGGCACGGGGCAACTGCACCGGATCCTGATCAACAAGAATCTCGAGGAGCTGCGGCGCGAACCGCTGCTGGTCGATCTCCGGCGGCGCATTCGCGACGTGAAGCAGGGACCGGACGGACTCTTGTACCTGCTCACCGACGAGGCGGACGCGGTGATGCTGCGGATCGAGCCCGCCGAGTAAATCTCGCCCCTCGCACTCCGGTCGGTCCGGCGTTGCTAAGTGGACGCGCGCACGCGCCTGCTATCATTCGGTGCCAATCCAGGCGCTGATGAAACCGACGGATCTCAATCTCCTGCCGATTGCGTTCGCGTTGTACGACGAGTTGAACGTGAGCCGCGCCGCGCGTGCGCTCGGCATGAGCCAGCCCGCCGTCAGCATGGCCCTGCGCCGCCTGCGCGAAGCGTTCAACGATCCACTGTTTGTCCGCGTGCCGACCGGCATCGTGCCGACGCCGCGCGCCCACACCCTCGTCCGCGCCGCCAGGCCGCTGCTCGACGAGCTGCAGCACAGTCTTCGCGCGAAGGAGACCTTCGATCCCGCGCGCACGGCCAGTACGTTCACGATCGCGCTGACGGACGTGGGCGAGCTGGCGTTCCTGCTGCGGCTGTTCAAGGCGTTCCGCGCGCAGGCGCCGATGTGCGTGATTCGATCCGTCGTGGTCCCGCCCGCCCAGCTCGCGCACGAACTGGAACAGGGCGAGATCGATCTGGCCGTCGGCTACTACCCGACGCTCAGCTCGAAGAACTTCCGTCAGCGCCGCGTCGAAACGCAGCGCTTCGCGTGTCTGATGAGGACGGAGCATCCGCGTCGAGCGCCGCGGCTGCTGGTCAAGGAGTTTGCCGCGCTCGAGCACATCGCGGTGCGCGCCGAGGGACGGAGTCAGGAACTGATCGAGCGGTTCTTCGAGCGCCGCCGTGTGCGCCGCAACATCGTGCTGGTCACGCCGCACTTCCTCAGCATTCCGTTTGTCGTCGGCGGCTCCGATCTCGTCGCCACGATTCCCGAACGGCTCGCCGGCTACTTCGCGTCCCAATCAGCCGCACTCTCGGTGGTGGCGCTGCCGTTCGCCGACGAGGTCTTGCTCGAGCTGAAACTGCACTGGCACCGCCGGTTCGACAACGAGCCGCGCAGCCGCTGGTTGCGCGAGCAGTTCATTCACTCGTACGGAGTCGACGCGTAAGGTCCACTGTCTGTGGTTAGCGGGTATTCTGGGTGGCGCAGTCGCGCGAGTCGTCTCGACACCCGACACACGGGCAGCGGGAAACGTGCTGCTCTGCGAACCGCTCGACGCCGCGGGAAAACACTTCTCCGGGATGAGGGGATGCGACCCGGCCAGGTCCGTGACCTGGCCGGCGGTCCCCCCTTCGAAGTGTTTTCCCATCTGGCGCGTGCGACGCGCCGCTCGCAAGGTTCGCTACCGCAGCACATTTCCCGCTGCCCGTGTGCCGATGGTGCAACCGGCCGGCGACCCGGTACGCCCCCTGCGGCACTGACCCCTTATCGCCAGTCAACCCGATTGCGCCTGGGCTCGCCAGATTGACGCACTTCTAACGACGGGCCGCCGTCAGCAGACCCGTTAATCTGATACGGTCGCTCTGGGCGGAAATCCTGCGAAACAGGCCGTCATTCGGCTATCGAATAGCGAATATCCCGCTTGAACTGGCAAGTCAGTTGTGCGACCTTGCGTTACCGTCCCTGTCGGGACGGCGGCGGGTGAGGTGTCGTCTCCCGCCAGGCTCCTGGATGAGGAGGTCTTCTTTCGATGTCGAACCCCCGGTCGGTCGTGCTCGGCATCGCGGTCCTGCTGTTCTCCTCGTCGGTCGTGTCCGTCGTTCGCCTCGACGGCCAGGCGGCGCCCGCCAGCCGCCCGCCGAACGTCGCCCCGGCGGCACCCGTGAGCCGACGGTCGACAGTGGTGTCTGCGCCCGCGACCACGACGGCGACAGCGGAGCAGCAGAAGGGGATCATCGATCGCTACTGCGTCACCTGCCACAGCGCGCGCGTCAAGACCGCGAACCTGTCGCTTCAGGATCTGGATTACACACGCGTCGGCGAGCACGCCGAGCTCTGGGAAAAAGTTGTTCGAAAGCTCCGAGCCGGCGTCATGCCTCCGCCCGATGTTCGGCGTCCATCGCTGAGCGAATACGAGGGGTTGCGCGATTGGCTTGAAGGCGAGCTCGATCGCCACGCCGCCAAGGTCAGTCCGGGCGCCGTCGTCCTGCACCGGTTGAACCGTACCGAGTACGCGAACGCGGTTCGCGATCTCCTCGACCTCGACATCGACGCCACGACCCTGCTGCCGCCTGACGACATTGCGCGCGGGTTCGACAATATCGCCGGCTCGTTGACCATCTCGCCGACGCTGCTCGAGTCGTATTCGACGGCGGCTGCGCGCGTCGCGCGAATGGCGGTCGGCTTCTGGAAGACTCCGGTCGAAGCCACCTACCTGGCGCCCGGTGACACCTCGCAGAACCAGCACATCGAAGGGCTGCCGTTGGGGACGCGCGGCGGCATGATGACCCGCCACGATTTCCCCGCCGACGGCGAGTACAAGTTCGCCATTCAGAACTTCGGCATCGGCAGCTTCATTCCCGGCGAACAGCTCGAGCTGATCGTGGACGGCGAGCGCGCGCACCTGTTCAAGTACCAGGGCATCGGTCTGAGTCAGGGGATGGCGGGGGATCAGGGTGACGGCATCCTCGAGGTCACGGTGCCGGTCAAGGCCGGCGCGCGGACAGTCGGCGCCACGTTCCTGGCGACCAACTTCCGCCCCAGCCTCGACATGATCAAGCAGTACGACCGGAAGTCGCTCGAGAACAACAGCATCCCGCAGCTCCAGTACTACCCGGCGATCGGCTTCCTGCGCATCTCAGGTCCGTTCAACGCGCAGCGTCCCGAGGACTCCAAGAGCCGTCGCAAAGTGTTCAGTTGTCGTCCCGCAACCGGCGTGCAAGAGGCAACATGTGCGCGACAGATTCTGAGCGGCCTCGCGCGTCGCGCGTATCGCCGGCCGGTGACCCAGGCGGAGGTCGGCACGTTGATCGACTTCTACAAACAGGGGCGCGCCGACGGGACCTTCGACGAAGGCGTCGAGCTGGCGCTGCGGCGTGTGCTCGCGAGTCCCAACTTCCTCGTGCGCGCCGAGAAAGAACCGGCGAGCGTCGCGGCCGGGCAGCCGTATCGCATCGCCGATCTCGATCTCGCGTCGCGGCTCTCGTTCTTCCTGTGGAGCAGCATCCCGGATGACGAGCTGATCACCGTCGCGACGCAGGGACGCCTCAGCTCGCCACGCGTGCTCGAGCAGCAGGTGCGGCGGATGCTCGCGGATCCGAAATCGTCCTCGTTGGTGACCAACTTCGGCCAGCAGTTGCTCTATCTGCGCAACCTGCCGGCGACCTCGCCGGACGGCGTGTTCTATCCCGACTGGGACGACGAGCTGCGCAAAGCCTTCCAGCGTGAGACGGAGCTGTTCTTCGAGAGCCTCATCCGCGAGGATCGCAATGTCGTCGATCTGCTGGACGCGGACTACACGTTCGTCAACGAGCGGCTGGCGCGCCACTACGGCATCCCGAACATCTACGGCTCGCACTTCCGGCGCGTCACACTCGGACCGTCGCTCGACTATCGCCGCGGGATCCTCGGCAAGGGCAGCTTTCTCTCGGTGACCTGGACGCAGAACTTCAGGTCGTCGCCGGTGAAACGCGGCGTGTGGGTGCTGGAGAACATCCTCGGCACGCCGCCACCGGAGCCGCCGCCGAACGTGCCGGCGCTCGAGGACACCGCCGCTGGATCGAAGAAGGTGCTGACGCTGCGCGAGCAGATGACGATGCATCGGGCCACGCCGACGTGTGCGGGCTGCCACAAGATCATGGACCCGATCGGGTTCGCGCTCGACAACTTCGACGCCGATGGGAAGTGGCGGCTGAAGCAGGGCGGCGAGGGCGGCACGCCGATCGACGCCGCGGTCGATCTCTACGACGGGCAGAAAGTGAACGGGCCGGTCGGCCTGCGTCAGGCGCTGATGCGCTACTCGCCGCAGTTCGTGGCGATGACGGTCGAGAAGATGATGACCTACGGGCTCGGCCGTGGCGTGGAATATACCGACATGCCGACGATCCGCTCGATTGTCCGTGACGTGTCGAAGGACAACAGCCGGTTTTCGGCAATCGTCCTCGGCGTCGTGAAGAGTCCCCAGTTTCAGATGCGCGTCAAGGCGCACGAACGCGTGACCAATACCAACTAGGAGCGACGATGTTTCTCACCAAGAAGCACATTCCGCGGCGGACCTTCCTGCATGGCATGGGCGTCACGCTGGCGCTGCCGCTGCTCGATGCGATGGTGCCCGCGTTCACCCCGCTGCGTCTGACCGCGGCGTCGCCGGTGCGGCGCTTCGTCGGCATCTGGCACCCGCACGGCGCGTCGCCCGGCTACTGGAGCCCGACGAAGGAAGGCCGCGACTTCGATTTCTCGTTCATCACCAAGCCGCTGGAACCGTTCCGCAGTCACGTGACGCTCATCACCGGCCTCGACATGCCGGAGGCGATGGCGACTGACGAGGAGCCGGGCGGTGATCACGCGCGAGGGGCGGTGTTGTTGTCGGGCGCGCGGCCGCGGCGCAACGCCGTCAGCCCGTTCCTCGGCGTCACCATCGATCAGCTGATCGCGCAGAAGTACGGGCAGGATTCGATCCTGTCGTCGATGCAGCTCGGCGTCGAGGACACCGGAAACTTCGGCAACTGCAACTGGGGCTACAGCTGCGCCTACACGAATTCGATCTCGTGGTCGTCACCGACGCAGCCGCTGCCGACGCAGGTGAACCCCCGAGTGGTGTTCGAGCGGCTGTTCGGCGACGGCACCAGCCCGGAGGAACGGCTGAAGGGGCGCAAGCAGAACGCCAGCATCCTCGACTCGGTGACGCGCGAGCTGGGCGCCTTCAAGCGCAATCTCGGCGACGGCGACAAGGCGCGCGTCGACACCTACCTCGACAACATCCGCGAGCTCGAGCGCCGCATCCGCATCTCGATGGACAACTCGGTGAAGGAACCGGAGAGCGATGTGCCGTTCGGCCTGCCCGACAGCAAGCACGCGCACTTCCGGCTGATGTACGACTTGATGGCGCTCGCCTTCCAGGGCGACATCACCCGATCGGCGACGTTCATGCTCGGTCGCGATTTGACCGGGACCAGTTTCCCCGAGTCGGGCACCACCGGCGGCTGGCACGGCTCCTCGCACCACGGCGACAAGCCGGAGAACGTCGCTGACTACGCCAAGATGAATCGTTACCACGTGCAGAACCTCGCCTACTTCGTCGAGAAGCTGAAGAACACTCCCGACGGCGACGGCACGGTGCTCGACCACGTGCTGATCTACAAGGGCAGCAACATGGGCAACTCGCACCGCCATGCGCACGAGAAGGTGCCGGTCATCCTCGTCGGCGGCATCGACGGCACGTTCAAGGGCAACCGGCACATCGTGTTCCCCGACAACACGCAACGCACCTCGAACATGCTGCTCAGCGTCCTGCACAAGTTCGGGATCGAGCAGGAGAGCCTGGGCACCAGCAACGGCCGGCTGCCACATCTGTTTGTCGAGGCGCAGAGCGCCGGTCTCCCGGTCGTCGAAGCGCTGCCGAATCTCTAGGACCTGATCGATGAAGTGGATCACTGGAACGATCGCACTGTGGGCGGTTGCCGTCGCGGCGGCCGCCACCGTCCCCGTGGCGGCGCAAATCGGCGGACGCCCGACGCGCCCGCAGGTGGTTCCGCCCCAGGGGCCCGTGCGGCAGGTCATCTTCAAGAACTGCTCGTCCTGTCACGGCATCGACGACTATGCGTTCAACAGCCTTGACCGCGCGGGCTGGAGCGCCTACATCGACGCGAGACACCAGGATCAGAAGGTCAGCCTCGTCGGGCGAGACCGGGAGCTGTTGCTCGACTGGCTGGTGACCAAGTTCGGTCCTGGCACCAAGCCGTTCCCGCGCACCTATATCGTGCAGGAGGTGACGACCTTCTTCACCGATCCCGAGGCAGAGGAACTGTTGAAGCGCGCGTGCTCGTCGTGCCACGCCCTCGATCGCGTCAACGACGCGCGGTTCAGCCCCGACCGGTGGCGTGTCGTGACCGTCGACATGCGCGAGCGTGGCGCGAAGCTCGCCGACGATGAGCTCGAGCGCCTGGTCGAGTGGCTGGGCAGAACCAAAGGGACGAACCCGAACCAATGAAGCCGGTGAACGTGTGTGCGGCGCTCGTGGCGTTCGCGATCGCCACTGCCGGCGTGGCGGCGCAGACCGGCGAGACGATCTTCACGGCCGTATCGGCCAACGTCGCCGACCCCGGTGGCCCGGTGAAGATCCGCATTCAGCGCTGGTCGGCGTCCGAACAGGCGGCCCCGCTCGTCGCCGCGCTGAACCCGCCGCCACCGGCGCCGCGAGGCGCCGGAGCTGACGGTGTGCCGCGAGGCGCCGGACCGGCCGGATCTGACGGTGCACGCGCGGGTGGAGCCGCCGGGCGCGCCGGCCGGGCGCGCGGCCGCGGTCGTGGCGGGGCCCCGGCAGTACCGCTCAGTCCGACGGCCGCCCTTGCGCAGGCGATTGGTCGCGCCCCTACGATCGGCTACCTGTGGACGTCGGACGTCACCGGCTACGCGATCAAGTACGCGTACCGCGCGCCGCTGCCGGATGGCGGCGAACGGGTGATTCTTGCCAGCGATCGACGTCTCGGCACACATAGCGCGGCGTGGCAGCCGACCGCGAGCAATCTGACCGATTACGAGTTCACGGTGATCGAGATTCGCTTCAATGCGAAAGGTGTGGGCGAAGGCAAGACGTCGCTGACCACCAAGGTGATGGTCGATAACGAGGCGAAGACCGTCGCGCTCGAGAACTACGCGACGGCTGCCTCCATCCTCCGGAATGTGAAGCGCTCGTAGGAGCCCCGACATGTTGATGCGACACGTTCTTGGATCCTGTGCATGGCTGCTGTTGACCGCGGCTGCGGCAGCGGCTGCGGGCAGTGAGGTCGCTGACGCGACCATGAAGCGCGACAGCGGCGCCGTCCGCGCGCTGATTCAGCGAAAGGCCAACGTCAACGCGCCTCAGGTCGACGGAACGACGGCGCTGCACTGGGCGGTCCGTCTCGATGACGCCGGCCTGGCGGACATGCTGATTCGCGCCGGCGCGAACGTCGCCGCGGCCAACCGCGACGGCGTCCGTCCGCTGCAGCTCGCCGCGATGAACGGCAACGCGGTGATGCTCGACAAGCTGATCAAGGCCGGCGCCGATCCGAACCAGCCGCTCACCCAGTCCGGCGACACCGCGCTGATGATGGCGGCGCGCACCGGCAAGACCGACGCGCTGAAGGTGCTGCTGGAAGCGGGCGGTAAGGTCAACGACACGGAGAAGTGGGGCGGCACGACGGCGCTGATGTGGGCCGTGTCGGAACGGCATCCGGACGCGGCCAAGCTGCTGATCGAGCAGGGCGCCGACGTCAAGGCGCGCTCCAACTTCGTCCCGGCCGCCAATGGTCGCGGCTTCGAGGGCCGCACGCCGGTTGCCGGTGACACCGGTCGCAAGGTCGAGGAATTTGCCAGCGGCTGGCTGACGCCGCTGATGCTCGCCGCGCGCGAGGACGACCTCGAATCCGCGCGGCTGCTCGTGGCCGCCGGGGCTGACGTGAATGCCGTGGCCGGCGACGGCAAGAACGCGCTCAGCCTCGCCATCTTCAACGGCAACTATGATCTCGCGTCGTATCTCGTCGACAACAAGGCCGACGTCAACAACACGGACACGCAGCGCTTCACGCCGCTCTTCTGGGCGGTCGATCGGCGCAACATGGAGACGGCGCCGAACTTTCCGTGGATGGTGACCCAGGATCCGCTGCCGCTGATCAAGAAGCTGCTCGACGCCGGCGCCAATCCCAACGCGCTGGTCAACAACACGCCGCGGGCCCGCATGCGCGCCGGCTCACCGCGCATCGTCTTCGCCACGTCGTTGATGCGCGCGGCGTTCTCCGGCGATCTCGATCTGTCGAAGCTCCTGCTGTCCTACCGCGCCGACCCGAAGGTGATCTCCAGCGATGGCGAGACGATGCTGTCGGCGGCCGCGAGCCTCGGGTTCATCCAGGGCTACAGTAAAGGGCGATCGCCGGCGGAGCGGCTCGAGGTCGTCACGCTGTTCGTCGAGCTGGGCAACGACGTGAACCAGGCGGACGACTACGGCATCACGCCGCTCATGGTCGCCGGCAACCTGGGCGACACCGCGATTGTCCAGTACCTCGTCGAGAAGGGCGCCGATCTCAGTGCCTACGATCTCGGCAAGAAGAACGACGGTGCGTTCGGCGCCAGCGTCGAGCCGCTGATGCCGGTTGACTACGCGATCGGCGTTGGCACGTTCGTGCCGAACAACGCCGTCATCATCCATGAAGACGCCGTGAAGCTGATGTTCAGGCTGATGAAGGAGCGCGGCATCACGCACACCACGTCCGAGTGCACGCTGCGCGGCTTCACCTGCGCGCAGGCGAACGTCGATCCGAAGTTCGCGACGCCGGCACAGATCATCAAGATGCGGAAGCTGGCGATCGGTTATCAGGTCGAGGGGATCACCGGCGGGCTCGAAGCGAAGTAGCACGACACAACTCAATAAGCCGCCGGCGAGGTCTGCGCGGGCTAGCGGCGCACCGGTGGCGTCAGCCCTGCCTTCACGATCGTCGAGGCCACATCGGGCGAGGCGAGGAAGCGGAGCAGCGCGAGGGCCGCGTCTGGCTGCCGGGCGGCACTGGTGATCGCTCCGGCAAAGGAGAATCCGGGCTGGAGGTCGGCAGGAATCGGCCCGACGAAGGTCACGCCAGGGACGTGTATCAGCTCGCTGACCTGCTGAAAGCCGATCTCCACCTCGCCACGCGCAACGACTGCGGCGACGGGTTCGCCGGACGGTGGCCCGCGCACCTTTCGACTCTTGCCTGCCACCTGGTCCGCCACACCGAGCTTCGCGAACAGCATGGTCGATAGATAGGTGCCGCTGGCGCTGTCCGAGTAGCCGATGGACGTCGCGGCCAGGAGCGTCCTCCGGAACGCCTCGACGCTGCCGATATCCGGCTTCGCGACTCCGGCACGCACCACCATGCCGATCTGCGACCGGGCGAGATCGACCTTGCTGCCGGCGCGTAACACTCCTCGCTTCGCGAGCTCGTCGGCGGCTGCTCCATCCAGGATCACGACGTCCGCTGTCTCGCCTCGCGCAAGGCGCGTGGGAATCGCCTCCGGCGAGTCGCCCATGGATGGACCGCGCGTCGTGATCAGGCGGTGGCCGCTCGCGCGCTCGAACGCCGGGCCCAGTTCGGCATAGGCCTCATAGAAACCGGCCGAGATCATCACGCGCACGTCGGCGGCAGACGCCGAGCTCGGGACCAACACGGCGACAGCGCCAAGCCTGGCCAACCAGCGAGCGAGCGACGATGTTTTCATGAGGCCCTATAGTCTAGTGCCGGATCGATCGATCCAGGGGACGGGCGGGTCGGCTTGGCTCCGCAGTGTCGCTCACACAATGAGCACACTGCTTGTCGCTGGAAGTCCACTCGCGCGCCGTGACCAGGTGGCCCCGCCGTCAGCCGATACGTAGAGGTTGCTCGCATGGTCGGCCACGGCGATCGCCGAATCGTGCGTCGCAATGCAACCCGTGTCGGCGATGCCGTCGATCCATTCGGGAAGGCCGCCACCGACGCGCACCAGGGGTCCGTCTCCGTCGATCGAGCGCCGATACACTGCACCCTGGGTCGCGAAGTGGTCTGCAGACGCGGCGACGAGAATATCGTTGCCCGACAAGGCCACCGCAGAGCAGTACGATGCATGCAGGCCGTCCCGTTCGACTGTCCATGTGGCTCCACCATCCCGGCTGATACACAGCCCGATGGCGGCAGCGGCGATCACGATATCCGGATCGGTTGCGTGGGCGCGCACCTCGTGCACGTCACTGCCGATCTCGATGGTGGGGTGCCAGGTCCTCCCGCCGTCCGTTGACCGCGGGATGCCGCCAACGTGAACGTTGGCGAGGAGCGCCGCATCGTCCGCGGTCGCGGTCATCGAGCGAATCCCGAGCGGCGGTCCGACACGACGGCCGTCTATGACCGCGGAGCCCGCGTACCAGGTGTCTCGCCCCGCGACGGCATCGAAGCCGGCGAGTTGCTCGATGTGGCCATCTGCGCTGATGCGCAGGACGCGCGCATCCTCTGTCCCGACGTAGATCTCGTCGCCGACCGCCACGGAGCACGCCAGTTGAAACTCGCTGGTCGCGATCGTGCTCCACTCGCCGCCGGCAGTACGCCGACACAGCGAATGTTCCCCGACGATGGCGAGAGCGCCGCCACGCCCATCTGGCGACAGCGCTCTCACTGGCTGACCGGCGAGCTCCTGATGGCGGCCGTGCGCCGTGACGACGAACACCCCGTCGTGCCACGTCGCCGCGAGTACGGTCCCGGGCTCCGTCACTCCAATCGACGAAAGGTCATCTCGACCTGCCCTTCGTTCCAGCTGCGTCCGCCATCGGTGGACTGATCCAGGCGATACACCCAGTTGCCCCGATCAACGACGCGATAGTGCTCCCGAATCGCCGTGTCCGGCGCTCCCGAAGCGACCGTGACAGTCGGCCCGTCCACGGTGACCGATCCGGATCGGCCGTTGACCTGCCTGCGCAGGAATGAGTTGGAGACGTTCAAGAACTCGACGATCCACGTCTTTCGATTGGTGTCGTATTGGCGAAGAGTGATGCCCAAAGCGGGGCTTCCATCCGGAAAGAACGAGTGCGCCTCATCGGCGATCGTATAGCCATCGAGGATATAGCGGCCGATCCACGTGACGGGGAACTCGGCGACCTTGCCGTTCTCGAGTTTGACTGTTCCCGTGCCCTGCCATTTTCCAACCAGGAACGCAAACACGGCCAGCTCATTCGGGGCGTTGGGATTCCGTTCTCCGTACGTGGTTTTCGATGGATCCATTTGCGTCGCCTTTACAGCCCTCGCGTCGCACGCGATCATCAGCACGACGGCACTCAACGCGGCATACTTCAGGCGTGACATGGACGTCATGACCTCTAAACTAAACGAACGTTTAGATTACGTCAAGGAGCAGCGATGAGTCCACGGCGCCGGAAGGCGGAGGATGCGGACGTGTTTGCGGCGATGGGCCGAGTGATGCGGCGGGTGGGGCCGGCGGAGCTCACGCTCGGCGCGATCGCGGCGGAGGCAGGGCTGACGGCGGGGGCCCTGGTGCAGCGGTTCGGCTCCAAGCGTGAGTTGATACTCGCGCACTGGCGGCAAGCCGCAGCCAGTGGCGGCGACCCGAGGCCGAAGCGGGCCGCGGGCACTGGTTCGCCCCTCGGCGCGTTGCGTGCTACTGCCGCGATGTTCGCCAGGCTGGCCGTCTCACCGCGGGCCGCGCTACGGAATCTCGCGTACATGCAAAGCGATTGGGCGGACCCGGCGCTTCGCCGGCACCACCTGCGGCACACCCGCGCGGCGCGGGCTCGCTACGAAGAATTGCTGGCCGACGCGGTCGCCCGGGGCGAGCTGCGTCCCGACACGGATGTGAAGACGCTGGCGCGGCTGATCGAGGTCACTCTGGGTGGTTCGTTCCTGGCATGGACACTGTATCGGGAGGGCTCCGCGGCCACACGTCTGAGCGAGGATCTCGACGCCACGCTCAGGCCATATCTAATGGAAGGCGCCAAGCGGGTCCGCTGACGACCTGCCCCGAGCGACGTCGAGGGGCATGAATCTCGCGCCATGTCGTCAGTACCCGACGCTCACGGTGTCACGCGCGGTCCGTTTCGGTCGTCGCTGGTTGGTGCGCTTGCGCTGATCAGTTCTCCGGGCGTGGTGTAGGCCTCGAACAACCCGGTGACAATCGCGCTGACCAGCGGGCCCAGGACGATGCCGAGCAAGCCGAACAGGCTCACACCACCAAGCAGACTGAGAAACATCAACAGTCCGTTCATCTGCGTCCGGCCGCTCAGGATAAGCGGCCGGAGGACGTTGTCGATGCTGGCCACAAGCGCCCCGCCCAGTACCGCGAGCACAATCCCTTTAATCACCTGGCCGGTGGCCATCAGCCAGATGGCCGCGGGCATCCAGACCACCCAGGTGCCGACGAATGGCAAGAGCGCCAAGAGCCCCATCATGACGCCCCAGAACAGCGGGGCGCCGAGACCGAGCAGGGCGAAGACCAGCCCGCCGGCCAGCCCTTGAAGAGCGGCGATCAACAGGCCGGCTGCAATGCTCGCGTAGACGAGATCGCGCGTCTGCCGGATCATGCGCTCGCGGCGCAAGTCTTCGAACGGCAACAAGCCCCGGATGTGGAGCATGATCGTGTCCGCATCGCGCAGGAAGAAGAACAGGGCAATCAGCGTCACCACGAGCTGAAAGAGCAGGACCGCGATGTCGGCGAGCAATCCGCCGACGCGAGTCGCCACGAACCCTCCAGTCCTCGAGAAGACGTTTTCGATGAGGCTCCTGAGATCCACTGATTGCGCCCCGGGGATCAACACGCGAATCCGATTCCACCCCTGTTCGAGCCACGCGAGCTGCCCCGCGACGGCGTCTCTGTCCAGTGTGGACAAGGCGGCGCTGCTTTCCTGCACGAACGTGGTGAGGATGACCAGCCCGGGTCCCACGATCAACACCGTCACGACGAGGGTGCTCAACGCGGCCGCTCGCGCGTTGCCGTATCGTGGGACCACGCGCTCGTGCCAGGGGTAGACGAAGATGGCCAGCACAGCGGCCCACCCGAGAGGGGCGAAGAACGGGGTGAGCATGCGCAGAAACACATAGCCGAGCAGCAGCACGATGCCGTAAAAGAATCCGGTCGCGACTTGCTCGCGCTCTCTGGCCAGAGGACTTTTCATAGCCCGCAGAGGATCATACGCTGGCTAAGGATGAGCCGCCGCCATCGGAGATCTCCTATACTCCCGCTCATGCGCATCAAACTGCTTTCCGCCCTGGCCCTGGCCGCCACCCTTTCCACGCCGCCGCTCGCCCAGGACGCCACCACCGTCTTCGACGGCGCCCGCGTCATCGTCGGCGACGGCCGCACGATCGAGAGCGCGTCGTTCGTCGTCAGCGGCGGCCGGATCACACAGGTGGGGCCGGCGGCAAGCGTCAAAGCGCCGGCCGGCGCGACGCGTGTCACCCTCGCCGGCAAGACGGTGATGCCGGCGATCGTCGATACCCATGTGCACCTCAGTGCCACGCGCGATGCGGTGGAGCAGGACCTGCGCCGCCGCGCGTCGTACGGCATCAGCGGCGCGATGAGCCTGGGACAGGATGCGCCGGAGCTGGTGGCACAGATGCGCGCCGCAAACATCCCCGGCGCCGCGAGATTCTTTACCGCGGGTCGTGGCCTCACGGCGCCCGAACCAGGACGCACGCAGGCGCCTTACTGGATCACGAGCGCCGCCGAGGCCCGCAAAGCGGTGCAGGAGCTCGGCGCGCAGAAGGTCGATATCGTGAAGATCTGGGTGGACGACCGCAACGGCCAGTTCAAGAAGCTCACGCCCGAGTTGTACGGTGCGGTCATCGACGAAGCCCACAAGCAAAAGCTTCGCGTCACCGCGCACCTGTTCACGCTGGACGACGCGAAGGGGCTGCTGCGAGCCGGCCTCGACGCCATGGCGCACGGCGTGCGCGACCGGGACGTGGACGACGAGTTCATGGCGATGGTGAAGAAGCGGCCGGATCTCGTGCTGGTGCCGAACCTGCCCGATCGCGGCGTCAAAACCGACATGAGCTGGCTGAAGGCGAGTCTGTCGGCGGGCGAGCTGCAGAAGCTCGAGGCCGGCAATACCGACCGGCCGGAGGCTCAGACGGCGTTCGGCATCCAGGCGCGCAACCTGGCGAAGATGAGCGCCGCCGGCGTTCGCGTCGCGGTCGGATCTGATGGCAACAATGCCTGGGCGCCGCACGTCGAGATGGCCGACATGGCCGCCGCCGGCATGACGCCGATGCAGGTCATCGTCGCCGCCACGCGCAACGGCGCACAGTTTCTCGGCATGACCGATTCGGGAACCGTCGAGGCCGGCAAGAGCGCGGACTTCATCGTCCTCGACGCCAACCCGCTCGACGACATCACGAACACGCGGCGGATCTCAGCGGTCTACCTGCGCGGTGCGCCGGTCAGCCGCTAGTCTCTCTGCCCGCTCACTTCGCCGACCCGAGCACGAAACCAATCGAGCGCTCGAGCGGATTGAAGAATCGGCCGAAGGCCGGTGATGTCACGTTGCTTTGCACGTCGCGCTGGGCCGACGCCCCCAGAAGGTTGTAGATCTTGACGCCGCCACGGAACCGGTACTTCCACACGTGCCATGGACGTGAGAGGGAGAAGTCGATCGTGTGGACCCGTGGCAGGCGTCCAGCTCGGTTGCGTGGCCCGACGAAGCTCTGAAACTCGTCGACGGCCGACCATGGGAAGCCTGAGCGGACCTCGATGACCGGCGCGATGTCCCACTGGCCGGGCAGACCGATCGTCCCGCGCACCAGCAGCCGGTGCGGCACGTCAGTGGGGATGAGATTGTGTTCGTTGGCGCGAAGGATCGGGTTGCGGAGGTTGCCGTAGAACTGATCGTAGTTGTTCAGATCCGCATCACCATGTGAGCGGACGTACGACACCGTGAGGTCACGGCGCTCACCACGCAGATATCGGCCCGTGAGCTCGAGTTCCCAGTACCGCGATGTGCCGGTGCTCATCAGACGAATCTCACCGGGCGCCGCCTGCGGTTCCAGAATGTACTCGTGCGATCCCTCCCGCTTCAGATAGTTGGCCTTGAACAACACGCGTCGGCCGAATCGCTGGTTCCACTCGATGTTGCCGGTGACCGCTTCGGGCGTGCGAAGGTCTGGTGCCGCGACGTTGACCAGTGACGCAGGCGGGCCCAGCGGCTCGCCGTTGGGCGCGAATCGGGTGACCACACGCGGCTCGAACTGCTCGAACGCGCCGACGTTGAGTGGGGTCCGCTGTCTGAATTTGCCCACGCCGCCTCGAAGAATTCCGCGTCCTTCCGGCAAGACGGCCACCGACACGCCGCCACGCGGTGACCAGTTCACACGCTCGACCACGTCCTCGCGGTCCATGCGAAGCCCAAGCTCCAGCGTGACGCGTGGGCCGATGCGCCATTGGTCCTGGGCAAACAACGCCAGCTCGGCGGCGGTCACGTCTTGAGTCGTGGCAGAGCCCGGCACGATGCGCTCGGCGAGTGAGCCCTCGCTGCGACGGATGTCGATGGGCCGGCTCTCGCTCGAACCCTCGTACCTGGAGCTCTGGAAATCGAGGCCGAATTTGAACAGATGCTGCCCACGCCATTTGTCGACGGAGAGGGAGAGCGCCTCGACCCACTGCACGCTCCTGACTTCGCGCTCCTGATCGTTGAAGAAGCTTCCCTGCTGCGTCTCCGGCGTGTAGATCATCGGCTGCCGGCCATCGGTGTTCACATTGATCTCGAACCGCCGGCCCGCCAGCGTACTTTCCAGCACCATCGTCGGCGAGAGCGCAAAGCGGTCCTGCACGCCCACTGAGGTGCCACTCTGGTTGAACTCCGGCGTCACCTCGGGCGGGCGGAAGGTGTTCATCGTGAGATGCTCGATCTCGCGGGGGAATAAGACGACGAGCCCGCCCAGCGTATGGCGGGGTGAGAGCACGCTATCGACGCGCGTAAAGGAATCGAAGCTGGTCAGCGCGATCTCGGGCTCATCGGGCAGGCTCTTGACCGGATCCTTGACCGAGCGAAACTGGAAGTCCTGGGCGAGGAACAGCCGATCCCGTCGAAGCGGCCCGTGGACCGAGAAGCGTGGCTCGAAGCCCCGCACGCTCCTGAAGCCCTTGCGAAACCGCGGGATGAGGTTGCCCGGCTCCCACTTCCAGTCATTGGTGCCGCGCCGCGTACGAAGCTGCACGACGCTGGTCGAAAAACGACCGTACTCCGCCGCGAACGGATTCGCGAGCAGCTCGACGGACTCGAGACTCTGACCAGGCAATTCGAGATCGAAATCGCCCGACGAGGGATCGATGAGGCTGGTGCTGCTGATCTGAAGCGCGCCCTGTGTGGGTTGGCCGCCTTTCGCACGCAGCCGTCCATCGGGACCCCGCAGAACGCCGGGCAGCAGGGGCAGCAGACTCTGGAAGTCGTCGCCGTCCAGCGGCGCGAGGTCGAGGACGGAGCCGGCGAGCATGTCGCTGGTCGAGACGGGCTGGACGCTCTGTGTGGCCGCCGTCGGCGCCCGTACTTCGACGCCGGGCGCGACGAACGTCAGGTTGATGTCGAGTAACACCTGCGCGATCGCGCCGGTGCGCACGTCAAACGGTGTCGAGTCGGTGGGGACGAATCCCGGGCGCGTGGCCTTGATGATGTAGCGCCCGGCAGGGACGTCCGGAAACGCCACGCGCCCCGCGCCGTCGGTCATCGTCTTGGCGAGGACCACGTTGCCATCGAGCGCACGCAGCTCCACGTCAACCCCGGCGATGCGTACTGTTCCTTCCAGACCGGTGATTGTGGCCACGACGCGGCCGGACTCGATCGCCTGCTGAGGACTGGGAGGCTGAACCTGCGCGCCGAGACCGGCGCTGCCAGCCAGCGTCGCGCTTCGCGACAGGCACACGAGCGCAACCACGAGCGCGACGCTGAGATCAGTTTTCGACAAGCGCATACGTCTCTTCAGGATGAGCCCAGACATTTTATTTCGTGCCGGAGAGGCGCGCGGCCGACTTTTTCACGCGACACGTCGGAGCCCGCCCCCCTTGAGGTATAACTTGCGCAAGAGAGTGGTGCATGTCTAAGGCGATCGTGGGCGCGTGTGGACTGACGCTCGGCGTCGCGTGCCTGCTGCTGCTGCTGGGGAGCGCCAGACCTGCAGAAGCGGCAGATGACCTCGGGCTCGTGAACGCGGCCAGGACGCAGGACGGATCCAGAGTTCGCGCACTGCTCAATCGCAAGGCTGACGTGAACGTCCGGTCCGATGATGGGTCCACGGCGCTCCTGTGGGCGGCGCATTGGAACGATGCGGCGACAGCCGACATGCTGATCCGCGCCGGCGCCAACGCGAACGTCTCGAACGATTTCGGCATGACGCCGCTCTCGCGCGCCTGCACCAACGGCAGCGCGGCGCTCGTGGAGCTCCTGCTCGAGGCGGGCGCGAACCCGAATACTCCAATCGGCACCGGTGAGACGCCGATCATGACGTGCGCGAGCAGTGGCAGCGCGGACGCGGTCCGCCGGCTCATCGCGCGCGGTGCCGACGTCAACGCGAAGGAGCCGTCGCAAAATCAGGATGCGTTGATGTGGGCGGCCGCGGAACGTCATCCCGATGTGGTCCACCTGCTCGTCGAAGCGGGAGCCAACCCTCAGGCCCACACGAAGAAGGGATTCACCGCGCTGCACTTCGCCGCGCGCGAAGGCGACTTCGAAAGCGTACGGCAGTTGCTGGCTGCGGGTGTGAACGTGAACATCAGGTCGCGGCCAGACGAGCCTGCGGTCGCCGCGAAAGAGGGCGTCGTGGGCGGGCGGAGCGCGTCCGGCACGACGGGAGCAGTGGCGGCACGAGGTCCTGGATATCAGGCGACCATCTCCGCGGGGAGCACGCCGTTGCTCGTGGCCACGGTGAGAGGCTACGTGCCCCTCGCGATCTTTCTGCTGGAGCACGGCGCCGACCCCAACGTGCTCGATGCAGGCTTCACCGCTTTACATTGGGCGGCGGGTACATGGGAGGGTGGGATCTCGAACCCGGTGTACGGCTTCACCGATGCGATGAGCGGCATCCAGAATCGTCAACAGAAGCTGGCGCTCGTGAAAGCGCTCCTCGCGCATGGCGCCAATCCGAACTCCCGCATGACCCGACGGCCGCCGGGATTCTCCGGGTTGGGTGGCGGCTACGAGGACGCGGCCGGCGCCACGCCGTTCCTGCTCGCGAGCGCGGCTGTCGATCTCGAGATGATGCGCCTCTTGCTGGCCGCCGGGGCTGATCCCGCGCAGATGACCGATACCAAGGCGACGCCAGTCATGGCCGCGTCCGGCCTCAATCGCGGGATCGGCGAGAGCCTGGTCAACGAAGCGCAGGCACTCGAGGCCGCCAGGTTCCTGTTCCAGCTCGGCGCGGATGCGAAAGGGACCACGACCAGCGGTGAGAACGCGCTGTTCGGTGCGGCCTACCGCGGGTGGAACACACTTCTTGCGCTCCTGATCGACAGGGGAGCGGACGTCAACGCCGTCAGCAAAGCTGGCGTCACGCCCTGGCTTGCGGCCTCAGGCTACGGGGATCGTCTCGGCGGCGTCCTCTACAACAAGGCGGGCGCGGACCTCCTGCTCAAACACGGCGCCGACCCGCAGCTCGGAAAGCCGTGTCAGGCGCAGAACAAGTGCCGGTGATTGTCACGCGATTGACCATGCGGCGAATAGCGACGTGCGCGTGCATCGCGTGGGTCGGGGCGGTGTGCATCGAGGCGTCGCGATCGGTTGTAGAGGCGGGTCTTCAGACCCGCCTTCCTCAGGCGAGCGCGGTGCCAAGTCCGGCGCGCGCACTGGTCACGAAGTACTGCGTCACATGTCACAACCAGCGAACCAGGACCGCGAACCTCCTGCTCGACACGGCTGACGCAGACCGGGTCGAGAGCTCGGCGGACACGTGGGAGAAGGTCGCCGTGCAGCTGCGCAGCCGTGCCATGCCGCCGGTCAACATGCCGCGGCCGGATAACGCCACGTATGACGCCGTCGCCACGTGGTTGGAGACGGAGTTGGCCCGCGTGGCAGCGGCGCGGCCGAACCCGGGCCGGCCGGCGGGCCTCCATCGGCTCAATCGTACGGAGTATGCCAACGCGGTTCGCGATCTGCTGGGAGTCGAGATCGATCCCACGTCGATGCTGCCACCGGATGCGCAGGCGCACGGGTTTGACACCAACGGTGACGCACTTGGTGTCGAGCCCGCGTTGCTGGATCGCTACCTGACAGCGGCGGCGAAGATCGCCCGCGTCGCCATCGGTGACCCGACGCTGCGACCCGCCGTCGAACGGTACACCGCCGTGAAGGGAAACTCGAACGAACAGACCTGGCTCTGGCAGACCGAGCGTCTGAGTGAATCGTTCTCGTTGGGCTCGCGCGGCGGAATCGCGGCACGCCACTACTTCCCGGTCGATGGCGAGTACGTCTTCAAGGTCCGGCTGCTGAGGACCTATGCCGGATCGATCCGCGGCCTGCATACCCCAACCACCATCGAGATTCGAGTTGATGGCGCGCGGGTCGGACAGTTCACCGTCGGCGGCCCCGCCGAAACGCAGTTCGACGAGGCCGACGATCGGCTGCAAGTGCGGGTGCCGTTGAAAGCCGGCCCTCGTCAGCTGCTCGCGACGATCGCCAAGTCGGAGGACATCAAGGCCGAGGGGCTGGGACCGGCGCGGGTCCCGATCTGGAACCGCGAAGGCGACGTGCCGAGCGCAGAGCTCTCGATCTCGTCGCTGCTGATCGACGGGCCTTACAACGGGCGCGTGCCGGTCGATTCGCCAAGCCGTCGTCGAATCTTCGTGTGCCTGCCCCGAGCGGAGTCGACGGGCCAACCTGCCAGCGCGAGTGAGGACGTTTCATGCGCCACGAAGATTCTGTCGACGATCGCGCGGCGGGCCTATCGACGGCAGGTGACGAGCGACGACGTCGAGACGCTGCTTGGCTTTTATCAGCGTGCCCGTTCTGAGGGGTCCTTCGACGCCGGCATTCGCGCGGCGCTCGAGCGGCTGCTCGTCAGCCCTGATTTCCTGTTCCGCATCGAAGCCGATCCCGCCGGGGTCGCCCCCGGGGCCGCGTATCGTCTCTCCGATGTCGAGCTCGCGTCGCGCCTGTCGTTCTTTCTCTGGAGCAGCATCCCGGACGATGAGCTGCTCGATCTGGCGACGCGCGGCCAACTGCGTGATGCGGGTGTCCTCGATCGCCAGGTACGACGGATGCTCGCCGATCCGCGGGCGCGTGCCGCGCTGGTGGACAACTTCTTCGGCCAGTGGCTGCAGACGCGCAACGTCTGGCTGCTGACGCCTGATGCGAACACGAAGTTTCCCTGGTTCGACGACAACCTGCGCACCGCCTTCGTGCGCGAGACGGAGCTGTTCCTCGACGATCAGCTGAAAGCGGATCGTGGCATCGCGGAGTTGTTGACCGCGGACTCGACATTTCTCAACGAGCAGCTCGCGCGCCACTACGGGATCTCCGGCGTGCACGGAAGTCACTTCCGTCGCGTGACGCTCGCCGACGAGAACCGCTGGGGGCTGCTCGGCAAGGCGAGCGTCCTCGCGGTCACGTCCTATCCCACGCGTACCTCGCCAACCATCCGCGGCAAGTGGCTGCTCGAAAACATCCTGGCCGTGCCGGTGCCGCCTCCTCCTCCGAATGCGAATACCAATCTGGACGAGAGCAAGGCCGGCAAGGCCGCGTCGGTACGCGAGATGCTCGAGCAGCATCGCGCCAACCCGGTGTGCGCGTCGTGTCATGCGCGCATGGACCCGATCGGCTTCAGCCTCGAGAACTTCGATGCCGTCGGTCAATGGCGCACGACGGACGGAGAAGCCGCGATCGACGCCACTGGTGTACTCCTCGACGGCACCCGCGTGGACGGACCTGCGGCCCTGCGCCGGGCGCTCCTGGCGCAGAAGGAGCAGTTCGTCAGAACGGTCACGGGGAAGCTGCTCACATATGCCATCGGCCGGCAGATGGAATCCTTCGATGCTCCCGCGATCCGCTCGATCGTGCGGACGGCGGCAGCCGACGACTACCGCTGGTCGTCTGCGATTCTGGCCATCGTCAAGAGCACGCCGTTTCAGATGCGGAGGTCGCAGTCATGATCGTCATGAAGAAGGCCATCTCGCGGCGCACCGTGCTGCGCGGAATGGGTACGGCCGTGGCCTTGCCCTTGCTGGACGCGATGGTGCCGGCGCTCACCGCGCAGGTGAAGACGCCGGCCAAGGCCGTACGTCGCCTCGGCGTTGTCTACCATCCCAACGGCGTCATCTACGAGAACTGGCTGCCCATGGGTGTGGGCCGCGACTTCGCGCTCTCGCGGACGCTCGCACCGCTCGCGCCGTTCCGAGATCAGTTGATTGTCGTGACGGGTCTTTCCAGTCATCAGGCGGAGGCGCTCGGTGACGGCGGTGGCGATCACTCGCGCGCGTCGGGGTCGTATCTGACCGGCGTGCACGTGAAGAAGTCCGACAGCATCGTCGAGAACGGCGTCTCGATGGATCAGATTGCGGCCAAGGCCTTCGAGAAGGAGACGCAGCTGTCCTCGCTGCAGTTGACCGCTGACGACAACAGCCTGGTGGGATCCTGCGACGTGGGGTACAGCTGTGCCTATAGCAGCACGTTGTCGTGGCGGACGCCGACCCTGCCCCTGATGGCTGAAAACAACCCGCGGGTCGTCTTCGAGCGGCTGTTTGGTTCGAGCGACAGCACGGACGCGCGTGTGCGCGCGGCGCGTCTGCGCCAGGACCGGAGCATTCTCGATTCCGTCACGTCGCGCGTGAAACAGCTCCAGCAGACACTGGGTCCCACAGACAACACGAAGTTGAGCGACTACCTCGAGTCACTGCGGGACACGGAACGACGCATCCAGAAGGCGGAGGAACAGCGCACGCAACAGGGGCCGGATATCGATCAGCCGTCAGGCGTCCCGGATGGGTTCGAGCCGCACGTGCAGCTGCTCTACGACCTGCAGGTGCTCGCCTATCAGTCGGACCTGACGAGAGTGATCACGTTCATGTACGGACGCGAGCAGACCGGACGGCCGTATCCCCAGATCGGGATCCCCGAACCGCACCATCCGCTGACGCACCATCAGAACGACGCGGAGAAGATGGAGAAGTGCACCAAGATTCAGCTGTATCACATGGCGCTGTTCGCAGCGTATCTGGAGAAACTGCGAACCACGCCGGACGGAGATGGCTCGCTGCTCGATCACATGATGCTGCTGTATGGGGGTGGGATCAGCAACAGCGACCGTCACACCCATGGTGCGCTGCCGACGCTGCTGCTCGGTGGCGGCGCCGGCGCGCTCAAGGGCGGCCGCCATCTCGTCTATCCCGAGGACACGCCGTTGACGAACTTGCAACTGACGCTCCTCGACCGGCTCGGTGTTCCCGCAGAGACACTCGGCGACAGCACCGGACAGTTCACGGATCTGTCCGAGCTGTGACCGTCCCCGCCCTTCCAAGCCTCGAGGACCTGAACCTCAGACCGACGTCTCTTCCCATCCCCGGACCGAATAGAGCAGCGGCTTGGTCCACAGACTCTCGAGCCCTTCGAGGATGTCCGACGCCCAGTTGAAGACGTTCCGTCCGGCCACGATCTTCCGCATGGCCCGCATGCGCCGGACCTGTTCCTCGTCTGTCATCTCGATCGCTCGAACCAGCGCGTCCGCGAATGCGTCGACGTCGTACGGATTGATGATGACCGCGTCCTCGAGCTCCTGAGCGGCGCCTGCCAGCGCGCTGAGTACCAGGACGCCACGCTCATCGTCACGGGCGGCGACGAACTCCTTGGCGACGAGGTTCATTCCGTCGTGCAGCGAGCTGACGATGCAGAAACTGGCGAGACGATAGAGCGCCACGAGACTGAAGGCTCCAAGCGGGGTTGTGTAGTAGGTCACGACCGGTGCTCCGCCCGGCACCGCGTACCGGGCGTTGAGGTCGACGATCCGCTGGCCGATCTCCGCTTCAATCTCCGCATAACTCCGGAGGTCAGAGCGGGACGGCACCCCAATCTGGACGAACGTCATTCTCCCGCGCAGATCGGGCCTTCTTGCCATGAGCGCGTCGAGTGCCTCGAGGCGCTCGGGAATACCCTTCGTATAGTCAAGGCGATCCACCCCGAGTCCGATGATGTCGGCCTGAAGACCGAGCATCGCCCGGAGGCGCTGCTGCTCCTGGGGAAGCGATGGGTCCGCCGCAAACGTCTGGATCCGGTCGTAGTCCACACCGATCGGTACCGAGACCACCGTCGTCGTGCGCCCTCCGAACCGTACGCGCGACGATTCGATCTCCACTTCCGCATGCAGCTCTTCTTCGGCAGCCAGCAGGAAGTTCCGGCGGTCGCGTTCGAGCTGAAACGCGATCAGGTCGTTGGCCAGCAGCCCGGCGACAAGCTCACGCTGCCACGGGCAGATGCGAAGGCGATCCGGATAGGGCCACGGGATGTGCCAGAAGAGGGCCGTGCGCGTATCTGGCCGCAGAATCCGCAATGCGGGAGCGACGAGGGCGAGGTGATAGTCCTGAATGAACACCGGTGCTTCGGACGCGCCGAGCTCGGCGTGAATCGCGGCGGCGAAGCGGGCGTTGACATCCTGATACGCCGTCCAATCTTCGCTCCGAAACTTCGGACGGACGTCGACCACGTGGCAGAGTGGCCAGAGGCCTTCGTTCGCGAAGCCACCGTAGTACGCAGAGAAGGTGGGCTCCTCGAGCCATAGACGCCGAAGTACGTATGACGGACTCTCGGGAGGAACCTGCACCTTGTCGGTCGCGTCGACGACCAGCCGATCCGCCTGGCCGGCCCCGTGCGCGATCCACACGCCACCTCGCTCGCGCATCAAGGCGTCCAGCGCCACGGCGACGCCACCGGTCGCGGCTTTCACGGCAATGCGCCCGTCGTCGTCCTGGCTGTGGATGTACGGTTCGCGGTTGGACACGACCACGAGGGGACGCGGCACGTGTGCATCGAGCTCACCCGCCTGAGCGAGTCCGCGGCGGAACAGCAGCGGTCCCACGAGCTCGTGAATCGCGATGAGCGCAACCAGCAGCAGCTGCACCTGGTTGCCCCACCCCGGAAACTCGGTCGCGACGAGGGACGCAAACCCCAAGGTGATTCCGGCCTGAGAGACGAGCCCCGTCCAGGCGTAGGTGCCGATCGACGCGGGAAGCCCGGAGAGCCTGACTCCTGCCCCGATGCCAAGCCTGATGAATCCGAGTCGGACGGCTGCCAGTGCGAGCGCGGTGAGGCCGATGGCGGCCACCGCATCGAGCCGGAGGGACGCACCGACCGCCGCGAAAAAGACGATCAGCACCGGCGGTGCGCCACGGCGCACGGCGGCCCGCAGCGTGTCGCCCTGCGCCACCGCCAGGTTCTCGATGACCACGCCCGCGGCGAGCGCGGCGAGCAGCGGCTGAAGCTGCTGGGTGGTGCCGACCTGACTCAGCACCGCACAGACGGCCAGGAGGACCAACGAGATTTCCCGGCCGATGTATCGCAGATAGAGCGCAAACAAGACGCCGATGAGGACACCAAAGGCGACGGCCCCGCCGATTTCCCACGCCAGTCGCGCCAGCACCGCCGCGCCCTGGGCGTCGGCCGGGTCCAACACGACGCGCGCCAGCTGCATCGACACGGAGAACAGCACGAGCACCACGAGATCGGCGATGACGACCATCGCCAGCACGGTGTCACTGAGCCGCCCGCGCGCCCCCGAGTCGGCCACCACCGCCGCAGTCATCGTGGGTGAAAAGGACACGACCATCACGACCAGCAGGGCCAGCATGACCAGCCGCTGGAGGCCGACGGCATCGGGCTCGATGGGCAGCCACGGCCAGGCGATCCACGCCACGAGTGACAGGCCGATCATCGCCACCGCGAGCGTCACCGCCGTCATGCGGGTGATCGCGGCGAGTCGGTGTCCGAGCCGCTCCGCGCTCAACGTCAGGCCGGCAATGAGCGCGATGAGCGTGGTGGCGATCCCTGTGACCACCTGCAGCTGGGCGGCCATCGATTCGGTGATCAGGTTGCCCACGTACGGCCCGACGACCACGCCGAAGAGGAGATACCCGGTCAGGCGTGGAAGATGAAACCGTCGCAACGCGTCACCGGTGACCGACGCGCCCATGAGTGCGAACCCGAGCGCCAGCGCGGTGGCGGCTGAACCCGCCGTACCGTGCGTGCCGAGCTCGCGCACCGTGGCCATCGCGCCGACCGCGAGCACGAGCGCCAGCAGACGCCTCACTCGCTGACGCTCCGCGACGGGAGGAGGAGCGCGATGACGTCGGACCCGATCGTGCCGATCACAACGGCCGCCAGCACCAGTGCGTCGTCGGCGCCCAGGCGAACCGCGTTCAGCGCGAACGCGACGCCGAAGACGCCAGGAGGGAGGAGGGTGAGGTCCAGATTGCGATGTGCTCGCACGCCGACGAGTCGTGCGGCCATCAGGCCGCCGGCCAGCTTGCCGGCGACACGCAGCAAGAGGTAGCCCGCCCCAAGTCCGAGTGATGCCAGCGAGAGATCCACGCGAGCGCCGGCCACCAGCAACACGAGCACGACGAGGGGATGTTGGACGAACAACACATCCCGGCTGATGGTGTCGCGCGGGCGTCGCCCCGCATAGCGCCAGAACACGCCAGCGATCAGTCCGCCGAACAGCGCTGACAGCGAGAGGGAGTCCGCGACGCCGCCAATGAGCAGCAGCACCGACACGGAAAACACTCGTTCTTCCGTTTCGGAAGACGCCCCCGATAACAGCAGCCACCCGGCCGCCGCCAGTGCCAGCGTGACGAGGGACGCCTGCGCCATCAGAACCACGGCGCCGCCAGACGAACCTGCATTCAGCCACGCCAGTAGCAGCCCGCCAGACACGATGGGGAGCAGGACGCCGAGCTCCCTCACGCGAGTGGCAGCGGTCCGGGGTTCCAAGGGATTGCCGGTCGGCAGTGTCAGGGATGTTGCGGCGCAGATGCCGCCGGTCAGGACGAGGGTCCAGAACGGACGATAGCTCGATGGCACTGCCGTGAAGGCCAGCGCCGCGATCCCGGCCGAGACCACGAGCATGGTCACCGCGGCGTCGAGACACGCGGCGGCGAGCACGCGCCGGTCGTCCGATCGACGATCGCCCACGCCCACTCCAACTAGCACGCCCAGCGCCGCGAGCGCCACGGGCACGACCGGATCCAGGAACGACAGCGCGGCTGGAGACAGCAGGTTGATGCCACGAGGGCCGACCGCGATGCCCGCCAGGAGGAGGAGTGCGACTGGCGCCGACGTCGCCGACCACCCGAGCAACCGCCGCCAGTTCTGCGACCGGCGACCCTCCGAAGCGAGTACTTGCTCGCGCCTCTCGTCTATGGAGCCGTCGAGCGATGTGTCGAGAAGGCCAAACCGATCACCGGCGGGATGGGACGTCATCGTTCCAGAGTGGTGACGTGATGGGCATCGCGACGCGTGACGGCGATCAGGACCCGCTGCCCCTGATCAATGGCGGCGAAGGAACGAGTGATCTGCGCCGGCGTCGGTGCGTGGATATCGGCGAACGCCGTGATCACGTCGCCGACCTCGAGGCCGGCCCGGTCCGCCGCGGACCCGGGCTCGACGCGGACCACTTCCGCTCCGATCCCCCTCCGCGCCAGGGTGAGTCCAAGCGACGGACTGCGCGGCTGGGCCGGAATGGCGGCGGCGGCCAACGCGACGTCCTGGAGTGCGCCACGCCGGCGGACGCGCAGTGTCAGCGTCTCACCCGCCGACAGACGTGCGATGCGAGCGTCCCACTGTTGACGACTGACCAGCCCGCGACCGTCAACAGCTTCGATGACGTCGCCGACAAACAGCTGCCCTGTGGCGGTGCCAGTCCCTGCAACCCACGTGACAACCACACCCTCGGACGCACCTGTCACGGATGCCACCGAGGCTGTGAGGGGCTGCACTTCGAGTCCGATCGTCCCGGGAGGCCTCGGCCGGGTGTTGAGCACGCGATCCGCTTCCGTGAGAACAGTCCCGCCAGGCACGATCGCCAGCTCGCTGCCGCTGATGGCGATCACCAGACCCACCAGTTCGGCGTCGCTCGTGAACACGAACGATCCCGGCGTCAGATCACTGCGCGGTGGCACCACCCAGAGCGGCGCGGACCACAACGGACTCTCCACCGGATCGAGGGATCCGACAAATACCGGGCGCAGCGACAGACCCTGCGGCGCGACCTCGCTGGCAACGACGTAGCGCGGCTGCTGCAGCCGGCGTGGCGACCAGGGCATTGGCGCAGACGCGGATGGCTGGCTCGCGACGCGCATCACCGCCAGACCAGTCGCCGGATCGCGGGCGAGGACGTTCGCGTCGGTCCCCGCCGCAGGGTTCGACCCAGCTGGGAGCCACGTCACAGCGAGATCGTCCCGGAGCCTGAAGGCCGCGATCCGATGTGATGTGCGCGGGGAACCAAGGGCCGCTGACGGAACGTCGAGCGCGAGGAGAGACGGCTGCAGGCGAGCCTGGATCTGCGCGATCTGCGACGCGAGGTCGTCGTACTTTGGACTGGTGGATAGCTGGCTGAAGACCGACGGTACCGGATTTGGCGTGACGGCGCGATCCTCGAACCTGATACGAGCCAGGAGCCACAGCGCGGCGATGGCGACGACGCCAGTGGTGAGCAGCAGCCGCGTTTCGCGTGACACACGAGGTCGATATGGGCTGCTGCGCTCCATGACGTGCCTACGCTAGCACGTGGTTTGAGAGACGCCGGTCCCGGCGCGGCGGCCGTCTCTGAACGTGCCGATCCAGCTCGGCCAGATCAGCCCGCCTCGTCATCTCGCCGAGACCGCCCCAGCCGTATCAGAGATCCCGCGACGTCTCGTCCAGGCTACGGCCGTTCGGCCGACAGATCGACGGCAATGGAACCCGCGGACATCGCGAGGCTGTGTACAAAGGCGCCGCGATACTGGTCGTAGAGCGCCTGGCGCTCATCCGGATAGGCATCGTAGAGCGTCTGCATGATGGTGTAGTCCGCGCCACTCACCACGGGATGAATCAGGTGGACGTAGGCGATGTTGCCATCGCCGAGCGGCTTGGCGATCCGCATCACCTTCCATCCGGCCGCCTGCTGACGGCGCATCGGGTCTGCCGAGGTCAGGAGCGCCTTGCGCATCTTGGTCATGATCTGTTCGAAGTCGGCGGTCTTGTCCGGCTTGATGGCGACGGTCCACAGTGCCGTGTCGCCGTCGAACGACAGCTTCTGGTGCGCGCTCGGTGACGACTCCTGCTGCGCCGAGAGCCGCGCGAACGTGGCCGCCGAGATGGCGAGAATCAGCAGAATGCCGGCTACGACCCGTACGGAAAATCGCGTCACGTGGAATCCTCCTTGAAGCCTGAACGGCACAGATGTCCAGCCACGATAGCGTGGTGCCACCCTGCCGCGTATCCCGGCAAGTCGGTATTTCCGGTGAGGAGAGACAGGGAGGCGTGGAATGCCGCCGCCGGAGCCCCGGGTTCCGCGCTACGATGCGGAGAATGACGTCCCGCCTCGTCCAACGCGTGACGATTCGGACGGCCCTCCGTGTCGGCTTCGGCCTGACGATCGGCTTGTGGTTCTTCGCCGGCTATCAGGTCACACTGCGCATGCGGGACACCCAGCGAGACGCCGCGGCGGCCAACGCGCGCTACATGCAGGCGCAGGAGCTCCTCGCGTCGGTGCGCACGCAGGTACTGGTGGCGTCCGTCCTGGTGCGCGATGCGCTCCTCGACCCTGAGCCGGCGTTTGTCGCCGATCATCGCCAGGAGATCTCACGCGCGTATGTGGCGATTGATTCGCTGTTGGCACGGTACGTCCCGTTTCTGGACTCGCCGGCTGAACGCGAGCGCGTGACGCGGTTGCGGGATGAGATTCGGGAGTTTCGCTCCGCCTCAGACGACGTGCTCGCGACCGACAGCACCAGGTGGCCGTCCGACGCGCGCGTGTTGCTTCGCCGATTCATGCCGAAACGCGAGGCGGCCATCCGCGTGTCAGAAGACGTGCAGTCTCTGAACCGGCTGGCCTTCGTGGACCAGCAGCGCAAGATCTCGGAGATGCAGGCCGGGGCGCAGCGCCAAGTCTGGACCATGCTGGGTGTCGCGCTGGCCATCAGTCTGGCGATCGGAGGGCTCGCGTCACGACACGCGACCCGGCTCGAACATCGACTGACCGAGCAGCACCTGCGCGAGGAACGCATCGCGGCGGATCTGCAGCGGCTGTCGGCGCGGCTGGTCCAGGCGCAGGAGGACGAGCAGCGCCGCATCGCGCGCGAGCTGCACGATGAGGTGGGTCAGGCCCTCAGCGCCGTCAAGGTGGAGCTCGCCGTTGCGCAGCGACACATCGAGCGGGTACGCGGCCCGGTGGATTGGCTCGCCGCGGCGCAGATGAGCGCCGACAGCGCGCTGCGCAGCGTGCGGGACCTGTCACATCTGTTGCACCCATCCGCCCTGGAGGATCTGGGACTCGTCGCGGCACTCGAGTCGCACATCGCCGATGTTCGACGCCGGCATCATGCCGCGATCGAGTTCGTGCAGGAGGGCCTCGAGGTTCGTCAGGCCGTCGAGACGGAGCGCGCCGTGTACAGGGTCGTTCAGGAGGCGCTCACCAACGTCGTAAGACACTCCAAGGCGACCGCCTGTCGTGTACAGCTGGCGGCGCGCCCCGGCACCCTCCACGTCGTGATCGAGGACAACGGTGTCGGGTTCGATCCCTCGGACGTCGAGCGGCCGGGCCGGCGCAGGGGACTCGGTCTGCTGAGCATGCGGGAGCGCGTGTCGCAGCTGCGGGGCACGATGCACATCAGCAGCGCCTCGAACGGTGGCAGCACGCGGATCGAGGTCGACCTGCCGGGCCTCGATCGGCCGCTCGCGGTCGAGGAGGCGCCTGAGCATGCACTCGAGGATTCTTCACTGGTGTTCGATCACCGAGAGGTAGGGCATGGGTGAGCTTCGTGTACTGCTTGGCGACGATCACACCGTGCTCCGACAGGGCCTGAGGAAGATCCTCGAGGATCGGCGCGACTGGCACGTCGTCGCCGAGGCCGCCAACGGCCGTGATGCGGTTCGTGAAGCGATGGCCCTGAACCCCGACGTGGCCGTGCTCGACATTGGCATGCCGCTGCTGAATGGCATCGAGGCGACGCGTCAGCTCGCTCGCCGCGCCCCATCGGTGCGCGTCGTGATTCTGAGCATGCACAGCGATCAGGCGTACGTCACGCAAGCGGTTCAGGCCGGCGCCCGTGGATACGTCTTGAAGGAGTCGGCCGCCTCCGAGCTCATCGAAGCCATCGGAGCGGTCGCGGCAGGCAAGACGTTCTTCAGTCCGCCGGTGGCGGAGGTCGTGTTCGACGATTACGTCCGAGGCCTGACCGACCGGGGGATCACCGACCGGTTCGACTCGCTCTCCGAGCGAGAGCGCGAGGTGCTGCAGTTGGTGGCGGAAGGTCGCAGCAGCAAAGAGATCGCCGAGATCCTGTCGATCAGCCCGACCACCGTCGAGACCCACCGGACCCACCTTCTTCAGAAGCTGGGGCTGCGCAACACCGTCGAAGTCGTGCGCTACGCCACGCGGCGCGGGATCATTTCGTAAGTGGCCGGGGTCACCGAACCGCAATTCGCATACTTTCCATCGCGGAAATACAGACGCGCACGGATAGCCGGCGGCAAGGCTCCGCGCCAGAGTACGTCCAGACCTCACGGTTTAGGAGGGGCCGTAACGCAGCCCACCCAAAATGCCGGGCCTGCCTCCCGCTCCGCCCTGGGAGCAGACCCGGCGCTCTGACGGTCACCGACCACCGCGAGCCGGAAATCCGGGAACCCCCGGATGGCGCCTGCCCCTGACCGGCGCGCCTGCATCTGCACTCTCCCTCTGATGTGGCCGGGGGACTGGTGCGATTGAACGGAAGCGGAGCTGCAGTGTGAGCCCGTCGAATGAGTGATCGTGCGGAACTTCCGCGGGACGTGAAGGAGCTTGTGCTCCGCTACATCGACTCGGTCGCCGAGCTCGAGGCGTTGCTGCTCCTGCGCGCTGAAGAGGGCCCCTGGTGTCACGAGACTCTGGCGCGGCGACTCTATGTCGACGACCGGACGGCTGACGAGGTGCTGATGGCGCTGCACCGCGGCGGCCTCGTCTCGCGCGCCGATGACGGGTTCCGGTATGCGCCTCGATCAGACGCGCGTCAACGTGCGGTGGACGCGCTCGCTGACTCGTACCCGAAGTTCCTGATCCCGATGACGCATCTCATTCATTCGAAATCGCGGCGCCGCCCAATGAAGCGCAGCCGGTCATCGACGTGCTTCGCGCGTTCGCGTACTCGCTGATTCTGATCGGGATCTATCGAAAGAACCGCGTGAAGCCGCGTCTCCCTGCACTGCGGCGACGGTGAGGGCGCGACAGCATCAAGACGAGTGCCGCTCGAGCTGTAAGCCGGCTACCAGCGGAACGTCGTCTGCGCAGCGTGCGCCGAGAGGCGCTCGTACAGAGCCTTCGCCGTGTCGCGCGCGAGGTAGGGAATGGCGACCCGGTGAGAGCCCGGGCTCCCCCCGGCGGTGTCCACCCGGACGCGCGCCATCATCGCTCGCCGGTCGAACGGCGACTCAGTGCATTCAACGGTCTGAATCTTCACAACCGGCGCAATCGTGACGTTGCGCCACAACCAACCGCTGCGAAAGGCCACCGAATTGTCGGTCACCGTCCACTGCATGTACTGAACCTGCTTCCACGCCACGACCGTCATCAACGCCAGTGTGAACGGCAGCACGAGGATCGCGCGCCAACCGAGCAGCCAGATGAAGGAGAGCGTCATCAGGGTGCCGATGATCAACGCCGGCTTCAACGCCCTGCGGAACGCCCGCGGATGCAGCGGATGCCAGTCGAGCACGTCCACGTCGACGCCGGGAAGCACCTCGCGCACGAGGGCAGGCACAGCGGACCGTCGAACGATGGGCGCGAGCCACTCGCGCGGTTTCTGTGGGCCTTTGTCCGGCGAGACCTGCCCGCCCGCCGTCTCCACGCGAACCGAGCTCCGGTTGACCAGACGCTGAAGCGGCGACTCGCGAATCGTCAGCGTCTGCACGCGTCGCAGCGGAATCGTCGCCGTGACTCGCGTCAAGAGCCCGTACTCCGTGCGCAGGTCCTCTCCGACGCGCGAGAGTCTGAACTCGTAGAGACGGACCCCGGACCAGATCATCGAGACGACGCGGACCAACACCAGCAGGCCGACGATGCCGACGAGCAGGACGGCGATTTGGCCCCATGGCCACGGCTCTCCCGCGGCGACGCGCCTGATCGTGTCGCGCACGAGGCCAGGTCCGTACCACCCGTTGGCCACCCGGTCCCACACGCTTTGAAACAGCCCGGCCTCCCACAGCAGACCGTATCCTGCCCCGATCAGAATCATGCCGCGGTTGTCGAGCACGCCGTGGAGCAGGAGCTCGGGCAGCGGTAAGTGCAGCAGCGTTCGTGATTCGAGCGCCGGTACCTCGGGCGCCGACTCGGAAGGCCCGGCGACGCCGGCTCCTGTGAGAGCCGCCCGACCCTCGAAGATGCGCCGTCGCATCTCCTCGAAGACCGTCTCGTGCAGCACGCTGATCGTGGCTTCGGGCGTCTGGCCGCCGCCGGTCTCGATGCGGACCTCGGTCACGCCGAGGAGCCGGTGCACCACGTTTCTCACCGCATCGAGGTTCTGAATCCGCGCATAGGGCACGTGGCGCTCATTGCGGAAGAAGATGCCGGACCTGATGACGAGCTCGGTGCCCGCGTAGCGCAGACGGAACGAGAAGTAGCGCGTGATCGCGACGATGGTGGCGGGCACGAGGAAGAGCAGGAGCCAGAACTGCCAGTTGGCGATCTCGAAGTCGCCCGGCATCCAGCGATTCATCCATCGTGCCGGTCCCCACCCCGGTCCCGCCGCAGGTGCGGGAGATCCTCTGCCGCTCGTCAGCAGGAGCACGATTGCTGGCAGCGCAAAGGCTTTGAGGCTTCCTCCCAGCGCGAACAGAATGGACGAGGGATGCAGGCGATGTTCAGACGGCATCGCTCTGGTCGTCGGGCAGCAGGTGCGCGCGAATGCGCTGCGCCACGTTGAGCTCGAGGCCTGACAGATTCACCTTCGAATGCGACGTCCCGGCCGTGTAGACAACGAGGGTGCCGAGGCCGTAACGGCGCTCGAGCGGGCCTTGTGACACGTCGGTGTGCTGCACTCGGGATCGCGGAACGTTGGTGATCGTTCGCCAATACACGCCTCGCCGGATCTCGATGCCGGCGAGGTCGACTCGATAGGAGGAGAACCTGTAGGCGATGGCAGGCCAGCGCTGCAGCTGCCAGGCGAATGCCCCTATTACCCCGGCCCACACGGGCAACAGCAGGAGTCCGAGAAGCAGAATCCCGCTGCTGGCCCAGAGGGATATCGTGAAAACGAGCGACACGCCCGCGACAATGATCGTGAAGATCGCTGCGGGAATCCGCTGGCACGGAATCCACCGGGGATCGAGTTGGCGCTCGATCCCATCGGCAATCGTCTCGGTTGTGCTCTGTTCCATCCTCAGGTTGGTGCCCCTCGACGAGCTCAGGGTATCCCGAGTTCGTCGAGGGGTGGGGCCTTGAAGGATCAGAAGTCCAGCTGCAAACTGAGCTTCGCGAACCGGGCGGACAGGACTGACGTCGGCGTCAGCCACGCGCCGCCGGCAATGAACGCCTGGTTGTAGCTGAGTGGCGTTGCTGCATTCAGCAGGTTGTAGAAGTCGACGCCGACGTTGGCACGGCCGGCACCAAAGCGGAAGATCTTGCCCACGCGCATGTTCAACTCGTTCACGCGCTCGCCGAGGATCGAGTGCGGCTCGATCAGATTCACGGTGATGTTCGGCGCGCTGCCGGCGAGCGGTCGCCCCAGGATGGGCGTCACGACCGCGTTCGAGACCGTGTAGTTCGCCGCGAAGGCGCCGCCGGCGACCGCCGTGCCGAACCCGCTGACCTGGATGCCAGGCTTGCTGGTAAAGGTGCCGCTGATCGCGACGTCAATCGTCGGCACGATGTACGTCGCGATCCCCTTGTATTGCGGCAGGAAGCTGGTCTCGATGTGGCAGTACGGGTTCAGCAGCGCGATCTCGGGCACCTTGGCCCGGACCTCGCAGTTGTCGGACGTGGAGTAGCCGCCCGAGAAACCGCCCTGCACGGTGAGGCCGTTTCCAGGCCGGGCGCTGACGTTCACGTCGATCCCGTTGAATTTCTGGTAGGCGTCGCCGTAGCGGTCGGCGTAGGTGATGTAGTTGCGGGTGACACCGAAGAGCGCCGGGTTGTTCAGGTCGTACAGCGTCCCCACCTGATAGCCGCCGCCGTTGGCCAGGCGCGGGTCCTGCGGTGCGGTGATGGAGAACTGGCTGAAGTCCGACGGGCTCACCGCCTGGTTGTCGGTCACCGCGAAGCCGAAGAACTCGCGATGGAAGAAACCGACCTCGACTGACGTGCGCGGCAGCACCTCGTGCTGTACAGACACACCCCAGTTCCAGTCCGACGGCCGCACGCCCCAGCCCTTCAGGATCTCCGGGTCGATGGTGTTGCTGAAGGTGGCGGTGCCGAAGTTCTGGTTGCTGATGGGGCCGCAGAAGTCGCCGGTCGTGCCGAAGTCCTGCGCCAACGGGTTCCGGAGGTCGCAGTCAGGCGTCCAGTTGCCGTTGCGGTCGGTCCAGGTCCTGGTGACGTTGGTGGCGATCCGCGCCGCGGGGTTGCCGAGGCCATAGTTGGACGCAGTGACGGTGGACTCGAGATACTTGCCGAGCGTCGCCTTGAGCGCCGTCTTGCCGTTGCCGAAGAGGTCGTAGGTCACCGCCGCGCGGGGCGTCAGATCCTTGTAGCTGTCCACCACTGGCGTTTCGTCGAACACGAGCGGGGTCGCCCAGAACCGCGTCTCCAGCCGCTGCGGCGGCGCCCAGCTCCACGCGTGATCGAATCGCAGGGCGCCCTGCAGCGTCAACCGGCCGCGCGTCCACTGCTGCTGCGCATAGAGGGCGTCGTTGCGCATCCACAGGTCCTGTTGCTGGTCGTGCACGTACTGGGTCAGCTGGTTCGGCACGCCGTTGTTGACGCGGTAGCGCAGGTCGTTCGCGCCGCGGTTGGCCGACCGGAGGTCGCCGAGCTTGTTGCCCACGTAGCCAAACTTGAAGCTGTTGCCGCCGGTCACGTACGCGAGCGTGGCGCGCCAGGTGGTGGTGATGTTCTTGTTCCGGCCGTCGCTGAACAAGTCCGTCGTCTGCGATCGGTACATCAAGCCCGGGGTGCCGCCGTTGGCTGGACACGCCACTCCGTTCACCACGATCGAGCACTGCTCGATGATGCGCACCAGGTTCTCGGTATTGGGGTCCTCCTTCGCGCGGCCGCCCCAGCGAGAGAAGAAGTAGCCGAAGCCGCCCTCGAGCAGCAGCTTGTTGTTCACCGGCGAGGTCCACGTCGCCTGCTGGAACCGCATCGGCGTCAGGTCGCCGTACCCGTTGGCTTCGGGCGAGGTCGTCGCGTTGGCGTAGTTGCCGCCGTTCTCGCACTTGGCGCAGACGCTCTGCTCGTCCCAGAAGATGTTCACCTTGTTGCGCGGCGTGACCTGCGCGGTGATGCGGCCGCTGGCGTTCTGCCATGTCTTGTCGTTGAACGCCTGTCGCGAGAGGTCGCGCTCGTAGAGCCACTTGCTCGGGTCGCCGGCGTTCTTGTTGTAGTACATGTTCGTGATGTAGGCCGAGTTGCCCTGGCCGCGCATGGTGCCGAAGAACCAGGCGCGATCCTTGCGGAGGGGACCTCCCACGGCTGCGCTGAGGTCGTAGCTCTTGATGAGCGGGCTGGGCGTGATCCTCAATGCCTTGAGCTCGTCACTCAGATTGCTGCTCTGCAGGTCGCCGTTGGCCCACGACAAAAAGCCGTTGCCCGTCACCGTGTTGCCGCCCGACCGCGGGATGATGTTCATCACGGGGCCGCCCGACTCCACCTCGCCCATGCTACCCGACACGGTGAAGGCCACTTCCTGCGCGTTCCGCGTGTCGGTGAGATAGTTGGTGCCTCCGGCCTGTGGCACAGCGATGCTGATGCCATCCACCAGCAGCCGGCCGTCGGTATTCGCGCGGTTACCCCCCAGCGACAAGAGCGTGCCGTGGGCGCTGAACGTGCAGGAGTTGCACGGACCTGTACTCACGTCCTGCTGTCCGCCGAGGAGGGCGGGCACGAGGACGAGGAGGGCGTTGTAGCTGCCCGCCGTCGGAATGGCCTTGATCACGTCGTTGCTCAGCACCGTCTGACGCTGGGCGCTTTGCAGGTCTACCACCGGCGACTCCCCGGTGACCGTGACGGTTTCTTCGAGCGAGCCGACGCGCAGGTCGGCGTTCACACTCACCGTCGCCGAGCCCGAGAGCTCCACGCCCTCGCGCGAGATCGTGCTGAACCCGGACAGCGCGAACCGCACCGTGTAGACACCGGGGCGCAGGTTCTCAATCCGGTACTGCCCGGTCCCGTCGCTGACGGCCGACCGGGTCTTTTCAATCAGCGCCGGACTGGACGCTTCGACTGTGACGCCGGGCAGCACGGCGCCCGACGCGTCCTTCACGACACCAGCGATCGCGGCCTGTGCGTAGGCGATCGACGGCGCAGCGCCGAGACACGCGGTCAGCGCCACCACCCACCAAAACTGTTTCCAGGCCCACGGCCCGGATTGCGACGACTTCATGACATCCTCCAGTTTGATTTCAATGCGGAATTTCGGATGGCGAAAGATGCTGCGCGTTCCGAAGAGTGATGAGCGTAAGCAAACGCGCACGCCAGCGCAAGCGTGCGCTGCGAACCGCGTACAGGCGCACGGTGTGCGACGGGCCCGAACTGGAATGTCAGGTGCGGGCTGCCAGGTCACGCGTCCCGGCGCGGATTGGCTAACGCGGCGAATGCCGCGAAGAACACCTCGTCTGGGCAGAGTGCCGGCGTCAGGATCCGCTGCATCACGAGTCCTTCGGTAAGGGCGTGAATCACGCAGACCAGCTGCTCCGGCGGCATTGGCAGCTCACGCTCGTCGGTGAGCGTCCGCAGCCATTCCGCGCCCATCTTGTAGCTGGCCTCAGTGAGCTCCTGCACCCGCGCGCGCAGGTCCGCGTGGGTCAGCGTGTAGGCCAACCCCGTGAGCCGGCCGACGGCAGCCGGGGCGCGCTCTGGAATTGCCTCGAGCGTCGCCTCGGCCATGGCCCGCATCATCTCGGCGAACGTGGCGCCAGACTTCACGCGAGGCCTCACCGGCTTCCAGTACGTCTGACCGAGAGCGATGAAGAGCTCGTCGCGGTTCTTGAAATTCCCGTAGATGGCGCCTGTCGTCATGCCGGCGCGCTGCGCCACTTCTTCGAGCGTCGTGCGCGCGTAGCCCCGTTCCCGAATCAGGGCCCGCGCGGCCTCCAATAACGCCGCGCGCGTGCGATCACGCTTGTCGCCCTTGGGTTTCCGCCGTGCTGAAAGCGTCGCGGCTTCACTCATTTCGTCGTAATAGTACATATATTTAATAATATGTCTATAATTTAGGCCCATGACCCACGAGGATCCAATAAGAACCGCCATTCAAGCCTACGTCGACGCGGGAGCCCTCGCCGGTGCCGCCACCTTGGTGTGGCGGGGCGGTCGCGTCGTGCAGTCAGCGAGCCTCGGCTGTCGCGATCTCACGACGGCTCTGCCGACCGAGAGGGACACGATCTTTCGAATCGCGTCGATGACCAAGCCCGTGACAGTCGCTGCGGCCTTGATGCTGTTCGACGAAGGACGCTTCACACTGGACGAGCCGATCGCGCGCTACGCGCCAGAGTTGGCGACGCTGCGCGTCCTGCGCGATCCGGATGGCCCTCTCGACTCGACCGATGCGGCAGAGCGGCCGATCACCTTCCGCGATCTCCTGACCCATCGCTCGGGCCTGACCTACGGCGACTTCCATCGTGGTCCCATCGCTCGCGCCTACGCCGATGCCGTCGGCGGCCAGATTGACAATGCGCTCGCACCGGACGAGTGGATCGCACGACTCGCCACCGTGCCCTTGATCGATCAGCCTGGAGCTGGCTTTCACTACGGGCTGTCGACGGACCTGCTCGGTTTCCTCATCGCTCGGCTCGACGATGCTCCGCTCGGGACAGTTCTCGAGACGCGAGTCTTCAGGCCGTTGGGCATGAGCGACACGGGCTTCCTCGTCACTCGAGAGAAGCGAGCTCGGTGTGCGGGGCTTTGCGGGTTCGATGACGAGGGTCGCCTGACCGCGCTCACCACGGCCCCTGGCGGTCACGCGCTCGCTGAGCGTCCGGACGACATGACCTTCGAGTCTGGAGGTCAGGGGCTCTGGTCGACACTGGATGACTATCTGCAGTTCGCGCGCATGTTCGTCGGCGCCGGGGCCGTCGACGCAGTCCGCCTGCTCCGGCCCGAGACGATGACCATGATGGCGTCGAACCAGTTGACGCCACACCAGCGTGCGACCACGCGAATGTTCGGCAGGCCAGTGTTTGCCGCGGGTCATGGATACGGAATGGGTGTGGCCGTGGTGATGGAACCCGACCACGCGGATCCCTTGAAGTGTCGCGGCGGCGTAGGCACTGTCGGATGGCCTGGAGCCTATGGCGGTTGGTGGCAGGCCGACCCGAGCGACGACTCTGTCCTGGTCTTTCTGGCGCACAACATGGTCGAACTGCAGCAGATGGCGAACGGCGTCGGCTTGGGCGTGTGGAGCGCGATTGCCAAGTTCCACGGCCTTGCATCAGCATAGGGTCACACTAGGATCGGCGCAGGAAGGCTCGTCACATGACCGTTTGGGACCAGTCAGTCAGGTCGTCGCTCGCCGCTCGCACGCAACGTTTGAACGCGAGCAGCAAGCCGGCGTGGGGAAAGATGAACGCGAGCGGGATGCTGGCTCACGTCAACGACAGCTATCGCATGGCGTTGGGCGACTTGCACTGTCAGCCCAGGAACACGCCGCTCAGATTTTCTCCGCTCAAGCAGCTCATCGTCTACGTGCTGCCCTTCCCGAAGAACGTCCCGACGGCTCCCGAGATCATCGCGCGGTGCGATGGCGCGGTTCTCTCGGACGAACAAAGCGCCTTTGCGGAATTGCTCGAGCGGCTGGGCAAAGTGACTGAGGCGACCCGGCTTGCCGATCACCCGGCCTTTGGCACGCTTACGTCACGTGCCTATGGCGTGCTCATCGCCAGGCATACCGACCATCACCTTCGGCAGTTCGGACTCTGAGCTCACGTCGCGGGCCGGATGAAGAGGCGGCTCACGCCTGCGGCGACGTGGCTTCGATCACCGCGATCTCGGCGATGAGCACGGCGCGAGAGGGGACGATGCCAGGGATGCCCTCGTCCCCGTACGCCAGGTGAGGCTCCATCTTCAACCGTCGCCAGCCGCCGACGCACATGCCCTCGACTCCATAGAAGAGGCCAGCGATGATCGACCCGCGGTTGATCCGCAGGGTCGTGACGAGCGTTGCGCCATCGTCATCAGGCGAGCCCCCAACGATCGGCGCCGTGGCCTCGCTGAACCGAATCGGACGCCCATCGTCTCGCGACAGCCGGAGACGCACACGGTACTCATGCTGGCGTCGCACAGGCGCGCCGTCTCCACGCACATCGGCCATGAGCGTGAGCCCGGCGCGCAACCGCCGTTCGAGCGGTCGCCCCGCCTGAGCAAGCAACTCGGCGATGTCCGCGTAACCGGATGTCTGCGACAGCTGGAGGGGCGTTTCATAGTTGTCGATGCGGGTCGCCAGCCCGGGATCGGCTCCGCGTTCCAAGAGCAGCTGGACGGCGAACGGATGGCGCGCCACAACAGCCATATGCAAGGCGGTGTAGTCGTTGATCCCACGTTGATTCGGGTCCGCTCCGAATGACAACAGCAACCTGAGAACCTCGTCCACATCCGGGCGGCGCGTTGCGCCCCGAACGTCGCTCGCCGCGCTCAGCGCGGCGATGAGCGGCGGGAACCCATCTGTCGCTGGAGCGTTGGGATCGGCACCCATCTCCAGCAGGGTTCTGATGAACGCCAGCGGGCTGTGGTAGATGGCGTACACGAGGCTCGAACCCACCGCGTCGGAGATCCAGCCATTCGGTAGTTGCGCAGGATCGTCGATCGCCTGACGCAGCGCCTCCAAGTCACCGGCCACGAACGCCGCGTGGACGCGCAGGAATGACTTGTCTTCAGGCTGTGACATGGCGGGAAGGGTGGCGATCTTGAGGAGCGCGGTCGTCCTTGACATGCTTACAGGGAGCGGCCCAGCTTTGCAAATCTTAAGTACGTACCTTGTCCAGGAGGTCGCCGACGCTAGTCGGTCAGCGAGAGCCGAAGATTTCCTCAAGGCCGTACGCGCAGGCCGCCTGCATACGATCTGGAGGTAACACTCGATCCTGCGGCATTCGAACCGCGTTTCTGATCACATCCGTCACGGCACCGAACTGCTCTCGCTGTAGGCCTTCGATAGTTCTCGCAGTCTTGTTTGGCAACGTCGGACGAATCTCTTCGTGCCAGAGTGCCTTCAGTTTGGGTAGCTCCCCTCCAAAGAGCTCCAGCGTGTCATGAATGTAGAGGGCGTCTTGCGCTTTCTTGTCCAATCCTCGGTACTTCTGAATCAGGAGCTTCTGCGCAATAAAACTCACCGGATTTGGCAACATGACGTCTACGGGTGAGTCCACGGGTACTCCAATCTCCTTCGTTAGGCGCACCCCCCAACTACTCACAAGCAGCAAGTCGAGGTGTCTCAGTTTTTGAGCCGTGACACCTGCTTTCGCCGTGGTGACGTCCGGTTGCCCGTTTCGTTTCAGGCCGTTGCCGTAGAGTGGCGCAAGGAACTCCGCGTAAAAGCCCTGAGCGTCGCCGCCGAGTCGATATTGAGTGATTGGTGGCGTGTGCTCTCCGGAGAAATCTTCCTGGAAACCGGCCGTCTTCATAGCGGCAGCAATGTCACCGGTGAGCGGTGCAGAGACTGAGAACGCGATATCCGCATCCCTTGTTCGTAGCGGCGCATAAGTTGGTAGATGCGAGAGCGGATGAAAACGGTGCAGCCGATGTGCCCAACCGCCAATGATGACGACGTGCCCGAGCCACGGCCGCAGAGCATCGAGCAAGCGCGCGAAGGCGACGAAATCATCCACGTTCGCTTCCTTGAATCACGGGATTGAGCACGCGGTTACGGATTAGGTCGGCTTGTTCTTGTCCGCGCGCGGGATGCGCAGAGACATCGAGCCAAACCTGCAGGACGTCACACGAAGCGACACCGCGCGGTCGCACCACTCCGCGAAAAACGGATTCGGGCGAAGGTGCCTGCCGAACGATAACGTCAGGCGGCTCGCCAGGCGCAACAGGTACAAGGTTCTTCCAGGCGGACAGACTGACAGGGCCGAGTCGCCGAACGTACACATAAGGCGGCACACCATGGACGAAGCCGAAGCCGAGTGCGTCCGACGCTGCGAACAGTGCGAGGCACGCCCGACCGCTATCGAGCATGCGTTGAAGCGGCGCACTCGTATCGCTTCCTCGGAGCAGAAAGCGCATTGGCGCTTCATTAACTCGGCGAAGAGCTGCGGCTTGCCACCGCCGAAATAGGTCGTCGCGGCGAACTAACTTCAGATCCGGCCCCGATTCGTGGAGGTAGCCGTCGCGCTGGAGTTGTTGGACGAAACGGAAGGCGCTCATGACAGAGACGTTAGCCGCTCGCGCGAGCTGCGAAGCATTTCCGTAACGTCCGCGTGGGGCCGAGAGCAATTCGTCAGGCAACTCTGGCGCTAGTAGCACCTTAAGCATCCATTGGTTCAGGTCTGAAAACAGGTGTGGTTGCTCTTTTGGAGCATGAGATTCCAGTGCAGGCTCAACGGACGCTTCAGCGTTCAGCGATTCCAAGTGCGGGCCGCGGAACAGACGGAGACCTGCGAAGTCGATGACCCCCGCTGCTGCATCGGGAGCGTATTGTTCTGCGAACTTCAGAATATGGTCGGCGACGCGTGGCGCGATTTGAGGGGCAGCGACGACCGCGAGCGGGGCATGGTCTCTTGCGACATGGGCAGCTTGGAGGCAGGCCTGCGACCACAACGGAACGAGCCGGTCACTACGTCCCTCTGGCCCTACCTTCAGCTCGACCGCATAGGAAGCGCCAGGTCGGCGGACGATGAAGTCTGGGTGGGGACCGTGTCGGTTCGACGGGGGCCGAGAGACCCGCCATCCCGCCTGCTCAAAGACTTGGCGGAGCAGTTCTTCGCCACCCTCTTGTCGTTGATTGGCGTCAGATTTGGCCGATAATTGCGAATTGTCCATGGGCCTTCCGATTGAACTGTCGTGTTCACGCGGCCATAATAATTAACTTGGCCTTGATAATTAACATAGCCATGATAACATGCCTGAGCGGTTCGAACAAAAGGCCACAACGTAATCCGATTTCGTGTTGCCCTTTTCTTGCCCTTTGGGTCCACGCAGACGCCGCTTCTGGCCGCAAAGCGCTGCACCGGTAGGGTCATCGATCGCGTCTGATTTACGGCCTCGAACTCGGGTTTTGGCGACTCGCCGCACACGTCCGCAACACCCGGCAAATCGGGCGCTTTCGTCTGTTAACCGGAAGGTGCGGCTTGGCACGCCGTAGCTTTAGCGGAGGCGGGTTCGAGTCCAGCCCGAGAACCCAAACCCGATGGGTCCATTCCGGACACATGGGTAACAGTTCATTCCGGCCGGGGACATAGGTAACACTTTCGGGCCGAAGGGATTCTCGATCGGTTCGCGCCTGCGGTCTCGTCGTCGACGTTGCCGAGATCGTAGTGCATGAAGGTCACGAGCCAGCGGCCGGCCTGGTCGCTTCCTTCTGGCCTCCTTGACATGCTTGTAGGGTGCGGCCAAGCTTTGCAAATCTGAAGTACGCACCTTGTCCAGGAGGTCGCCATTGCGGTTGCGTAAATCGCTCGGCGGGGGGGCAGCAGCGCTTTTCCTTTCTGTCCAGATGACGATGTCTGCACAGCAGGGTGATGCGGCGTCCGCAGGACGGTCTCCCGCCACTTCGAGCCAGCGTCAATTCCTCGATCGCTATTGCGCGACGTGCCATAACGAACGCTTGAAGGCTGGGGGCCTGGGTCTGGACCAGGTCGACGTGTCCAGACCTGATGCGCAACCCGAACTGTGGGAGAAGGTCGCGCGCAAGCTGCACACGGGCGTCATGCCGCCTTCCAACATGCCGCAGCCTCCGCAAGCAGCTCGTCTCGCGATGGTGACGTGGCTGGAAACATCGCTCGATGCGGCGTCGGCCGCAAGACCGAATCCTGGCCGCACCGAAACGCTGCGACGCCTGAATCGAACCGAGTATCAGAACGCGATCAGAGATCTGCTGGCGCTCGAGATCGACGCCGCCTCGCTGCTGCCGGCCGATGAGAGCGGTCATGGCTTCGACAACGTCATCGTCGGCGATCTGTCGGCGACGCTTCTGGATCGCTATATCTCAGCCGCCCAGAAAATCAGCCGCCTGGCGGTCGGGAGCACGCAGTCCTCTTTGCAGAGCGAGACCTTTCTACTGCCCGCCGACCTCACGCAGGAAGATCATTTGCCTGGGCTGCCGATTGGCACGCGCGGTGGCATGTCCGCGTCCTATACGTTTGCCCGGGACGGCGAGTACGACATCCAGATCCTGCTCGCTCGCAATCTGGAAGGAAACGTCAGCGGGTTGCGCGAGGACCGTCCGCACCAGCTGCTGGTGCTGCTCGATCGTGAGCCGGTCGCGATCTTCACGGTCCAGAAGCCAGCCAACGGCGACGACACGCTGCTCGAGAAGGATTTGAAAGTGCGCGTTGCCGTGCATGCCGGCCCGCACTACATCGGCGTGACATTCGTCAAAGAGGGCTCATCGCTGATCGACACGGCCAGGCAGCCGACAGAGTCTCGCTTCAACGACAGGCGGCATCCGCGTACGGTGCCGGCCATCAATCAGGTGTCGGTGACCGGACCGTATGCGTCCAAAGGCGTCGAGAGCACACCGAGCCGCCGCCGAGTATTCGTCTGTCGGCCAACCGCACAAGACACAGAGCAGGAAGAGAAGTGTGCACGAACGATTCTCTCGACGCTGATGCGGCGCGCCTATCGCCGGCCGATCGCCAGAGCCGACGTGGCCGGGCCGATGGCCTTCTATCGCGAGGGGCGTGCCGAAGGTGATTTCGACGCTGGAATCGCGACGGCGATGAGTGCTGTGCTCACCAACCCGGAGTTCCTGTTCCGTGTGGAAAGCGATCCGAAGACAGTCGCGGCGAGGGGTGTCTACCGAATCAGCGATCTCGAGCTGGCATCGCGATTGTCGTTTTTCCTGTGGAGCAGCATCCCGGACGATGAGTTGCTCGACATCGCGGTGCGAGGCAGGCTGAGTCAGCCCGGAGAGCTCGAGAAGCAGGCGCGCAGGATGCTCGCCGATCGGCGCTCGTTCAACCTCGCGACGAACTTCGCCGGACAGTGGCTGCGGCTGCGCAATATCGATGCGGTCAGTCCAAACGCCGGGCTGTATCGGGACTTCGATGACAACCTGCGGCAGGCCTTCCGGCAGGAAACCGAGCTCTTCTTCGACAGCGTACTGCGCGAGGGTCGGAGCGTGCTCGTGTTCATCAGGGCGGACTACACGTTTCTCAATGAGCGCCTGGCGAAGCACTACGGAATCCCCAACGTCTACGGAAGCCGATTCCGCCGCGTCACGCTCGCCCCCGGAAGCCATCGCGGCGGCCTGCTGCGGCAGGGCAGCGTACTGTCGGTCACGTCGTATGCGACCCGGACATCGCCAGTACTTCGCGGAGTATTGGTGCTGAGCAACATCTTCGGCGCGCCGCCGTCGCCCCCTCCTCCCGACGTGCCGGCGCTCGACGAGAGTACGGTCGCCGCCAATCTTCCGATGCGCCAGCGCCTGGCTGCCCATCGCAGCAACGCCGTGTGCGCGAGCTGTCACCGCACGATTGATCCGGTGGGCTTCTCGCTCGAGAACTTCAATGCGATAGGGCAGTGGCGAGACATCGAGGTCGAGGGGCAACCCATCGATGCGTCTGGATCGTTGCCCGGCGCCGCGGAGCACCGAGGGGTCGACGGACTCGAAGACGCGCTGTTGAGCCGCCCGGAACTCTTTGCCGTCACGCTGACGGAGAACCTGCTGACGTTTGCGCTCGGACGAGGCGTCGAGTACTACGACGCGCCTGCCGTTCGCACGATCGTGCGCGGCGCCGAGAAAGACGGATACCGGTTCTCGTCGCTCATTCTCGGAATCGTGAAGAGCGCTCCGTTTCAAATGCGGCGCGCTGAAATCGATGACGCGTCTGTCGCCAGGAAATAGGCCACAGAAGGAGAGCGTGATGTTTCTCACGAAGAAGGCGATGTCCAGGCGGACGCTGCTGAAAGGCGCGCAGGCGGCGCTGGCCCTGCCTCTACTCGACGCGATGATTCCCGCGGCCACGGCGTGGGCCCAGACGGCCGCGAAGCCGGTGCCGAGGCTCGGCTTCGTGTTCATCCCGATGGGGAAGGATCACACGCGTTGGACCCCGCCCGGCCGTGAAACGCTCGACGAGCTGTCGCCCATCCTCGCTCCGCTCGAGGCGATCAAAGATCAGGTGACCGTCCTCACCAATACGCGGTTGCAGAATGCGTATCCTGGTACCCACGACACATCCAACGCGGCGTTTCTCAGCGCGGCGCTCGCCAAACACACCGAGAGCTCGGACTATTTTCTGGGCACGACGGTCGACCAGATCGCGGCCAAGGAGATGGGCCGCGAGACGCAACTGGCCTCGCTCGAGCTGGCGATGGATCTGAACCCGATGGCCGGGGTGTGCAACAACGGTTACTCGTGCGTCTATCAGAATTGCCTCTCATGGTCGTCGCCGACCACGCCGCTTCCGTCCGAGGCGCATCCGCGCGTCGTCTTCGAGCGCCTGTTCGGCGAGGGCGGCAATCCGGGCACGCGCCGCGCAGCTTTGCGCCATCGAGCCAGCCTGCTTGATGTGTTCGTCGGGGACATCGCCAGGCTCAAGCAACGTGTGGGCGTGCCCGATCGCGTGCGCCTGGATCAGTATCTCGACAGTGCTCGTGCGATCGAGCGCGAGATCGAGCGCGCCGAGCACGCGGTCGCGGACAACAAGATGCCCGACCTCGATCGGCCGGTCGGGGTCCCCGTGGCGTTCGCCGACCACGCGAAGCTCATGTTCGACCTGCAGATTCTGGCCTTTCAGGCGGACATCACGCGCGTCGTCACCTTCCAGCTCACGCGCGAGCAGAGCAACCGGTCGTATCTGGAGATCGGCATCGCGGACCCGCACCATCCGACCAGTCATCACGGCAACGATCCGGAGAAGTTAGCAACGATCGCGAAGATCAATACGTTCCATGTGTCGCTGTTCTCAGACTTCCTCCAGAGAATGAAGGCCACTCCCGATGGTGATGGCTCGCTCCTCGATCATTCGCTCTACCTGTACGGCAGCGGCATGGGCAATCCCAGCCTTCACGATCACGAAGACCTTCCGATCCTGGTCGCCGGCGGCGCCGCGACCGGCCTGAAAGGCGGCCGGCATATCAAGTACGAGAAGGGCACGCCGCTCGCCAACCTCCACGTCACGCTGCTCGATCGCGTTGGCGTGCATCTGGATTCATTCAAGGACAGCACCGGAAAAATCGAAGACCTCTTCGATCCCATTGCTCTCTGAATAGACGACAAGGAGACGCACATGTGCTGGCGAAATATCAGTGGGTTCGTGCTCCTGGGACTCAGCCTCGCGGCCCCGGCCATCGCGGCGGATCGCGCGGCACTCGCCGACGCTGCGGAACAACGTGACAAGGTTGGCGTCCGCACCCTCCTCCAGACGGGCGTCGACGTAAACGCCCCTCAGGCCGATGGCACCACCGCGCTGCACTGGGCCGCGTATCACGATGATGCGGAGACCGTTGCATGGCTCGTGCGCGCGCGCGCCAATGTGAACGCTCTGAACCGCTATGGCGTGCCGCCGTTGGCACTGGCATGTACCAACGGCAACGCGGCAACTGTGGCGCTGTTGTTGGAGGCGGGAGCCGACGCGAACGCCACGATGAAGGGCGGGGAAACCGTCCTCATGCTGGCTGCGCGCGCCGGGAATGCCGAGGCGGTGAAGGCGCTCCTCGCGCGCGGCGCCAAAACCGACGCACGCGAGCGGCGCGGCCAGACGGCACTGATGTGGGCGGCGGCCGAAGGGCACACTGCCGTCGTCCGCGCGCTGGTCGAGGCTGGAGCCGATATGAAGGCGACAGTCGATTCCGGATTTACTCCGTTCTTCTTTGCCGTGCGTGAGGGCCACCTCGACGTGGTGCGCGCGTTGCTCGAGGCGGGCATCGATGTGCACGCGAGGCTGCAGCGTCCAGAGGCCGCGCGCACAGACAGGGGCGTAGCTCCGGTGCTGCTTGCGGTGCAGAACGGCCACTTCGACCTGGCGATTGCGCTGATCGACGCGGGCGCCAATCCGAACGATCTGGGAACAGGGTTCACTCCACTCCACACCATTGCCTGGGTGCGAAAGCCGGACAACAGCGACGGCAGCGATCCCGCGCCGCCGGCCGGGTTGGGCCGCCTGTCGAGCCTGCAGTTCGTGCGCGAAATCGTGAAGCGCGGCGCGAACGCCAATTTGCGCCTGCCCAAAGGCGCGCCGCAGAGGCAGCCCGCCACATCCTCGAAAGTCGAGACGGAAGGGGCGACGCCGTTTCTCTTTGCCGCCGATCGCTCCGATATTCCACTGATGCGCCTGCTCCTGGAATTGGGCGCTGATCCGCTGCTGCCGAACGTCAACAACACCACACCGCTCTTGGCAGCGGCCGGTGTCGGCACGGGAGAGCCGTTCGAAGAGGCGGGCGAGGAAAGCGAAGCGCTGGAAGCCGTGAACATGCTGCTGGACCTCGGCGCCGACATCAACGCCGTGAACAACGATGGCGAGACGGTGATGCACGGCGCCGCGCATAACATCTACCCGCTGGTCGTGAAGCGGCTCGCCGAGCGTGGAGCTGACCCGAAAATCTGGTCAAGACCCAACAAATATGACCGGACGCCGCTCTTCATCGCCGAGGGTTTCGTGAACCCCGGCGGTCTCCCGCGTCCCGATGTCCCGACGCTCGACGCCCTGACCAGGCTGATGCTCGCCGCGGGCCTCTCGACCACAGGCGAACGTCCGCAGTTCGTCGATCGCTACGCAAAGCCTGTGGAGCCGCCCAAGCCGCCCCCACAGCAGAAGTGAGATGGGTATAAGTCCCTGATGCGGCTTCGCGTTCTGCTATTGCTGACTGCCTGTGGGTGCGGAACGCTGGCCGCCTTGTCGTCCGCCCAGACTGTCAGGGTGCCGACCGCGCGACTGCTTCCGGCGCCGGTGCTCGCTGTTCCTGGACGCGTCGATTCCGGTGTGCCGATGGTATGGACGCGGGTCGATGGCCAGTTGACGCTCGTCGGGTTCGCCTCCTGGGGCGGCAGTCCGATGCGGATGGCCGGCCCTGACCTCGATCACCTGCAGCCGGCCGGCGACCTCGTCATCACGCCACATCCTGGAAACGGCATCTGGCTCGAAAGCGTGATTGCCGATCAGACCGACACCACCTGGTACACCTTCTACCATTACGAGCTCCCCGCGCTTGTCTGCGGACGGCCGGACCGGTCGATTCCGCGCATCGGCGCCGCACGATCGACCGACCGCGGCCAGACCTGGGAAAACCTCGGGATCATCCTGGAGGCGCCGACCGGCAGCGAGGTCTGCGGCTCGTCAAACCGGTACATCTACGGCGGCGTCGGCGATGTCAGCGCGACGGTCGATCGCAACTGGCAGGACGTGTATCTCTACTACAGCAACTACGGACGCGACCCTTACACACAGGGCGTGGGCCTTGCCCGGCTGGCATGGGCCGATCGCGACCATCCGCGGGGCCGCGTCACGATCTGGAAAGACGGCGCATGGCTCTCCCCCCTTCGCAAACCGGACCCGACCGGCGAGGGCGTGGAGGAATGGGAATATCCGGCGGCAACGCCGCTCGTGCGAGTCACGCGCCCGTGGCACGACGGGAGTCAGAGCGCCGACGCGTTCTGGGGACCGTCGATCCATTGGAATACCTCGCTCGAGCGGTACGTGATGCTGCTCAACCGGGCGCGGGACGAGGCGTTCACCAACGAGGGGATCTACGTGTCGTTCGCCGCGACGCTCGACGATCCGAGAGCGTGGAGTGCGCCCAGGAAGATCCTGAACGAAGGCGGCTGGTATCCACAAGTCGTGGGCGCGGAGCCTGGCGCCGGCACCGACAAGCAGATGGGACGCCGCGCGCGTTTCTTCGTCACCGGCCGCTCGACGCGCTACATCGAGTTCAGTTCCCAGTAGCGGCTATAATCCGCGCCTGATGCGTGTACGTCCCTCGAGCGTCATTCGCCGCGCGGTGGCCTTCATCCTTGTCAGCGCCCTGGCCTGCGCGATCTCGCTCGTCGGTCACGCCCGGCAGGCGCGCACTGTGACCGATGGTGTCTACTCGGACGGTCAGGCCACGCGCGGCCAGCAGATCTACCAGGCGCAGTGCGTGATGTGCCACGGCAACGCACTCGAGGGCGCCGTGGGGCCACCGCTCGCCGGTGACGGCTTCCTGACCGTCTGGGCCACGCGCCCGCTTGCCGATCTCGTGGGCAAGATCGAAACGACGATGCCTCCGCAGCAGCCCGGCAGCGTGTCCCGGCAGCAGGCCATCGATCTGGTTGCGTACGTCCTGCGGGCGGGCAAGTTCCGAGCGGGGCAAACGGAGCTCAGCGCGGTCGCGCTCGGGCAGATTGCGTTCCCGGCGTCTCGCGCGTCAGCGACATCGGCACCTGCCACCGCCGCCGCCTCATTCGCGGTGGCAGGCAATCTGGCGCAACTCATGAGGGGAGTAACCTTCCCCAACGCGAACATCCTGTTCAACGTGCAGGTGAAGGATCCCGCCGCGTCGAAGCCGTCGGTGCCAGTGCCGTTCGACTACGTCGCGTGGGGATCGACGGTGTACTACGGATGGCAGGTCGTGGATCAGGCGGCCCTTGCGCTTGTCGAGACGACGCCACTCTTCCTTCTGCCGGGACGACGATGTGAAAACGGGAGGCCGGTCCCCGTCGATCGCCCCAATTGGCAGCAGTACACGGCAGCGCTCGTGGACGCCGGACGCGAGGCGTATCGGGCCTCACAGTCCAGGAACGTCGACGCGGTCGTCAAAATGGTCGACCAACTGAATGCGACCTGCGACAACTGCCACAAGGTGTATCGGGACGGCGGCAAGGAAGGCACGTCCGCCGGCGCTGCGCGCTGCCAGTAAAAAATTAGCGTGCGCGGACAGGCGTCGGCAGGCCGTTGTGATACAGCGTCTGATATCGGATGCTGTTGCCCTTCTCGTCGATGAATCCGAGCGCCTGTTGAAACAGCCCTGGCTCCGGGTCGCTCGCCGGCACCGTGGCCTCGCCGAGATAGAGCTTGTTCTCGTGCATCAGGATTGAGACGTAGGTGCGAGACTTATCCGCGTTTGTCAGGTGCAGCAGGTGCCCCTCGACCAGATCGATGTTCGTCCAGACGAACTCCGTCACGACGGCACCGCGCTTCATGAACTGCCACGTGGCGTAGATCATCGCGCCCGCGACGTCGGCCTTCCAGTATCCGGCGCCCGTGGAGCTCGCGGGGTTGGCGCCTCCACGGCAGGTCTCGGCGCCCGGCGGACAGGATTTGGATTTCTCGGTCAGGATCGTCTCGATCGGCCGGTAATCGACCACCGTCACCGAGAAGCGGCTCGCGCCGAGCGTCGCGCTGTAGACACGCGCCGGCAGGTCGGCGCCGAACTGGGACGTGTACTGGGTCTCGGTCACGCGTGGCTGGCCGGGGAAGTTCGTTGTGAAGCGGTCCTCTCTGCTCACGAACTCGGTCCAGTCCTGCGCGAACGCGGGCCCCGACATCGACAACACGACGGCCGCCGCCACAAACGGACTCGCGCGCATCTATCTGCCCCGGCCGGCCGGCGGTTCAGCGCCGGGACCGGCGCCCGCGCCACGGCCCGCACCGGTGAGCGGAGGCACCGGGTACACGCCCATGCCGTGATACGAGTTCGAATAGATCATCTGATAGCGAATCTCGTTCCCGCTCTTGTCCACCCATCCCATCGACTGCTGAAACAGGCCCGGCTCCGGATAGCCGCCCGGCACCGTGCCCTCGAGGATATAGAGCTTGTGCGCGTGCATGCCGATCCACGCGAACGTCTTTGACTGATCGGCGGTGTTGGTGAGCTGCAGGAGATGTCCTTCAACGAGGTCCTGCCATTCCCACGCCAGGAAGTTCAGCTTCGCGTCGCGCCGCAGAAGCTTGAACGTCGCAAACACGATCGCGCCTCGCTCGTCGTGGTGGGCGTACCCGGCTCCGAGGGCGGCGGGAGCGTTCGCGCGGCAGTTGGCGTTGCCCTCCGGGCAGGTCTTGGCGCGCTCGATGCCCTGCTGCTCGATGCTGCTGTAGTCGACGACGGTGAGTGAGTAGCGCTCGCGACTTTTCTCGGCGCTGTACACGCGCGCCGGGAGGACGTAATTCAACTGTGACGTCCACGAGGTCGTCGTCACTGTGGGCTGACCCGGGAAATTGAGCCGGAAGCCGTCCTGCAGGCTGACGTACTCTTCCCACTCCTGGGCCGCTGCGACACCGGGAATCGCCAGCAGCACCGCGAGCACGAGGGCGTTCACGCGCATGATGTCCGCCTCATGTGACTAGAAGTCTTTGGGTGCGGGTGCGTTCCCGCCGTCCCAGTCCTTGACGGTTCCGTCGGGCGCCTTCAGGAACCCGAGCAGGCACCCGTTGGCCTGGTCTCTCAGCGGATGGCATCGTGCCTTGACCAGGTCGCCGGCCTTGAGAGAGACGCGCGTCACCCCGATCTTGTCGAGCCCGGCGCGGCTCGTGGCCTCGAGGGCCCACACCTCCACGGCGCCGCTCGCGTCCTTCACGTCGAGATAGACCCAGGAGTGCGGCGTGAGCAGATGCAGTTCCTTCACGACGCCCTCGATGTCCCGGAAGGTTTCGGAGTATTGGCCGTGAGAATGGTGGGCCGATGCCGACAGCGTGAAACCGACCGCACACGCGGCCACAAGACTCAATCTGAATCGCATGTTCGCTCCTCGTGGAACCAGAGAGCCGCCACGATGGCGCGATCCTGCCACCAAACCCGACAAATCCCAAATATCCGGGGGCGGCCTGATCTACCATCCCTCCTCGAGGATGCAAGGCAGCGATCTCAGCACGCTCATCGCCGCCGTGTACGACGCGGCACTCGAGCCAGAGCAGTGGCCGGATGCCTTGAGACGCATTGGGACGGCGATGTCGGGAGCGTCGGGCATCCTGGCCGTTCATCCATGGAAAGGAGGCGTTCAGTGGGCGGTGATCGCCGGCCTGGATCCGGCGTCCATGCCGACCTATGAAGACGACTTCTCGTCGAAGGAGACCAATGCCTATTTTCAGATGTGCCAGCGCGTACCGTTGGGAGAGCCGATTGCCGCCGAGACGTTCACCGCGCCGCCGCTCGAGTTCGAACAGACCGACTTCTATCGCGCCATCCTCGCCCCACAGCGCCTTCGCCACAGCGTCATCCTGACGCTGCTTCGCGACGAGGAGCGGGTCGCCGCGGCCGCCTTTCTGCGCGCGGCGCACGCCGGCCCGTTCACCGATGCCGAGTTCGCGCTGCTCCGCGAGGTCGCGCCACATCTCCAGCGGGCACTCAAGCTGACCCTGCGCATCGAGTCGCTCAGAAAGCACTCGATGTCCCTGGCCGAGGCGCTGAACGTATCGGCCACAGGCATGTTGCTCGCCGATGCGCAGGGCCACGTCATCTTCGTCAACCCGGCTGCCGGACGGGTCCTCAAAGAGGCCGATGGACTTTCCCTGAGATCGGGCCGGTTGATCGTCGAGGACCCGGCTGCTCGTCGCGCGCTCGGAAGCGCGTTAACCCGCACCGGGCACACAGCCGACATGACGGAGGCGGTGGGTGTGGAGGGTGCATCTGCTCTGACGGTGCCGCGCCCGACGGGCCGTCAGGCCTACAACCTGCTCGTCTGGCCGCTTCGACTCGGCGTCGGCGTCCTCCCCGTGGACGCGCCGAATGCGCTCATCGTGGTCACCGATCCGGTATCGAGCTCGCGGCCTCCGCTCGAAGCGCTGGCCTCGATCTACGGCTTCACACCCAGCGAAACGGCACTGGCCTCGCTGCTCGTCGAAGGACATCCCCTGAAGGAATGCGCGAGCCGCCTCGGGATCACGATGAACACCGTGAAGACACATATGAAGCAGCTCTTTGCCAAGACCAACACCCGTCGTCAGGCCGAATTGATCCGGCTGGTCCTGCAGTTTCCGCCGCTGTCACCGCGCTGAGCGCGCTCAGTCCCGTAAAGCACGCCAATTCGTCTTCCAGTATGCGGACTTGTTCTCACCCGAACGAGTGAGGCGCGGCCGGCGCGCTTTCTCTAGACTCAGCGGCGAGGTCACGATGCGAAAGGTGCTTCGGGTCGTTGTCGTGTTTGTCGGTCTGCTGTGGGCGCAGTCGGCACAAGCCGATCCGTATCGCCTGCTGGTTGAAAGCGATGCCAATGCGACAGCGGGGCATGAGGTGTTCGTCGCGACCTACGCGACGCTCGACAATTTTCTCAACTCGGTGCCGGCGGGCGGAAGCTTTTCGCAAATCAACATCTCGGCTGGTTTCGGCGTCGGTGGACTGGCCTTCGACGGAAGCTATCGCCTGCTCGTCGAATCGGACACCAATACGACTGCCGGCAACGAGCTGTTCCTGTCGTCGTACGCCAGCTTTGCCGACTTCTTGAGCTCGACGCCCTCGTCGGGAAGCTTTTCCCAAGTCAACGTCTCGGCGGGCTTCAGCAGCGTGGGATTCACCTTCGACGGGAGTCAGTACCACCTGCTGGTCGAATCGGACGCCAACGCGACCGCAGGTCATGAACTATTTCTGGCGAGTTACAACTCGCTCACCGACTTCCTGAGCTCCACTCCCGCAGGTGGAGGCTTTTCGCAGATCAACGTTTCCGCCGGTTTCAGCGTCGGTGGGTTTACGTTCGATGACGGAGGCTACCGCCTGCTGGTCGAAACGGATGCGAACGCGACCGGGGGTCACGAGCTGTTTCTCGCAAGCTACGGCTCCCTCGACGCTTTCCGCAACTCCACGATCGGCACCGGAAGCTTCTCGCAAGTCAACGTCTCGGCTGGATTCAGCGCCGCCGCTTTCTTAGCCGAGCCGACGCCGCTGCCCCCACCGCCGCCGCCACCGCCACCGACCGGCGTCCCGGAACCATCGACGCTCCTGATGCTGGGGTTGGGCTTCGCGGCGACGGGCGTACAGCGCCTTCGCCAATCACGATAGCCTTTCCTCGAGTCGCACGAGAACCCAACTCGCAAATCGGACGTAGTCCGGATCCAGGTCTAAGGACCCGGCTCGCTCGACCACGCCACTCTCAACTCCCAACGTATCTGGCTAGCGGGTCTGCTGACGGTGGCCCGTCGTCAGAAGTGCGTCAATCTGGCGAGCCCAGACGCAATCGGGTTGACTGGTGATGAGGGGAGCAGCGCCGCAGGTGGCGTACCGGGCCCGAACCTGCGGGCGCCGCGGCCGGGAAATCGTCCTTGCTCGTGACCTTCCGATCCCCCCATCGACTACGAGCGGACTCGACGCGACATGTGCCTCCGGCTCGAATTGTCCGAGCGGTCTCGCACAACTCGAACGCACGGACGGAAGTCGAGGGGATGAATCGCGGCGAACGATTTCCAGGATCCCCGCGTCGGCCTTGCGCACGCAGGTCCCGGCCCGGTACGCCCCCTGCGGCGCCGCACCAAGTCGCCGGCCGGTTGCACCATCGACACACGGGCCGCGGGAAATGTGCTGCGGCAGCGAACCATGCGAGCGGCGCGTCGCACGCGCCAGATGGGAAAACATTTCGAAGGGGGGACTGCCGGCCAGGTCACGGACCTGGCTGGGTCGCATCCCCTCATCCCGGAGAAGTGTTTTCCCGCGCCGTCGAGCGGTTCGCAGAGCAGCACGTTTCCCGCGGCCCGTGTGTCGGGTGTCGAGACGACTCGAGCGACCGCGCCGCGCAGAATACCCGCTAGCCACAGACCTCCCAACTCCCAACCCGATTTCGGTCCCAACTCCCAAATCCCAGGCGGGTCTACAAGGCAAGACCCGCCCTACTGACGGCACCGCAGAAATCCTGCTACCCGTTTCTTCCTGACCGTCCTCTCGAGCCGTATTCACAGCAGCCGGTGTGAGGCTCGCCTCGTGATGCGACCGGTCAGGAGCGTGTATGAGGAAGTGCCGGGTGATGGTGTTGGCGGCCGCCATCTCTCTTTCATTGACGACGTCAATCCTGGCCTTCGACACCAAGTGGCACGCCGACGCCACTCGGCACGCCATGGATCAGAACGGCTTCTCGTCTGACGCGCGTCTGCTGTGCCAGTTCGAGAACTATCTGACCGACTATTTTTCGGCGGCCGATTTCGAAGAGGTGTACGCACAGCTGCCTCCCAACGTGCCCAAGGGCGGATCCAACGGACTGCAGGGCGTGGTGATCGAGGATTTGGCACGGCTGCACTTCGACGGCTTGACGACGCATGCGCAGGTCGAGACGCAGTGGAAGACGCTCGAATTCAACACGCAAACCGCGCTCAGGCGGTGGACCACCGAGCCGTCGGTCAAGAGTGGCTACCGCCCGATCGTGCTCATGACGATCGTCGGCGCCAGCCTTCACGCCGTCCAGGATTTCTACTCGCATTCCAACTGGCTCAGGAAGGTGAAGGCCGAGACGGGCGCCGCGCCGATTTGGTTTGAGGTTCCCGCCGCGGGCCGCGTGAAGCTGGACATCAGAACCGGCTGGTATCCCGACGGAACCAGATCGGCGGTTCTCTACCATCGCGACGAGAACAAGGACTCGACGGGCCGCCCGCTCAACGCGGAGGCCTTCGAAATCGCCACGCGCGCGTCGGTCGACTGGGTGCGGCGCATCATGGCCGCCACGCCAGAGGTGCCGTGGGACACGCTCAAGGCCTGGAAGGCCCAGCCGGCGAATCTGAATGGGACCTGGCTGCGCAACGCCGACGCGACATTCATTACGACGACGTCGACGATCGCCGGGCATTGGGACGGCAAGACGCCCGTGAAGAACGTGTTCGCCCTGGAGGCGGCACGGAACAAGTTCATGGCCAGCGAAGCGCTGGGTCTGACGATGAACGTGTACTCCAAGAACATTGCGATGAGTACCGGCTCCACACCGACACCACACTGGGTCGGCTTCACGGTGTATCACGTGGAGAAGGACTTGGGCAGCGGCCTCTACTTGCGGGACGTCGCCAGGAAATAGATAGCGCGTGAGGCACAGCGGTTGAAGGAGACAAGCATGACGCGACGTTCCAGAACGATTGGCAGCCTGTTGTCGGCGTTGCTCATCGGATGTGGCTGTGGCACGAGCAGTGGCGCGCCGGGCACTCCCGCGACCACGACCACCATTGCGGCAGCGTCCCCAAGTAGCAGCGCGGTCACGCCAGCGCCGGCGCCAGCCTCCGGCGCCGCGGCGAACGTCGCGGCCAGCGCGCCGGACACGAGCGCCGCCACGTCGGCCGTAAGCCCCGCGGTCACCAGCACACCTGCGCCAGTTGCCAGCGCCGCGCCGCCTGTCGTGGCGACAGCCGCGGCCGAGAGCCCCGAAGCGCTCCGCAAGAAGGTCCAGATCGCGTGGGCGCTCAAGCAGGATGAGATCAAGAGCGATCCCAACGGCGCGTGGGCCGTGCAGGCCAAGGCATCCTCCGCGTACCATGACGCGAAGGGGACTTCACCCTATTCCCCAAGTCAGGCGACTGGGCTTCCGAATATCGAAGGCTACGGGAACAGTGCCTTGGCGTGGGTGCCCAAGACGCCCGATGCGGGGATCGAGTGGCTGGAACTGCAGTATTCCAAGCCCGTTCACGCGACGATGGTGCGCGTGCGGGAATCCTACGGGTCAGGCGCGGTCATGAAGGTCGAGCTCTTCGATGAGCAGGGCGCCCCGCACACAGTTTGGACGGGCGCGGACCTCACGAAGGAACTGGACTACCTGGTCGTGGAATTTCCCAAGACCGCGTTCAAGTCGGGGCGCGTCAAGCTGACGCTGGCCACCAACGTCGTGTCTGGATCGAACCAGATCGATGCCGTGCAGCTCGTAGGAACGGATCAATAGCGAAATTCCCTTCCGCGGCGCGCGGTAGCGCCGCACCCTCCCGCCTGAAGACCGCGTCGTAGATACTGAGCGCCTCGTACCTGACTTCAACAGGCGTCCCGAACATCATGAGCAGACTCAGAATCGTTCCGTTGGACGATGCCGTGATCTTTCCCGGCATGATGGTCACCTTGCCACTCGATGATGCCGGCAGCGACGCACGGGTGTTGCTGGTGCCGCGGCGGGGAAGTGGCTTCGCCCACGTTGGTGTCGTCGCCGAGGTCTCCGAGCGGGTTCGCCTGTCCGGTCACAGCGCGGCGCTCTCACTCCTCGGGCTTCATCGCGGCGTCCCCGGTGCGGCGACGGCCGACGCGGAAGGCGTGCTCCGCGTCATGGTTGACGAACGGCCGGACGAGCTGCCGCCGGCTCACCGCACACGTGAGCTCGAGCGCGAGTATCGGGCTGTGGTCGAGGAAATCCTCGAGCTGCGTGGCGACGATGGCCGGATCAGCGCGTTCCTGCGCTCGATCACCCATCCCGGCGCGCTGGCGGATACCTCCGGCTATTCGCCGGACCTCAACGTGACGCAGAAGATTCAGCTTCTCGAGACCCTCGACGTGGTCGAGCGGCTGACACTGGCGCTGGAGCTGCAGCAGGAGCGTCTGACCGAGCTCGTGGTCCGGAAGCGAATCCGGGAAGACGTCGAAGGCGGGGCCCAGAAGCAGCAGCGTGAATACGTCCTGCGCAAGCAGATGGACTCGATCCGCAAGGAGCTCGGTGAAGACGAGGACTCCGGCGCCGTCGACTATCGGGAGAAGATCGCGTCGGCGGGCATGCCGGATGCCGTACGGCAACAGGCTGAGCGCGAGGTCTCACGGCTCGAACGGGTCGGCGATGCGAACGCTGAATCGGCGACCATCCGAACGTATCTCGACTGGCTCCTCGCGGTCCCCTGGTCGAAGCGGTCTGAGGAGCGACTCGATCCTGTTCATGCGCGAGAGGTGCTGGACGCCGATCACGAAGGTCTGGACGAGGTGAAGAAGCGGATCACCGAGTATCTGGCGGTCCGCAAGCTGCGCAGCGAGCGCGGCATGGTGGACACACGCCGGTCGGGAGTCATGCTCACATTGATTGGACCTCCAGGAACCGGCAAGACCTCGATTGGCGAGTCGATCGCGAAGGCGACCGGCCGGCAGTTCGTGCGCATGTCGCTCGGCGGTCTTCGAGACGAGGCGGAGATCCGCGGTCATCGGCGCACCTACATCGGCGCATTGCCCGGGCGGCTGGTGCGAGCGCTACGTGATGCGGGCACCATGAACCCGGTGATCATGCTCGACGAGGTCGACAAGATCGGCGCGGACTGGCGAGGCGATCCTTCGTCGGCGCTGCTCGAGGTACTCGACCCGGCGCAGAATCACTCGTTCCGCGATCACTACCTCGACGTCGAGCTCGATCTGTCCCACGTGCTGTTCATCGCGACCGCCAACGTGGCGGACACCATTCCCGGTCCATTGTTGGACCGCATGGAGGTCATCCGGTTCGACGGCTATACGACCGAAGAGAAAGTCGCGATCGCGCGCGGGCACCTGTGGCCGCGCCAGATCGAGAAGAACGGTCTTCGTACTGAAGAAGCGACCGTGACCGACGCCGTGCTGCGCCTGATCGTCCGCGACTACACCAGGGAAGCTGGCGTGCGGCAACTGGAGCGCGAGTTGGGGACGCTGCTTCGGAAAACCGCGACGCACATCGCGTCGGCGACCAGGCAGGCCCCGATTGCGGTGGACGAGGCGGGAGTGCGCGAAGCGCTGGGGCGGCCCAAGGTCTTTCACGAAGCGGCGGTTCGCACATCGGTGCCGGGTGTCGCCACCGGTCTTGCGGTCACCGGCGCCGGCGGCGACGTTCTCTTCGTCGAAGCCGCCTCGATGCCAGGGAAGGGGCTGGTGCTCACAGGTCAGCTCGGCAACGTCATGAAAGAGTCGGCGCGCATTGCGCTGACCTACGTGAAGAGTCACGCGTCCGAGCTGGGCATCGAGTCGAAAGTGCTCGAAGGCCGGGAGCTGCACCTGCACGTGCCGGCCGGCGCCATCCCGAAGGACGGCCCCAGCGCGGGCGTCACGATGGTCACGGCCATCGCGTCGCTGCTCACAGGGCGTGCCGTGAAGAGCACGATCGGCATGACCGGCGAGGTCACCCTGCAAGGCAGAGTGCTCCCGATCGGCGGATTGAAGCAGAAGGTGCTGGCGGCGCACGCCGCCGGACTGACCGAAGTCATCGTGCCGGAGCGCAATGCCGCCGATCTGGACGACGTGCCTCGCGACGTCCGCGACCACATGACCTTCCACATCGTCGCCACGGTCGATGAGGTGTTGGAGCGGGCGCTGGAGCCAGCCGCGCTCGCTATTGCGGCCTGAAAGTCCGGCGACTGCGCCGGCTTATCTCCAAGGTCAGCGGGGGGCGAGCGTGTTCTAATCGCCCCATCTGACCTGTCGATCTGGGCCCATCTGGTTCGACGTCTCTATAAAGGCGCGAACTGAACCGGGCGCCCGACTACACTGGAGATAACGATGAATATCCTGCTGTGGGTGCTCCAAATCCTGCTCGCCCTGGCGTTCCTGGCACATGGCCTGTTGTTTCTAATCCCGCCTGCGGCGATCGCGGAGCAGATGAATGCCCTTCTCCCGCGATGGTTTCAGCTCTTCCTTGGCGTCGCTGAGGTGCTGGCAGCGATCGGGCTCACCCTCCCGGGCCTGACGCGGGTGATGCCCTGGCTTGTTCCGTGCGCGGCCGGTGGCGTGATGATCGTGATGGTCTCAGCCACGATCCTTCACATCATGCGTGGTGAAGTGAGTTCGGCGGTCACGACGTTCGTATTGCTTGTCATGGCCTCGTCCGTTGCCTATATGCGCTGGCGGGTGGCTCCGATCCAAGCTCGCCAAACCGCGCAGGTCGGACGGGTTCAACAAGCTATCGATCGGCACAGTGGACACTAACGATGCGCGACTCATCCGATGCTATCCGCGATCACCTCGTGCGCGTCCTCGACTGGGAAGAGGCGCACGTAGGATTTGACAAGGCCGTTGACGGAATCCCTCCGGACAAGCGTGGCGCCCGCGCGGCCGGGTTCGAGCACTCGCCGTGGCAGCTGCTCGAGCACCTGCGCATCGCGCAGGAGGACATCCTCGATTTCTGTGTCAATGCGAACTACGAGCACGTCATGAAATGGCCGGATGACTACTGGCCAAAGAACCCTGCGCCGCCGGATGCCACGGCGTGGACGGACAGTATCGCCGCGTACACACGATCGCGCGAGGCTCTGAAACGGCTGGCTCGTGACGTCGAAGATGTGACGGCGACGGTTCCCACTGGCAAGGACAAACAGACCTATCTGCGCGCCATTCTCCTGGTGGCCGATCATGCGGCCTATCATGTCGGCCAGCTCGTCGCCGTCCGCCGCGCGCTGGGTGTGTGGGCATAGGGGGCGCGTCTCGTAGGCGAAAGACTTCGAGCTCGAAAAGCGTATTCTATGGGGCCGGGAGAACGGCGTCTCCCGACTCATTTTTCGAGAGGACGCGATGAAACGATTTGTGTTGATAGTCATTGCGGCGGCGGTCGTCGTGACGGCCACCCATGTGAGCGCCATGATCTCCGAGCAGGTGCGCATCGACTCGGGCATGCTGGCCGGCACCGCCAGCGGCCAGCCGACCGTGCGCGTGTTCAAGGGCATTCCGTTTGCGGCGCCGCCGCTGGCCGAGAACCGGTGGAAGGCGCCCCAGCCCGTCGCCAAGTGGGACGGCGTGCGCAAGGCGGATGCGTTCGGCGCGCCGTGTACGTCGGGTCCAGCCGGCGCCGGTCGCGGCGGCGGTCGAGGAGCCGCACCCGGCGCACCTGGCGCGGCGGCGCCACCCGCGCAAGCCGCGGCACCGCGCGAGCCGGCGCGAAGCGAGGACTGCCTCTACCTCAACGTCTGGACGAGCGCGAACAATGCGAACGATCGCCGGCCGGTGATGGTGTGGATTTACGGCGGCGGCTTCACTGGCGGCTCGGGCGGTCTCGCCTGGTACGACGGCGAGAACCTTGCTGCGAAGGGACCGGTGATCGTCACCCTCAACTATCGGCTCGGCTCGCTCGGCTTCTTCGCGCATCCGGAGCTGGCGAAGGAATCGGGCCACAACGCGGCGGGCAACTACGGGATGATGGACGCCATCGCCGCGTTGCAGTGGGTCAAGAAGAACATCAGCGCGTTTGGCGGCGATCCGAACAATGTCACCGTCGCCGGCGAATCCGCCGGCGCGATCATGGTTGGCGCGCTCGTCGGCTCGCCGCAGGCGAAGGGACTCTTCCACCGCGCGATTGCCGAGAGCGGCGGCTGGATGGGCCTGACGATGGGACGCATGGCGTCGGGGCAGAACGCACAGGCCAACGGCGTGAAGACGATGGAGGCGCTGGGTGTCAAGACGATCGCGGAGCTTCGCGCCAGGCCGCTGAGCGAGTTGACCGGTCTGTCGGCAGGCGGGTTGATCATCGACGGCTACATCGTTCCCGAAGACGTCTCGCAGACGTTCATGAACGGCAAGCAGAACGCCGTTGACGTGCTGACGGGCTCGAACAAGGACGAAGCGAACTTCGGCGTGTGCGGCGGCGGCGGTGGACGTGGCGGTGGCGCCCCCCTGACCGCCGAGGTGTTCAAGACCAACGCGCAGCGCAAGTTCGGTGACGCCGCCGACGAGTACGTGAAGCTGTATGGCGTCACGTCTGACGCCGAGGCGCAGCCCGCCGCGCACATGGCGTGCGCCGACGAGATCAACTGGAACATGCGCCAGTGGTCGGTGGCGCAGGCGAAGGCCGGCAAGAAGGCCTACACCTACTACTTCACACGCATCCCGACGCTCAACGGCGCACCGTCACCGCAGGGCGCAACGCATACGGCCGAGATCTCCTACGCCTGGAACAACCCCAAGGGGCAGGCGACGCAGACGTGGAACGACGTGGACACCAAGCTGGCCGACACGATGTCGTCGTACTGGGTCAACTTCATCACCAAGGGTGATCCCAACGGCAACGGTCTGCCAAAGTGGCCTGAGTACAAGGGCCTGATGGGCGGGCGAGTGATGGTGCTCGGCGACACGGTGCAGGTTGAAGCCGCGGCGCCGTCGGCGAAGCTGTCGTTCTATCAGGCAGCATTCCAGCGGCTGTTGAAAACGGCGGGCACCAACTAAGGGCATCAGGCAGCGCCAAGGTGCGCCGCGCCGCGCTACCAGGCAGGGTTGCCGGCTCCCTTGTACTGCCACCTCGCGCTGCCCTCGTTGTAAATCTTCCTCTTGGTGAAGAACCACTGGCCGTTCACCTTGACGAGCTCGTCCTCGTAGTGACCGAACCCGCCGATGGTATTGGCGCGCTGCGGATTGTCGTTGCCGACGTGGAACCATGAGGACCGGCCGACCGCTTTGTTGCCGGTGACTTTGATCACGATGTTCGTGATCTGGTGACGGCCGGCGGCAGGCCGCAGCGCTGGCTTGCCGTCCTCGGCTGGAGGCGCCGGCCGGTTGCCTGGCATCCCCGCGATCAGCTTGATGATCGCCTCGCGGCCTTTGACGTCGCCTTCGCCGTAGTCGAGCACGCCGTCAGGCGTGAACGTGGAGGCGTACAGCTTCGGGTCGTGAAAATCCAGCGCGAACAAGTAGCGCGCCTGCAGGTCCTCGATCTGAGCGCGATCGTCACCGTAGCTGGTCCCGGCCGCCGACGGCGCCGTCGAGAACAGTAACCCGACCATGAGACCCGCCGTTCCAAACACCAGCGCGATCGTTGCTTTCCGCATCTCATTCCCTCCCTTGACGGGCACCGGACGACCCACCCCCGGCGAGTATAAACGCATGGGCGGTATGATGTGCGGGCCGTGAGCGTGATGTCCACGCTTCCGCGTCAAGGAGCCCACATGCGTACGCACAGACACCTGGCCCTGATCGTTGGAGCGGTGATCGCGGTGAGCGCGTGTGCGCCGGCCGCTGCGCCTCCCGTCGATACAGCCGCTGAAGAGGCCGCCCTCAAGGCCGTCACCGCGGCGTGGCTCAATGCCTACAACGCCGGCGACGTCGAGACCATCGTCGCGATGTATGCGGAAGACGGAGTGCTGATGCCGCCTCATGCGGCTGTGGCGACCGGGCCTGCAGCGATACGTGCGTTCCTGACCGCTGACACGGTCGGAGCGAAGGCGGCGGGCGTCAAGATCGTTCCTGGCGCAGCAACCGCTGGAGTCGCTGGCGACACGGGCTGGGAGTCGGGGTCGTACACCATCGCCGACGCCTCGGGCGCCACCGTGGACAGCGGCAGCTACTTGTCGGTGTCGCGCAAGTCGAACGGCAAGTGGCTGTACGTCCGCGACATGTACAACTCTGACCAGCCGCTGCCGGCGCCAGCGCCAGCTCCTGTCGCGGCTGAGAAGAAAAAGTAACGCAGAGCGCCCGCCAGGCCGGTCCGGCCCGTCCGCGGCGAATCTTGAGGTTGACAGGACTTCTGCTCTTCGGTGTACTCATGCCGGACGGCCGGTCACGTCCGAATCCGCTTATGGATCGCAGTCCTTACTCGACGCGCTTCGTGTCGGTCCCTGCGCTCGACGGCGCGATCAAGACTCGGATGGCGAGCCTGTATCTGGCAAGCTATGACGCGTCGAGTGAGGCGCTCTTTCTCCACGATCTCGACAACAAGGACGAAGCGCTCCTGTTGTACGCAGGCAGTGAGCTGGTTGGCTTCACCACCCTGCTGGTGTTCGAACGGGAATGGGGCGGTCAGCCGATTCGCCTCGTCTACTCTGGCGACACCGTCGTCGACCGGCCCCATTGGGGCCAGCGCGCGCTGGCCTTCGCGTGGATCGCTCGCATGGGTGCGCTGAAGCGGGCGAGCGTCAACGTGCCCTTGTACTGGTTCCTGCTGGTCAAAGGTCATCGCACGTTCAGATTTCTGCCAGTCTTCGGCAAGTCGTTTTATCCACACTGGAGTGTGGACCGCAGCGACCTGAAACCCTTGGCCGACGAGCTGGCGACAGACATGTTTCACGACGACTACAACCCGCGGACCGGAGTCGTCGAATTCAACCGCTCACAGGGACAGCTGAAACCCTGCCTCGCCTTGCCGTCCCCCGAAGAGTTGGATCGCGAAGGCGTGCGTTTCTTCCTCGAGCGCAATCCTGGTTTTCGGCGCGGGCACGAGCTCGTGTGCGTGTGTGAGATCGAAGAGCACAACATGAAGCCGATGACGCTGAGATTGTTCAGGAAGGCCGCGCTTGGATCACCGCCATGAAGATCGCGCTGCTCTCACCGAAGGGACCGCTGTACCGCCATCGCGGGGGCATTTTCAGGAAGTCGCTCCGATACCAGCCGCTCACGCTCACGACGCTCGCCTCGCTCGTGCCGCCGGATGTGGACGCGCACGTCGAGGTGTACGACGAAGGCATCCAGGATGTTCCCGACGTCCTCGACGCGGATCTGATCGGGATGACGGTGATCACAGGCACGTCGAAGCGAGCGTACGAGCTGTCAGATCGATTCCGCGCGCAGGGCAGAACCGTGGTGCTCGGCGGTCCTCACGTGACGCTGCTTCCGCAGGAGGCGGCAGAGCATGCCGACGCCGTCGTCGTGGGGTACGCCGAGGACACGTGGCCCGAGCTGCTCAGGGACTTCGCGCGCGGGGCGCTCAAGCCCGAGTATCGCCAGGCGGGCGACTTCTCGCTGAACCGGTCCGACATGCCGTTTGCCCGGCGCGAGCTGTTCGATTCGGGGCGTTTTCTCACCCAGGCGGTGTTCGAGGCCACGCGCTCGTGTGGCCACGATTGCGAGTTCTGTGTCGCACCCAGCGCGTGGGGACGTACACAGTTTCAGCGGCCCGTCTCCTGGGTCATCGAAGACATCCGCCGCGTCGGCGACAAACGCATCCTGTTCGTCGACCTGAACCTCGTCTCCGACAAGGCCTACGCGACCGAGCTGTTCTCGGCTCTCGTCCCTCTCAAAGTGCGTTGGTTCGGGTTGTCCACCGTGCTCATTGCGCATGATCCAGCACTCATGGAGCTCATGGCGCGCTCGGGCTGTCGCGGGCTGCTGCTCGGGTTGGAGTCGATCATGCCAGGCAGCCTGCAGGACGCCGGGAAGAGGTTCAACGGTTCCGTCGGCTATGCGGGGCTCATCGCGGACCTTCACGCGCTCGGGATCGCCATTCAGGGCTGCTTCGTGTTCGGTCTGGACCACGACACCGTCGACGTCTTCGACACCACCGTCGAGTTCGCCATCGACACGGGCATCGACCTGCCGCGCTTTGCTGTGCTCACGCCTTTTCCCGGAACACCGTTGCACCGGCGTCTGTCGGAGCAGGGGCGTATTCTCACCCGGGACTGGGAACTGTACGACGGCCAGCACGTCGTGTTCGACCCCCTCCATATGAGCCCCCATCAACTCGGCGCGGGACACGAGCGCGCGTGGAAGAAGGCCTATCGTTACGACGCCATCGCGCGACGGCTGTGGCGGGCGAGCGCGTACGAGCCTCTGGCGCTGGTGGCCAACCTTGGCTACCGCTTCTACGCCCACAACCTGCACCGTTTTTACACATGCGACTGGCATCTGTCGCCGCTGCCGCCGACGCATTCCACTCCGACATTCCTGACGAAACGCGCATGACCACCTTCCGGCTGGCCACGGCGGCAGACGATGTGGCGATCCGTTCGATCCTGCGCGACAACGGCATGTCCACATGGGTCGACATGACGGTGACGCGCGAGCCGTCCTTTCTCTCCGGGACGGATTGGCTCGGCTGCGACTGGGCGGTGATCGCAGAAGATGCGGGCGAGGTGATCGGGATGTACACGGCAGCGGTGCTACCAGTACACGTCCATGGTCGGCCGGAACAGATCGGCTACCTCGGCGGCTTACGCGTGACACCTCTGCATCGCCGGCGCGTGCGCCACCTTCGGGAAGGGTTCGAGTCGATTGAGCGGCTCGCCCCTGTGGCCGGTACGCTCCCCATGTGGTTCACGGTTGTCGCGGCTGAGAACGATGCCGCCCGAAGACTGCTCGAGTCCGGCGTTCGGGGTCTTCCCTCGTACCAATTGCAGGGAGAGTACGTCACGTTCGGACTGCCGGCCGCGCGCGGTACCCGCAGCGGACTCTGGCGCCGGGCCGATGGATCCGACATCCCGCAGTTGATCGAGTTCCACAATACACAGGCGGCACGATTTCAGTTCTCCCCGGTGTTGCGCGAGGCGGTTGTGCGACGCATTGGTGTGGAACACTTCCTCGTGCACGAACGGGAAGGGGCGGTCAGAGGCGTGGCGGCGCTGTGGGACCAACGCGCCTTCAAGCAGATCGTTGCCCGCCGCTATCGTCAGCCCGTCGGCGCTCTGGTGCCCGCGTACAACGCCTATGCGAAGCTCTTTCGGCGCATTCCGTTGCCGCGCGAGGGGCAGGCGCTCGAACAGACGTTCATCGCGTTTCTGGCGCTGGCCGACGACGCGCGGCGAGAGTGCCAGGCGCTGATCCGGGACCTGTTGGCGCGATGCCCGACACCGGTCGCGAGCCTGGGCCTGCATGCAGGGCACCCGCTGTCGGCGGCGTTGGACGAGCTCAGGCCTATGCGCTACGCGGCGCGCGTGTATACGGTCAGCTTCGAACGCCGGCCGTTTGTCGGCGGGCTTCCCGCACAACCAGAGGTCGCGCTGCTGTGAAGCTCACGCTCGTTCGGCCCAACCTCGCGAACTATCGCTCGTCGGATGCGATGCCACCCCTGGCGATGGGCATTCTGGCCGCGCGGGCGCCGGGTTGGGACGTCGTCTTTTTCGACGAGAAGGCCGAGCCGCTGCCCGAGGATGACCAGCCCGACCTTGCCGCGCTGAGCGTAGAGACCTTCACCGCGCTCCGGGCGTATGCCGTGGCGGACGCGTACCGGGCGCGAGGCGTGCCGGTGGTCATGGGTGGCTATCATCCGACGTTTCTTCCCGATGAAGCCCTCGAACATGCCGATGCCGTCGTCATCGGCGATGCGGAAGGCGTGTGGGAACGTGTGCTCGAAGATTTCCGGGCAGGACGGCTCGAGCGCCGATACTCGGGAGGCAATCAGCACTCCCTCCAGGACTACCGTGTGGAACGCTCCATCTACTCGGGCAAGCGCTATGCACCGGTGGAACTCGTCCAGTACGGGCGAGGCTGCAGGTTCGCGTGCGACTTCTGTTCCATTCACAGCTTCTACGGTACGAGCCTGCGGGTGCGGCCGCTCGACGGCCTGATCGCCGAGATCGAGAGCCTGCCCACAGGCAGGCTGCTGTTCTTTGTCGACGACAACCTCTTCGGCCGGAAGTCGGAACTGCTGGCGCTCCTCACGGCTCTGGCGCCTTTGAACCGTCGATGGTCCTGCCAGATCAGCATCGACGTGGCGCGGGACGAAGCCTTGCTCGACAGGCTGGCTGAAGCGGGCTGCCGATTCGTGCTCATCGGGTTCGAGTCGCTGAACCCCGCGAGCCTCATGCAGATGGGGAAGCGATGGAACAGCGTGAGTGGCCCGTATGAGCGCGTCGTGCGCGCTTTGCACGCCCGTGGCATCGGGATCTACGGAACGTTCGTGTTCGGGTACGACGCGGACACGAAGGACACCTTCGAACGTACGTTGCACTTCGCGCTCGAGTCGCGATTGGAGCTCGCCAACTTCAACCCGCTCACGCCGACGCCGGGCTCAGCGCTGTACGACCGGCTGATGGCCGAACGACGCCTCTTGTCTCCCATGTGGTGGCTCGACCCGGGCTATCGCTATGGCCAGGCGATCTTCGAGCCCCGTGGCATGCGAGCGGCGGAGCTCACCGAAGGCGTGTGCGAGACTCGACGACGGTTCTACAGTTGGCGATCTATCGGCACCCGCGTGCTGGGAGCGGACGTGCCGTTCTCGCCGTTCCACGTGGGCACGACGACGATCGCCAACGTCATTTCGCGTCGCGAGATCTTCAAGAAGCAGAATCGGCTCCTGGGTAATTGACGCCATGAAGATCACGTTCATCAAGCCGAACATCGGTCGCATGGAGCACAGCCTGTACGTCGACGAAGGACGGATGGAGCCGCTGATGCTCGCCGTGCTGGCCGGGCTCACGCCGCCGGACGTGGAATGCGTGATGTACGACGACCGGATGGAGTCCATCCCGTTCGACGAGCCGACGGATCTGGCCGCCATCACCATCGAGACGTATACGGCACGGCGCGCGTATGAAATCGCGGCAGAGTACCGGGCGCGGGGCGTCCTCGTGATTCTTGGCGGCATGCACGTCACGTTGTTGCCGGAAGAAGCGGCGTTGCATGCCGACAGCATTTTCCTGGGGGATGGCGAAACGAAATGGGCGGAGGTGGTCGCCGACGCACGACGTGGTCGACTCAAGCCTCGTTACCAGGGGCCGCCCGGTGTCGGCCAGATCGGCCGTGTGCTGCCCCGGCGCGATCTGTTTCGCGGCAAGGGTTACCTCCCGATTACGCTGATGCAGTACGTGCGTGGGTGCCGCTTTGCCTGCAGATTCTGCGCGGTGACCCAGTACTTCGATCGCAAGCACTACATTCGCGCGCTCGACGACGTGGTGAGAGAAATCGAGGCCCAGGACCGCAAGTTCATCTTCTTCATCGACGACAACATCGCCAGCGACCACCAGGCGCTGGCAGAGTTCTGTCATGCGCTCGCGCCCCTCAAGCTGCACTGGGTGAGCCAGGCGAGTCTCGACGTGACACGAAATCCGGGCCTCATGCGATTGCTCGAGCGTGCAGGCAACTGGGGCAATGTCACGGGGTTCGAGTCGATCACGCCAGAGAGCCTGCGTGACGCGAAGAAATCGCCCAACATCCCTCGCTTCACGCGTTACAAGGAGGAAGTGCGGATTCTCCGCGATCACGGCATGCAGAGCTGGGCCGCGTTCACATTGGGATACGACCACGACACGCCGGACTCTATCGCGGCCACCGTCGACTTCGCCCTGGAGAGCAAGTTCACCTTTGCCGCCTACAACATCCTGATGCCGTACCCGAACACGCCCCTGTACCACCAGCTCGAGCGGGAGGGACGGCTCCTCTATGGTGGCAGGTGGTGGTTGCATCCACAGTACCGATTCAACAGCGCCGCGTTCGTACCACGGCTCATGACCTCGGAGGAGCTTACGGCAGCGTGTCACGCGGCGCGTGTGCGCTACAACACGTGGTCGTCGCTGCTGGTGCGTTTTGCCGATGTCAAGACGCACCTCCGATCCGTGGCTCGCATGGGCGCATATTGGTACTACGGGCTCATCTTCCGCAAAGAGGTCTACAAGAAGCACGGGATGCGGTTCGGCCTCCAATGAAAACGGTGCTGTCGATCTATCAATATCTCGCGCCAGCGCTGCTGGCGCCGATCTCATTCCTGCTCTGGCGGCGCGAGTACGCGGGAGACTGGAGGCTCGTCGCGTTCGCCTGGGTCGTGCCAGTGCTCTGGGCGTACATCGTGCCCGGGATCGGGACCAACCTGCTCAAGGTGTGGGAGTTCGATGTCCGCGTGCGGCTGGGACGCTTCCGGCCGCATCATGGCTTCGTGTTCGGCTCGGCGACGGCGATGCTGGCCTGGCTGGTCCACACCGGTCCGACCGACGACATCCTGGGCGTGGCTCGCAGCGCGCTCGTCATGTGCTCGGTGCTCGGTTTCTGGAACCTGCTCTATGACGAGAAGGCCCTGCAGGCGGGTATCTTGCGCGTCTACAACCAGCCGTGGTCAGAGGGTCAACCGGACGCCGCGGTGGCCATGGACTACGCGCCGTGGATCTTCGGCGGATTCGGCGCCATCTACGGTACCGGTCTGGGCGCAGGGGAGTGGCTCCAGTCGAGTGGGATGCTCTCGCGGCCGATGTTCGTTCTCGTCTTCGGCCTGACGTTGGGGCTGTCTCTCGCCCTTCCGACAGGAGGCTACATCCTTCAGTCCAGACGCCGGCACGGGCATTGGGGCACGCGCCCGGTGGAGAAGAAATGCCAGAACGGTTGAACTGGTTCATTCTGACCGCTTGTATCTTGTGCACTGCCGCGTGCCTTTGGCTGGCCAGCCACGCCCCCTGGTGGGCCGCGCTCCCGGCGGCGGTGGCATTCGCATTTGTGAATCACACACCGTTCTCGCTGTTGCATGAGGGCGTGCATGGCGTCGGCGCGGCCACTCCGGGACGAAACTACGTACTCGGGCTCATCGCCGGCTGGATGTTTCCGACGTCGTTCTCGATTCAGAGGACTGCGCATCTCGGCCACCACGCGCGTAACCGCACCGACTTGGAGATCTACGACTACTACCTGCCGCACGAATCCCGGTGTCGAAGAAATCTCTGGATGTACGGCGGCAATCTCATGGGTCTGTACTGGGCCTGCATTCCGCTGTCGAACGCCCTCTATCTGCTTGCCACCCCTGTGTATCGTTCCCGCTTCTTCGCCGATCGGATTGCGCCGGCAATGGGGTTCGAGCACTACGTACACGACCTGGTGCGGTTGTCGCCGGGCAAGGTCTGGCTGGAGATCGGGTCAGCCTTCGCCTACCAGGGAGTGCTCTGGTGGGCGCTGGACCTGACGTGGCAGGGATGGCTGCTTTCGTATTGGATGTTCGCGCTCCACTGGTCGGCGCTGCAATACGCCGACCACGCCTGGAGCGCCAGAGACGTCACTGACGGCGCGTGGGATCTCGGTGTCGCTGCGCCCGTGAGATGGCTGGCCCTCAACTACCACTACCACAAGGCACATCATCGCCACCCGCACGCTCCGTGGACGCAGCTGCCCTCGTTGGCGACGCGACACGGACAGCCGACGTTCTGGCAGGTGTACAGGAGCATGTGGCGCCACGGCGTACAGCCGGCCCCGCCGATGGGTGCACCAGCCAACCTCTCACTTCTTGCGTCTGCCAAATACGAATCCTAGAACGCCACCCAATGCCAGTCCACCGGCCCCGGCCATGGATGCGACCCTGACCGCCGTTGATTCAGCTTCGGAGAGAATCGGGTTGTCCAGGAAATTGGTGCCGATGTGGATCGCTCGAAGCCGCCACTTCGTGTCGCCTTCCTTCACGACGGTCGCCGTCCACCGCGTCTTCATGTCGTAGTTCCGCCCGTCCGCCAGTGTGTAGCGCTCGAGACCGGCGCCGCGGACGATGCCCCAGGTCTTGTCCGCTGAGAGCTCCGTGAGCGCGTCGGCATCGAGCCGCATGTCGAGCTTCCTGAGGCGGCCTCCGGGCCCGAACATCTGCTTGAAGTACTTCGAGACGTCTGCATGGCTGGACAGCACGTCCTGCGTGATCGTCGTTGCCCGGATGTCGGCGCTCACCACGGGCAGCATCGCGTCGTAGTTGCCACCGTTGATGGAAGTCTGCAGCGTGGCCAGGATTCCCCGAAGCTCCTGGTGAATCTCGGGGTCGGGCTCCTGGGCACCAGAGGCGGGGATCGCGCACAGTAGAAACACGACGAACAGACATCTAGACATACGTCACTCCATAACGACGTCGAAGCAGAATCACCAGCGCGAACGCAGTAATCACGTCCACGACATGATGCTGATGGACCAAGAGCGTGGCAGCAGCGATCATGGCGAGCCAGGCGAACAACGCACGACGAACGAGGGGTCCCGCGACCTCGGCACACGCCGAAGCGATGGCCGTCGCATAGACGATGTGCAGCGACGGCACGAGATTGTACGGACGGTCCACGCTGAAGATCGCCGCAAACACAGAAGCATAGGGCGTGTCCACCGGAACCGCGCGAACGAAGCCGAGCTCGGCTGGAAACAGCAGGAACAGCACGCCACTCGCGAGAGTTCCGGCGATGAGTTGTTTTCCCAGCGAGGGCATGCGGGCGACCGGTAGGAAGAACGGCGGCGCGAGGAACAGCGCATACAACGACAGATAGGGCCAGATGAATTGCGGGACGAGCGGCAGCGCGAGCTCTTGTGGCGCATAGAGGTGAAGCCGCTGCGAGCGCAGCGACGTGAGCCAGTTCATCGTCGGATACACCGCAAAGAAGGCCACGCCCACCCACCCCGCCCAGACGAGGTACGTCCGAACGCGTTCGCCGTCAGGCAGCCGTGTCAAGTGAATGCGAGGGAAGTATGCCCGATCGAGGTCCGTTCATCACTTCACGCGGCGGTTCACTGGCATCTGCATGGCGCGGCACGCGTCTCCGTGGGCCGCGGCCCCCGCGGGCTGACGCCTGTTGCTCATCAGCGTAACCGATGCTTTCGTCGTCGCTGGATCCCATCCCTGTTGGCAGTAGATCTCCACGCAGTACTTCAACTCCGCCTCTCCCTCGTAGTTGCTCTTGAAGCGGACCTCGTACATCGCGTGGTGAGAGTCGCTGACGATGTTGAAGTAGGAGAACTGATAGGTTCCCTGCGACGGCACGCTGGCGGCCCTCCGTGCGGCGGCATTCAAGGCCGCCTTCGGACAGCCGAACGTGATGGCGTCCAGATCGCTCAACCCGGAGATGGCGGGTGCGGTGCCCGCGCCGGGAGCGGATTGGGCCTGTGCGGCGATCACACACGTCCACCCGGTGAGTGCCACTGCGGTTGCGGCCAGAATGTGTTTCATGCGCGTTCCACTCGTTAGAGGCCGTACTGGACGACCTTGTTACTGAACGTGCCGACGTAGACTTTCCCGTTCGCCACCACCGGCGTCGAATACTTGGCGAAGTTCCCCATGTTGTTCGCGGGGTTCGCGTCGCTGTGAAAGAGCTGCTTCAGCTTTCCGTTGACGACGGTCGTAGCGTCGTAGGCGACGAGCGCGCCGTGAACCACCGCGGAGTTCGCATTCCCCTGCACCGGATACACGCCCCAGACGACGCCGGTGTTCGGCGTCGTGCCGTTGGAGGAGACCACGAGGCGTCCACCAGGCATGCCCCCGGGCGCGTCCATGTTGCCCGACGAGAACTGCGTCCCTTCACCGCGGAACCCCGTGATGCGCTTGGTCGCGAAGTTGTAGTTGTAGGCCTTGACCCGCTCGTTCTCACCCCAGACGTACACGAACCCGCTCGTCGCGCGCTCCATGTACACCGGCGTTCCGTGAATGTGGTGGCTCTTCCCGGTGGGCGTCTGTGCGGGGAGGTTGCGATCGCGTTTGACGATCGGCCAGTTCGGATCGGCCACGGTTGTCGTCGGAAGTCCCGCGGCGCCGTTCGGGGCGTTGGGTAGATACGTCGCGACGAAAGGGAGATTGAACTGCGGATCCCAGGTCGTCTTCCCGAGATTGTTCTTGTCCAGGTTGTAGAGGATGCCGTCCTTGCCGCCTCCGACGAGGTTGCCTCGCTCGGGGATGATGAAGACGCCGGCGGCGCCAAGGTCCTGATCTTCGTCCGCACGCCCGAAGTCGCTGAACGCGCCCCAGAAGTCGGCAACGGCGACGGTGGGCTTGCCACCATTCGCGCCGGCAACGCCGGCGGTGTAGTGCAGCTTGACGAAGCTCTCGCCGAAGTTGCCGGCCATCGTGCCCGGGTCCATCCCGTTACCGGTCGCGAGGTATATGTCGTCGCCGTCGATCGCCGGGCCCGAGCCCGACATCCACACGCCGCCCGCGCCCCCACCTGGGGTGACACTCCAGACCGCTGGCGTCGGTGTGAAACCGGCATCGCGATTGAGGCCGCGCACGTCGTACGCGACGACGAATCCGTGTCCCGGACCGCGCGGGTTCTCGCCATTGATCGAGAACGAAACCACCACCGCCTTGTTCCCACCGGCATCGGTCAACAGTCCCAGGCCCGCGCGCAGCTTCTGGTACGGCGTCGTGAAGCCGTTGGCGATCCCGCCGCCGCCGTTGTCGGCATCGCCCGCGATGAGCACCGGTGGCTTCTTGTCGGCCAGCGTGTTCGCGTCGGTTATCCAGAGCATGTTGTTGCGCTCGATGTTCTGGCTGGCGGCGTTTGGTTTTCCGAACGTCGTGACATACAGAGTGTTCGTGGCCACGTCAATCACTGGCGTCGCCGTAATGCCCCAGTTGCGGTAGATGCTGTGGAGGTCCATGCCCTTCCCCGGTGGGTTGGCGATGTCGGCCGGGTCGAATGGCGCCGCGAGCTGACGTCGGGCGAGCTCGGCCCCGGTGTTGACGTCGAAGATGTACGCCGTGTTCGTCATCGTGAACACGTAGAGCTTGTCGGCCACGACGAGCGGCGTGACGTCAATCTTCTCGTCGACGATGAACTCGCGGATTTTCCTGAGCTTGGGAACGTTCGCGGGCGTCAGGACGGTTTCAAACTTGTTCCAGCCCTGGCGGGTGTTGTTGATGCCGACCGTCCAGACATCGACGGCGTGCATCAACGACGGGGACACCAGAAGAGCAATCAACGCAAACGCACTCGTGCGCGACAGCAACGTCATGTCGTGTACTCCAGACGCACGTTGTATCAGAAAGATCGATCGAAGGCATCAACCAAGGTCTGCCGGACATTTATGCGGGGGTTCTCCAGACATTTCTGTGACGGCGTCAGCAGGACAACCTGTATGCTGGCGACACGAGCGTGGGCCGTGTCACGAAAATGGTCGCGCCCGGCAAAAAAGTCTTAGTTTTGCCTCTTTCATCGTAGGGGCCGCCTTCAGGCGGCCCGAATACTGGAGGTTGAGCGTGCCGGCCTGGAGACTCACAATCGCGGGCGCCGTGGCTGCGTTCGCGGCGATGTCGCCGACATTGATTGCTCAGTGGCCGTCGTACCCGACGCCTGGCGTGCCCCGTGCCGCGGACGGCAAGCCGATTCTGGACGCCCCCACGCCACGGACCCCGGACGGCAAGGTGGACTTCTCTGGCATCTGGATGCGCGCCGGTGCCGGCGCGGGAGGGCGCGGGCGAGCCGGTGCGCCGCCGGCGCCGACGACGACAGCCGACGGGATCCCGCTCTCGACGTTTGGACAAGTCGCAGGCCGCGGTTACGAGCTGCCGCTGCAGCCGTGGGCGGCGGAGCTGAAGAAGAAGCGCATGGCGGACAACAACAAGGACAATCCCGACGTGTGGTGTCTGCCGATCGGCTTGATGCAGTACCACAACCATGGGCAGCCGCGGCAGATCGTCCAGACCAAGAATCTCATGCTCATCACGTACGAGTCGAACTACGGACTGCGCTACATCTACATGGATGGACGCCCGGCGCCGAACAACGACCCCACGCCGTGGTGGTTCGGCTACTCGCGCGGCCGGTTCGAGGGCGACACGCTGGTGGTCGAGACCACGAACTTCCTCGGGGACGAGCGAGCGGGCTGGCTGGATGTCAACGGGAGTCCGTACACCGATGCGCTGAAGATGACTGAGCGCTTCCGTCGTCCCAACTTCGGCACGCTGGAAATCGAGGTCACCATCGACGACGCGAAGGCGTACACCAAGCCGTTCACGGTGCGTGTGAACCAGCGCATCATGGTGGACCAGGAGATGATCGAGTTCATCTGCAACGAGAACGAGCGGTCCACGGATCACATCGCAAAGTAGATCCATCTCATAAGCTCCCACGCGGCGACAGGGAGGATGCGTCCTGGGAGCGCGGCGGGTCGCGGCGCCCGGCCAACGACCTCTCCGGCGCCCACCTTCCGGTCCTTCGCCGCTCCCTCGTCGCGAGGGCCTCACGTCATCGCTCCTCATCCGCGGCTCGCGTC
>DATDOE010000070.1:0-35714 GCA_035293405.1 Vicinamibacterales bacterium | reverse complement strand
GCTCACCAACACCGGCGCGATCACGACCGCCGCCGAACGCCTGCACGGCTCTTCGATGACCGCTGAAATCAGAAGGGGCTCAGACCAGGAGTGACGTCGACGAGAGTCCAGATTTACGCAGTTTCAGGTGAGCGCTGACAGTCAGCTGGTATGCGAGCCCATACCGCTTGAACAGATCATTGATTTCTGTCCGGTATTTCGCTTTCCCCGCAGGGCCGTTGAAGTCGAGATGGTTGTGGCCGAAGTAGTCGTGGCGAGTTCGGACGATCGGCTCCGCAACGTGGTCGTCCACGAATTCGATGACGTTCAAGACCGCAAGCGGATTCGACTCGTTAACCAGATCTTGGAGCGTTCCTGCCGATAGATTGAGCTTCGCTCTGGTTGCATTCCAGAACTTCTCTGGGTCTGTGCCGACCACGATGGTTCGGTCGTCCTGACAAGTCGTCGGCCATCCGCGCGCGAGCCACCATCTATCCGCGAGCCCGGTGAGTTCATTGACGATCGCCTCGACAAACTCCTTCGGAATCTCTTTCTTGGCCCGAGGCGGCAGATCGCCCTCTCGCTCAGTGAAGAAAGCCATGTAGGAGAGGCTAGCACGGCCGTGTCCAGCTACGGGACGCCTGGGTCTTTCATGCTCGAAGAGAGGGTGGTTCGTGCCGACCCAATCGCTTTGTTCGCGTGGAGACGCAGGGATCCGCTCCCGACGCCTCGCCGCGTGCCCAGCTGCGTCTTTCGGCCTCGAAACAGAGCGACCCAGGGGGAGGAGAGTTCCGTTCCCGCTGCCTCCGTTCCCGCCGCCTCCACAATATCTCCACGAATCGGGTGGAATTTAGAAGAAGCAAGTGGAGCGACGAGGACTCACGAAATCGATCTAAGCGGTGGACCACCAACGGGTTGCGACCACAACTCGCGCACCGTCAATCAGTTGAAAAACCGCCGAAAAATCGCCAATTTCGTGTTCGACTCCCGCCGCCTCCACCAACTTTTCTTTCGAAATCAGCGAATTCAGTGCTGATTTCCCGCCGTCTCCAGTATTTCTCCACGACCAGAGTGATGGTCGTGGTGTCCGACCTCAGTCGGACCATCAAGCCAGCGAATCGCTGCATCGAGCGCTGCCGGGCTCAGGTGCATGTACCGTTGCGTCGTCGCGAGGTCCTGATGGCCCGCAAATTCCTGGATGGCCCTGGCGGGCGCTCCAGGCATCGCCAGATGCGAACAGAACGTGATGCCGTAGGATGTGGACGCCCGGTTTGACGTTCGCGCGTCTTGCGACTCGCCGCATCATCCCCTGGACGACCTTCTGCGTCAGCGGCTGACCGTTCCCCTCGCATACGAGGCGCGGTCCGCGCAGATGCCGGGCCTGACGAAGCGCTTCCGTTAGCCGCTTCGTGAGCGGCACGTACCTCAACCGCCCACCCTTCGGAACCGTGACATGGCCCTTCCATTCCGATCGAGCCACGCACAGTTGCCGCTTGTTCAGGTCCACGTCCGTCCACTCGAGCGCCATGATCTCGCCGCACCGCATGCCCGCCTCGCCGCCGAGTAGCACGACGAGATTGGTCTGCAAATCGCTTCGAGCCGCCTCCACAAGCCGATCGTACTCGTCGAAGTCGTGGAAGCTCGCGGCACTCTTCGTCGTCGGCAGCATCTTGATCGAACAGGGAACGCGTTCGATCACGCCCCATTCGACGGCTGTTCTCAGCATCACGAAACGCGGCGCGAATTCCTTGAGTGTGGGTTTCTCTTGCACCTCCTCTTTCTTGGCCGGCTTTGGCTTGCCGTGTACCAGCAACACTCGCTCACGTGCTTCTGCCCAACGTTGCGCAGCCGTCTTGCTCGACGAAGCGTCGGTGCTGCCGAGTGTCGTCCGCCCAAGAACGTGCGCGGCGTTGCCGGACTGAAGGGACCGCAGGATTGCGCAGAGAACTGCTGCATGCGCACGACGCAGCGGCCGATGTGGCGGCCTGCGCAGAGTGTTTCTTCGAACTCAAGAGGCTTGGCGTGATCCGAATCAAGGGGAAGGAACGAGTCTAGCCGGCCAGTCTACCGCCGGGTGTCGAGCCAGAGGGGGAGCTTACCGGCGGTTCCGCTCTTCCACAATTCTCAAGATCTCGACGGCAATTGAGCAGATGTTGTATTATATCCTCACGTGATATGTCTCGACGCGCCGCGGACCACGGCCTTGAGTTCCTGCTGGGATTCGATGGACGTGTTCACCATCTCGAAAAGGGCTACTGGATCAAGTTCGAGATCGCTCGTGTCAAGGCGACCAGCAAGAAACCACACGGCCTGTCGTACTCGTTCACGCTGCACGCGCCAGACGGCACGCGACTCGTCGGATTCGACAATGCGCACGACGTGCCGCCCAGCGGCTCTCGGTTCAAGAGCCGCGGAGAGGCCAGCGATCACTGGCATCGTACGGAGAAGGATTCGGGCAGGCCGTAGATGTTTAAGGACGCCGAGACCTTGATCGATGATTTCTTTGACGAGGTGGAGCGGGTCTTGGGCGAACGTGGTGTCGGAATGCGAGTCACACGCACGGAGCAATCACGGAGGACGAAATGAAGAGCACCAAGGTTCAGAGCCTGCGATCGCTGCGAGGCGAAATGAAAGCCGTGGCCCGCGGCGAGCGACCTGCCCCGGCTGATGCCGGAAGGCCGAGCTTCAACTCCGTTGAGGCTCTAATCCGGCTGCTCACGCCTGACAACCGGCGACTGCTTGCCCTGATCCGCGATCGCAAACCGCAGTCCGTTGCGGAATTGGTTGTGATGACCGGAAGAGCGCAGCCCAACCTGACGAGGACGCTGGCCAAACTCGAGGCCGCCGGTTTCATCACCATGAAAGCCGTGGGTCGCCGCAAGACGCCAAGCGTGGCAGTCAAGAAAATCCTCGTGGAGATCGACCCGTACTCGGATCGTGACAAGCTTCGGGTCGCGTGATGTCCGCACGCTGAGCCCGCTTTGGAGGATCAAGACACCCGGCTGGAATTCGCTACGGCAATGGAATGCCGAGGTCTTTGCAGATCTTCCTGGCGAGGTCCTCGTTGATTTCCGTGTGCCGTGGTACGGTCGATGTGTTACCGGTGGGACTGACGAAGATGGAATGACTGCCACCTTCTCGGAGCAGTCGACAGCTGTGCTGCTCCAGGTGGCGGACCAGCGCGCGTCGCTTCACGCACTGACCTTGAGTGGCTCGCGAATCACCGGTCCTTTGCCGGTAGCTTCCTGAGCCAACTCCCGGTTGGCTACCAACACCATCGCGACGGCTTCTTGGAGATTGGCGCGCGCTTCCTCGAGCGTTGCGCCTTGCGTGTTGGCGCCGGGCAGCTCCTCGACAAAGCCGATGTACCCTTCCGGCACTTGGCGAAAGACGGCAGTGAACTGGAGGTCCATGACGCTATGATACGTCCCGACGACCACGAGGCCTAACAGGCGATGGACCAGACGCCGCGTCAGGCCGCTCGCTGTAACACGGAACTGTTCAAAGATTCGCGCCAGCGAATCTCACGACTTCACGCTCGGCCCAGTAACCATCGTAATCGCCATTCCCGCGCTCGACGAACGCGCAATGGCCGCCATGCCTGGTCACGACCGTTGTCACATACGGATTGTTCACGACCGACGGGTCGCGAAACGGCCCGACCGGCACGAACGGATCGTCGTCCGCGGTGATGATGAGCGCTGGCACTCGTATGCCCTCGATGACCCGCATCGCGCTGGCGCGGTGATAGTAGTCGGCGGCGTCGCGAAAGCCGTGATGCGGTGCCGTGTAGGCCTCGTCGAACTGTCGGACGGTCCAGACACGGCCGAGTCGATCGAGCGAAAAGTCGTCGGGGAAGAGCGACGCCTTTCGCCGCATCCGGATCTTGAGCCGGCGAACGAAATTGAATTCGTAGGCGATGTTCGAGCGCCGCTCGAGGGCATCCACACACACCGCCAGATCCATCGTCGGCGAGACCGCGCACACGGCTTTGAGCGCGGGGAAGGTGTCGCCCAGCTCGCCCGCCAGCTTCAACGTCAGGTTTCCACCGAGTGAATAACCTGCGACCGCGATGGCGCCGATGCCGTCCACCTCCACGATCTCACGCATGACGAAGCGCGGGTCGTTGGTGAGTCCCGAGTGATACAGGCCGCGCGAGAGGTGTTCGGTGTCGCCGCAGTTGCGCTGGTTGAGACGGATGACGTTCCACTCTGCCGCCCAGGCCTTGTCGGCCATCCCCCCCATGTAGTGCACGAGGCTCGAGCCCTCGAGGCCGTGCAGGAGCAGGAGCGTCGGGTGATCGGCCGGGCGCGGGTGCCAGTGGCAATGAGCGAGGACGCGCGCGTCCTGCGCCACGTCGAAGTAGCGCGGCACCGGTCGCGGCAGGCGCGGGAACTTCCGCGGTTTCCCCCAGGCGTACAACGTCTGGACGTGGCCGTTCGTGTAGAGCGGCCGGAAGGCCGCCGGTTCGAAGCGCACGCGAGGTGTCGCGAGCGCGTGGGAAGTTGGAGCCACAGTACTCACAGTATTCATGCCCGATAGGACTAGAAGCTATCTCATAAACCTACCCATTTCATCTTGCCGTCGCGTGTCGTAGGCGACCCCGGTCGGCGCGGCCGGCGCCAGGCCTCTCACTCCGCGAAGCTCTCGGCGCGCCGGAAACCACTCGGACGACGACCCGCCGCCGCTCGCCGCTCGGGTCGGGTGCGCTCACGCGCACCCTCAACCTCACTGATACCCTCGGTCGCCTCGTGGTTTCACCCCTCACGCGTGTCGGCACGCCTCGAACGCTTCGCTTCGTGAGAGGCCCGGCGCCGGCCGATCCGCGTCGAGACGCCTGCAGGAGCGCGACGCGTGCACTCTCGCCGGTGGCGGCCGGGAGGATGCGTCCTGGAGCGCGGCGTGTCGCAAGCCCGCGCGACGCGACAGATGGCCAACGGGCTCGTAGACGATGCGAGCCGCGGCGGAGGAGCGACAACGTGAGGCCCTCGCGACGGGGGAGCGGCGACGGACCGGAAGGCGAGCGTCGGAGAGGTCGTTGGCCGGGCGCCGCGACCCGCCGCGCGAAGGGCGCATCCTCTCGGCGGCCACCTCGGGGTTATGAGATGAGTTCTAGTGTAGGCCGAGGCGCCGGAGTATTGTCGGACGCATTGAGAACAGCCCCCCTGATCCTCTCGTGCGCGGTCTCGTTCCTGATCGCCGCCAATGCGAGCGCGCAATTCGGTGTGCCGTTCGCGACATACCGGACGTTCGAGACGGCGCACTTCATCCTGACCTTCGAGGTCGGGTTGGAAGACTACGCGCGGCGTGCCGCAACCCGCGCCGAAGCCGCGCATGCGCTGCTGGCGCGGGCCTATGGATCGACTCCACGAGGGAAGATCCGCCTGGTCATCGTGGATCAGGGGGATGTGTTCAACGGGTCGGCGACGACGCTGCCCACCAACAGGGTCCTCGCGTTCGCCCACACGCCGGTCGAGGGCGAGCTGTTCTACGCCGACGATCCGGTCGAACTGCTCTTCACACACGAGCTCGCGCACGTGTTTCATCTCGACCAAGCGCGTGGCGGATGGCGCGTCCTGCGCCGGGTGTTCGGCCGCAGCGAACTGACCTTCCCGCACGTCTTCGATGGCCGCTACCTGATCGAGGGGCTCGCCACGTTCTACGAATCGCGGCTCACCGATGCCGGGCGCGTCCGCGGCGTGGAGTTTCCCGAAACCCTGCGCGCCGCCCTGCTCGAGACGAAGGGTCCGCACCTGGACGAGGCCGAAGGGGATCCGGGCGCCTGGCCGCCCGACCGTCACTACGTGTTCGGCAGCCTTTTCGTCGAGCATCTCGCCTCGCGGTATGGGCCGGACACGGTGCCTGCCTGGATGGCGCGCCGCGCGGGAAGCTTTGGATCGATCTTTTCACACGCCGGTGCCGGCGATCTCTTCGGCGGCAACAGCCTGTCGCAGGAATGGAACGAGTGGATCGCGGAGGAACGCGCCGCCGCGCTACGCCTGCGCGACCGGCTTCGAGCGGATCCCCCTGGCCTGGCCGAGACCACGCGCCTGTGTGACGTGGCGTACTACACGGCATTCCCGCGCGTATCGCCCGATGGGTCGCGTATCGCGTTCATCGCCACCGACGAGGGCCGCAAACCGCCGGGTCTCTATGTCGCCGATCTCCAGGCGTGCGCCCCGCGGCGGATTGCGCGGGTGGACAGCCCGCATGCGTTCGCATGGTCGCCCGATGGCCGCTCGCTCGTGTTCTCGCAGCGCGCGCTGGTGGACAACGCTCGTGTGCACGCCGACTTGTACCGGGTCGACGTCGCATCCGGCGCAATCGCGCGTCTCACCCGATCGGCGCGTCTTGCGGCGCCGGACGTCCACCCGGACGGCCGGACGATCGTCGCCGTGCAGTACGACGGCGATCGAAGCCGGCTGGTCACAGTGGACATCGAGTCGGGGATGATCACGTCACTCAACGAGTTCTCGACGGCAGTCGCCTGGGGGCCTGCACGCTGGTCGCCCGACGGCGCGCGGCTCGCTGCGCTGCGCTTCACCCGCGGCGCCTCCTTTGATCTGGTTCTCCTCTCAGCCGACGGCCGCCTGCTTCAGTCCCTGACCGACGATCGCGCCCTCGAAGGGGTTCCGGACTGGGATGCGAGCGCTCCTGCGGGGGTCCGGCGGCTGTTCTTCACGTCCGATCGCACAGGCGTTCGCGAGCTCTATGGTCTCGAGCTCGACGGCGACGCCAACCCACGCCTCTCACTGGTGGCGCGTGTCCCCACAGGCCTTCACGAGGTGGCCGTCATGCCAGCGCGGCGCGGGTCGAGTGAAACGACACGCGCCTCCACTGGCCAGACGAGGATCGTGGCCATCGTCTCGCACGCGGACGGCCGTCATCTCGAGCGGCTCGAGATCGACCGCGCCGCCTGGATAGCGGCACCCGCACCTGTTGCCGAGTACGCGCAACGGCCCGGCGGTCCCGAGGCCCCGCCCGCCCCGATCGATGTGACGGCGACGAAGCCGTACGCGCCGGTGCACGACCTGTTTCCGACTGGCTGGTCGCCGGTGCTTGGGAACGTGGAGGGGCTGGGTCAATTTGCAGGCGCCTCGACGTTTGGGGTGGACGTCATCGGGCGGCATGCGTGGCAGGGGGACGCCGCGTACGGACCCGACGGCCGCACGATCGGATCCGCGAGCTACGTCTACCATCGGTTCCGGCATGCGCAGCTGTTTGGTCGGGTCGCCTCGACCTGGCGGCTCGAGGAGCGCATCGAATCCGATGCCGGTAAGTTCCGGCGCCTCGAGCGAAAGCGATCCTTTGTGGCAGGCGTCGTGTTTCCCTGGGCGACGTTCCGGCAGACGAGGCTCTTCAGTGCGGCCCTGCAGATCGAAGACCGGCATCACGAGAACGTCGGCGACGCCGGAGCGATCTCGGCTGCCGATCCGGTCCGGCAGGATCCCACGCTCGTTGGCGGAGGCATGGGACTGCGTTTCGGCAACGCACAGCAGGGCGCACGATCGATTTCAGCCGAGGACGGCGTCCGGATGTCGACGTCGGTCGATTACCTCAAGGCCACCGCGGGCGATCGCTGGCGTTCGGGTTGGGATGTGACGGCAACTGTCTATCGATCGTTTCCGTCATGGACGACGTCCGGACGGCCGGTGTTTGCCGCGACCGCGCGGGTCGCCGAACAGCGGGGACCCGCAGCCCGTCGTCTGACGGCCGGTGGTGTTGGGGCGACGGCCACGCTCGAGGCCGGCGATTCCGGCTTCTCGGTTCGTGGCTATCCGGCGGGGTTTCTGGCAGCCAACGCGATGTGGAGCGCCCGGGCCGAGATGCGTTTGCCTGTTGCACGGATCAGCCGCGGCCTTGGCGCGCTGCCATTCTATGTGCGGCGTTTGTCGGGATCGTGGTTCATCGATAGCGTCGGGGCGGCAAGCCGCGTCGATGGGCTGGGATCCCCGCAGCTTCTTTCCACCGGTGCCGAGCTGTCGAGCGACATCACACTGTTCTCGTTTTTCCCGATCCGCATCCGCACAGGTGTCGGCGTGCCGCTGAAAGGCCTCGGACCGGTCAGTCGCGGTGAGGCGCGGTTCTACGTGACGGCCGGCACATCGTTCTAACAGTCGGAGGCGGGATCAGGGAGTATTGTCAGACCTCGATGGCGCTCAATCCCGGCTTTCGCCTTGGTCCGTATGAAATCCAGTCACCTCTCGGCGCGGGTGGGATGGGCGAGGTCTACAAGGCCAGAGATACACGGCTCGACAGAGTGGTCGCGATCAAAGTACTGCCAGGGCACGTGGCCGCCGATCCGCAACTGCGCGAGCGGTTCGAGCGCGAGGCCAAAGCGATCTCCAGCCTGAACCATCCACACATCTGCGCGCTCTTCGATGTTGGCAGCCAGGAGGGCATCGACTTCCTGGTCATGGAGTACCTGGACGGCGAGACGCTGGCCGAACGCCTTGCGCGCGAACGGTTGCCCCTCGATGTGGCGTTGCCGATCGCCACACAGATGGCCGACGCGCTCGACAAGGCTCACCGAGCCGGCATCGTCCATCGCGACCTCAAGCCGGGCAACATCATGCTGACGAGGGCGGGCGCGAAGCTGCTTGACTTCGGTCTCGCGAAGGCCGGTGCGCCCCTCGGCGCCATTGCCGGCGCGTCCGCGCTCCCGACCACGCCGGCCAGTCTCACGGCGCACGGGACGATCCTCGGCACGATCCAGTACATGGCGCCCGAGCAGCTTGAAGGGGTGGAGGCCGACCGACGCACGGATATCTTCGCGTTTGGCGCCGTCCTCTACGAGATGCTGACCGGCAGGAAAGCGTTCGACGGCAAGAGCCAGGCGAGCGTGATTGCCGCGATCATGCACAGTGACCCGACGCCGCTCTCGACACTGCAGCCAATCCTGCCCGTCGCGCTCGAGCGCGCCGTTCACGCCTGCCTGGCGAAGGATCCCGACGATCGATGGCAGAGCGCGCGCGACCTCCTGAGGGAGTTGCAGTGGATTGCCGAGCACGGAGCGCATGCGTCGACTTCGGCGCCGTCGGGGCGCCAGACGAGCAGGCGGTTGGTGGTGGTCGCTTGGGGCGTCGCTGTGGTGATGACCGCTGCCGCCGCGGTGGCCGCGACGCTGTTGCTGCTCCGGCCAACCACGCCCGGTCCGGTCACGCGGTTCGTCGTGCAGATGCCTCCGACGCACGACCTGTTCACGGGCGGCGGCGCAGCGCCCGCTCTTTCAGCTGACGGCACGACGCTTGTCTACGTCGGAACGTCGACCACAGGCGGTCGAAGCCTGTACCGCCGGCGGCTGGACCAGCTTGACGCGATTGCCGTTCAGGGTCCGGACGCCGGCGTGAGGGAACCCACTCTCTCTCCTGATGGCCAGTGGCTGGCGTTTTACTCGGATGCCGGCAGTGTCCAGAGAGTCCAGAAAGTCAGTCTTGCCGGTGGACCCGTCACGACGGTCACCGAGGCTGGCGGCAGAGGCATGGTCTGGCAAGACGACCGCACGCTCGTGATGAGCAGCGAGACTGACACCGGCCGTCAACTGTTTCGCGTCTCGGCCGGCGGTGGGACTCCGACGGCGGTCACGAGTGCAGGTGCGGCTCCGCGCGTCAGCTACTTGTATCCACACATGGTGCCCGACAGTACGGTGCTGGCGTTCACGGTGTGGTCGGGATCGCTCGATTCGGCTCGTGTCGCGGTGCGCTCGCTCGACTCCGGGGAGGAGCGCGTGCTCGTCGACGGCACGAATCCGCGGCTGCTTCCGACAGGCCACTTGCTCTACGTGCGTCAGAATGCGATCTGGGCCGTCCCCTTCGATGCCGGTCGCCTGCAGACAGTTGGAGAGCCAAGGCGGGTTGTCGAGAATGTCCAGGTGAACAGCGGAGGCATGGCCCTGTTCGCCGTGTCTGGTAACGGCATGCTGGCGTACGTCCCTGGCGCCGCCGGTACGCAGCGGAGGCTTGCCTGGGTCGATCGACAGGGACGTGAGACGTCGATCGATGCGCCGCAGCGTGCGTACGACTCGGCCCGTCTGTCGCCGGACGGCACAAAGGTCGTCCTGGACATCAACGATGGGCGCAACTCTGACATCTGGATCTGGGACGATGCGCGATCCGCGCTGGGGCGGCTGACGGCTGATCCTGCCGAGGACCAATTCCCCGAGTGGACGCCCGACGGCCGTCGAATCGTGTTCACGTCGGCTCGTAGCGGATCGATGAGTCTGTTCTGGCAGCCCGCCGATGGCACGGGCGACGCCGAGGTGCTGGTCGACGACCCAAGCGCCCGGCAACTGTATTCATTCGCTCCCGACCGAACGCGACTGGTTGTCGCGGGCATTGACGGTGCGAACTTGAGCGTGCTCACGCTCGGTGAGTCCCGGCGGACCACGCGGCTGCTGAAAGCAGGGACCGGTCCGCTCGATGCCGCGATCGCGCCCAACGGGTCGTGGATCGCATACCAGTCGAACGAGTCCGGCCGCCCGGAGATCTACGTGAGCCCGTTCCCGAGCGTCAACGACAGCCGCTCGCAGGTGTCGAGAGGCGGTGGCCTTGCGCCCGTCTGGTCGCGAAGCGGCGAAGAGCTCTTCTATGTCGCGCCGGACGGTGGCCTGCTGAGCGTGTCCGTGAGCACGAAGCCCGGTTTTGTCGCGGGCGAGGTGAAGCGCGTCTTCGCCGATCGGTACATCATGGGCGGATTCGGTCGGCGCAACTATGACGTGTCGCCTGACGGTCAGCGGTTTCTCGTGATCAAGGAAAGTGGCTCGCACATCGTCGTGGTTCAGAACTGGTTCGAGGAGCTGAAGCGGCTGGTACCGACGAAGTGATGCGAACGGGTGAGGAGAGATCATGTTGAGAACGCTCTGGGCTGTCACCATTCTCCTGGGCGTCGGCACGGTGTTGAGCAGCACCGTCGCGACGCAGCGCCAGCTGCCGCCTGGTTACCTGGATCCGGCGCCCATCCTCTCGGCGGCTCGCGCCGCGATCGGTACCGACAGCCTGAGGTGTCTCACGATTTCAGGGACGGCCTACAGCGGCGCCCTCGGCCAGGCACGGGAGTCCGCGCGCAACACCGACTGGCCGCGGATTGATTCGCTGGCCAACTACACCAGGACGATGAACTGGGACACCTGGACGATGAAGGAAGAATTCGATCGAAAGCCAGGGCTCACTCCGGCGGGCTGGAAGTACGGCATCGGGTGGGAGGACGGGCCGCTCCAGAAGAACACACACCAGGTCTTCATGCTGAACGGCAAGTACGGCTGGTACGCGGACGGAGCGGGCTCGCCTCCGGTTGCCCTGTCGCCCGAGATCGCGGAGATCTGGCCCGTGGAGCTCGTGCTGAACCCGCAGGGGTTCCTGAAGGCGGCAGCGCTGCCGGGCGCGGATCCGAAGGCGGTGTGGCGCTGGGAGCTCGGCGAGATGGGGCGCGACGGCCCCGAGGTGTCGCCCGAGAAGATGCGTGTCGTCTCGATCACGTGGGGCAAGTACCGCGTGGACGCGACCATCAACAAAGAGAACATGCTCCAGCGGATTCACACGTGGGTGGCGAGTGAAACGCTCGGCGACATGAACTACGAGCACGAGTTCACCAACGCCAGCTACGTCGACCTCGGCGGCGGGATCAAGTTCCCGACCGGATGGCATTCCCATCAGGGCTGGGACGACAACTTCGGAGCGCAGGCGGTGACGTCCGGGCACAACGCGTTCGGAGGGAACCTGAAGGACGTGCGCGCGAACGTGTGCCCTGACCCGGTGGCGGTTCCCGCCTCCGTGCGGAGCGCGACGTTCCCGATGCGCGTAGACACCGAAACACTGGCCGACGGCGTCTACCTGCTGGCCGGCGGCACACACCACAGCGTGGCGGTCGAGTTCAATACCTTTGTGGCCGTGTATGATGCGCCGCTCAGCGAAGCGAGGAGCCTGGCCGTCATCGAAGAGATCACGCGCCGCATTCCCAACAAGCCGATCCGGTTCCTCGTCCACTCGCACCAGCACTTCGATCACACCGGCGGCCTTCGCGCCTACGTCCACATCGGCGCGACGATCATCACGCACTGGAGGAACTTCGACTTCCTCAATCGTGACGTCATCAACTACGAGCCGCGGACGCTTCGGCCCGATATGGTGTCGCTGTGGCCGCCAACCGAGCTGGCCGAGGGCTACTACTACGAGACCGTGCGCGAGAACTACGTGATCAGCGATGGCACGCGCACCATGCAGATTCATTACGTCAACCCGCTCGATCACGTCGAAGGCATGCTGGTGGCGTATCTGCCGAAAGAGAAGCTGCTCATCGAGGCGGATCTCGTCAACACTGACGAGCCGCTGCCGGCCAGGCTGTCCGCGGACCAGCGAGGCTTCGTCAACGCCGTGCAGAAGCTGCGACTCGACGTGGGCCAACTCGTGCCGATGCACGGACGGCCGATTCCGTGGAGCCGTGTCGCGAGCACCGCGCGATAATGAGAGCCGAACGGAAAAGGAAAGGGAGGTCTCAGGTCGGTGAGCGCGTCTCGGTGGCCTACATGGAAGAGAAGAAGATGATGATGGCCCACGCGATCAAGCTCGGAACGACAGGGAAGAAACGAGTACGGCTGCGGTGCATCATTCGAGCGTGTTCCGTTCATGGTGCGGCGGTGTCTGGTTGAAGCCCAGCCAATACAGACCGAGCGCGCGGGCGGTTTCGAGGAATGTCGTGAAATCCACCGCCTTCTGGACGAAGCTGTTCGCGCCCAGATCGTAGCTGCGGGCGACGTCTTGTTCCCACTTGCTCGAGGTCAGGACAACGACGGGGATCCTCTGTGTTCGCGGGTCGGCTCGCATCCGCGTCAACGTCTGGAGACCATCGACTTTCGGCAGGTTCAGGTCGAGCAGGACCACCTCCGGAAAGAGGCTTGGATCCCGGCCCGCGTGGGCGCCGGTCGCAAACAGGTAGTCGAGCGCCTCCTCGCCATCCTTGGCGACGACGATCTTGTGGACGACCTGGCTTTCCTGGAACGCCAGCACCGTCAACTCGACATCATCGACGTTGTCCTCGACGAGGAGGATCAGGTGATTGCGTCTCACGGACGCGCTCCGGAACGAGCGGTCGGGAGTGTGAAATAGACAGTCGCTCCGCTGCCGACCTTGCCCTCAGCCCACACCCGCCCTCCGTGTCGGTCGATGATGCGATGCACGGTGGCCAGGCCAATGCCAGTACCGGGGAATTCCCCGGCGCCGTGCAGGCGCTGAAACGGCCGGAAGAGCCTGTCGCTGTAGGTCATATCGAAGCCCGCACCGTTGTCGCGAACGAAGTACACGGGGTCCTGGTGGCGGATCTCGCGGCCCACTTCGATCCGAGCCTGTGCTTGTTGCCCGGTGAACTTCCAGCTGTTGCCGATCAAGTTCTCCAATACCACTTTCATGAGGCGGCCGTCGGCCTCGGCCACGAGACCGTCCTCGATCTCGAACTCTATCCGCCGATCGGGCTCTCGTCTCCGCGAATCGGCGACGACGGCGCGGGCGATGTCTGACAGGCTGACACGGTTCCGGTGAAGCTCGGCGGTGCCCACTCGAGAGAGCTCGAGCAGGTCGTCGATGATCTCGCCCATGCGCTGAGCCGCCGTCCGGACTCGATCGAGATAGCCTTTCGCCTTGGCGTCCAGCTGTCCGCCGCTTTTGGCGACCAGTGCCCGGCTGAATCCGTCAATGGCCCTCAGCGGCGCTCGAAGGTCGTGAGAGACCGAGTAGCTGAAGGCCTCGAGCTCCCTGTTCTTGCGCTCCAGTTCCTGGATCAGAACCGCTCGTGTCTCGGCGAGCTCGTGTGCGGCCCGTGCTTCGGAGGCCTCGACCTCGACCTCTCTGCGCAGCAGCTCTTGCCGGATGCGCCGGTTCTCGTCCTCGAACTGCTTGCGACGGATCTGTGCTCGGACGCGCGCTTTGAGCACGTCGAATTCGGCCGACTTCGAGATGTAGTCGTCGGCGCCGGCGCCGAGACCGTCGATCACCGCGTCACGGTCATCGAGCGCCGTCAGCATGATGAGCGGAACATCGCGCACGATCGGAGCGGTCTTGATACGCTGACATGTCTGATGACCGCCCAGGCCTGGCATCACCAGATCGAGCAGGATGCAGTCCACCATCTGCACGGCCAGAAGATCGATGGCCTCCTCGCCGGATCTGGCCAGCACGACGTCATACCCTTCGCCTCTCAAGGCGTCGGCGAGCTCGTGGAGGTAGGTGAGGCTGTCGTCGACGGCCAGGATCTTCTTGGGGCCGAGCAGGCTGGTTGTGCCCTCATTGCCTGGCGCCTTGGTGGTGGCTCGGCGAAGGACCGCGGTGAGCTTGGCCAGAATGACGTCGAAATCCTGTTCCTTGCGAAGAAACGTATCCGCCCCGGCGTCGAGCGCTCGAAGCTCGGCGCCCTTGTCTTCGGATCCCGTGAGCAGCAGACACGGAACGTTCCGCAGCGCGGCATCCAGACGAATGCGCCGGATCACCGTTGCCCCATCGATGCCGGGGAGCACGCCGTCGACGACAATCGCGCTCGGACGCTGGGCGCCGGCGATCTGCAGCCCCTCCTCGCCGCTGGACGCCATCAGGACTCGATACCCGGCCGACGAAAATGTCGAGCGCAGCTCTTCCCGGAACGTCGCGCTGTCGTCAATCACCAGGATGGTCGCCTCACTGGAGGCGGACTTCTGTCGGATGCGGAGCAGCTCGCGTACCCTGGCCACGAGATAGGTCGTGTCGTATGGCTTGCCGACGTATTCGTCGGCGCCGGTCTGGAGCCCGCGCAGCCGATCCTTGATGTCGGTCTCCGAGGACAGCATCACGACGATCGCCGCCGCCGTCGCCGCCGACGCGCGAATCTCCTTCAGCAGATCGATGCCGTCAGCGTCCGGTAGAAGGACGTCCAGGATGAAGACGCTCACCGGCGCGCGAGCGGCGGACGCTCGGGCTTCGGCGGCGGTCGAGCACGGGACCGGACTGAAGCCGGCGGCCTCGAAGGCGTCGGCCAGATCCATCCTGACCGTGAGGCTGTCATCGACAATCAGCACTGTTTCGGTCATGTGATTCGCCGATTACATCGCGGTCTGTCCCGCCAGATCCGCGAGTGCTGGTCCGATCTCGGTCAGCCCGAGCTCGCGGGTCGCCGCGCCCAGCGTCACCGCTTCGCGCGGCATGCCGTAGACGACGCAAGTGCGCTCGTCCTGGGCGATGGTCATCCCACCGGCCCGGCGTATCGCGAGCATGCCGGCGGCGCCATCGCGTCCCATCCCGGTCAGCAGGCACGCGATCGTGGAGCCACCATACTCCAGCGCGACCGATTCGAACAGCACGTCAACTGACGGCCGGCACGAGTGCCGCGGCGGCTCGTGGCTCAGATGTAGCCGCCGGTGTCTCACGACTAGGTGGGAGTCCGGAGGGGCGACCGTCACTTGACCGGCGCGCGCGCTGACCGGATCCCCCTCCCGGGCGTACGCGACCCGAATCGCCGTCTGCGAGTCGAGCCACTCGGCGAAGGCCGCCGCAAACGCTTCGCCGATGTGCAGTACCAGGAGAATCGGCAGCGGAAACTCGGTCGGTATGGCACGGAGGATCTCGAGAATGGCGCCCGGCCCTCCGGTTGACGCGCCGATGACGACGATCTCGTAGGGTCTTCGCGCCAGCGACGATGCCGTCGATACACCGCGGAGCGGCTCGGGCGGCTGTCGCCCGAGTGAGGCCAGCCTGGCGCGCACGTGCGTGACCACGCGAATGCGGGACACGAGCTTGACCGTGCTGATGAACCGCCGATCCCAGGTGTTGTCGGCGTCGTGTACGAGCGGCTTCTCCAAGACGTCCACGGCTCCGGCGGCAAGGGCCTCGTAGGTCTTGAACAGCTCGCCGCGGTTCGTCGAGGACGACACGATCAGAATCGGCGTGGGGCAGTGAGCCATGATGTACTCCGTCGCGCTGAGACCGGTCATCACCGGGAGCATCATGTCCATGGTGACCACGTCCGGACGAAGCGTCTGACACAGACGGATGGCCTCCTTGCCATCCTCGGCCTCGGCCACGACTTCCACGCCGGGATCCGCGGCCAGTACATCGCACAGGTATCTCCGCATCGTGATCGAGTCTTCGACGACGAGCACGCGGATGCCGGCCATCAGCTCACCAGCGCCCGGATGCGCTCGAGCAGCAGGCCCTGATCGAAATCGCTCTTGACGATGTAGGCCTGTGCGCCCACGGCGCGTCCCCGCTGTTGATCCTCGGGGGACATTCGCGACGTCACGAGAATCGCCGGAGTGTCCCGGAGCTGCGCATCGGCGCGGAGATGCTCGATGAACGTGAACCCGTCCATCCCCGGCATCTCCACGTCGACGAGGAACAGCGCGTACCGCGACGCGCGTGCCTTGTCCAGCGCCTCTTCCCCCGACCCGGCGAGATCGACGTCGTATCCGGCTGACTCGAGGATGCTGCGCTCGAGCATGCGCGTCGTCAGGGAATCGTCCACGACGAGCACCGGCACGCGTGGCGGCGGCTCGTGGAATGTCGGGTCGTTGCACTGCTGCGCGTCCTCGACCAGGCGATCCGCATCCAGCACGATGCGAGGGTCGCCTTCCGCGTCGAGGACGACTCCGGCCACGATCGGCGTCGCTGGTGCCAGATCCGGAAGGGGACGCATCACGACGCTGGCCGTCCCCAGGATCCGGTCCACGCCGAGCGCCGCAGCGCCCGTACGTCCGTTGAGGATGACCGCGGAGGAGTACGGTGACGTGCGGGAGGATGCCTGAGGGGAGAGCCGCTGTTGCAGGGAACCCAGTGGAATCGACTGACCATCGACGATGATCGATTCCGTGGTCTCCGTCCGAACGATTTCGTTCCTCGCCAGGCGCACCGTACCACGAACGGCATCGAGCGGAATCGCAGCGGTCGTCCCCGCGGTTTCGACGAGGAGCGCTTGAAACGAGGTGAGTGACACCGGCACGACGAGCTCGACGGTCGTTCCAACGCCAGCGTCGGTCCGCATGGCGGCCTGTCCTCCGAGGCGTTCGGCGGCCTCGCGGACGACGTCCAATCCAATTCCCCGGCCCGACATCTCCGTGACGGTACCCGACGTGCTGAGGCCGCCTTTGAGCAGAAGCCGCAGGAGATCCTCGACCTGTCCTGTGGCGCCGGTCTCGACCGACAGACCCTTCAGTCGAGCCATCCGCCGCACGGCGTCGAGGTCGATGCCGCGGCCGTCATCGCTGCACTCGAACCACACCAGGTGGGCACGCTGGGACACGCGAACGGTCACGCGGCCCTCGAGTGGCTTGCCAGCGGCCGATCGCTGTGCCGGTGCGTCCTCGATTCCGTGAGCGACCGCATTCCTCACCATCTGAAGCAGCGCACCCTGGACGACGGTGAGGACGTACGGGTCGACCCGGACATCGCCTCCGTGCGCAGTGAAGACCACGTCCTTCCCGAGCGTCTTGGCGACGTCTCGGACCGCCCGCTCCAGAAACGTGAACAGCGCACTTGCGGGTGTGAGACGAAGGCGCTCTGCGGCCTCACGGACCTGTCGAAGCTCGCGATCGATCCGATCGACGCCGTAGGTCAGATCCCGCTCGAGCAGGTTGAGAGTGGTTCTCAGATCGTCGGCCAGCGAGCGGGCCTTCTCGTGGGGAGCGTCGTCGCGGGCTTTGCTGCCGTCCGCGTCTCGCGGGCGGGCCAGTTGGCTGACGACGAGGTCGATCAGCCGGCGGGCATGCTCGACCTGAATCAGGCTGGGCCGGGCCGCGCTCAATTGCACGTGGGCTTCGACCACGCCCTCCAGCAAGGCGTCGAGATCGTCGCTCGCCGGCCGGAAGACGGGTATCGGTTGCTCGCTCGTGTCGATGCCCGTGGGAGCATCGCCGGGTGACGGCGTCAGCAAGGCCAGCTGCTTCCCGATGTCGTCGAGCTGCGTCAGAAGCACATCGATCCGATCGCGGGGTATGCGGTCAGACCCGTCGCGGAAGGGCGTGAGTGCATCTTCCATGGCATGGGAGTGGTCCGCGATCTCCCTCTGTTTGACGACCCGCGCCGCGCCCTTGAGCGTATGCGCGAGGCGGAGCACGCGCGCGACCGCGTCGGGGGCCGGCTCTCCCTTTTCCAGATCGAGCACACTTTGTCCGAGCTGGTCCAGGATGTCCCGGGCCTCGACGCGAAAGTACTTGTAGCGGTCCTTGGTCATCGACCTACATGGCGGCGACGCGCGGCTGGACCAGCCTCAGGAGGTCCCTCGACAACACGGCCAGCTCCGAGGCCGTCTGCTGCGTCTGACCGGAACTGGTCTCGGTTTCCTTCGAGGCCTGGGTGACGTTGGCGATCGCGACGTTCACCTGCTCGACCGCCGTCATCTGCTGCTTGGTCGAGAGCTCGATCTCGCGGGCGGCCTCGGTCGTGGTGACGACGAGATCGGCGATCTGCTTGAACGATGCGGCGACGTGACCGAACTGCTTGGATCCGGCGTCCACCGCCTTCGACCCGGTCTCGGTGGCCATCACCGTCGTATTCACCGCGCTCCGCACATCGTCGATGAGACCGCGAATCTCCTTGGTCGATCCCGCGACACGATCGGCGAGCTTTCTGATCTCTTCGGCGACGACGGCGAATCGTCTGCCGCCCTCGCCGGCGCCTGCCGCTTCGATCGTGGCGTTGATCGCGAGGATGTTGGTCTGTTCGGCCAGCTCCGACACGATGTCGAGCACCGCGCCGATCTGCTGCGACTTCTTGCCCAGTTCGAGCATGTGGCCGACGATGAGATCGACGTGCCGTCGAATGCCGGCGATGGAGTCATGCGTCGCCTCCACGGTGTCATCGCCGGAACGCGCCGCGTTCGCCGTCTGCTCGGCGATCTTCGCCACCTGTTGCGCGCTGTCGGTGATCTGGCGCGACGTCGCCAGGAGCTCGCTGATCGTCGTGCTGATCTCGCTCATGGCGATCGACTGCTCCCTGGAGCCTGTCGCCTGTTGCGTCGCCGCGGCCTGGAGCTCCGCGGATGAGCTCTGGACCTGCCCGACGGCAGCGCCGATCTGACGGCTCAGTGTTCGCGTCAATGCGAACGCCACGGCGGTTGCGCCGAGCGCCGCGACGATGACGATGACGACGAGCCAGAACGTGGCGGCGGAGGCATTGTCGGTGGCCGCCTGTTCGGCCGCGGTGAGGAGGGTTTGCTCGCGCGAGACGAACGTGTCGATCTGCTGGTCGAAGGCCCGGCGCTTCGGCAGCACGTCCTCTTCGTCGGCTTTGATCGCCGCGTCGGCGGTGGCCTGAGTCTGGCGCAGTGAGACGACGCGATCCGACGCCGCGCGGACCTCCGTATCGGTGCGTTCGATCTCGGCAAGCTGGCGTCGACCTTCATCCGTGTATACCAGACGCCTCAACGCGCCGATCTCGGCCTCGAACCTCACCCGGGCGTCTTGCTGCTCCTGGATGAAACGTGGGTCTCTGAGCAGCAGGTACCCTCGGAGCGAGGCGGTTCTCCCGTCCGAGGCCGCCCGCAACGCCTGCGCGCGGCTCAGGAGCTGCGCGTTCACGTCGATCACGCGGTCTTTTTCGGCCACGACGCGTCGCGCGGTGTAGACGCCGACCGCGCCAATCGTTGCCGCCACGAGGACCAGTGCCGCGAACGCGGCGGCGATCTTCTGCCCGAACGTCCAGTGTCGAACCATCACTCTTGCTCCTTGGCCGGGCCGCCAGGCGCCAGGCTCTTGATCGACGCGAGCACCGAGGCTACATGCACGATGGGGCGGATGACGTCCGCATGGAGAACGTCCTGGATGTGTCGCCCGTGCCCGGCGCGGAGCTGCGGCACGATGGCGTCGGGGCGCACACGCAGGTGACCGTCAAAGGCATCGAAGGCGAGTCCGACCGGAGTGCCCGCGGTCACGATCAGCCAACGCGGCGCGGCGGCCTTCGGATGGCCGAGCAGCAGGCCGAGGTCGTAGATCGGAAGGACCGTGCCGCGAAATCCGGCGAGGCCAGACAACGCCGCGACCGGACTGGGCAGATGGGTGACGTTCTTGTCCACGAAGAGGCCGGAAACATCGGACATCCGGACGGCGTAGTGATGCGACCGTATGCCGAGCGCCAGGAGACTCTCGCTGGTCGTGTGCTCGCTGTCCCACGCGTGCGCGAATGAACGATCGAACGACTGGCGCAACTCTGCCGCGCGATCATGCATGGGGCCCTCGTCGTGTCATGGCCGGCTACCACAGGTCACCAATTCCGTTCGACAGATCTCGACGAGCGTGTCACGACTGAATCCGCCTCCGAACAGGAGCACGCGGGAGCCGTCTTCGCGCCGCAGGAGCACCATGGCCTGCTCGAGCTCGCGCCGTGCCGAGACCACGTCTCCCGACCGCCTGGCGAGGAGCCCGAGATGAAAGTGGGGCATCGCGAACCCGGGATCCAGATAGACGGCGACCTGATCGTGATGTGCGGCGCTCACCGGATCGCTCGCGCCTTCCCGGCACAGCGCCAGCAGATAGTGCGCGCCCGCGCTCAGCTCGTCGACCTCGAGCAGACGCCGGCACAACGCCTCCGCGTCGGCCAGGTGTCCGCGGTGGGCCAGCAGCGCGGCATGCAGGAGCAGCACATCGGGATCGCGACCGGACTCGGCGGGGAAGTGCTGCATCGCCTCGAGCGCCTCGGTGAAGCGCTCTTCGCGCAGAAGCGCGACCGCGACACCCAGGTCCCACGCCGGTGTGGCCCGACGAGGCGTCAATCGCGGTGTCGATACGTGCCTCGGCGGATACGTCAGCGCATCGATACGCGCGGTGGCCAGGCGGATCGCATCGACCCACGACTGGCTTTCTCCGACGGCCTCGACAATCACCGGAGGCGTCGGCGCCGCTGGCGCCATCGCCTCGAGCGGCGAGTCTCCCAGTTGAGCCTTTCGCTGATAGTAGAAGGTGTCGTGGGTGTGCTTCAGGTGAAAGTCGTTCGAGAGCCCGCGCAGCGTTTCCGCGTGCCCGAGGAACAGATAGCCACCGGTCTTCAGCGATCGCACGAGACGCGCGATGACGGCGCTGGCGATCTCGCGCGTGAAGTACATCAGGACGTTCCGGAAGAAGATCACGTCGTAGAAGTCGGGCTGCCAGAGCAGTGGATCGTTGTGCGCCAGGTTGCGTTCCTCGAACGTCACCGCCATGCGCACGCGATCGTCCAACGCGAACACGCGGCCATCCGTTGTGAACCATCGCTGCTGGATGTCGGGAGGAGTCTCGCGCAACGCCCACGCCGAATACCGGGCAGTCGCGGCTTTCACGAGCACCGCTGGATTGACATCGACCCCGAGGATCGACACATCCCACGTCCGATCGAGGCCCGCCTCTCGTATCGCGATCGCCACCGAGTAGGCTTCTTCCCCCGACGCGCAGCCGGCCGACAGGATTCGAAGCTGTCGGGTCGTGCCCCGCGCGCTCATGCGATCGGGCAGCACGGTCTCGGAGAACGCCCGAAACTGATCGCGGTTCCGGAAAAAGGACGTCTCCGACACGGTCAGCTCCACGGCCACCAGGCCGACCTCGCTCCCCGGACTGTGTCCTTCGAGACGAGAGAGATAGCCATCTGGACCCTGCCCCGTGTCGTCGAGCCTTCGCTGCAGGACATCGGCAAGGAATGCCAGCTTCGCGTCGTCGAAGTGCAGTCCCAGAGCGCCGGCGACAGCGCTGCGAAAACGCTCCGTATGGGCGGACGTGAGCACTGGCAATGGGTTCATGCCACGGAGCTGTCGGTCTTCAACGTGGCCCACAGGTCATCAGGCACCAGACGACCGCTCCGCAAGACGAGGAAGAGCTCGGCGTCGAGCGTGCCAACGGCCGAGATGGCGTCGGCGTTCGAGTTACCGAGCAGCGGCGGGAGAGCATCGAGTGAGGCGGGCGGAATTCGGCGGATCCCCTCGACGGCATCGACCGCCAGCGCCACGCGACGGCTGCCAGCCTTCACCGAGACGAAGCGGGTTGGCCGTCCGATGCCCACCCCGAGGAGCGCTGCCGCGTCGACAACCGGCACTGCAATACCTCTAACGACGGCGAGGCCCCGAACGAACGCCGGCGCCCCGGCGAGAGGCTCGATGGCCAGCGGCCGCATCGTCTCTTCGACGTGCTCGAGCGGAAGGGCGCACAACAGATTACCCACGCGGCAGAGCAGCGACGACTCGCGAAACCCGTGCATAGGCCCTCACGACGGAACGCGCACGCTGTGGACGAAACGGCAACACGAGTCACGGACACGTGACGGAGACAGCGACGAACGACGAGGTGGGGCGCGCCGGTGGGAACCGGACCACGGATCCTACGATACTGAGCCTCCTGGCGTCGAGACATTCTGCGGCCGAAGATCCCAGCCAGGGGCTGGCCGTCCTGTGTAGAATCCGCTGAGACCGCTCCCCGTTGAAGCGGCCGAACCCTCGCAGGGAGAGAGAGATGGACCCACGCGCGGACCGGCGAATCGATGAGGACCTCAGGACGGGCGCCGTCGAATCCGAGCCCGACCGAAGGAGCGACCCTCACGCGCATGGGCCCGAGTGGCAGACTGTGGCTGGGGCTGCCGGAGGGCGAATGCAGGCAGGAGGTCGCATAAGGGGCCCCGTTCACGGCTGACCCTCTAATATCGTCTATCGTCCCCTCTCGCTAACCCCGGGCTAACCCTTCCATCGAGCGGACAGCGACAAGCAGGCTTCGCCTGCTTGCGTCTGCCGCTCATGTCAAACGTTGATATGGCAAAGCCATGGAACAGCATTCGCTCTCCCACTCGCGCATGGGTGCTTGCCGTTCAGCACTTCATGAACAGATCGTCGAGCACGTCCTCTGTCGACTTCATTGCAAAGAATCAGGAGTTGCTCGACAGCGAGACTATGCTCACTCATTACTCAGCGAGCGTCCTGTTCTCTTCGGATACCCTTCGCTCGAGCGGACCTCCACCGGCATGGGCGGCGCAACGTCCTCAGCGCGTTGGCGAGCAGCAACAGCGCGTCGCGGCGAAGACCGCCGGGTCACGCGGGCGCACACCATAGAGCAGCGACTGAATCAAGCGGCTGCCGGCGATCGCGGTGGCCAACCCGACCACGATGCCCGCCAGTGTGACGACGCCGCCCTGCCTGCTTCGATTCGCTGATGGCTGGCAGCGCGCTATCGGCTCCTGCCTGACACGCCGATAAGCACAGCCATAGCCTCTGACTGGCATGACAGAAGGGCGCGGTTGACTCGAGGGATCGTGCGCGAAGCATCGATGGCGTCCGCAGTCATCGCCGTGGCATCGCTGGCGATTGGGTGGTGGTACGTTGCCGGCCGCCGGTCCATCTTCAGCGGAGGCGATCCGCAATCTCGGGCGCTTCACGAATACATCGACGCGGCGAAGCGCGGGGATTGCCCGGCCGTGATCGACGCCCTGTCGCGCCGCAGCCGCGAATTGGCCCACGCCACCTTCGGTGACCGAGCGAGTGTCGAGCGCAGCTTCTGCGACTATTCTCCTGCGACAGCAGACCTGTCGGACTTCGAGACCGATCGAATCCGGCTCGAGGACGAATCCGGGTCGATCGCCCACGTCTCTGCCAGCTACACCTACGAACGCCTGTTCGGGTTCTTCGGCCGCGGCCGGGCGCGCCACACGTACACCGTGGTGCTGGAGGATGACCGGTGGCGGATCGATCTGGTGGAGAACCTGGATCGCGAGAGCCGATCCAACCGGGACCAGCGGGCGATGTTTCTCGTCCAGCAAGGCTACGTCGCCATCATCGACCATCGCAGGGAGACCGGCGCGCTCACCGACGATCCCGAGGCGATCCGCGCCGAACTTCCAGGCGTTCAATTCCCGGAGATCCGTGCCGGCGTAGCGGCCGCATCGGCGCCGGCGGACACGCTGTTTGTGACGACTGGACCTGAGGTTGTCTGCGTGAGCCTTCGCTCCGCAAGCGGAACGCTCGCGATGGTCAAGATCCCCCAAGCGCGCTCACTGGGGACCTACGAATACGGCGGCAGCATACCTTCCGTGTGTGACGGCCAACCGTTGTCGCGTCCGTACTATGGCGCGTCGAGTGGCATCAAGTGATGGACCGAGCGATGAGGCAGCGTCGATGAGCGTCGCGATCGGTGCATGGCTGGCGGCAGTTGCCGGTGGCCTGACAGGCGTGCTCGAAGGGCGCCTTCGGCCGCGAACGTCGCCGCGCAGTTCGGTCCTTGCAGGGGCCGTCGGCGGAGCCGTGATCGGTGCGCTGGCCTACGGAGCGTTCGTCGTCGCCGGGTTCGCAGTGTCCCTTCTCACATTCAGCAGTGCCCCGGACCCGTGGCCGGCGTTGCTCTGCGTGATCATCGGGTGTGCGACGTTGCTGGTGCTGCGCACAGTCCATTCGGCCGTCGCGCCCCGCTTTGGCATGCCCCAGCGGCGCAGCCCGTCGGAGCCTCGCACATTTGAAGATCTCATCAAGGCGCGACCGCGCGGAGGCCCGTCCACGATGTGGCTCGGTGGGGTGGGCCTTGCGTCGCTTCCGCTGATCTACGGCATCAGTTGCGTCGTGACGCGGCGAGGCGAGTTGGGCACGATGATCTGGCCGAGCGAAGTCCAAGGCGCGCCGGCGATTGCACTCGGTGTGGGATGGATAGGCGTTGGTCTGTTCCTGCACTTCCACTTCTTCTTTGGACTTCACCATACGCTCGCGGAGTACAGCCGTCGTGGGAAGTCGATCGCGCTGATCGTCGCGGGTCTGGGACTGACGGTCGCGGGCGCGTGGTCCGTCTTTGCGCAGGTCTCGCCGTAACCTTCGAATCGCCGCTCAACGCAAAGTCCTCAGTCCGTTCGCAGGGCCTCGAGTGGACTGAGCTGCACTGCCCTGCGTGCCGGCAACCGCAGGCCAACAGACTAGAGGCCATTATGGCCATACATCCATGGCACAATCGTATGTATGAAGAAGACCCTTCATATCGACGAGCGGCTATTGCGAAACGCCAAGTCAGCCTGCGGTGCCACGACAGATACCGACACGGTTCGTCTCGGTCTCGAGGCGCTGGTTCGCCACGGCGCGTACGAGCGTCTGCGGGCGCTCCGCGGATCCGAGCCACGCGCACGGGAGACTCGACGGCGGCGTGAGCGGGCGGCGGCAGTCGATCACGCGACGGCATGATCGTCCTGGTCGATACGTCGGTCTGGATCCGGTTCCTCTCCAATCGCGCGCCGTATGCGGCTGAACTGGACGGGCTCTTGAGCGGCGACGAGGTGAGTGGCCACGACTTCGTCTTCGGCGAGCTCCTCATCGGCGACAAGGGCGGTCGCACACAACTGCTTGCCGACTACGAGCGAATGCACCAGGCACCTGTTGTGCCTCATGCTGATGTTGTAGCGTTCGTGCGTGACCGGCGGCTGCATGGGCGCGGTGTTGGTTGGATCGATGTGCACCTCCTCGCCTCCGCTCTTGTCGGAAACCTCAAGCTGTGGACAACGGACCCGCGGTTGGCGACGTTGGCCACAGAGCTGGGTATCGGCTACGACTGATTCCGCCGGCGACCGAGCATGTCACATGGATCAGTACAAGATGAGGATGGCTGTTAGGGTGACGACGAGTGGCGCGCGATGCGACGCGTAGAGCCAGCACACCGATGAGGCGACCCGGATCGACGCGGACTTCACCGGCACGGATTGTCAGCTCGCTACGTCAGTGGCCGGATGGTGCTGACGAAGCAATAGTGCTGTGGAAGCGCATCGCCGATGGTCGTCACTACGGCGTTAGGACCTTTCCAGCATTTGCGCCTCCCGTACCAATTGCCAGCCCTCGCACGGCTTGAATCCACCATCTGGTCAGCGGAAATGGACTACCGGCAGGCCGACCCCTCAAAATGGAGCCGTGGCATTCACTATCCCTGAGCGGCTCGCGACTGCCTGCCGCAGCAATGCCTGATGGCGCGAGATGGCTCGTGCGCTTGCCTGATACGCTCCGTGACCTCGAAGCATGACAACCGGGCCAAGGCCACCGGCGGAAGTCACGATTGCGGGAAGGCGCGCATCCCGCGCGAGTCGAGTCAGGCGGCCGTCCTTGGCCTCGAACACCTCCCAGGTTGAAATAGTGTGGAGACAGATGTCACGTCACGTCGCAAGACGCCGACATCAAGGTCTGTGTGGGGACGACAGGAAATATTAGCGGTCTCCCGAATGCGCCGCTTCCGCCTGCGCGGATCCGAGGACCGCGTCAGGTGACTGCCGTGGACGCCACGGCCTCCTGCGTGTTGGGCTCGGCACGGCGCGTTACACGCCGAGCAGCTGCTCTCGCGAGAATTCCCAGGTGTGGCCGACGCGCAGGTCCCTCGCGCAACGCACGCGTTCGCGCGAGGCGGCGATGAACCAGGCCTCCTCGGCCCGCGGTGAGGCGCGATGAAAGGCGGCCGGCGTCAGCACGGCGGCGCACGCGGCGTGCTCCGGGTCGCGCACCGACTCGTAGCGGATGATCTCGACCTGCGTGTCACGCGCGGTGGCGGCGAGTGCCTGGGTCGCGTCGTAGCTGGTGCGGTGCGTCCATGTGGCGCGATCGCGGACCAACGGCCGCACCGTGAGATCGATGGCCGTGCCGCGTACGGTTGCGGAGAACGCGGTGTGCGGTACCGGTTTCAGATCGGGCGTCCATGGCGAATCGAGCAGGAACTTGAGGCGCCAGTAGCTCTTTTCGGCCAGCGACGTGCGCAGCTCCGCGGCCCCGTACCAGACACCTGCCTCGAAGGCCGCGCGAAAACGTGACCCCATCCGCGGGCGATACCGGAACGGCGTGGAGAGCAGATAGTGAAGCCTCTCGGTTCCGGTCGGGAGCGTCGGCTTGCTCGCCTCGAGCACCGATTCGAGCACGGCCTGATCGGCCAGCCCGTCGACCAGACGCATCGTCGACGCGATGTGTTGTGCCTCCACCACCCGCCACAGATCGGAGGCGAAGGCGTAGGTGTTAGATTCGAGCGCGCGCGGCGTCCAGGTAGTCAACGGTGCGCACCAGGCCGGCGGGCTCGCGGATCAACTCGAGTGGGACGCCGCCGAGCGCGAGGTTCTCGCTGCGCAGCCAGGCGCGCGCCGCAGCGTCGTCGGAGCCGACGATGGCATCCAGGGACCGGAAGAGGCGGACGAACAACGCCGCGAGCTGCCAGGGTTTCGAGCCGGAATCGAGCTGCTTGTGCCCATTCGCGATTCGGGAGAGGGTCGCCTCGCTCACCCCAATGATGTCGGCCACGTCGAGCTGCGGAACCGCGAGGAATTGCGCGGCGCGGAGCAGGGCGCGTGAGAGGACGACCTTCCCGTCGGGGGTCGGTCGCGCGTGCCTGGTGGATGTGGGCGTCATTGCTAGTGAAATACTATACACGCAATATTTCTAATGCAAGTCGCCTTGAGAAGGGAGCGGCAGGGGCGTCGCCCGTGAAATACGGTGGACACACCCGGTAGCCTTCGATATGGTCTGCCCAGGATTGGCGGCACGCGCATGTCCCCTTCACGACGCGACTTCATCAGGACCACGGCGGCCACGGCGGCCGCGCTCACGGTCGGAGGACGGTTCACTCTCGAGCCGTTCGCGCAGACGCTGCCGGCGCCTGGCGCCGATCCCGCGGCGATCGCGATCGCCAACGACGCGCTCAACGCCGCACGGGCCGCAGGCGCCTCCTACGCCGACGTCCGCGTCGGCCGCTACCGCCGGCAGACCATCGCCACGCGCGAGCGCCAGGTCAGTGGCGTCAACGACAGCGAGTCGTATGGCCTCGGCGTTCGCACGCTGGTGAACGGATGCTGGGGTTTTGCCGCGACGAGCGTGATGACACGCGCGGGTGCGCGGGCGGCAGCGCTCGAAGCGGTCGGCATGTCCAAAGCCGCCCGTGCCGTGCAGAAGCATCGGGTCGAGCTGGCTCCTGTGACACCGGTCACCGGCGCGTGGATCACTCCCGTCACACGCGATCCGCTCGAGGTGCCGCTCGAAGACAAGATCGCGCTGCTATTCGCGGCCAACGACGCGGCGATGAAGGTGAAGAACGTCCGTTTCGTCAACTCGAGCCTGTCGCTGCTCAGGGAAGTGAAAACACTCGTCACGTCCGAGGGCACCAGCGTCACGCAGACGATGATGCGTGTCGGACCGGCCTTCCTGGCGACGGCGATCGACGGCAGCGATGTTCAGACCTACGAAGAGGAACTGGCGCCACGCGGAGCGGGGTGGGAATACGTCGAGTCGTTGAACATGCCAGGCAATGCCGAGCGGTGGGCGTCGATCGCCGCCGAAAAGCTCACCGCAAAGAGCGTCGAGCCCGGCCAGTACGATCTGATTCTCGAACCGACCAACCTCTGGCTGACGATCCACGAGTCGATCGGCCACGCCACCGAGCTGGATCGCGCGATCGGCGAGGAAGCCAACTACGCCGGCACGAGCTTCGTGGCGCCGCCCGAGAAGATGATCGGACAGCTTCGCTACGGTCCCGCGATCATGAACATCCAGGCGGATCGCACGCAGGACGGATCGCTCTCCCGCGTGGCCTGGGACGACGAAGGCGTGCCTGCCGACCAGTGGCTGCTCGTGGACAAGGGCGTGTTCACGGACTACCAGACCACGCGCGAGCAGGTGGCGCGGATCCAGAAGCTGACCGGTGTCGCCAGGTCGCACGGCTGTTCGTTTGCCGAGTCGTGGAATGCGGTGCAGTTCCAGCGCATGCCCAACGTCTCGCTGCTGCCGGGCGATCGGGACATCGGTGTTGATGCGATCGTGGCCGCCACCGACCGCGGCATTCTGATCAGGAACCGGGGCTCGTGGTCGATCGATCACCAGCGCTACAACTTCCAGTTCTCCGGTCAGGCGTTCTACGAAGTACGGGGCGGGAAGATTGTGGGGATGCTCCGTGACGTCGCCTATCAGAGCAACACGCCCGTGTTCTGGAACGCCATGGACATGATCGGCGGGAAGTCCTCGTACTGGATGGGCGGCGCGTTCACCGACGCGAAGGGCGAGCCGTCTCAGATCAACGCGGTGAGCCACGGCTGTGTGCCGGCGCGGTTCCGGAACGTCACCATCCTCAACACCAGGCGAAGCGCATGAGCGCCCAGACCGCCTCACGCGCCGTGACGCCGAGTGGCATGCAGATCCTGTCTCGCGAGCAGGCGAAGGCACTCGCCGATCGCGTGCTCGCGCTCAGCGCCGCCGACCAGACGCGCGTGAACATCGTCAGCGGCTGGAGCGGGAGCACGCGCTTTGCCGACGGCAGCATCTCGACGTCGGGCGGCGTGAACAATACGTCGCTCACGGTGACGGTCACGGTTGGCCGGAGGCAGGCGTCGGCGTCGACGAATGTCCTGGAAGAGGCATCCCTGAAGCGCACGGTCGATCTGGCGGCGCAGCTCGCGCGCCTGTCGCCCGAGGATCCCGATCTGATGCCGGAGCTCGGCCCGCAGTCCTATTCCGCGGTGAATGCCTACGTCGGTCTGACGGCGGATCTCGATGCCGAGGCGCGTGCGGCCGCCGTCGCGCGCGGGGTCCGGGCAGCGACCGCCGCAGGGAAGGCGGCAGGCGAGATCTTCACCGCTGGATTTCTCGAGGCCAATGCGCAGGTCGTTGCCGTGGCCACGAGCAAGGGGCTGTTCGCCTACCATCGCACCACCGACGCCAATTTCTCGGTCACCGCGCGCACGCCAGACGGCACCGGCAGTGGCTGGGCGAGTGGAGGCGCACACGATTGGGCCGCGGTCGACACCGCGCGCATCGGCCGCGTTGCGGCGCAGAAAGCCGTGGCCAGCCGCAATCCCCAAACGATCGAGCCGGGGATGTACACCGCCGTACTCGAGCCGCAGGCAGTAACGGATTTGATTCCGTTGCTGGCCGGAGCCCTGAGTGCGCGCAACGCCGACGAGGGACGCAGCCCGTTCTCCAAGCCAGGCGGCGGCACGCGGATCGGAGAGAAGGTCGCGGACGAGCGTGTCACGCTGTACTCCGATCCCGCGGACCCCGCACTGCAGGGACTGCCGTTCGATCAGCAGGGCCTTCCCGTGAAGCGCGTCGTGTGGATCGAGAAAGGGATCCTGAAGAATCTCGTCTACTCGAGGTTCTGGGCGCAGAAGCAGGGGACACAGCCGACAGGCGGTGCGCTCGTCGGTGGGCTGGCGCTCACCGGCGGAACGAAGAGCACCGAGGAGCTGATTGCGGGCTGCGCCCGCGGCATCCTCGTCACGCACTTCTTCTACATCCGCTCGCTCGATCCCCGAACGGTGCTGCAGACCGGGCTCACCCGCGATGGTGCGTTTCTGATCGAGCAGGGGAAGATCACTCGCGCCCTCAAGAACTTCAGATGGAACGAGAGCCCGCTGTTGATGCTGAGCCGTCTCGAAGACCTCGGGCGTCCCGAGCCGACGGCGGCAGGCAGGCTGATGCCGGCACTTCGTGTGCGCGGCTTCAACTTCACGTCCCTCTCCGACGCCGTCTAGCCCACCTCGGACGTAGCGTCCGGCTTCAGCCGGACCTCACAGCTTCGTCCCGAGTCGAGCCAGGTAACACGTAATCATGTCGTGGTCGGTGACGTTCTCCGCGCCGCTCTGCAGAATGGCGCGCAGGTCGCCGAGCGCGGCCATCTCCGGATCCTTGGCCAGGCCAGGCGTCGTGCCATGCGCGCCGAGATGCACGCCGGTGGCGATCTTCCTGGCGAGCAGTTCTCCGGCCTGTGCGATGGGCTCGAAGTTGAGCGCGTTCGAGGCGAACCGTAGAGCGGCTTTCAGGGTCTCGATGCTGGACGGCTGATCGCTGCGCGCGCCGGCGTGATCGAAGAACGTCTCGTTCCCGTAGTGGCGAAAGCCCATCCGAACAGCGGTACGCGCGGCACGATGTCGCGGTCGTTGATGAACCTGAAGATGCGCGGCCCGAACGCCGCGTGGACGGCGCCGGCGAATGCTTCGTTGCCCACGCGTGGCTGTCCGAAGGTGTACACACCCTGGATTGGAACCTGACTGATGAAGAAGGCCTGCGCCGCGCAGAGCTCGGCGAGCGCGCCGCCGAGGCTGTGACCGGTGATCCAGACCGTCCTGTTGCCGCGATCGAGAAGCCGTTTCGGCAGGATCTCGCGTCCGTCGGCGAGCGTCCGGCCCCACACGGCGTGCAGCGCGTTCAGGAAGCCCTTGTGCACGACGCCGGCCGCGTGTCCCCATGTTGCCGGCAGCGCATCGAAGTCCGCGAACCAGTCCATGGGCTGCCTGGGCTGCGTTCCGCGAAATGACACGAGGATGACCTCGTCGTTCTGCGCGACAAATCCCTGCGTATCGTTGTGATCGAAAAAGTCGAACGTACCGGCGGGAAATCCGTTGGCCCCGGCCCACGCCGCACAGGCCGTCCGGTCTCGATACGCCACGGCGGCGGCCTGTCCCAGCAGCTGCGCATTCGGCAGGGAAAATGCTGTGGCGTGCGGCTCGAAAGACATGGAGGACCGTCCTTTCCGAAGGGGGTTACGGGATATAGTGCGCTCGTCGGCGGAAGCGTTTCAATCGACCGCTCCCGGGTTGAATGGGACGAGGTCGCGGCGCTAGAAGGAACCCGAGAGTACTCGTCGATTCCGTTCTGAAAGGGGCGACAGATGACCCGAAGAGCTTTATACCTGCGGATCGCGGCCGTCGTCATTGGCCTGCTCGTCGCGGTGGCCCTCGGTGGCGTGGGCGCCGGCCAGGCCCCGGCAAGAGCCGTGGCGATGGACAACGACGACATCGGGGGCATCGTCACCGGACCGAAGGGACCGGAAGCCGGTGTCTGGGTCGTGGCCGAGACCACCGACCTGCCGACGCGCTTGATTAAGAGCGTCGTGACCGACGATCAGGGACGCTACCTGGTACCGGATCTCCCGAAGGCCAACTACAACGTGTGGGTCCGCGGCTACGGGCTGGTCGACTCGCCGAAGGTCCATGCCGCGCCCGGAAAAGCGCTGGCATTGACCGCGGTGCCCGCGCCCAGCCCGCGCGTAGCGGCGGAGTACTACCCCGCTCAGTATTGGCTTTCGTTGCTTCAGTTGCCGCCGAAGAGTGATTTTCCCGGCACCGGCCCGACCGGCAACGGCATCTCACCAAACGTGAAGAGCCAGGGCGAGTGGGTTCGCAACATCGTCAACACCGATGGCTGCACGGGCTGTCATCAGATGGGCAACAAGGCGACGCGTGAGATTCCGGAGGCGCTCGGCAGATTCGAGAGCTCGAGGGCGGCGTGGGATCGCCGCATTCAGTCCGGACAGGCCGGCGGCGGGATGAGCAATCGCTTCACGCAGGTCGGCCGCCCGCGCGCGCTCTCGATGTGGGGGGACTGGACCGATCGCATTGCCGCCGGCGAGCTGCCGGCGACGGCACCGCCGCGGCCGCAGGGCCGCGAGCGCAACGTCGTCGTGACGATGTGGGACTGGGCGGATCCGAAGGCGTATCTCCACGATGAGATCGCGAGCGACAAGCGGAATCCCACCGTGAACGCCAACGGGCCGATTTACGGTGCCCTCGAAGCGAGCGCCGACTACATGCCGGTTGTCGATCCGACGCGCCACGCCGCGACCCAGGTGAAGCTGACCGTCCGCGATCCGAAGACACCGAGCGAGGCGAACACGCCGCCGGCGCAACCGTCGGCGTACTGGGGTGAAGAGCCGATCTGGACCAGTCAGGCCAACGCGCACAGCTTCGCGATGGACAAGCAGGCGCGCGTGTGGGTCGCCGCCCGCATTCGCCCGAACCAGACCGCGGACTTCTGCAAGCAGGGTTCGACACATCCATCGGCGGTGGCGTTTCCCATTGCTCAGAGCGGCCGGCAGATGCAGATGTACGACCCCAAGACGAAGATGGTGACGACCATCGACACCTGCTTCGGCACGCACCACCTGAACTTCGACGACAACGACGTACTGTGGTTCACGGGCGGCGGACCCGTCGAAGGCTGGTTCGACACCAAGGTGTACGAGAAGACCAAGGACGAACAGAAGGCACAGGGCTGGACCGTCTTTGTGCTGGACACGAACGGCAACGGCAAGCGGGACGCCTACGTCGAGCCGGATCAGCCGCTCGACCCGACCAAGGACAAGAGGATCAACGCGCCGTTCTACGGCGTGGCGCCAACTCCCGGTGAAAGCGCCGTCTGGGGATCGGTCCTGGGCATGCCGGGATCGCTCGTTCGCCTGACGCTCGGTTCGAACCCGCCGGCCACGGCGTTGTCGGAAATCTACGAAGTCCCGTGGAACAACCCGAAGTCCGCCGCACAGGGCTTTGCTCCGCGCGGCATGGACGTCGATAGCAACGGGGTCGTGTGGGCGGTGCTCTCGAGCGGGCAGCTCGCGGCCTTCGATCGACGCAAGTGCAAGGGGCCGCTCAACGGACCGGCGGCGACCGGCCAGCACTGTCCCGAGGGCTGGTCGTTGTACGCGTTGCCGGGCCCGAACTACAAAGGCGCGACCGATGCGGCAAGCGCCGACACCGCGTACTACAACTTCGTGGATCGGTTCGACATGCTCGGAATCGGCAAGAACGTTCCGCTGGCGACAGGCAATGGATCCGAGGCCCTGCTCGCGCTCGTCGACGGCAAGTTCATGACCTTCCGCGTCCCATATCCCATGGGCTTCTATGCCAAGGGCATCGATGGTCGCATCGACGATCCCAATGGAGGTTGGAAGGGCAAGGGCATCTGGACCACCTACGCGACACGCGCGCCCTTCCATGCCGAAGGCGGGAAGGGGACGACGAGCAAGCTGGTGAAGTTCCAGGTGAGGAATAGCCCGCTGGACAAATAGATCGTTCGGATCGTTCGGATCGTTCGGGCAGCCCGTTCGCGCATTCGAGAACGACTCGAACGTTTCGAACGTTTCGAACGTTTCGAACGATACGAACGGTCCGAACGATACCAACGATGTTGTTTCGCGCGCTCCTGTCCTTCCTCGCGCTGCCCGGCATCGTCGCGTTCGTGGTGCCGGTGCTTGTCGCGTGGCCGCGCGTGCGTGCCGGATCGTTCAACGCGATTGCGCTCGTCCTCCTGATCCCTGGCATCACGCTGCTGATCTGGTGCGTGCGCGACTTTCTCGTCACGGGCAAAGGAACGCTCGCCCCGTGGGACCCTCCGAGACGACTCGTGTCCGCAGGGCCGTACCGGTGGTCACGCAATCCGATGTACGTTGGCGTGGCCCTGATTCTGCTCGGCTGGTCGATCGCCTTCGGCTCGTGGTCCCTGCTGCTGTACGCGCTCATCGTTGCGATCGCGTTCCATCTTCGCGTCGTGCTCGGCGAGGAGCCCTGGCTCGCCCGCACGCACGGGCGTGCGTGGACCGAGTACGTCGCACGAGTGCCACGGTGGTTCTTCCCGAACCGCCGCGCCCTGCTCCTCTCCTGTCTGGGACTCGTGATCGCCGTGTTCATTGGCGGGCTGCTGTTTGAGGCGTACGCCGATGCGCAGGCGGTTCGTGAGTTTCTTCCACCAGGGAAGATGGTGGACATCGGCGGGCGCCGCCTCCACCTCGTGTGCATCGGCAAGGGAGAGCCAACGGTGCTCTTCGAGGCCAGCGGGTGGGGCAATGCGCTCAGCTCGTCGAAGGCACGCGAGCGGCTTGCGAATCGTACGATGGTGTGCAGTTACGACCGCAGGGGCCGCGGATGGAGTGATTCTGCGCCAGGGGTCACCACGATCGCAGCCCTCACCGCGGATCTCGGCGTCTTGCAGGATCGCGCGAAGCTGCAGTGGCCAGTGGTCATCGTGGCTTCGTCAATCGGTGGGTTGACCGCGGAGATGTTCGCTCGCACGTACCCGGAACGCGTCGCGGGCCTCGTGTTCGTCGATGCGGCGAACAGCCTCATCGTTCCGCGTCTGACGTCGCAGTCCGGCACGATCACGGCCCTCGCGTGCGCCGCCGGTGCGATGGCGCAGTTCGGTGTGATTCGCCTCCTGGATCCCTTCGCGCTCGGCGACGACAGCGAAGGTGCCCGGCGGTCCGCCGCGATCACTCACGGTGCCCGTCCCTGGGCCGAGACGTGCGCGACGGCGCGCGGGCTCACGGCCATTCAGCGGGAGTTCGCGCAGGCGCCGCCACTGCCTGCCGACATACCGCTCATCGCCCTGTCCGCCTCGAGCACGAAGCAGTTGATGCCTCCCTTCGCTGAGCGCTTCGTCGATGCCGGCGCGCTCAGTGCGGAGCTCGAAGACACACATCGGGTGCTGGCGAAGCAATCCAGCCGTGGCACGTGGAAGAAGGTGCCCGACAGCACGCACCTGATTGGGGACAGCCAGCCTGACGCGGTGGCCGACGCGGTGTTCGACGTGTTGGAACAGCTTCGACGCGAGTGAACTCTTGGGCTCTAGGCTTTGGGCTCTGGGCTGTAGGCCAGGCGGATCTAAAGATCCGCCTCTACAACGTCTGTCTGTGTCGACGTAGAGGTGGGTCTTTAGACCCGCCTAAGACCCGCCTACCGCAGCAGCTCCAGCAGCGCCGTCACTTCCGCGCGGATTGCGCTTTTGAGCGTCGGTTCGTAATCCGGCGCCCACTCGGGCGAGTGCGGGGCCGGCACGGGAATCCCCGTGCGTCGAGCCTCGTCCAGCTTCGCGCCATTGACGGCGCCGATGTGCAGCAGCGCGATCGGCACGCCGGCAGCGCCGTACTCGGCGAAGTCCTCCGACGTCAGCTTCGCCGGCATCTCCACCACGTTCTGTTCGCCGAGCCCGGCCTTCAACGCACCTGCCAGACGCGAGATGAGCGCCGGGTCGTTGACGACCGGCGGCCTGGCCGTGGCTGGCGCGTTGACGAGCGGCTCGCGCGGTGCGCC
>DATDOE010000069.1:0-15704 GCA_035293405.1 Vicinamibacterales bacterium | reverse complement strand
CCGTGCCGGCAGATGCCAGGCGCCGCGACGCCGGCACGGTGGGCCCGTGTCCAGGAGCGGCAACGCCGCAGATGCCGGCACGCCGCCGGAACCCGCCGGGCGCATGGGGGGTGCGGGCGAGCTCGTCGTTGCTCGTCGTCGCCGATGTCCCGCATCGCCTCCTCCTCGCGCCTCGATCTCACCGCGCAAGCCCCATGCGCGCGACCCATGCCATTACTCGGACAGGCTCCTAGGCGGCCAGCGTGAAGCGGGACACGCCATTGCGCATCTGCGTCGCCGCCTGGTTCAGCCCATCGATGGCCGCGTTGGACTGATGCAGCGATTCAACCGTCTGCTGCGCGGCCTCGGTCAGCTGGGACAGCCCGTGGCTGATCTGCTCCGCGCCGGTGGCCTGGGCCTGCATGCCCTCGTTGACGGCTTCGAAGCGCGGCGCCAGCGTCTGCACCTGGTGGATGATCTGCGTCAGCTGGTGGCTGACCTGCTGCACGTCCTGGATGCCGCGCCGGACTTCTTCGGAGAACTTGTCCATGCCCATCACTCCAGCCGACACCGCTGACTGAATCTCTTTGACCATCTGCTCGATGTCGTAGGTCGCGACCGCCGTCTGATCGGCGAGGCGGCGGATCTCGGTGGCGACGACCGCGAAGCCGCGCCCGTACTCGCCGGCCTTTTCGGCTTCGATCGCGGCATTGAGCGACAACAGGTTGGTCTGATCCGCGACTTTGGTGATCGTGGTCACGACCTGTGTGATGTTGCCGGCCTTCTGATTCAGCACCGCCAGCTTCGCGTTGATCGAGCCGGCGGCATCCATGACCTGGCGCATCGTCTCTTCCATGTGCGTCAAGCCGGCCTGGCCGCTCCCGGCCAGCGCCGCCGACTGCTCGGCGACGGTGGACACTTCGCTCATCGTCTTGACCAGCGCCTTGGACGTCGCGGAGATCTCCCTCGACGTGGCCCCGATCTCGGTGGTGGTGGCGGCAATCTCGGTGGCCGTCGCCTGCTGCTGTCTGGCCGTCGCCGCGATCTCGTTCACCGAGGCGTTGACCTGAATGCCCGAGCGCTGGACCTCGCCGACGAGCGACGAGAGCTGTTCCACCATGTTGGCCAGCGCGTTCCCCATGACGTCGTGCTCGGATCGCGGCTGGACGGTGACCGCCAGGTCGCCGGAGGCGATGCGCTGGGCCACCACGACCGTTTCCTTCAGTGTGTCGACCATGCGTGCGAAGGACTGCGAGAGCACGCCGATCTCGTCCGCCCGATCGCCGGCCGTGGCCGGCATGTTCAGATCGCCAATCGCAATCCGGTTCGCCGCCTTGACGGCGTGGGTCAGCGTCGCGGTGATGTCGCGGATGATGAAGAACCCGATGACGGCCACGACCAGGAGGCCCACACCTGCCCCTGCCAGCGTGACCAGCATGTCCCGCCACAATGCGGAGACCCGATCGTGGAGCCGTGACGTCAGCGCCGCCGCGATGTGCGTGTCGAGCTCGCCGATCGCGTCCACGCCTTTGGTCATCGTCGAGGAGTAGTCATCGGCGGCCACCGGCGTCTGGCTCGCTGTGAGCGTCACGATGGCGGCCATGGCGTCGAGGACGAAGGCGCTGGTGTCCCCCGCCTGGGCCTCGAGCTCGGTGCGCAGCGCCTCGTCGGACTTCAGCGCATCAGCCATCGCCTGATCCACCTTGCTGGCCTGGTACTCGGCCAGCGTGGAATAGCGCCGGAGCTTGTCCTGCTGTTCGCGGGTCCGTACATCCGAGGCGGCCAGCATGTCGACGCCAAGGGCGCGGGCTCGCGCAAGCGATTCGCGCAGTTCCGGGCCGGCGAACACGAGGACGTCGATGAGATGCCGCCGCTCGACGTCGGGGTCGAGCGTGAGGTTCGAGGCGTGGCCCACCGCGGCCATGAGCGCCAGGACATCGGCGATCAACCTCGAGTGACGCGCAAAGCTGTCCTCAGGGGCCAGGCTCCCGGTTTTTCCGAGGAGGTCGCGGCACGCGTCGCGGATGACGACCCACTGCTCCGTGACGTGGAGCGTCGCACCCAGACGCTGATCCACGCTGTCGAAGGCCTCGAGATCGCGCTCGACGTCGGCGCCCGCGGTCTCGCCGGGAAGCCCGCGGTGCAGCTGGAGGCTCTTCATCAATGCGCCGGCGGGGCCGTAGTACTCCAGTCCACGGATCTCCTGACGCGTGAACTCCACACCCAGTGCGTCGATCGACGAGATCATCTTGTAGGTGATCACCGCGAAGGGCACCATGAACACGGCCCCCATGAGTGCGAGCTTCTGCCAGACCTTCAGATTCCGCATCGGTGCCTTGTCAAAGTTGTGAAACGTGGGATGGGTGAGCTGGCTCGCGTGGCTACGCCACGCGCAGTCGGGATTGTCCCAGAAGCGATTTCACGCGTGCCGCCAGCCGCCGCGGCTCCACGGGCTTGAGCACGTAGTCGTCGGCACCCGCCTCCAGGCCCCGTGTTTCGCTCTCGATGCTCGACTCGGACGTCAGCATGAGGATGCGGACGCCTTGCATACGAGGATCGGCGCGGATGGCTTTCACCATTTCTATGCCGCCCATGCTGGGCATGTTGACGTCGGTGACGATCAGCGCCGGAGACTCCCGCAGAGCCATTTCAAGGCCGATGCGTCCGTCCGCGGCCGACAGTACTTGGAAGCCTTCCAACTCGAGGAAGTACTTCACGACCGACGCGACCGTCGGGCTGTCTTCCACGACCAGCACGCGCTGTCCCGTCGGCTGCGGCGGATCACCCGATGTCCGCTGAACATCAGGTGCTGCAACAGCAGGCGCTGCCGCAACAGGCGCCGCCTCCACAATCGCGGCGGCTTCTACCTGTACCGCTGAAATCGCCGTCCGGCGCGGCTCGTCTGGCGAGACGACGCGGAGAACCTCCTCAAGCGTCGTGTGGCCCTGCGCCGCCTTGACGATGCCATCTTCGAGCAGCGTGCCCATGCCCGCTCTCCGCGCCGACTGCCGCAATGCATGCTCCGGCGCCCGGTTCGAGATCAGCTCGCGAATCTCGTCGTTGACCTCGAGGATCTCCTGAATCGCGAGTCGGCCTTTGAAGCCGGCTCCTCCGCACTGATCGCAACCAGGTGCGGCGACCCATAGTCCGTCGGCGGGCAGGCGCGCCGCGCCTCCTGCTCGTTCGATGTGCTCCGCGGCAGGCGCCTGTGGTACCGCGCACGAGGGGCAGACCCGACGCACGAGCCGCTGCGCGACGATGCCAATCAATGATGCGGCGACCACGAACGGTTGGATCCCGAGGTCAAACAGGCGTGTGACCGTCGCCGGGGCATTGTTGGTGTGGACCGTGCTGAGGAGTAGATGCCCCGTCTGTGCGGCCTGGAGCGCGATGTCCGCCGTCTCCTGATCGCGGATTTCACCGACCAGGATCACGTTCGGATCCTGTCGAAGAATCGAACGCAGGCCGCTGGCGAACGTCACGCCCGCACGCGGATTGATCTGCATCTGATTGACGCCCGGCATCTGGATCTCGATCGGATCCTCGAGCGTCACGATGTTGTTGGTCGAGGACTTGATCGCATTCAACGCCGCATACAGCGTCGATGTCTTCCCGCTGCCGGTGGGCCCGGTCACCAGGAGCAGGCCCTGAGGGCGCGCCAGGAAGGTGCGCATCAGCTCCAGGCTCGCCGGCGTAAACCCGAGCTCCTCGATCGGCACTGCCGCTCGATCGGAGTTCAAGAGCCGGATGACCACCTTCTCGCCGAACTGCGTCGGCAGTGTCGAGACGCGGAGATCGATGCGGCGTCCCTCGAAGCGGAGGCGGCTCCGGCCGTCCTGAGGCTTGCGCCGCTCGGCGATGTCCATCCCGGAAATGATCTTGATGCGTGAAATCATCTGGTCGCGCAGGTGCACCGGAATCGTGAGGACCTCGCGCAGCAGCCCGTCCACGCGCTGACGCACGAGCACGCCCGATTCCTGGGGCTCGACGTGGACATCGCTGGCCCCGGACCGGGCCGCGTCGCTCAGGAGCAGGTTGACCAGCCGCACGATGGGCGGCAATTTCGTATCTCTGGCCAGCGTGCCCGGATCGACGAGGTCGTACTCTTCGACCGACGCCTCGATCTCGCCCGCCGGCTCCAGCCGCGTCAGCGAGTCGTACGCGGTCGTGCGGGACTCGGGGTACATGACGTCGAGCGCGGCCTCGAGCCACGTCTGGGTGACGACGACGGCAGTCGCCTTCTTGCCAGTCCGGAACTCGGCGTCCTGACAGACGGCATAGTCGAGCGGATTGCTCACCGCCAGGTAGAGCGCGGTGCCCTCGACGCGAAGGGGAACCGCGAAGCGCTTCCGGCAGAACTCCGACGGCAGCACGCCCGCGCAGGAGTCGTCAATCGTGTCCGGGTCGCCATCGAGAAACACGAGGTGCAGTGCCGTCGCCAGGGTGCTCGCGACGACCGCTTCATCGGCGAGCCCGAGCTCGGCAAGTGCCCGTCCAAGTGTGGCTGGACGAGCCGACGTGGCCTCGAGCGCCCGTGCGAGCCCGCCGGCGTCGATCACGCCCTTGCTGACCAGCAGGTCGCCGAGGAACCCGCGTGTGCTCATGCCGCGGGGTTTCCCGCCACGGAGCCCGCGGCCTGGGCGTCGCTCGCTTCTCGGGTCAACGCGAGGGAGACCTCTCCGAGCTCGTCGCTGATGGCCGCGATCAGCGAGGAGAGCGTCGTGCGATCACTGGAGGCCGCGGTCGCGTGTGATTCGAGCTGCGCGCACAACCCGGCCATCTTCCTTGCGCCCATCGTCAAAGCGCTGCCCTTGAGACAGTGCGCGGTTCGTCCCAGCTCGCCCCCGTCGTCGAGACCGGCGGCCGTCCTCAGTGTGGTCAGCCGCGCTTCGGCGTCCTCGATGAACAGGTCGACAAGGTCCATGGCAAAGTCCGATGACGCCTCGCGCAAGCCGGCCATCACCGACGGGTCGAGCGTGACCTCGCCCTCGAGGTGACCAGTGGTCACGGTCGCGACCGGCGCCGGTGCGGTTGCCGTCTGGCCCATCGCGTGCCGGCGGATGCAGCCGGCGAGCTCATCTCGAGCGGGCAATTTGAGCAGGAAGTCGCTGGCCCCGGCAGCCTTCGCCCGCGCTCGCGTGTCCTGGTCATCGCTGCCGGAGAGCACGATGACTGGCGTGTCCGCCGTAGACGGGTCGCGTTGAAATAGCGAGACGAGCGTGAGTCCGTCGATATCGGGCATCACGAGGTCCTGAAGGATCACCGTGGGGCACACCTGATGTGCGCGTGCGACAGCCTCGCCGGCGACACGGCAAAAGTGCACCGTAATGTCCGTGTCCTGTGCCAGCAGGCGCTTGACGGCGATGCCGACAAGCGGCTGATCGTCCACTAGCAGCACGACAATCGGCGAGCGAGGGGCGGGCGAATTTCGAGAAGCGTCGATGCGGTCAGTCATGGTGTGCCTAGTGCCGGAGTGCGATCAGGTGCGGCCACTGATCTCGTGGCAAGAGGCGTGCCCGGTGTTGGGAGGGATCCCTTGCACAAGGCGTCGCAGCCCGGGGGCCGATTGCGCCATTGCCGCGCACTAGTGCGCCAGCCGGGCGCGCTGTGCCAAGGTGATGCGGCAATCTGCGCCAACAGGGGAGTGGTATTGCTCTTGCTCGGCTGACGGCGTGTCAATCGAGCAGTCACAGAATCAGGCACGCCTCCTGGCCGAAGCGGCCATCGGTGAAGCGCTGGTCGACTACAGCCGTCGAGAGGACGCGCGGGCGGCCAGACCGGGGCCGGCGCGCACGGGATCCCGACACGCGCGTGCGGCACGCCTGGGTCTGCTGGTTGCCCTGCCGGTCCTCGTCGCCGTGGTGCTGGTGAACGTCTGGAGGCCCTCGCTGCTCGTCATGCTTGCCGTGACCGGCTCGTCGACCGTCATCGACTCGCAAGTGGAGGAGGCTCTGAGGGTGGTGGTCGACGACATCCAGTCATTTCACGCCGACTACGCGGAACTGCCAGACAGCCTTGCCGAACTGGGCCTGCCGACTCAGGGAGAGTGGGTCTATACCAAGAACCCGGACGGCGGCTACCGCCTCATCGTCACATTGCAGGGGCGTGTGAGAACGTTCGACGGCCGATGACGCGCCTGCGACAGGCCGGCGGGTACTCGATTGCCGAGTTGATGTTCACGTTGGCCCTTCTTACGATTCTTGCAGCCGTCGCGTACCCCTCGCTCATCCGCGCCCACAGCAACTCGATAGAAGTGTCGTCGGTCAGCTCGCTCCGCATGATTCTCAGGGCGCAAGCCGTGTTCGCCGCGACCTGTGCCGGGGGCTTCTACGCGCCGTCGATTTCCTGGCTTGCCCGCGAAGGAGGTCCCGGACGTGAGGCGTTCATCGGTCCGGATTTGGACGGGAACATCGTCGACCGGCGGGGCTATCGGATTCGGTTTACAGCCGGACCGGCCGTATCAACCGCGCCCAGAACCTGCAACGGTCTCGGCGCCGGCCGGACGGTGAGAGTGTACTTCGTGGCCGCAGATCCGCTGGAGACAACCGGTCCCGCGTCAGTGGGCCGCCATTTCGGCCTCAATGCCGGAGGCGTGGTCTTCCAGAGCCCGAAGCGCGTGCGCCCGGTCTTCGCCGGATCACCTCCGCCGCCGGCCAAGCCGCTCCAGTAGCGCTTACATCGTGTAGGTCGCGTAGACGGTTCAGCGTTGCGCGGCCGCTTCGGTCATGCGATCGGCGCTCGCGCCAGCGGGCACGCCGCGAATGATCCGCAGCATCCGGCGCAGCGGCTCCGCCGCACCCCACAGAAGCTGATCGCCCACCGTGAATGCCTGAAGATACTCGCCACCCATGGACAGCTTTTTCAGCCGGCCCACTGGCACGCCCAGCGTCCCGGTCACGGCCGTCGGCGTCAAGTCGCGGAGCGTCGCGTTCTTCTCGTTCGGCACGACCGTGACCCAATCGTTGGCGTCGGCGAGCATGCGCTCGACCTCCGGTAGTGGCACATCGCGCCGCAGCTTCATCGTCAACGCCTGACTGTGACAGCGCATCGAACCGACGCGGACGCAGATGCCATCGATCGGGATGGGCCGCGACGAGCGGCCGAGGATCTTGTTACCTTCCGCTTCGGCCTTCCATTCCTCACGGCTCTGGCCGTTTCCAAGGTCGGCATCGATCCAGGCGAGCAGGCTTCCCGCGAGTGGAAATTCGAAGTTGCTGACAGGGAAGTCGGCACTTCGCTGCGTGGCAATCAGTTGGCGGTCGATGTCCAGGATGGACGAGGCCGGATCGGCGAGCAGGGCGGCGACCGAGTCGTGCGCCAGACCCATCTGCGCGACCAGCTCTCGCATGTGCTTCGCGCCGCCGCCCGACGCGGCCTGATAGGTCATCGACGTCATCCACTCGACCAGATCCGCCTTGAAGAGGCCATCCATCGCCATCAGCATCAGGCTGACGGTGCAGTTCCCGCCGATGTAGTCCTTGAGGCCGCGGTCGAGCGCCCGGTCGATGACGGGGCGGTTGACGGGGTCGAGGATGATCACCGCGTCATCCGACATGCGCAGATGCCTGGCCGCGTCGATCCAGTAACCGGTCCAGCCGGCCGTGCGCAGCTTCGGATGGATCTCCGCGGTGTACTCGCCGCCCTGGCAGGCGATCAGGACATCCATCGCCGCCAGCTCGCGCACGTCGTTGGCGTCCTTGACGGCCGGCGTCCGCTTGCCGATGTCCGGCCCGGCAGTCCCGGCCTGTGACGTCGAGAAGAAGACTGGATCAACCAGGTCGAAGTCCCGTTCCTCGCGCATGCGTTGCACGAGGACCGAACCGACCATGCCGCGCCACCCGATGATGCCTACCTGCATGTCTAGATTGTAGCCGGTAGCTGGTAGCCGATAGCCGATAGCCGGTGGTTCGTAGCTCGTAGCCGATACCGGTTCCAGGTTCTTGCTACCAGCTACCTGCTACCGGCTACCGGCTCGTAGGGGCGACGCATGCGTCGCCCCTACGCCAGCAGGTGCTTCGCGATCGTCTGCAGCTGCAGGTTGGACGTGCCTTCGTAGATCTGCCCGATCTTCGCGTCCCGATACAGCTTCTCCACCGGGTAGTCCTTCACGAAGCCGTAGCCTCCAAACAGGTTGACGGCCAGCGAGGCGATGCGCTCGGCCACTTCGGAGGAGAACAGTTTGCACATCGCGGCCTCACGCAGGAATGGCCGGCCCGCGTCGCGGAGGCGCGCGGCGTTGTAGACGAGCAGACGTGCCGCCTCGAGATCGGTCGCGGCGCGGGCGATCTGAAACTGCACGCCTTGAAACTCGGCGATCGCGGCGCCGAACTGCTTGCGCTCTTTCGTGTACCTGATCGTGTGATCGAGGGCGCCGTGGGCGAGGCCGATCATCTGCGCGCCGATCCCGATGCGCCCTTCATTGAGCGTCTCGATGGCGACCTTGTAGCCCTTGCCCGGCTCGCCGAGCACGTTGGCGCGCGGCACGCGGCAGTCTTCGAAGATCAGTTCGCACGTGCTGCTGGCCCGAATCCCCAGCTTGTCCTCCTTCTTGCCGACGGTGAACCCTGACGTGCCGCGCTCGACGATAAACGCGGTGATGCCGCGGTAGCCGGCCTCAGGGTTGACCGTGGCGAACACGATGAACACGTCCGCCTCGTTGCCGTTGGTGATCCAGAGCTTGCGGCCGCTGATCGCGAACGTGTCGCCCTGCTCGGTCGCGCGCGTGGTCAGCGCGAACGCGTCGCTGCCCGACCCGGCCTCCGAGAGCGCGTAGGCGCCGACCGTGTTCTGCGACAGGCGCCCGAGATAGGTCTGTTTGAGATGGTCGCTGCCCCAGCGAAGGAGCGCATTGAGCACCAGCGTGTTCTGAACATCGACCAGCACGCCGACCGACGGATCGACGCGCGACAGCGCCTCAACGGCAAGGACCGCATGAAAGAACGTCCCGCCGGCACCGCCCTCCGCCTCAGGCAGCTCGATGCCCATGACGCCGAGCTCGAACAGCCGGTCGATGAGCGCACGCGGCATCTTTGCCTCGTCGTCCATCTGGCGGACGAGGGGGCGAATCTCATGGTCCGCGAACTCATAGACGCTGTCATAGAAGAGCCGCTCATCCTCGGCAAGCGTCGTAAGGGCTGGAGTCTGCACGCCCCTATTAGAGCGCCAAAGGGCGTTGGTAGTCGTTCTTGGTTCTTGGTTCTTGGTTCGTGGTTCGTGGTTCTTGGGAGTTGGGAGTTGGAAGTTGAGTTGGGAGTTGGGAGTTCCCCAGGTGCTAAGATCGAAACAAAGGCGGCGCACCATGTTCAGACTGCGAATCCCGGCCGCGTTCGTGCTCGCTCTCGCCGTGCTCCAGGTCGGCGGCGTACGGCCGAGCGCCGCGCAGCAAGAGGCGGCGCGCCCCGCGACGCAGAAGCCGGACGCGTCGACGCCGCAGGGCGGTGCCCAGCCTGCCACGCCTCAGGGCGGCGCCCCGCAGGGGGACAACACTCCGCAGACGCCGGTCTTCAGGGGTGGCATCGACTTCGTTCGCGTCGACGTCATCGTCACGGACAAGAAGGCCCAGCCGGTCACCAATTTGACACAGGCCGACTTCGAGGTGCTCGAGGACGGCAAGCCGCAGCCGATCGAACAGTTCAAGCTGATCAAGGTCGACGGCAACTCGAGGCCCGGCGATCCTCCTCCCCGGCAGATCCGCAATCGCAACGACGAAGAGCTCGAAGCCGCACGAGACGATGTGCGGATCTTCGTGTTCTTCATGGACGACTATCACGTCCGCCGCGGCAACTCGATGACGGTGAAGGCGCCGCTCACCCGATTCATTCAGACGCAGCTGCGCCCGAACGACCTCGTGGGGATCATGTATCCGCTGTCGCCGGTGTCCGATCTGCAGCTGTCGCGGAATCACGACACACTGGCCCGCGCGATCGACACGTTCGAGGGCCGCAAATTCGACTACACGCCGCGAAACATCGTGGAGCAGAACTACGCGCGCTACTCGACCGACGTCGTCGAGCGCATCCGCAACGACGTGGTCATGGGCGCGCTCGAAGGGCTGTCCATCCGGTTGGGATCGCTGCGCGAGGGACGGAAGTCGATCATCTTCGTGAGCGAGGGCTTCACCGCGCTGTTGCCGCCACAGATGCGGCGCGAGGACGCCTCTCAGCCCGCCGACCCGCGGCAGCAGGGTGCGGCCGCCGCGGCGCAGGACAGCCCGCAGCAACAGACGGCCGAGTGGTTCGGGCAGACCGACGTCTACTCGCGGTTGCGTGACGTGTTCAACACGGCGAACCGGAACAACGCCGCTGTCTACGCCCTGGACCCGCGCGGGCTCGCGCCATTCGAGTTCGGGCTGGACGATTTGCCGTTCGGACCGCCGCCGAGCTTCGCGACGGACCGGCGTGCGCTGCAGATGACGCAGGACACGCTGCGTACGCTCTCCGAGGAAACCGACGGCCGCGCGATCGTCAACCGGAACACCCTCGAGCAGGGGCTGGCCGACATGGTGCGCGACTCGAGCTTTTACTACTTGCTCGGCTACACGTCCACGCAGTCGGGCAACGACGGCAAGTTCCATCAGATCACCGTGCGCGTGAAGAAGAGCGGCATCGACGTTCGCGCGCGCAAAGGCTTCTGGGCCATGACGGCGGCCGATGCGGTTCGCGCCAGGACGCCAACGCCGGACGTCGCCAAGCCCGTGCAAACGGCGCTGGCGTCGATTGCCACCTCGGTGCAGTCCGGCAAGTACGTGCGCACGTGGATTGGCACGGAGCGAGGCACGAACGGCAAGACCCGTGTCACCCTCGTGTGGGAGTCGCTGCCTCAGGCCGCTGGCGCTCAGACCGCTGGCGTTCGTCGCGAGCAGCCGCAGGCGGGCCGCGTCTCACTGCTCGCGGCCACTGCGGCGGGAGACCTCGTGTTCCGTGGACGCGCACCCGATGCGGCGCTGGCTGCCGCCGCACCGCCGGCGGCACCCAACGACACGGGCAGCGTGGCCGGCCGCGCGCCCGCCGCGCCTGCGGCTTCCGGGCCGCAGCGCCTCGTGTTCGACTCGCCGCCGGGAAAGATCGAGCTTCGACTGACTGTGGAAGCCGCTGGAGCCGGCGGTACTCTCGACACCGAGATTCGCGATCTCGCCGTGCCGGACTTCACTGCGCCGCAGGTGGCGCTCAGCACGCCGCGCGTGTATCGCGCGCGTACGGCCAGGGAGTTCCAGGCGCTGGCTGCCGATGCGACAGCCGTACCGGTTGCCGGCCGCGAGTTCTCGCGCACCGAGCGGCTGCTGATCCGTTTCGACGCCTACGGGCCGGGCACCGATCGGCCCGAGCCCACCGCCGTTCTGCTGAACCGCGGCGGCCAGAAGATGTCCGACGTCCCGGTGTCGGCGGCCGCGACTGGCGCCACGCATCAGATCGATCTGGGACTGGCCTCGATCCCCGCGGGCGAATACCTCGTGGAGATTTCAGCCAAGGGAGCCAGCGGAGAGGTGAAGGAGCTGGTGCCGTTTCGAGTCACTTCTTAGTAGGTCAAAGGGCAAAGGTCAAAGGGCAAAGGTTAAGTCCCAGGTCTCAGGTTTCAGGTGCTAGGTTTCAGGTGCTAGGTCCCAGGTTTGGGTCCAAGGTTCTAGCCCGTGGTGAAAGCCATTTCTCGCACCTTGGTGTCCACGACCAGAGTTTTCGCGATCCAACGACGCTCGACGGCCGAAACGCGTGGTACGGGCCGCCCACGACCTCTGTGAGGCCACCGGGTTATCGCTACCACGAGTGGGACTACGCTGAGAGAGAATTGATCACCGATCCGCGATGACGCTGACGCCGCGCGCTCCGAGTCCGAGGCTGGTCTTTGAAAGTCACGCGACAAGCCTCGACAATGAAGTCGGTCTCGCCTCCGGCTGGTTCGATGTCGCCCTGTCGACTACTGGCGAGGAACAAGCCCGTACGCTCGGCGCGCGTCGCCGTGATGATCACCTGGCCGTCGTATTCTGCTCGGATCTCTCACGTTCGTTCCGCACCGCAGAGATCGCCTTCGGCGATCGCCTGCTTCCGATTATCCGTGATGCTCGGCTTCGTGAATGCGACTACGGTGATCTGACGAGACAACCAACGTCGGAGATCGAGCACCGACGCCCGCTACATCTCGTGAATCCATTCCCCAACGGTGAAAGCTACCAGCAGGTGGTGGACCGAGTCTCCGGATGGCTTAGTGAGGCACTGCCGTACATTGACGCCGGCACCGTCCTCATCATTGGGCATCGCGCGACGTACTACGCGCTCGAGCATCTCCTCAATCGGGTGACGCTTCACAAAGCGGTGACGTCACCCTGGACATGGCAGCCAGGCTGGACCTATCACCTTCGTTCATCCTCCATCTCGGAGGGAGGTTTCCCAGCACTTTCACCACGGGCTAGCCTGGACCTAGACCGAGAACCTAGAACCCAGACCTAGAACCTAGACCCTTAACCTAACCTTTGCCCTTTGACTCTTGCCCTTTGACCTACGGGTTCACGCGTACATCCCTCTCATCCTCGTCACAGTTCCGACCCGGTCGATGGCCACGATGTAGGCCGCCGTTCGCAGATCGACCGTGTACTTCAGCGACGTCTTCAGCACGTCGTCAAACGCCTCGACCATCTTCTTCTCGAGGCGCGTGTTCACTTCCTCGAGCTCCCAGAAGTAGCCGTACCGATCCTGGACCCACTCGAAATACGACGTGGTCACGCCGCCGGCGTTGGCCAGGATGTCCGGAATCACGAAGACGCCACGACTGTGCAGGTGGTTGTGGGCGTCGGGCGTCGTTGGACCGTTGGCGCCTTCGGTGAGGATCTTGGCGCGGATACGGGGCGCGTTGTCCATCGTGATCTGGTTTTCGAGCGCGGCGGGAATCAGGACGTCGACATCGAGGCCCCAGAAATCATCCGCGTCGAGCGGGTCGCCCCCTGCAAAGCCGGCGACGGTCTTGTGCTCCTGCGCGTGGACCAGCAGCTTCGCGATGTCGAGGCCCGTCGGGTTGTGGACGCCGCCCTTAAAGTCGGTGACGGCGACGATCTTGGCGCCGACGCCTGCCAGCAGATCCGCGGAGACGGATCCGACGTTGCCGAAGCCCTGGACCGCGACCGTGGCGCGCGTGATGTCGAGCCCCAGATGCCTGGCCGCTTCGCGCGTGACGATCATCACGCCGCGCCCGGTGGCCTCGCGCCTCCCGAGCGATCCGCCCATCTCCACCGGCTTTCCGGTGACGACGGCGGTCTCGGTGTGGCCGACGTGCATGCTGTAGGTGTCCATCACCCAGGCCATCACCTGATCGTTGGTGTTCACGTCCGGCGCGGGCACGTCCTTCTCGGGACCGATCAAGTCGATGATCTCGGCAACGTACCGCCGCGTGAGGGCCTCGAGCTCGCGGCGGGACATACGTGTCGGGTCGCAGATGATGCCGCCCTTGCCACCGCCGAAGGGGATGTGCGCGACCGCGCACTTCCACGTCATCCAGGCGGCGAGTGCCGTGACCTCGTCGAGGGAGACGTCAGGGTGATAGCGGATGCCGCCCTTCGCCGGTCCGAGCGTCACGTTGTACTGCACGCGGTAGCCGCGGAACACCTCGATCTCGCCGTTGTCCATCAGGACCGGGCACGAGACGATGATCTGACGCTTGGGGTGTGTGAGGATCCGCCAGATGCCGGGCTCGAGCTTCAGAATGCGGGCGGCGCCGTCGAACTCCTTGAGCATCGCGCCGAAGATGCTGCCATGCTCGGACATGGACCCATAGTAATTGATGTTGTTCACGCTTCTCATTTCGCGGTTCTCGGTTCGTGTTCAGGTTCGCTTCGGTGTTCTTTGTTCGAGGTTCGCGGTTCGGACCGAGTTTCTGGGAGCCGACGCGGCGAATCGCCACGGTACGAACGTGAACACGAACTGAGAACTGAGAACCGAGAAGCGTGAACGATATAATCCGCACATGAAGGCTCCGCCCAGCGCGGTGGACGTCAAACGGTCCGTGGACCGGGTCTACACCCCCGAGAGCATCGCGTCGGTCGACTACGAGCGCGACCTGGCGGGCCCGGGGCAATACCCGTACACGCGCGGCATTCACGCCACCGGTTATCGCGGCAAGCTCTGGACGATGCGACAGTTTGCGGGGTTTGGTACGCCGGAAGAGACCAACCAGCGATACCTGCAGCTGCTGAGCGCCGGCGGGACCGGTTTGAGCGTGGCGTTCGACCTGCCCACGCTGATGGGTCGCGATCCCGATCACGAGCTGTCGCTCGGTGAGGTCGGCAAGTGCGGCGTCAACGTGACCTCGCTGGCCGACATGGAGATCCTGTTTGCTGGGATCGACCTGGGCGCCGTCACCACCTCGATGACGATCAACGGCCCGGCCTCGATGATCTTCGCGATGTACCTCGTGCTGGCCGAGCAGCGGGGCACGGACTGGCGAACGCTGTCCGGCACGATTCAGAACGACATCCTCAAGGAGTTCATCGCGCAGAAGGAGTTCATCTATCCGCCGAAGGCGTCGATGCGTCTCATCACCGACAGCTTCGACTTCTGTGCGACGCACGTGCCGAGGTGGAACACCATTTCGGTCAGCGGGTATCACATCAGGGAAGCCGGCTCGACGGCGGCGCAGGAGCTGGCGTTTACGTTGCGCGACGGCGTTGAGTACGTGCAGTACGGTATCCAGGCCGGCCTGGACGTGGACGTGTTCGTACCGCGCATGTCCTTCTTCTTCAACTCGCACAGCGACTTTTTCGAGGAGCTCGCCAAGTTTCGCGCGGCGCGCCGGATCTGGGCGCGGGTGATGCGCGAGCGGTTCAGCGCGCAGTCGCCGCGGGCCTGGCAGCTCCGGTTCCATGCCCAGACGGCCGGCGTCTCGCTCACCGCGCAGCAGCCGTACAACAACGTCGTCCGCACGGCGCTTCAGGCGATGGCCGCGGTGCTCGGCGGCACGCAGTCCTTGCACACCAATGCGCTCGACGAGGCCCTGGCGCTTCCCACCGCGGAGGCCGCCACGCTCGCGCTGCGGACCCAGCAGATCATCGCGCACGAGACCGGCGTGACGGACCTCGTCGATCCGCTGGGGGGCTCCTATTTCGTGGAGGCGCTGACGCGCGAGCTGGAGGAGGAGGCGCTCGCCTACTTCGACACCATCGACCGCATGGGCGGCATGGTCGCCGCCATCGAGCAGGGCTATCCTCAGCGCGAAATCTCCGAGAGCGCGTACCGCTTTCAGCAGGCCGTTGAGGCGCGGGAGCAGATCATCGTCGGCGTCAATGACTTCGTCGACCCTGGCGAGTCGTCTATTGGCACGCTCTACATCGACGAGTCGGCGGGCGAACAGCAGCTGGCGCGGCTGGACGCGGTGCGGCGTCGCCGCGACCCGGGCCAGCTGCGAAAGACCCTTGACGCGCTTCAGGCCGGCGCCCGCAGCTCGGCCAATACCATGCCGCTGCTGCTGGACGCGGTGCGGGCTTACGCCACGGTCGGGGAGATGTGCGACAGCCTGAGAGAAGTCTGGGGCGAATACGTCGAGAGCCCGATAATCTAGGAGCCTGTCCGAGTAATGGCATGGGTCGCCCGCACCCCCCATGCGCCCGGCGGGTTCCGGCGGCGTGCCGGCATCTGCGGCGTTGCCGCTCCTGGACACGGGCCCACCGTGCCGGCGTCGCGGCGCCTGGCATCTGCCGGCACGGCGCTCGGAACGCGACCCATGCCATTACTCGGACAGGCTCCTAG
>DATDOE010000068.1:0-70969 GCA_035293405.1 Vicinamibacterales bacterium | reverse complement strand
ACATACAACGCCGCCGCAGTAGACTCTGGTCGATGGGTCGTGTTCATGTCGAACTCCTTTCGAATTAGCTCTTCAAAAGAGTTTCAACATACAGCTCGGCCCATCAATCGCCCTACATAGGGTCTGAAGCCGGACACTACGGTCCACCGGCCAAAGGCCGGACACGACGGCTAGCAACAGATGGGCGCTTCGAGAGGCGCCATCACCCTGGTTGCCCGCCCTCGAAACACACGCTCCACTGCACCCGCGACCTCCGCGGCCGAGTGCACATGCGCCGATTCCGAGACGCCGGACTCCCCCGTCCTCTCGCGATCGAGCCAGACGTGTTGGATGCCGAGCGCCTGCGCAGGTGCGATGTCGTGATACCAGCTGCACGCCACGTGCACCCAGTCTCGCCGATCCATACCCATCAGGCGCTCGAACCCACGGAAGTGCCACGGAGCCGGCTTGTAGCCGCGCACACGTTCGGCGGTCAGGACGAAATCGAACGGCGCCCTGAACATCCGGTGCGTGGACAGGAACAGATCCTCGTCGCAGTTGGTGAGCACGGCCAGTCGCCACCCTTGCAGGCGAAGCTCCGCCAGCATCGCCTCGACATCGTCGAACAGGCGGATGTTCAGCCAGGCCTCCGGCAGCGCACGTGCCGCCGCCGGTGAGATCGCCACGCCGTGATCGGCGGCCGCACGCATCAGGGCCGTGACCATCACGTCCTTGTATGAGCGGTGCGGTTGCTCGCGCTCCACGAGCCGCTCGTGGACGTGATACGCGCGCACAACGTCCGGGGCCTTGTCGCCCGCCAGTGGGCGAAGCGCCGCAACAAACCCCGCCTGCCAATCCACAAGCGTGCCGAAACAGTCGAAGGTGATCCACCTTTCCGCCTTCGCCGCGTTTCGGCGAGACACGTTTCCAGTACGGGCTACCACTGCAACCTCCTCGTGACAAAAGAAAAGGGCCATCACCCTGTTCGGATGATGGCCCTCGATGAAGATCGAAGAAGGTGTTGGTCCTACATCATCCGACGAGACCTGGTGGCTTCAGCCAGATCGAGTCATCCGTCCTTACAACCGACACGGCTGTGCTCAGGCACGGCTCGGCGGCCGGATGAACTCGCATGGCGTTAAAGGTAGTGAGATACACAGGTCGCTCCGAAGTGATGCGCTGATTATGATAACGCGACTCGGGCCAAAACCGAACATCCGTGGCTCATCCCCGATGACGGCATGCCAGTTGCCCCACCCCGGACGATGCTAGGATCCGACTTCCCGTCGGCCGACCATCAGAGGTTCCGGCCAATGACGCGGTCCGAGATGGAAGTTCTACTCAAAGACATCGATCTCCGCATGAAACGGCTCGGCGCGACCGTCGAGACGATGGACGGCCGCCTGACGCGTGTCGAATCGCGCGTGACGGATATCGACTCCCGAGTATCAGGCGTCGCCGCGGATGTGAAAAACATCCAACTGTGGACCTCGAAGACCGATCAGATTCTGCCAACGCTCGTGACGAAGACGGAGCTGAGCGCGCGCCTGGCAGATCTCGAGTCAAGGCTCGTGACGAAGACGGAGCTAGCCGCACGCCTGGCAGATCTCGAGTCACGGCTCGTGACGAAGACGGAGCTGAGCGCGCGCCTGGCAGACCTCGAGTCACGGCTCGGGGCGCGCCTCTCGTCGGTTGAATCGTCCCTTGAATCCCGCCTCGGGGCGCGCATCGAGGAAGCCCGACGCGAAGCGAGGCTCCTCAACGAAGACGTTCGCGGAGACATTCGGTTGCTCGCGGAGCATCTGGCCGGCGTGCTCGAGCAGCGGGACCGGAATCGCCAGTAACTGCTGCCGACGCTTTACGGTTTGGGGACCCGCAGCGTGGCGCTGATCATCGCGCTTCCGCTCAAGGCGTAGAGCAGCGAGAGCGGATGCAGCACGGCCGGGCCGATCCGCTGCGATCCGAGCCAGAGTGCCTCGTCAATCTTCCCCAGGGCGAATGCCGCCGCCAGCATGCCAACGATCACAATGCTCGTTGGTATGGGCGTGCCCTCGAAGTACTTCACCTTGCCGGTGCGGTTGTCCGAGAGGGACGCGGCGGTGACGTTGAACCGCGCGAGACGACTCACGCCGCACACCACGAAGTACGTCAAACACAGCATGTCCCATCCGCCCCGCAGCCCCAGGGTAAAGCCGAGCACCGCCGGGGCGACGCCGAACGAGATGATGTCCGCAAGCGAGTCGAGGTCACCGCCGAGCACGGACTTCCGGTGGGGTTGGGCCCGGGCGACGGAGCCATCGAGTATATCGAGCACCAGCGCCAACGGCAGGAGAACGAAGGCGATCCACAGAAACCTGGGGCTGCCTGTCGCCACGTAGTCGAGACACAGAAAGATCGCGATCGTGCCGCAGCTCGCGTTGCCGAGCGTCAGCGCGTCCGCGGCTGTGTACGACCGCAGCATCGACAGATGTTTGCGCGTCTCGGGCATGACAGACAGGATAGGCGTAAACTGTCCGAAAATGACTCGACACAGCCTTGCCTTCGTGATCGGATTGCTCTTCGTCGCCGCGGTCGCGCTGAGCCCCTCATCCTCTCGGAGCCTCGACGCGCAATCCAGGCGCCCTGCCGGGACTGTGCACACTGGGAAGGCGTTCAGGTTCAACAAAGTACGCGACGGGATCTATCACGCGATCGGCACTGGCTCGCTCGCCGTCGTTGGCAACTCCTCCATCATCGTCAACGACGCCGATGTCATCGTGGTGGACGACCACGTGTCGCCCGCCTCCGCGTGGGTGCTGATCGACGAGTTGAAGGAGATCACCGGCAAACCGGTCACCACCGTCATCAACACCCACTTCCATTTCGATCACGCGCACGGCAATCAGATCTTCGCGCCGAACGTCCAGATCATCGGACACGAGTACACACGGCAGATGCTGCTTGGCAAGCCCACCGCCATGCCGCTCTATCAGGGTTACTTCAACGGCCTGCCCACGCAGATCGACACGCTGAAGAAGCGCATCGATGCCGAGCCCGACGCGGCCGCGAAAGCGAAGCTTCGGACGCAGCTTCAGGTCACCGAGAACAACTACGCCTCGCAGCAGGAGTTGAAGCCAACCCCTCCCAACGTGACGCTGACGACACAGATGACATTGCACAGGGGCGACCGGGAGATTCAGATCCGGTTTCTCGGTCGCGGCCACACCGCGGGTGACGTGGTCGTCTACCTTCCGAAAGAGAAGCTGGTCATGACCGGCGACTTCCTCACCTCGGGCTTATCGAACATGAGCGACTCCTATCCCGAGGAATGGGCCGCATCACTGGACGCGCTGAAGAAGCTCGACTTCGACACGGTGCTGCCAGGGCACGGCGAAGCCTTTACCGACAAGGCGAAGATCGACTACTTCCAGGCCTACCTGCGTGACGTGTGGAGCGAGGTCGGCCGGCTGAAACAGCAGGGCGTCTCGGCGGAAGAGGCAGCGAAGCGCGCCGACCTGACCAGGCACAAGGACCACCTCCCTATCCAGGGCCCGGGCGTTCCGCTTCTTGCGGCCACGCGGATCTATGAGCTTCTGAACACTCCAGGCCGCTGACCCGCCCGGCGCAAAATCCGGGAACCTTTTGTTCGAGCGGGAGCAATACCCTTTCGAGGTGGACGACGAGGGCCTGCTCCGGCTGGCGTGCGAAGGCGATGAACGCGCCTTTTCAGAGCTGTTTACACGTTACCAGCGCCCCATTTATCGCTACGCCGCCCACATGTGCGGGACCGACGCCGGCGACGACGTCGTCCAGGAGACGTTTCTCGCGCTTCTGAGGCAGGCCGGCCGGTACGATCCGTCGCGAGGCCCGCTCGTCGGGTATCTGTTCGGCATCGCCCGTCACTTCGTGCTGAAGCAGTTGGCGTCGCGCTATGAGTCCGCGCTCCTCAGCGATTTGGACGACACCATCGTTGGAGCGCCGCTCGAGGGCCAGCCCACAGTGCTCGACAGCCTCACGCGAGCGGAAACGATCGAGACGGTACGCACGGCGGTCCACTCGCTGCCACCGCCCTACCGGGAAGTGATCGTGCTCTGCGTGCTGCAGGAAATGGACTACGCAACCGCCGCCGGGATCGTGCAGTGTCCGATCGGAACCATCCGGTCGCGTTTACACCGCGCCAGAGCCCTTCTGACGACCAAGCTCGCCGTGACGCAGCCGGTCGCCTGCGCGCACAGGGATTGACGATGAAGGAATTCGAACAGGGGGAGCAGTTGCTGTCGTCCGCGCTTCGTCTGGTCGCTGAAGACGAGGTCACGATGGGAGCCTCTGCGGCAGTCGAGGCACGGCTGCGAGCCGAGGTGCGATCGCTGGCACGAGCACGACGTTGGCGGGCCAGCGCGACTCTGGTCGCCGTTGCCGCCGTCGTGCTGCTGGCCGTCGCCGTCCCCGGCTGGCTGACGACGATGCCGCGCTCTCTCTCTGGCGGCCCCGGCACAGTTGCCGAATCCGGTGCGGACACGTCGGCGCTCGAGATCGAAGCAGCCTTCTTCCCGCTCGCCTACGTCAGCGTCCCGATGACGGGAGGCCAGATCGTCCGGCTGGAAATGCCGGCGACGACGCTTGCCTCATTCGGTGTGGCGCCCGCGGACTCGGTGAACGGTGTGAGGCCGGGCACGGTGCTGGCCGACGTGCTCGTCGGCGACGATGGACTCGCCCGCGGCGTTCGGTTTGTGCGTCCCATGATCACCACGGCTCAGTAGGAGCAATCACGATGACACTGCAGCGATTCGCCGGTTCGTGCGTCCTCATTGGAATGTTCATGACCCTCATGGCTCACCTGACCGGTCAAGATCGTGGCGTGTCCGTGAGCCCATCGTCCGAACCATCGGTTGACGTGCTGCATGCCATCGTGGAGAGTCACGCGTATCAAGCTTTCGAGCTGGGGCAGGCCGCTGATGTGTTGCACCTCGCCGCGCAGGGCCGCGGTGGCCGCACAGGGGGACCCGCGGACTCCGCGACCACCGACCCGATGGCCGGACCGGTCGTGCGCAACGCGCCGTACTCGGCTGATGCGGTCACGACGGTGACGCAGGCGCTCGGTGACGGCACGCGCATTGAGCAGAGTGTGACGGCCAGGTTCTATCGTGACAGTGAGGGTCGCGTCCGGCGCGAGCAGACGATCATCGGCCTGGCCGCGCAGCCGCAGACGACGATTACCATCAGCCTTCTCCCGGACGACGGCTCCGCGTATATGCTCGACCCGGCCACGCGCACCGCGCGGCGCGTGCCCCGTCTTGGAGCCCTGTTCGTCAGGACGACTGGCCAGGGCTTCTCCGTCCGCGAGCAATTCGCCTTTGTCGCCTCACCCTCGTGGGTAACCCCAGTCAGCGTCGGAGGCGACCGTGCCACTGAAGAATCGCTGGGCACGAAGCAGATTGATGGTGTGAAGGCCATCGGCCGCAGAACCACGAGCACGATTCCCGTCGGCCAGATTGGCAACGACCGGGCCATCGAGATCACCGACGAGCGTTGGGAATCACCAGAACTGAGGCTGCTCGTCCGATCGCGTCATCACGACCCGCGCTCTGGAGACGTCGAGTATCAGTTGACGAATATCAACCGCGCAGAGCCGCCGGCGGATCTCTTCATGGTGCCGCCCGACTATACCTTCGTGGGACCTCAGCCTGTGGGTGCGGGAGGCCGTGGTACTCCGGGCACTCGAACCGGCGGTCCTGGTGGACGCTAATGTCTAGGCGGGTCTAAAGACCCGCCTCTACCTGGCGCGAGGTACCGGGATCTCGCCGATGACCTCGCGACGCTTGAACTTCCACCGCCCGTCCTCGCGTACGAATTGATCGCGATAGGTCGCCAGCAGGAGAAAGTCGGCCTTGCTGTTGTCGCCGGTGGCCATGACGAAGCCGCCCTTGCTCACGCCGGCGCCCTCGTCGCCGTGCAGATCGATCGATTCGTTGAAGTAGAGATGGAAGTTCCGGCCCTTCGAGTTGGGATAGTTGGTGCCGATGGCCTTCTCGAGGAAGGCACCGATCGCTTCCCTGCCTTTGGCCGGCGAGCCGGCGCCACCGACAAACTCCGCGTCGCGCGCGAACAGCTGCGCGAACGCCACAAAGTCACGGGCATCGAGTGTGCGGCCGTAGTCGGCCCAGAGCGTCCGAATGGCTTCGCGATCCTCCAGTGCCTGAACACGAGCAGCGAGCGCGTCCGCCGGTCGAGAGGTTTGCGCGAACGCGACAGCGTAGGGCACGTCCTTTTGGACGTGCCAGGCGAGAGCGACCACGAGCAACACCGGCAGGACTGAACGCATGATCTCCTGTCCTACTTTGCGTGCTCGATGCCTTCGGCGCACGCGAACTCGCGGAGCTGATCGTCCGGCGGTGCCGTCGCCTTCCGGTACGTCTTCACCGTCTCCCACGGTTTCACGAGCGCCTTGGGATCGGTCACCGTGATGCGATCCTCGAGGATGCCAGGTGCGATGAAGCGAATACGCTCCCGCACGGTCATCTCATCGCTGTGCGGCGTGAAACCCTCGATGTAGGTGTTGTCGCGCAGGGCGATGGTGTCGACGACGAGCGTGTCGCCTTCCCAGTGACCGGTGGAATAGCCCGCGTAGGTCGGGTCGTCGAGAATGGCCGGCGTGGGCTTGCGGCCATCCAGATACACGCGCCGCAGTGCATCGTTCAGCTCGCTGAAGAACGTGATCTTGTCCCTGGTCTGCATCACCTCCATGCCGTAGGCCATGTTCATCATGGCCGGCATACCGGGCGGCAGGCACTTGGCGGTGTTGTCGTTTTCAGATGATCCGGCGATGCGCGCCTTACTCATCGCCTGCCACTTCGCCAGGTACTCCGGCATCAGCAGCGGCGCGGTCGGGCTGCGTCCCTGCGAGCCATCGGACAACGGCGCGGTTCGCGTCGGCGGCGGAAGAGGCTGACCAGGCGCTGGTGCCGGCGGCCCGCCCGCTCGGGGACCGCCTCGACCGGCGCCTGGCGCGCCGAAGGCGTTGATCGTTCGATAGACACCCGAGAAATCAGGCGGCGCCTGGCTGCCGGCTGTGGATTGCGCGCCGAGTGTCATCGGCAGCGCACCTGCGGCCGCAGCCACGATCGCGGCCGTCACGATCGACGCGACGGTTCTGGACCTCACGACCATATCGACTCCTGTCAGTCTCCGGGGGGCGCGTTGGGCAGCACCTTCCCGTCAGCCAGCGTCACGCGCGCGATCATTCCGACCTTGGTGCCGTCCTTCGATGGACTGTAGTGCACGGTCACCTTGTCGCCCGCTTTCAGGACGCTCCTGCTCCATCCTGCGCGCAGCAGCACTCCCGGCGCCCGGCCTTCCATGGCCCACTCCACTTTCCCGCCCTTGCCATCGTCAACGTCCATGATCAGCCACGTGTGCGGGTTGGACCATTGCCACTGCTTCACCACGCCGGTCGCGGTGAGCACCGTTTCCACGGCGAATCCGACGTTGCTGTGATGAGAGAACGCCGGGGTCTGGCCAAGCTGCAGCAGCGCCAGCGCGGCGGCGCACAACACGATGAGGCGGGGATTCATCTGGGCTCCTCGAGTCATTGACGAGGTCAGGCGTCGCCGTAGAGCGCACGCTTCAGCGTGCGCGACGGTCAGCACTATAGCGCAACGCGGTGTGGTCGGGCGGGTCGCGCAGGCGGGTCGGACGACCCGCCCTTATGACCGATATCGGGTGGAAGGATCGTCCTCAGTTCCGGCATTCAAAGTTCTTGGCGTCCTGCGGATCACCCTGGCCCGTGTAGTGCGCGTGTTGTGGATACGCGCAGAGTGGACGGCTGCGCCCCGGCTGTGCACGACCCGTAGCGGTCACGGCTGCGGGCGCGGTACCCTTCTCCACCCAGTCCACAACGGCCGACAGCAGATCGAAGGAATCCAGCGCGGCCGTCCCGCCCGCGCAGTGGCCCATGCCGGGCGCAAGATACAGCCGACTCCAATTCATGACCTGCCCGGCGCCGCCGTTCGCCTTCCCCATCCGATCGTAGTAGTCGATGGTGTCGAGCGCGGAGAACCACGGATCGCTGACGCCGTGAAAGAACAGCAGCTTCCCGCCTCGATTCGAGAACGTATTGAGCATGGTCCAGCCCGCGGTGGCGGTGAGCGTTCCGCCCGCGTCCTCCGCGGCGGCGGCGGCTCGTGCGTCCACATCCATGGTGGTTGCAGTGAACGGCGGCCCGACTGGATTTGCTCCGCCATGCAGCAGTCCCGGAATTCCCTGTGTGGCAGCAAGGCCTGTGTCGAACAGAAACCCCGGATACACCTGTCGCCCCTTTGAGTCCTTCGGACCGGCGAATGCCTTCTCGAGCGCGGTGGCCTGCGCCATCGCCAGGCACCCATCCGTCTTGGCACCTTTGCACACGAGGGTCTTCGGATCGAAGCGGCACGCGTTCGTGTTGAAGATCATGCCGTCCTTCACACCGTCGCCCGCGTCGCAGGCGTTGAGGACACCATCGATCACGGCTTTCTTGTCGCCGTCAGAGAGTGCCTGACGCGTGAGCGGCTTCCCCGCCGGATCCTTCGGCGCCACGCTGTTGATCATCGTGGCCACCCATTCGTCGCCGAGGCCAGAGAAGTTCGTGCGCATCGCCGGCGCGCCGGCAACGATACCGTCGAAGTAGGTCGGATAGCGCTGCGCCATCAGCATCGCCTCGCGCCCTCCGGTCGAACAGCCCGAGAAGTACGAATGGTCGGGCGGCTTCGCGTAGTGCTGCGCGATGATCTGCTTGGCGAGCAGCGCCACACGGCCGATGGCCTGATACGCGAAGTCGAGGCTCGCCTGCTGTTCCTGCATGAAGCTGGCGTCGAACACGCCCTGCCCCTGATGCCCTGTGTCGGTACTGGCAACGGCGAAGCCCCGGGCCAGCGCCGGCATGTCCCCCGCCGCGGTCGCGCCAATCGGCGGCTGCACCGAGCCGTTGAGTCCGCCTCCGCCCTGTAGCAGGAATCGGCCATTCCAGTCAGCCGGCAGCGCCAGCGCGAAACCAACGGCGTACGACTTGCCATCGCTTCCCGTGCGTCGATCGAGTGCACCGTCCACGCGGCAATAGGCCGGGAGCTTCGTGGGCACCGCGGGCCCGCCGCGGCCCGACGCTTGTGGCGCGCCGGCCGGTATCCACTCGGCCTTGGTGATGGCGAGCGTCAGCCCCGGAATCTGAAGCTTCGTCAGCCCCGCACACGCCGCGGCGTCACGGGTCGTCTGGGCGGAAACGGGCGACGCCGCGGCGCTGGCGACGGCCCAGGCAATCAGAGCGGTTGGAAGTGTGATACGCATCGTGTTGGAGATTCTAATCCCCGGGGGCCCGGCTGAAGCGGCTCCCGTCGAAAGGGAAAGTGCCCAAGAAGACCGCCGGTCTCCTCCTCTTTCGCCGTCGAGCCGGAGGCCTGGATGTGCTGCTGGTCCACCCGGGCGGACCCTTGTGGGCGAAGAAGGACGACGGAGCCTGGTCGATCCCCAAAGGTGAATTCACCGATGACGAGGATCCGTTGAGCGCGGCGCGGCGTGAATGCGCGGAAGAGCTCGGGGCCACCCCGGCAGGCGACTTCACTGCACTCAATCCGGTGAGGCAGGCGAGCGGGAAATCCGTGTACGCGTGGGCGGTCGAAAGTGATTTCAACCCGAGCACGTTCCGGAGTAACACCTTCCAGATGGAATGGCCGCCGCGATCTGGCCGGCAGCAGGAATTCCCTGAGGTCGATCGAGCGGAGTGGTTCACGATGGATCAGGCGCGGCGAAAGATGAACCCGGGGCAGGTGCCGCTCCTCGATCAGCTCGAGTTGATCACTGGGCGGGTCTAAAGACCCGCCCCTACGGCTCCCCTACGGCAGTGTGTTTGTAGCGGCGGGTCTTCAGACCCGCCTACCTTCAGTTCTCCGACGGACGCTCTATGCGATCGACCACGAGGACCTCGACTGGGCCTCTCCGCGAATCGAGCTTCAGACCAAGGTCCTCCTGAAGCGCAGTAAAGAGCGAGGGCGCGTCGGCCGCGGGTGGCGGCGGGCCTGGCGCACCCGGCGGACCGACCGGCCCAGACTGGTCAGGAGCGTAGGTCAAGTCGAGGTCATAGTCTGCCGTCAGCCCAGTCTCGTCGACGACGGGCCGGCGCAGAAGCTGCGCCAGCGGCGCGGCAAACTGCTTCATCGTGATCGCCCGCGCGGAAATCCATCCGGGGGCGATCATCGCGCCACATCGCCGCCGCAATGGCTCGTCTGTCGGGAGGATGAGCCGAACCTCGCCGCTCGAACCCGCAGGTGACGGCGGCGGCGGTGGAGGCATGGGCACACCGGGAGGCGGCTGAATAGACGCGCACTCCGGCCCGGACAGTCGCATTCGAGGGCCCAATCTGCTATCACCTCGGGCCGTGACGAGGGCGTACATCGCCGATTCACGTTGCTCTGCGTGCACGGTGAGACCGAAGCGCTCGGCAAGCATCGCCCGAAGCATCAAGCGAATCGAGCCGGTGGCCGTATCGTCACGGGTCCTGGCCTCAATAGCGAATCGTTCAGTGCGCGTCCAGTCGGGCGCGTTGACCAGCTGCACGTCCTCGAGCCCGTAGGCCGTGAGAATGACCTGCCGCACAGAGACGTTGGCGCCGACGACCCGTCCGCCAGGTTGAAAGACCACGACCGCTAGCCCCTGGTTCGAGCGGTTCGGCTTGACGGAGACGACGTCGAAGGTCGGATTCGGACCAGGCGCGGGTGTCTGCGCCGTCAACGTCATCGAGCCAGCGAAGATCACTAGAACGGCAAGAACAGATCGGCGCATGACCCCTTGGACACCGCGATCGCGTTGGTGTTCCACGGGAAGGGCCGCCTGAAGGCGGCCCCCACGATCGACAGTCGTAGGGGGATCGACAGTCGTGGGGAGGTCAGCAGTCGTTGGGGATCGCCAGTCGTGGGGGATCGCGAGTCGTGGGGGCCGGCTTTAGCCGGCCCTTCAAATCACTCGTAGTACTTCTTGTACATCCCCCGCCTGAAGATCCACCCGCCTAACGGTCCGAGCCATCCGAGCACGTAGTACATGTAGCCGAGGTCCATCAGCTCGATCAGGTTGCCGTCAAAATCCTTCGCGAAGAAAAACGAATGGCCGCGAGGCGAGCGCTCGGGTGTGCTGACGCATTCGACGCCTTTGCTCGACAGGTAGTCATGCCATCGTTGGAGGTTCCGCACGTTGAAGGACATGTGCGTGAGCCCGACCTTGTTCCAGGGAATCGAGCCAGGCGGGAGCTGTGGCTGAAACTCGAAGATCTCCAACACCGCGCCGCCGGGCACGCGGATCCATCCAATCTTGCACGTGGGCTGCGCACCTTCGATGCCGAAGAAGCTTCGCACCCGTTCGGGCGGTGTATCCGCCACGCCGACGAGCGGGCAGCCGAACACGTCCCAGTAGAAGCGGACGGCCCTGTTGAAGTCGGATACGGTGATGCCGACGTGACTGAATGATCTCGCGCGCACAGATTCCTCCGGCTACCAGCTGGCTTTGATGTGATCCGCGACGCGCAGCGCCTGCGCGATGATCGTCAGGCCCGGATTCACGGCCGCCGACGAGGGAAAGAACGACGCGTCGACGACAAAGAGATTCTCGACATCGTGCGTGCGGCAGAACGGATCCAGCACCGACGTCCGGGGGTCGGTGCCAAAGCACAGCGTGCCGCACTGATGCGTCGTGTTCTGCGGGCCGGTCGAGTGCGCGAAGATCTTCGGCGACCAGTAGCCCAGTCGCGCGAGCAAGCCGCGCAGTTCTTCGACCAGTCGCGCGTGCGCGCTCCTGTTGTTGGGGCGATAGCTCAGCATCGGTTGGCCGCCGGCCCCAATCGTCACGCGGTTCTCCGGCCGCGGCAGATCCTCCGTCATCGCCAGCCAGTCCGTCGCCCGCGACACCCATATCTCGTACGCCCACAGCGGGATGTGCCGCATCTCGATGAACTTGTAGCGCCACCCGTCGCCGACGACCTTGGCCATTGACGCATCCGTCCGGCCCTGCGACTGAATCTGTCCGAGCGGATAGGGCGTGTCCGGCCCGCGCAGGTAGAAGTCGTTGATCGCCAGCGTCTTCTGAAACTCGTCGCGATTCACGCGCCACCCGACGCCCTGCATCATCGTCGCCAGATGCGCCATGTAGCGGGTGCCGACCATCCCCGACGAGTTCGCCAGCCCGTCCGGATGGCGATCGCTGGCGGATCGCAGCAGCAGCGCGGCGGAGTTCACCGCGCCACACGAGACGACGAATCGATCGGCAGTCACGCGCGTGCGCTGGCCGTCGCGTTCGATCTCGACGGCTTCGACCCGCCGGCCGGACGCGTCGGTGATCAATCGCTGTGCAGTGGCGCGCGTGACCAACGTCACGTTCGGGTGGCGCATCGCCGGCTGCACGCAGCACACCTCGGCGTCACTCTTGCGATGAATCCGACACGGAAACGAGTTGCACGTGCGGCACAGAATGCAGCCGTCCGCCGCCCCCGGGTCGATCAACCCGAGCGGTAAGGGCGACGGATGGAGCCCCTGCGCGCGAATCGCATCGACCAGCGCGGTCATACCGCGGGCGTGCGGCACTGGCGGATGCGGATACGGGCCGCGCGGCGGCTCGGTCGGGTCGTCGCCAACGGCACCGTGTACCTGGTAGAGTCGTTCGGCGCGGTCGTAATACGGCGCGAGCGCGTCGTAGTCGATCGGCCACGCCGGCGAGATGCCTTCGAGATGCTCCGTCGCCTCGAAGTCCTGCTTGCGGAATCGGTACAACACGCAGCCCCAGAACTTCGTGTTGCCGCCGACGACGTAGTGCGTGTACGGCGTGAACGTCTCGCCGTTCCCATTGGCCCACTGCTCTTTCGTGCGATAGCGCAGATCTTTCCAGACCGCGGCGGGACTCCAGTTCTCAGGTTCCTGCGGCACGGCTTCGCCGCGCTCGACCACCCGCACGCGCGCGCCCGTGTCTGACAGCGCGTGAGCCATCGTCCCACCGCCCGCGCCGCTGCCGATGATGACAATGTCGAAGTGTTCGGACCGCATTCAATCGCTGTAGGGGTGGCGCATGCGTCGCCCCTACCTGGCCACGGCCAGCGGGCCGGTCCGTCGAAGGCTGGCGTAAATCTGATCCATCAGCCGTTGGTCATCGAGGGCGCGGTCGAGGTTCATCTCGGGCACGCCACCCTCGCGGATGGCTCGGACGAAGTCACGGTACATGGCTCTGTAGCCGCGGATGTCCCGGAACCCGGGGAACAAGAGTCGCGGGAGTCCCCGCCCTCGCACGGCGATGACGCTGCCATTGGACTCGAACGAAATGACGCCCTCGCGTCCGAAGAGCTTTGAGAGCCTCAGGCCGCGCAAGAGCGACGGCACTTCTCGCGAGTAGTAAAGCGATCCCACCGCACCGTTGTCGTACTCGAACGCCACCAGCATGCTCTTGATCCGCGCATCGGGGCCCACTTGCGTGAGCGATGGCCGATAGCCGTGGACGCTCGTGATCGTTGGACCAAGGCTTCCGGCCAGGTGCAGCCAGTGAATGCCCTCCTCGAAGAAGGCGTCGCCGCCAGCCAGCGTTTCGTCGTTGCGCCAGTCGTCAGCCGTCTTGAACTTCCTAGCGATGGTGATGAAGTGGGCGAACACGAGACTGCCGATGACACCGTCGGCCAGCAGTCGGCGCAGGCGCACAGCGACTGGCTTGTAGTGATCGTTCTCTCCCACCAGGACGATACGACCCGAACGGTTCCTGGCCTCGAGCGCGGTGCGGTAGTCCTCCATCCGCGGAAATGCCGGCTTCTCGACCAGGACGTGCTTGCCCGCCGCGAGCGCCTGCAGCGTGAGATCCAGGTGGAGGCTCGGCGGCACGGCGATGACGACCGCCTCCACGCGCGGATCGTTGATCGCCGCCGTGTAGTCCCCATAGCTCGCCGCGCCCCGATAGTGGCGCGCGAACTCGGCCGCCTTCGCCGCGTCCCGGCTGGCGTAGCTCGCGACGACGCTTCCTCGCAGCGCTTTCAGATGACGGCTATGGACCCGAGTGATGAAGCCACAGCCAAGAAAGGCTAGGCGCAGCGGCTCGTGTGTGGACGGCATCAGTGGGGCGGCGGACACTCCCATTCAATCATACCGATCCGTACGTTACGGTGCCTCGTTGTACGCCGCGCGGAGCGCTCCAGCCATCCCGTTCCTCGGGTACTTGTCCTGCAGTTCGTCCTGAATCGTCTTCACGGTGTCGTCGAGACTCTTGCCTTCCTTCTTCAACGCCGTCGCACGCGCCCTCACCGTCGTGAGCAACGTCTTCCACCGAACGATCATGGACGTGTCGCCCATCGGTCCATGAGCCGGGACGATGCGCCTGGGTTTGAGCTGTTCGAAACGGTCCAGGCTCTGTAACCAGACGGACAGTTTCGAGTACGGGCTGCCGAACGCTGGCATCGTGCTCATGACGACATCCCCCGAGACCAGGATGCTGTCAGGCTCGACCCAGAACGCAATGTCGCCACGCGTGTGATTCGGGCCCATCGCCATGAGACGCACACGCACTCCGCCGAGATCGATCGTCAGCTCTTTGTCGAAGAACTGATCGGCCTTGCGGAATTCCGCGCCTTGCAGCAGCTCGCCGGTCAGCGGCGAGAAGCTCGCGAACTGTTTCGCGGTCTGCAGCCCGAACTCGTCGATGTCCGCCTGCTGATCCCGCGAGCGCAACATCTTCGTATTGGCCGGGAACCCGCCTGCCCCGAGGTCATGCTCCGGGTGGAAGTGCGTGACGGCAAGATAGAGCCCGCGGTTCTTACTGACCTTCCCCACTTCCCGCATGATCACCTCGCCGTTCCGCGCTCCGAGCCCCGTGTCCACCACGAGCGTTGCGCGGCTGCCGACGATGATGGCGACGTTAGGAACAAGGGGGACGCTGCCGTCAGGGATCACGTAGACGTGGTCAGAGATCTTTTCCGTAGCGCCTTCCTTGACCATGGGCGGCGCGAGCGGCCCGCGCTGGGCGAAGGCCGGGTTGATGAGCACGGACGCTGTCAGCGCACAAGCTGCGATGGTCACGATCGACGGTGTATGCATGAGGGCTCCTTGGTAACGCGTCATTCTACCTACCCATTCGGCTGATCCCGCGGGAGAGTCGTGGGGATAGTCTGGGCTCTGGCTTCGGGCTTTCGGCTCTGGGCTCCAGGCTCTGGGCTCCAGGCTTGGGTATTGGGTTTGAACAGGAGATCCGGGAATGTCAGCACCGCTTGCACAGCAACTCTCAGATGACCTCGCCGGCGCCGCCTCGAAGACGTCTGCGAGTCTCGTCCTCATACGTGGCCGGCGCGGCCGTGCCGCGAGCGGCACGGCGATCGACGCCCAGCGCTTCGTCGTCTCGGACCATCTGCTCGACGCCGAAGACACCATCCGCGTCCGCACCGCCAGCGGTGAGGCCACCGCGCGCCTCGTTGGGCGCGACTCGGGAACCGACCTCGCCCTGCTCCAGATTGAGGGGGCCACGCTGACGCCGGTGACCATGGCCAGCGAGGCCGTGCGTGTCGGCGAGATGGTCCTCGCGGTTGGCCGCACCTGGACCGGCCTCGTCGCGCATCCCGGGTTTGTGACTCACCTCTCCGGCCCGCACCAGGTCTCTCCCGGGTTCCGCCTCGAGCAGGCGATTCACACCTCGCTCGACCCGTTCTCGGGATTCTCGGGCGGCGCGCTCGTCAGCGCTCGCGGCGACGTCGTGGGTATCTCGACGTCCGCGCTGGATCGCGGCCGCGGCCTCGCCATTCCGGCTCGCGACGTCACCCGCATCGTCGACAGCCTTCGCGAGCACGGGCGGTTGCGCCGTGGCTATCTCGGGATCTCGAGCCTCTCCGTCGCGCTGCCGGAACGACAGCGTCAGGGTGGCGCCGAACGAGGCCTGCTGGTCACGTCGGTCGCCCCGGAGAGTCCAGCCGATCACGCGCAGATTCTCGTCGGCGACGTGGTACTGGCGATTGACTCCACATCGGCCGCGCGTCCTGACGATCTGGCGGCGTATCTCACCGCCGATCGCGTGGGCCGCAATTCCACGCTGCACATCCTGCGCGGGGGGAATGCGGCACAGCTCGAGGTCACGATCGGCGAACGCGTGGCCGCGAGACACTGACCTCGGGACATCAGCGGAGCTTTTCGCGTCTTACTCTTGGCAGCCATGAACGTCGTTGTAGTCGCCCGTGACCCCTCGCGGCGACGAACGTTGATCCGGAAGGCCGAGGAAGCCGGCTGGACCGTGCGGGCGGATGTCCCGGCGGACAGCGCGCTCTCGGCCGAGGATCTCGACGGCGTGGCTGCCGTGATCCTGGACGGCAAGGACCTGGACGGCACGCATGCAGCCCGCGAGGACGATCTCGTCGAGCCATTGACGTCGCGCGAGCGTGAGGTTCTCGAGCAGTTGGCCGCTGGCCTTTCGAATCGCCAGATCGCGCGAGCGCTCAGCATCAGCGAACACACCGTGAAGTTTCACGTGAGCGCAATCCTCGGGAAGCTGGGAGTGTCGTCGCGCGCGGCCGCGGTCCGTCACGGCATGTGTCACGGCCTGGTGACGCTGTAGACCGCAGGGCACGTCCTTTTGGACGTGCCAAGGTTGGGAATCATCATGGACCACGAAATTCTCGACGCCTACTCGCGAGCCGCCTAAAGGCGGCCCCCACGACTCGGGAAACGTAGGGGCGACTCGGGAAACGTAGGGGCCGCCTTCAGGCGGCCCGCTAGAGCGATCGCAGATACGCGATCACGTCGGCCGCATCCTGCGGCGACATCCTGAACCTGGGCATCGGCGCGCGGAGCTGCTGACCGTCCCATCTGATTCCGCCTTGTGTCAGGAGCCGGATCGCGAGTTCGTCCGTGTAGCCAGGCAAGCCGGCAATCCGGGGAATCTGAATCGGCCAGTCGCCCGACCACGCCGGCCGGAACGGCATCGGCCCGCCCTTGAACTTGGTGCCCGGCATGATGTTGCCCTGCGGGTCGCGCGTCGAGTGGCACTCGTAGCACATCACGACACGCTCGACGAGGTAGCGTCCGTGCTCGAGATCCCCGCTGATCTTTGGTCCGGCGGCGGCCTGTTGCGCTCCCGCGGCGGCTGTCGCGGCGGGCGGCTGCTGACCCGAAAGAGAGACGACGACGATCAGGAACAGCAGACTCGACACAGCGAACAGACGAACAACCGGCATGGCATCCTCCTGCCACATTATGTGCTGAGTGGTCGTTATCGAGGAGGGGACGCGTCCTTCGGCTCCGTCAGATCGGCGAGCGCGCCGATCAGTGAGAGCGGGTCGACACTCAACTCGCCGAGCCGCAGCGCCCAATGGAGATGCGGGCCGGTGACGCGGCCGGTCGCGCCGGACTCGCCGAGGGCATCGCCACGGCCGACTACGTCGCCGTGGCTGACACTCATGCGCGAGAGGTGGCCGAAGAGCGAGAACATCCCGAGCCCGTGGTCGAGCACCACGGTGTTCCCTGAGAAATACAGGTCGGAGGCCAGCACGACGCGGCCCGCGTTCGGCGCATGCACGAGTGTCCCCGACGCCGCACGAAAATCCGCGCCCTGATGCCGGCCTCGAGACTCTCCATTGAGTACCGTCAAGCGTCCGAAGCTGCTCGTCGCTGCTCCGGGCACCGGCAACACGAACGGCCCGCGCCAGAGTCGATCGCTCCTACCGGTGAACAGGCGTGCCAGAAGCTTGGCTTCGCGTGCGATCCGATCGGCTTCGCGTGAGGGAGGGTTCACGAACTGCGGGTCCACTTTCAGGCGACGGGTCTCGAATCGTTTCGCGTCCACAGCCACTGACGCCTGACCGGAGACGCCGGCGCCATCGACACGCGTTCCGCGCACCACGACGTCGTGCGACCCCGGCTTCGCTTCGAGGCCTGGAGCGACGAGCCCGTGCCACTGTAGCGAATCGGCGGTGGACCAGAAGCGGAGGGGACGGCCGAACGCATCACCTTCGATGGACGCGAGGGGACCGGGTGACCGCACCGTGAGCAACGCCACGCCGCCCGGTTGCAGGGCTCCGGGGAGCGAGACCTCGAGACCGCTCCCGCGATCCTGTCCGGCGACGGGTACGACCGCGGCGTATCCGGCGAGTGCGACGATGAGCAACACGCGCACGTTCAGCTCAATCCCGCAGGCATCTTAGCACCCTCGACTGGCACGACTTTGGCTCGACGGCTCAAGTGAAAGACCGCATACTGATGCACGCCAACTATCGGCGTTCCGCGAGGAAATCATGAAGCTGCGACTTGCGTTACTGAGCCTCACACTGCTCATCATGCCCGTGGCGCTGACGGCCGACACGCTGGTCCTCACCAATGGACGTCGCGTGCAAGGTGAATTGGTCGGCGTCTACGGCCGGGAGATTGAATTCGAAGAGCGCGACGGTGGGCGCCGCCGCACGATGCGGGTGTCTCGCAGCGAGATCGAGCGCATCGAGTTCAATGATGGCCAGAACTTCTTCGGCGATCGCGGCCGCGATCGCGATGACCGCATCGACGTGGCTCCCGGCATCCCGCGTGGCATGCGCGAGCGCACAGTGACAGTGCCGGCCAGCGCCGCCTGGGCTGACACTGGCATCGAGGTGCGAGCAGGCCAGGCGATCTACTTCCAGGCCAACGGCGAGTGGCGGTGGGGACCCAACCGCCGGGACGGGGCCAACGGTGAAAAGGACTCCCCCGTCAACCGTAACCGGCCGCTGCCCGAGCGCCCGGCGGCTGCGTTGATTGGTCGGGTCGGCGATCGCGACGAGTACTTCTTCATTGGTGGTGACCCTGGTCCCTATCGCGCGCGATCGTCCGGACGTCTGTATCTGGGCATCAACGACGATGTCCTGACGGACAATTCCGGAAACCTCCGGGTGTCGATCGCCTATTGAGTGTGCGCAGGGTGCGCCGCCGCTGGCACATCCGGTGGCACATGTGCCGCCTGAATAGCCAGTGAGACTGGCGGGGAGCTTGTCCAGGTTGTCCTCGCGCCACCCGACCAACATCAAGCGCGATCAGCGCTTATCTCCCCTCATCCGGCGCGAGGAGGCTGCGTTCCACGCCGTCCCCCGCCGGCGTGCGCGTGGCCGCAACCTTGCTCATCCCCTGGACGGGAGCCAGCCGCCCGGAATGTGTACTGCTGTGTGTCATGAAGGGTCACTTGCATGAGCCTCGGGCGTATTTGTCGGCGCGCGCTGTCCATCGTCGTCCTGACGGTGTTCGTGACGCGCGGGGCGTCGGCGCAGCGGCCAGTCGATCTGGCCAACGCCACCATCGAGGAGCTCATGCGGATCTCGGTGACTACCGCCACGCGAACCGAGGAAACACTCGCAACGGCGCCCGCCCGCATCGAAGTCATCACCGCTGACCAGATTCGCCGCCGTGGATACAGGTCGCTCACCGATGTACTGAAAGACCTCGTCGACTTCAAAGTCGATCTCGCCGGCGACCCGGACTATCCCGCGAGCATCACCGTGCAGGGCATGCGCGGATCGAACTTCCTGATCGTGCTCCTCGACGGCATCCGCATCTCGTCGCCGACCAACGAACCGCTCCCGATTCTGGCGAACTATCCGGTCCACATGGCCCAGCAAATCGAGATCGTCTACGGTCCCGCCTCGGCGGTCTACGGCGCCGACGCGTTTGCGGGCGTGATCAACATCATCACCAAGAAGGGCGACAGCGCCGCCGGCCTTTCCGTCGAGGCGTCGACAGGCCAATCTGGTTTGTTCAACCAGACGCTGTCGTACGGTCGGCGTGTTGGCAAGGAAGGCAGTGTGATGCTCGGCGGGCAATTCCAGTACGACCGGCAGCCGGACATGAGCCGCTATTACCCCGCGGACTTCCAGGGGCTGCAGGGCCAGCAGACCGGAACCTTCAACACCATCTTCGGTCCGATGACACCGCGTCGACCCGTCTCTGCTGGCTACGAAGCCCCTCTTCGCGCCCATTCGATGCAGGCCGCACTCAACGCGGGCGGCTTCCAGGCGTCCTTCTTCGCCAACGAGCAGCGGGCCTCGACGACGTCTCCGTACACACCGGAGAATGGCGTGTACGACGCGGATGCGTTCGCCCGCAACACGCTGGCCGTCGCTTCCCTCGGCTACGTTCACCACGTCGGGCGCGCAAGCAGCGCATCGACTCTCACGGTCAGCCGTCACGTGCTCGAGCCGGAGTCTGGCTACTGGAACGTGTTCAGTAACCTGGTGCGAAGCTACAAGTACGCGTATGGATCGATGGCGAAGCTGGATGAACAGCTCACGTGGAAGCAGTCGGCCCGGCTGACGATGTCGGCCGGCGCGACCGTGGAGCGATTCCTCGCGATTCCGCAGACGGCGGATCTGAACGCTCCGGTCGCGTCGCGCGCCGAGCCCGGCACGATCCTCGACACCGGCATCACGGACGACTTCGAGACGCTTCGCTACGCCAACACGGGCGCCTACGGGCAGCTGCAGTACGCGATGACATCGCGGGTCTCGTTCACCCTCGGCGCCCGCGGCGACTACAACACGCGGTATGGCGGCACCTTCAATCCGAGGGCCGGCGTCGTCCTGCGCCCGGCGACGGCGACAACGGTGAAGGTCCTCTACGGCACCGCGTTCCTCGCCCCGTCACCGTATGAGTCGTATGCGCACTACGGCTCCTTCTACAGCACCGATGCTGGCGCCACCTACGCCTCCGACTACTGGCATCTGGGGAATCCCGACCTTCGTCCGCAGCAGAAGAAGACCGTCGAAGTCACCCTGCTGCAAGGCCTGGGACGATCGCTGGCGCTATCGGCTTCCGGGTTCTTCTCAAAGGTCACGGACCTGCGGCAGGCCACCGACGCAGACCAGGCGTATTCGGGCACGTATCACGGCTGGCCGGTCGCCTACATTGACTTCCCTGTGAACGAGGGCGACGAGACCACGTACGGCGGCACGGTCGGCCTCGAGCTCACCACGTCGTTCGCGAGTACGGCCCGTCTCAACTCCCGGGTGGCGCTCAGCGCGGCCGACGGCCGCATTTGGCGACAGGACGGAGACGCCCACCACTACGTCCAAGTTGGCGGCATGGTGCCTCTCCAGCTTCGCGCGACGACCGACCTCGACTGGGGCGGTTGGAGCATTGCGCCGCGAGCGTCCCTTCTGGGCCGCCAGCGCACACTCGCCATCGAGGATCGTGGCGATCGGTTCGTCCGTCGTACTCTCGATGGTTATCTGACGCTCGATGTGCACATCCGTCGCGCACTGAGCTCACACTTTGACACCTTCGTCACCGTTGAGAACGCGCTCGACGCGCGGTATCGCCACGTCAATCTGCGGGCGTTCACGAACCCCGAGGAGCTCGTTGGCGCACCGCAGAACCCGCGCCGCGTGTCGGTCGGCTTCAGCGTGCGGGTGCCATGACCGCTCCTGCACCCCGCCGCGCGCTCGGGACGTGGCCGCTGGTCCTGGGTCTACTGATGATTGTCATGCCCCCTCTTCAGGCACAGACGGCCACCACCACATCGTCCGAACTGAAAGCGGCTTTCATCTTCAACTTCGTGCGATTCACCGACTGGCCTCCGGATGCGATCATCTCTGGGGCCGCCATCGTCACGTGCGTATTGGACGAAGGACAGGTCGCCGACGCATTTCGGCAGCTCGTCAGAGGCCGCATCGTGGGCACTCACAAGCTCGAGACTCGGGTCGTCCGTGCGGGCGAGTCGTTGCCTGGCTGCCACGTGTTGTACGTCTCCGGGCTCGACACCAAGCGCAGCGATGCGCTGGTTGCGTCACTTCAAGACAGCTCGGTGCTGACCATCAGCGACGACGAGCGCTTTGCTGAGCGCGGCGGCATTGCGAACTTCTTCATCCGGAACGACAACATGGGATTCGCCGTGAACGTCGGGGCGCTGCGGCGGGCAAAGCTGCAAATCAGCGCCAAGGTGCTCACCCTGGCGCGCATCGTGGGCAATTGAGATCCCGTCTCGCTCGCTGGTTCCCAAACCTCTCGCTGGCGTGGAAGCTCACCGTCCTCGCCACCGCGACCAGTGCGGTGTCGATCACGCTGGCCTGCGCGCTGCTCGCGTGGTACGACACGTCGCGGTTGACGACCGCGTTGATCGCGGACACCGAGATTCTGGTTGACGGCCTCGCCGCCAGCAACACGGCGACGATCTTGTTCGGTGACGTGCCGGGCACGACAGAGACCCTCCGCGCGGCGGGCGTCAACGAGCAGATCCTGGTCGCGGCCATCCTCAAGCGTGACGGCGAGATCTTCGCGCGCTACGATCGCAATCTTGCCGCACGCGCCACTCCTCTCTCGATCGACATGGACGCGCTCCGAAGGGGCCGCGGGGCCTCCAAACTCGCCGACGGTCGGCTGGTCATGAGCCGTGTCGTCCGGCTAGACGACGACACGATTGGATTCGCGTACGTCGAGCTGGGGCTGAAGCGGCTCGACGCGCAACTCGGAGCTCTCCGTCTGGCGCTTGTCCTGGCGCTTCTGGGCACGGTGAGTCTGGCGATGCTGATCGGCTGGCGCCTGCAGCGCATTGTGTCGGATCCGCTGCTGCAGCTGATCACGGTAACGCGGAACGTCGCCCGCGATCGCGACTACGCCCTTCGCGCCCAACGCATGGCCGATGATGAGGTCGGCGAGCTGGTCACCGGCTTCAACGAGATGCTCGCTCACATTCAGGAGCGCGATGTGCGGCTCGAGGCGCATCGCACCGAGCTGGAGCGGACCGTCACCGAGCGCACGGCGGAACTGCAGGCCACCATGGAGCGCTTCAGGCTCCTGGTCGAGAGCACGAACGCCGTGCCGTGGGAGATCACCTATCCCGCGTGGACGTTCTCTTACATTTCTCCCCAAGCCGCCACGCTCTTCGGCTTCGAGAGCGTCGAGCTCGTCCAGGGCATGGGCCTGTTGGATCTGGTTCATCCCGACGATCAGGTCCGCGTGCGGCAGTCGTTCACGACGCTGGTCGAGGAGGGTGGCACGAAGGGCTTCGACATCGAATACCGTGTGGTGACGTCCGGCGGCACGTTCGTCGACGTGCGCAGCGTCGGAGCCGCGCCCGCGCAGGCTGACGGATCTCAGACCGTCCTGCGGGGCCTTACCATCGACATGACCCAGCAGAAGAAGCTCGAGATGGAGCAGCGCCAGGCACAGAAGCTGGAGTCAGTCGGCCGCCTGGCGGCGGGCGTGGCGCACGAGATCAACACGCCCGTACAGTTCGTCAGCGACAGCGTCCATTTCGTCCGGACCTCGATGGCCGATCTCGCCACGATGATCGCTGTCTACCAGACATTGCACGCCTCGGTGGTCGAGGGTACTCCCAGCCTGGAGGCAGCCGAGAAGGTGACGCGGGCGGTCGAGGACGCCGATCTGGACTACGTGCTGGAGAACGTGCCGAAGGCGCTGGACCGCGCACTCGATGGGTTGGATCGCGTGTCAGTGATCGTGCGCTCGATGAAGGAGTTCGCGCACCCGGACCACACCGAGGCCGGCCCGGCGGACCTCAATCAGGCGATCCGGAGCACACTCACCATCGCCCGCAACGAATACAAGTACATCGCGGATGTCGAGACGGACTTCGCCGACCTGCCCGCCGTCACCTGTCATCTCGGGGACATCAACCAGGTGGTGCTGAACCTGATCGTCAACGCCTCGCATGCGATTCAGGACGTGGTTCACGGGACGGAGCGGAGGGGACTCATCACGATTCGCACGCGCTGCGACGAGGCGTCGGCGATCATCGAGATCAGCGACACGGGAGGCGGGATCCCGACGGCCATCCGCGAGCGCATCTTCGATCCGTTCTTCACGACCAAGGGCGTTGGCAAAGGCACCGGGCAGGGGCTGGCGATTGCGCGAACCGTGGTGCGCGAGAAGCATGGCGGCGCGCTGACCTTCGAGACGGAACTCGGCACGGGAACGACGTTTACCATCCGGCTCCCGATCGACGGAACCTCCACACAGCCGGCAGCCGCATAAGTAGGGTGCGCGAACGAGGAATGAGCCTTCCCAACGCGCACGCGCGCGAACGCGGAGGCTCACTCCTCGCTTGTGGTCGCGGGACTACGGTGTGTGCGGCGCCTCCGCGCCGAAGGACGGTGCGTCGGCCGGCAGTGCCCTGCGCCGGAGTGGACGCGGATCTTGTCTGTCGAAGTCAGAAACGAATTTGTCCAGTGTGCCCTCGTTCGGGGCCGGAGAGAAGGTCTCGATCACGGCCGTCGAGGGATCGAATGCCGGAGCATCGAACACCGGAACCACTGGAGCGGGATTCGCGACTGGGACCCGGCGTGCCAGCTTCGGCTCCGCCGCCACGTGCTGCGGCGTGATGAGCCGGCCCATCACAGGGGTCTCTGCGACAGCGGGCGCAGGCTTGGCGGCAACCGGCTTCTTGACTACTGGCTTGCTCACCGCGGGCCGTACCGCCGGAGCCGCCGACGCTCCTGAGCGCTCGTGCCGGAACCAGAAGTACTGTCCCACGCCCCACGCCAGCCACACGACCCAGGCGACCTTGAGCGGGGTCGCAAAGGCGTTGATTACGTCTAGTGCTTCATTCATCGACGTCACTCCACCCACGTGAAGGCCTTGGCGGCTGACAGCGAATACCGTGTCAGCAAGGCCTCGAAGATCGGCGCGTTGATGCTTTCGAGCGCCATGGCCGCGCGCAGTGCCTGATCGACGTTCGTGCCGGGTTCACGCTCCAGCACGAGAATGATCACCACGCGGCGCTGTTCCGAGGTTTCCTTCGCATTCCGTGTCGGCATGTGGTGCCCGACATTGAGCTTGCGCACCGGCACCGGATTGGACAGCGACTGGCGCACCCACACGGCGATGCGCTCGGCGCGGCGTGCCGCACGCTGTTCTTCGCGGGCGCGGCCGGCTTCGAGCGATAGCCCCGGCACGATCTCTTCAGAGCTGGCGCCCACCGCGATGATTTCCTTCGCGTGGTCGAGCACAGCTTTCATCTCGGGGGTAAACGAGGGCTCTTCGATCTGGCTCTCGAGCGACTCGTAGGAGGACAGCCGCCACCGGAATTCGTCGGTGAACAGGAGCACTCGGAACGACGCGCGCCGGCCGGACTCATCGCGTGCGTTGCGCACGATGATGTCGCTCGCCACTTCGGGCGGCGTCGGTGTGGTGAGCCGCGTGAGCCGGTCGACTTCAACGACAGTGGCGTATGACAGGCATGCACCGGCGATGACAAATGCGAGGGCGGACAGCCCCCACGCCACTCCGGACAACAGCGACTGCCACGTGCGTCTTACCGGAACTGAGCTCGCAGGCACAATTGCTTCCTCCGTTGGTCGCTGAAGTGCAGGATTGTCGCCAGCGAGCGCAGGCCGCGAGGCGACAGGCACAAGCGTGCAGATGTGAGGCGTGATGAGGTATCCATCACCGGTTCGGGGTGACACAAATTGACGACGGGGACAAAAAATGCCGGGGAACAGTGCGGGAGGGAGGGGGGCGAGGTACGAAAAGCGGCGGACGCTGACGAATGTGATCTAACGGATGAACGTGAACTTGGCCTGGGCGGAGGTCCCGCTGCCGAACGGCCACAGGATTGATCCGTTGCTCGGCCTGGCCGTGGCGCTCACGCGGACGTAGTACTCACGATTGGGCTCGAGGAGCGACGTGCGAAACAGCGGCAGCTTGACGAGACTGGTCATCCACTGCTTGACCTCGTTCTCGTCAGCGGTGACACGGGAATTCTCGGTACGGCCGTCGAGCCTGAGCCCCATGTTGTACTGGCGGGTCAGGTTCTCGTACTCGACGCTGCTGGCGATCGTGGCCGTGCCAATCGTGCGGTCCACCCATCCGGGCACATCCATCCGGAGCTCGACGGTGTAGGTGAAGGTGGTTTTGAGGCCGCTCTTGATGGCGGCTTTGACCTCGTCGGTCAGCCCGTCGGTCAGTTCAAACGAGACCAGGACCTGGTCGTTGCGCACGAGCGGCACGACCCGTAGGGCCTGCGCCGTCTGCGCCAGGGCTGGATCCGTGCCGGCAAGCACCATCACGGCGCACACGCCGGCAACCGTACGAAGATGTGCAGAAACGAGCCGCATCACGCAGTGTGGTTTTGAATGTAGCACATCGGACGGGCCCTGTCGTCACTGATCTCGTCCCCAATGTTATGATTCAGCAGGGTTAGGCTCCCTCAAACAAGTGCGCAGGCTCGCCATCGTCATCGGTGTGGTGATCGCTATTGCTGTCTCCCAACAGCCGGGCTCTGCCCAGAGCCTTGCCTTCTCTCTCTTCGAACGCTACATCGAGTCGTTTCGCGCAGAAGCCGGTATCCCCGCTGTCTCTGCGGTAATCGTCCAGAACCGCGCAATCGTGTGGGAGCGCGGGTTCGGCCGGCAGGATCTTGAAGGCGCGATCGCCGCTCAGCCAGAGACGCCCTATCCGATCGGAACGCTGTCGCAGGCGATTGGATCGACCCTGGTCCTCAGGAAATGCGTCGAGCAGAGCTATGCCGAGCTGAGCGATAAGGTCGTGCGATGGACGCCGTTGTATCCAGAGCCATTGACGACGATCGGTCAGCTCTTGAGTCACACCGCGCCGAACGGGACGTTCCACTACGATCCGGTGCGACTCTCGGCGCTGACCGGCGTTGTCGAGGAGTGTGCAGACCAGAGGTACTCGCAACAGCTTGCCCACGAAGTCTTCAATCGACTATCGATGCTCGACTCGGTGCCCAGCCAGGCACTGGCCGACCCCACGCCCGAGGATATGGAGCTGTTCGAGCCGTCGCGGCTGGCTCATTACGCCTCGGTGCTCAGCCGGGTTGCGGTGCCGTATCGCGTCATCAACCGCCGGGCCACCAGGAATACCGACACGCTTCCCCGACAGCTCGACGTCACGACTGGAATCGTGACGTCGGCAAGAGACCTCGCGCAATTCGACATCGCCCTCGACACACCCAGTCTTCTTCTGACTCCCGAGACGCGCAATCTCGCATTCACGCAGGTCTTCTCCGGCGCCACCCCGTTTCCCACGAGCCTTGGCTGGTTCGTGCAGAACTACAACAACGAGGCGATCGTCTGGCAGTTCGGGCTGGTCGAGAACGCGTACTCATCGCTGATTCTGAAAGTACCCAACCGCGGGTACACCCTCATCCTCCTGGCGAACAGCGACGGCCTCAGCGCCCCGTTCGCGCTCGAGGCCGGCGATGTCACGACGTCGATCTTCGCCAGGACTTTTCTTCGCACCTTCGTGCCTTGACCGCCACTGCCCGCCTCAGGAAGGCCGCGATGATGTTGATCGTGGTCGGCCTGTGCGGCGCTGCGGATGACGCGCGGGCCGATTACCTTTTCATCCCGTTTCTGGGTGGCACATTTGCTGGAGCCACTGTCTTTTCCCAGGACCAAGGCTCCGGCTCCACGCAACCGATCTTCGGTGGATCCGTCGGCTGGTTGAGTCGCGGTTTGCTGGGAGTGGAGGCCGATGTCGCGTATGCGCCACGCTTCTTTGAGCGTGACAATCCGTTCGGGATTGTTCTGGGCAGCAACGCGACCACGCTGAGCGGAAGCGTCATCATCGCCGTGCCCCTCAGCGTGACCGACTACTCACTGCGTCCGTACCTCGTCGGCGGGCTCGGCCTCATGCACTCTGGGATCACATATATTTCCTCCTCGGGCCCCGATGCCGTCGACGACAATTCGCTCGGCCTTAACGTGGGCGCCGGCGCCATCGGGTTCCTCACACCGCGGACGGGTCTTCGCTTCGAGCTCCGTCATTTCCGGACGTTCGAACGCGAGACCAACGAGGCCTCCGGCATCTTGGCGCCCCGCCTGAGTTTCTGGCGGGGAACGATCGGCGTCGTCATTCGCTACTGACGAGCTTTGTATTGGTCATCGCCTTGCACTACCTTGTGGATATGACTGCTGCGCTGTCCGTCAATCGATACAGGCGACTGCTGGCCGCACTTGCTGGAACGCTCCTTCTGGCGACGCTGACCGCGGCTCAGACGAAGATCGTCGCACCGAACAACCGATACCCCGTCTCGGACGACGTGCGAATCGGCAAGGAGGCGGTCGCAGAAGTTACAAAAGAACTGCCGATGCTCAACGACGAGCGCCTGGACGACTACGTCGAGACGATCGGCGCCAAGCTGGCGGCTGCCATTCCAGCCGAGTTCCAGCATCCAGAGTTCAGATACTCCTTCGATGTCGTGAATCAGCAGGAGATCAACGCCTTTGCCCTGCCCGGCGGTCCGATGTTCCTCAACCGGGGCATGATCGAAGCGGCGAAGACCGAAGGCGAAGTCGCGGGCGTGATGGGCCACGAAATCTCGCACGTCGCGCTCCGCCATGGAACGGCTCAGGCCACCAGCGGGCAGAAATTCCAAATCGGATCGATCCTCGGTCAAGTGGGCGGCGCGATTCTCGGCGGCACGCTCGGCAACGTCATTTCCCAGGGCTCGCAGATTGGCGCCGGCTTGGGGCTGATGAAGTACAGCCGCGCCTACGAATCGCAGGCCGATATCCTCGGCGCGCAGATCCTGGCACGCGCGGGCTACGACCCCCGCGAGATGGCCAACATGTTCAAGACGCTCGAGGCCGAAGGCGGCTCGCGCGGTCCCGAATGGTTCAGCAGCCACCCGAACCCGGGCAATCGCTTCGAGGCGATCAACAACGAGGCGCGATCGCTGCGCGTGCAGGGCAACGGCAGCACCGGTCAGTTCCAGTCCATTCAGGCGCGGTTGCGCAACATGCCGCCGGCGTACACCGCCGAACAGATTGCCAAGGGGCAGGCCAAGACCGGCGCGCAGACCGCCAATACCAGCACTGGCAATACCGGCAACAGCGGCAATACCAGCAACATTCCCACTCGCACGTCGGTCAAAGTGCCGCCGCCTTCACCCTCGTACCGCAGCTCACGCCCGCTGAACTTCCTCCGCTTGAGGCTGCCGGAGAACTGGAAGGAAGTCAGCGGCGACGCTGACGGCGTGACCTACGCGCCCGAAGGCGGATTCTTTCAGTCGCGGGACGGCAATACCGCGTTCACGCACGGCGTCCAGATCGGCCTGGTTCCGAAGGCCACCGGCGACTTGCAGCGGGATACGAATGATCTGGTCACCAGCCTCACCCGCAGCAACACGCAGTTGCGAGCGAATGGCGGTTACACGCGGGATTCGATCAGTGGGCGCCGTGCTCTCCGCACCACGCTGTCCAACATTTCGGAGGTCACCGGCCAGCGAGAGTCCGTCTCACTGACCGCGACCGAACTGGCCGACGGCCGCCTGCTGTTTCTCATCGGCGTCGCGCCTCAGAACGAGGCGAACGCGTACGAGACCGTGTTCCGCCGCGTGCGCCAGTCCGTGGAGCTGTCCGACCGCTGAAGTCGCAGTCCTCGACGTGATCGTTGACGAGGCCCATCGCCTGCATGAACGCGTAGATGGTGGTCGGGCCGACGAACGTCCAGCCTCGGTTCCGGAGATCTTTGCTGAGCGCCGTCGATTCCGGCGTCGTGGCCATCTCCTTCAGCGTCTCTCTCGTGATTCGGCGCGGCCTCGCCGCGGCATCCGGTTCCCATCGCCAGAAGTAGTCCGAGAGCGAGCCGCACTCCTCACGCAACTCGATCGCACGCCGTGCGTTGTTGATCGTCGACTCGATCTTGCCGCGATGCCTGACGATGCCCTCGTCGCCGAGGAGCCGGGTGACGTCGCGTGCCGTGAAGCGCGCCACGCGATCGATGTCGAAGCCGCCAAAAGCGCTCCGGAAGTTCTCGCGCTTCCGCAGGATGGTCAACCAGCTGAGGCCGGCCTGAAACCCTTCGAGACACACCTTCTCGAAGAGGCGCCGGTCGTCGGTGACCGGCCTTCCCCACTCTTCATCGTGGTACTGCACGTAGACAGGATCGGTCCCGCACCACCAGCACCGGCTCACCGGAAGATGCCTCGAATGCCTTTGCCGATGGCCCCGAACAGACCTTGAATCGCGCGCTCTGCCCGTTGCTGCAGCGTGCCCGAGTGGATCTGACAGAGCTGCGTGGGGACATCGTCACCGTCCTTGAAGTATTCCACGTAAGTTGGGCAGCCCTCGAGGGCACGGTGATACGAGAGCATGCACATCTGCTCCCGCCGCAGATCGTCCGGCGGCGTGAACGGTTCGGCCGGAAGCCGGCGGGCCGTGCGGCGCATGAAGTCGGCCCAGATGGGAAGCGCCACGCGCGAGCCCGACGCGCCTTCGAAGATCTTGTGCGGCTGATCGAAGCCCACCCACACACCGACGACGACCGACGCGTTGAAGCCGACGAACCAGGCGTCGCGGTTTTCGCTCGTCGTTCCGGTCTTGCCGCCAACCGCGCCCCGCACGCCCTGCGCGCGCACGCCCGCTCCCGTCCCGCGGGACACGACGTCTTGCAGCATGCTGACCATCTGAAACGCGACCTGCTCGGGCAGGATCTTCTCGCGCTCGATGTGGACCTGATGGACGTTGGTGCCGTTCGCATTCAGCACCGAGACGAGGCCGCGCGGCCGTACGCGGTAGCCGAGGTTTGGAAAGACCGCGAAGGCTGCGGTCAGATCGAGCGGAGATACCAGACCGCTGCCGAGCGCCAGAGACGGCACATCGGGCTGCTCCGTCACGCCGAGGTCCTTGGCGAGCCGGAGTACCGGCTTGCTCCCGACCCGCTGCTGCAGCAGGACGGCGGCCGCGTTGTTCGATTCGAGCAGCGCTTCCCGGAGCGTCATCGCGTCCTGTCCCGTGGCCCGCTCGTCGCGTGGGATCCACACGCCCTCCGGTGCCTGCACCGCGACCCCCCGGAGACCGCTGATCGTCGACACCGGCGAGAGGCCGCTCTCGAGTGCGGCCGCGTACACGAATGGCTTGAAGGCCGATCCCGGCTGTCGCTTGCTGCGCGTGGCGCGGTTGAACGGCGTGATCGCAAAGTCGGAGCCGCCGACCATCGCGAGCAGGTTGCCTGTCTGTGGATCCATGGCGACCAGCGCCGCCTGAAGATCGCGGAGGCCGATGCGGCGCAGGCCGTCGCGGACTGCGATCTCCGCCGCGTCCTGAATCTCCGGCACGAACGTCGTCTGCACCTTCCAGTCCGGCGGGTTGTCCCCTCCGTAGATGTCACGGAATTGCTGCCGGAGGTATTCCTTCGCGTAGCCGTACCGGGCGCTGGACACCGACGGCGGCGGCTGGATGCGAATCCGCTCGGCTCGCGCGGTCTGCTCCTGCGCGGCGGTGATCTTTCCCTCTTCGCGCATCCGCTGCAGCACGACGAAGCTGCGGCGTCGAGCGGCGTCGAAGTGAGTCCACGGCGAATACGAGGCAGGCGCGCGGATAATGCCGGCGATCAGCGCGGCCTCGCCGAGGGTGAGCTGCGATGCCGGCTTACGCAGCATCTTCTGCGACATGGTTTCCACGCCGTAGATGCCCCCGCTGAGGTACACGCGATTGAGATAGAGCTGAAGGATCTCGCGCTTGCTCAGGAACAACTCGAGCATCCCGGCCAGTGACGCCTCCTGCACCTTGCGCCCGTAGGTCTTGACGTTGGACAGGAACAGCGTGCGGGCGAGCTGCTGGGTGATGGTGCTGCCGCCCTGAGTGCCGTGATCTGAGCGGACGTTGTAAAACGCCGCGCGAGTCAGCGCAATCGGATCGATGCCGGGATGGAGATAGTAGCGATGGTCCTCGACGGCGATGACGGCGTCTTTGAAGTACGTCGAAATCCGGTCGAGCGGTACGTCACGGCGCTGCTCGTCCAACCTGAACCAGACGCGGCCGGAGGCGTCGTAGAAGGCGGTGTCGCCCACCCCACGATTCAGCTTGTAGATGGCCCAGCCGTGCCGCACGATCCACGAGCCGGTTATCGCCGCGACAATCAGGATGCCCGCGCCCGCAGCGAGCTTCAGCCAGCGTGGCACCGGCGGCAGGTTGAGTGTGGGCAGTCGCACCTTTCTGAATGGTAATAAATAATGGGGGTGATGGTCCTGCCTGTTAGACGTCTGACCGCCTGCTTTGTTCTTGTCGCCTGCGCCGCCCTCGTCGGAGCCGGGATCGGTGCCAGTATCGCCGCGCAAGCACCGCTCCAGGAGCGCGATTTCCTGACCCGCATCCGCCGCCTGACCGTCGAAGGGCGACGGGCCGGCGAGGGATATTGGTCGAAGGATGGCCGAAAACTCGTCTTTCAGAGCGAGCGCGAGCCCGGCAACCCCTTCTACCAGATCTATGTGATGGACATGGCGAGCGGCGATGTCACGCGCGTCTCGCCCGGCACCGGCAAGACCACGTGCTCGTTCATCAACCCGGAAACAGGCGACGTGCTCTTTGCCTCCACGCATCACGATCCGCGATCGAAGCAGTTCCAGGAAGAGGAGCTCGCGTTCCGCGCGTCGGGGAAAGAGCGGCGGTACTCCTGGGACTACGACCCTGAGATGGAGCTGTATGCGCGCAGCGCGTCCACCGGGACGCTGCGCCGCCTGACGAACAAGCGCGGCTACGATGCCGAGGGCAGCTACTCGCCAGACGGCCAATGGATCGTGTTCTCGTCGACGCGGGACGCGTACGATCGTCAGCTGTCGGCAGCCGAGCAGAAGCAGCTCGAGACCGACCCCAGCTACTTCGCCGAGATCTACATCATGCGCACCGATGCCGACGGATCCGGAGCGCGCCGCCTCACGCGGGTTCCCGGCTACGACGGCGGACCGTTCTTTTCACCGGATGGCAAGCGAATCATCTGGCGGCGCTTCGACGAGACCGGCGTCATCGCCGATATCCACACCATGAACCTGGACGGGACCGACGACCGGCAGCTCACCACCTTCGGCGCGATGAGCTGGGCGCCCTACATCCACCCGTCGGGCCATTACGTGATCTTCGCGTCGAACAAGCTCGGGTTCGACAACTTCGAGCTGTTCATGGTCGATATCGACGGCAAGAAGGAACCGGTGCGGGTGACGTACTCCGACGGCTTCGACGGGCTGCCCGTACCGTCGCCCGATGGGACGCAGCTCGCGTGGACTTCCAACCGGGGCGGCGGCCGTGAAGGTCAGATCTACCTCGCGCAGTGGAACCATCAACAGGCGCTCGAGGCTCTCGAGAATGCCGGGGTCAGACATCCATGACTAAACTCACTCGCCTCGCCGCGGTCGTTCTCATAGCCGCGAGCACGCTGCCGACCACCGCCCAGACCTCCGCGACGAGGACCTATGTCCAGACACTCGCGTCCGAGAAGTTCGGCGGCCGCGAGGCGGGATCGACCGGTGAGCGGCTGGCGGCCGACTATCTCGCGGCGCAGCTCGCACGCGCCGGCGCCAAGCCGCTGCCGGGCCGATCGGACATGTTCGTCCCGTTCAAGTTCACCGCCGGCAGCCGCGACGGCGGCTCACGGATCGCAATCGGCACGACGACCTTCGCGGCTCCGCAAGACCTGCTGTCGCTCTCCTTCTCAGACGATGGCGAGGTCACCGGCCCCGCGGTCTTTGCGGGCTACGGGATCGTGGTACCCGAGGCCCAGAACTTCGGCTACGACAGCTACGCCGCTCTCGACGTCAAAGACAAGATCGTTGTCGTGCTCCGGTACTTCCCCGAGGACGCGGATCAACAGACGCGCGCGATCCTCGCGCGCTACTCCGACCTCCGCTACAAGGCGATGGCGGCACGACAGCGCGGCGCGAAGGCACTCCTCGTCATCACGGGACCACGCTCACCGAATCCCGGACAGACCGTGCCGATGTCCTTCGATACCGCCCTCGCGGGATCCGGAATTCCCGCCGCCAGCGTGAGCGGCGCCGTCGGGGCCGCGCTCTTCGCCAGCACGCGACCGCTCCAGACGGTGCAGCAGGAGCTCGACTCGGGCAACCCGCACGTCGCCGGCTTCCCTCTCGAGAAGATCACCGTATCGCTCACGACATCGCTGGTGCGTGAGACGCAGACCGGCCGGAACGTCATCGCCTACCTCCCGGCCACAGCACCAGTGACAGGCACGGCAAAGCCCTGGGTCGCGATCGGCGCGCACTACGATCATCTCGGGCTCGGCAGGAACGGAAACTCGCTCGCGGGAAAAGAGGACGCCGGCAAGCCCCACGTCGGGGCCGATGACAATGCCTCAGGCTCCGCGGTCGTGCTCGCGATTGCCGACGCGCTCTCGAAACAGCCGGCTCGCCGGCGGCACCTGCTCGTGGCGCTGTGGTCCGCCGAAGAGATTGGCCTCGTCGGCTCGAGCGCCTTCGTCAACGCCTCGCCGGTGCCTGTCGATCAGCTCGACGCGTACTTGAACTTCGACATGGTCGGACGCATGCGCGACAACAAGCTGGCGGTGCAGGCGACCGGCACGAGCCCGATCTGGGCAGGTCTTCTCGAGCGCGCAAACGTGGCGGCCGGGTTCGATCTCTCCGTGCAGGAGGATCCCTATCAGCCCACCGATGTCGCGACGTTCAACCAGGCGGGCGTCCCCAGTCTCAACTTCACGACCGGCGCCCACCTGGACTATCACAAGCCATCCGACACCGCGGACAAGATCAACTACGACGACCTGGACCGTGTTGCCGGCCTCGCCACCGCCATCGTCAGACGGCTGATGGACATGGCGGAGACCCCGCAGTTCGCGAAGGTCGAGCAGTCGTCGCAGACCGCCGGCCGCACCGGCGTGCGCGTGTTCACGGGGACCGTCCCGGACTACACCTCGAATGCGAAGGGACTCCTGCTCGGCGGCGTGATTGGCGGCGGACCCGCGGAGCAGGCCGGGCTCCAGAAGGGCGACGTCATCATCGAGATCGCGGGCCAGACGATCGCCAACATCTACGACTACACCTACGCGCTCGAGCTCTTGAAGATCGACCAGAAGGTCACGGTCGTCTACATGCGTGGCACCGAGAAACGCGAAACGCGGCTCACGCCGTCGGCACGGCGCTGACGCCCTACTCCCTCAGGTCGCCGTTGGCAACAGCGAGGGATTCGTCCGCCTCGACGACGACTTCTTCCGTCAAGGGGTCGTCTGGCTCGACCGGGCCCTGCATCTTCGCGTAGATGAAGGCGACGGCGAAGATCACGACGATGAGGCCGAGCGACAGCCAGCGCGGGATCTCGAACGCGACGTAATGCGCGTCGTGCAGGTACTCCAGGCACAATTTGGCCCCGACCCACGCGATGATGACGAAGGCGCCGTCAACGAGCGGCGGATAGCGCTGGACGAGCACGAGGAGCTGGCCGACCACGAGCCGCATGGCGACGATGCCCAGGATGCCGCCGGTGACCACCACCCACAGCTTGGGTGACATCGCGACGGCGACGAGGATCGAATCGATCGAGAACGCGAGATTGATCAGCTCGACGCGCACCACCGTGGCCCAGAACGGCGACATACCGAGCATGGCCTTCGCCTTCGGCGGCCGGCGGCGATCGGCGCCTTCCTCCCGCCCCCAGAAGTGCGCGTAGGTCAGATACAGCAGGTAGAGGCCGCCAAGCAGCTTCACCCACGCGACCCGAATCAGGTACACGGCGAGCACCGTCGCCGCGACTCTGAAGATGAAGCCGCCGATCAGCCCGTAGCGAAGGGCTTGCTGGTGCTCTCGCCTGGGGAGGCCAAGGACCATGATGGCCATGACCAGGGCGTTGTCCGCGCTGAGCAGGCCTTCGAGGGCGACGAGCAGGCCGATGGTGACGAGATCTGAGGCCGAGATGTCCAAGAGGCTTGCTCAATCCTAGCTCGAACCAGGAGCGGTGCATCCACCACGCGCAGCTCACCTTGACACGAGCCGTATCAAGTTCTACACTCGGAATGTATCAAGGTTGGTGGTTCAGGTCTGGTAAGGCGGTATGGCACTCGACGATCTTTATTTCATCAGCGTCGCGGCGGAAATGCTCGGGATGCATCCGCAGACACTGCGCAAGTACGAGCGCCTGGGTCTCATTCAACCGTCGCGAACCGTCGGGAGCATGCGCCTCTATGCGCGCGAAGAGCTCGAGCGGCTGCGGCTGATCAAGCATCTCGTGGACGAGCTCGGCATCAATCTGGCCGGCGTCCAGCGTCTGCTGGCGGTGGCCGAAGTCATGCAGCGCATTCGTCCGCTGCTCGAGGACAACGCGCTCAACACTGGCGCCGGGCGGCGTCAACTGGTGACCGAGATGCGGCGGCTCAACGACGCCATTGGACTGTAGCCGATGGAATTCAAGGACTACTACAAGACGCTCGGCGTCACGAAGGCCGCGACAGAGAAAGAGATCAAGCAGGCCTTTCGCAAGCTGGCCCGCAAGCTCCACCCTGATGTGAATCCAGGGGACAAGACCGCCGAGTCGAAGTTCAAGGAAGTCAACGAGGCCTACGAGGTGCTCGGCGATCCCGCGTCGCGCAAGAAGTACGACGAGCTGGGCGCCAACTGGCGGATGTACGAGCAGCAAGGCGGCGCGCCGGGCGGCGGCGCCAATCCCTTCGCCGGCGGCTTCAACACCGGCGGCACCGGAGCTCGTGGCGGCTTCCGCACCATGAGCCAGGAAGAAATGGAGGAGCTGTTCGGGGACCAGAACCCGTTCTCCGATTTCTTCACGACGTTCTTCGGCGGTGGCACGAGCGGACCGGGCGGTGCCGCAGGGAGCCGTGGCGCAGGACGCATCCGCCAACGGCCCGGGCGTGACATCGAGAACGAGATCGTCTTGTCGCTCGAGGACGCCTATCACGGGACGACCCAGCGTCTCGCGATGACGCATGACGGCCGCACGCGGACCGTCGATGTGCGGATTCCGGCCGGCGTCGTCGACGGGTCGCGCGTACGCGTCAGCGGCGAAGGGGAACAGGGCATCGGCGGTGCGGAGTCCGGGCATCTCTACCTCCGTGTGCGCCTGGCGCCGCATCCGGTCTTCGAGTTGAAGGGGCGCGACGTCTACGTCAAGACGCCGGTGCCGGTGACGACCGCCGTGCTCGGCGGCGAAGCAGAGGCCCAGACGCTGTCAGGCAAGCCGGCGCGGCTGCGCATTCCGCCGTTGACGCAGAACGGACAGGTCTTTCGTTTGAAGGGTTACGGCATGCAGGCCGTCGGCAAGCCCGAGGAGAAGGGCGATCTCTACGCCCGGGTCGAGGTGCAGTTACCGACCACGCTCTCAGCCGAGGAACGTGAACAGTACGAAGCGCTCAGAAAGTTGAGCGGAGGCGGCGCGAAAGAGAACAGCGCGGCGTAGCAACTATGAATCTGAACAAGTTCACCGAGAAGGCGCAGGAAGCGGTCCTTGGCGCGCAACACCTCGCCACCGAGCAGAACCACTCCGAGGTCACACCGGAGCACCTGCTCGTCGCACTCGTCGAGCAGTCCGGCGGCATCGTGCCGTCGATCCTCCAGAAGATGTCCATCGACCCGGCGCGGATGGCGACCGAGGCGCGTGCGCTCCTCAAGAGCCTGCCGCAGGCGCACGGCACCGACGTGCGCTTCGCCTCGCGCATGAAGCTGGTGTTCGACTCGGCACAGGCAGAGGCACAGCGTCTGCAGGACGAGTACGTCAGCACCGAGCACCTCCTGGTCGCTCTGGCGACCGAGGTGGGCCGCTCCCCTGCGGCGCAACTGCTGCAACGCAGTGGCGCCACCAAGGACGCCATCTTCTCGGCGCTCACGCAGGTGCGCGGCAACCAGCGCGTGACGTCGCAGAACCCGGAGTCCACATACGAAGCGCTCTCGCGCTACGGACGCGACCTCACGGACCTGGCGCGCAAGGGCAAGCTCGATCCTGTGATCGGCCGCGACGAAGAGGTGCGCCGCGTGATTCAGGTCCTGTCCCGACGCACGAAGAACAATCCCGTTCTCATCGGCGAACCCGGCGTGGGCAAGACGGCCATCGTTGAAGGCCTCGCGCAGCGCATCGTGCGCGGCGACGTGCCGGAAGGGCTGAAGAACAAGAAGATCTTCGCGCTCGACATGGGTGCGCTGGTCGCCGGCGCCAAGTATCGCGGCGAGTTCGAGGAACGGCTGAAGGCCGTGCTCAAGGAAATCACCGAGTCCAACGGGCAAATCATCCTGTTCATCGACGAGCTGCACACGGTCGTCGGCGCCGGGGCCGCTGAAGGGGCGATGGACGCGTCGCAGATGCTGAAGCCGATGCTCGCGCGCGGGGAGCTGCACACGATCGGCGCCACCACGATCGACGAATACCGAAAGCACATCGAGAAGGACGCCGCCCTCGAGCGCCGCTTTCAGCCAGTGCTCATCGGGGAACCCACGGTCGAGGACACGATTTCCATCCTGCGCGGCCTCCGGGAACGATACGAGATTCACCACAAGGTCCGGTTCAAGGACTCGGCGCTCGTCGCGGCGGCGGTCCTCTCCCATCGCTACATCGCGGATCGGTTCCTGCCCGACAAGGCGATCGACCTCATGGACGAGGCCGCCTCGAAGCTCCGCATGGAGATCGACTCCATGCCCGCCGAGCTGGACGAAGTGGCCCGCCGCATCATGCAGCTCGAGATCGAGCGCGAGGCGCTCCGGAAGGAAACCGACAAAGCCTCGGTCGAACGACTGGCCAAGCTCGAGAGAGAGCTCGCCGATCTGAAGGAAGAACAGACGCGTCTCCAGTCGCACTGGCAGCAGGAGAAGGACGCCATCCGCGTGAGCAGCGAGATCAAGGAGCAGCTCGAGGAAGCGCGGCGGCAGAAGCAGGAGGCTGAGCGCGCCGGCGACTTCGCCAAGGCATCGGAGCTGCAGTACGGACGGCTGCCCGAGCTCGAGCGGAAGATCCGCGAGCAGCAGGAGCGGCTGGCCACCCTCCAGCAGAGTCAGCGCATGCTCAAGGAGGAAGTGGACGAGGAGGACATCGCCGAAGTGGTGGCGAAGTGGACCAACATTCCCGTCAGCCGCCTGATGGAGGGCGAGGTCCAGAAGCTGATTGGCATGGAGGAGCGTCTCCACGCGCGCGTGGTCGGGCAGAACGAAGCGGTCACCGCTGTAGCCAATGCGGTCCGCCGCGCCCGTGCCGGCCTGCAGGACCCGAATCGGCCGCTCGGCAGCTTCATCTTCCTGGGCCCGACCGGCGTCGGCAAGACCGAGTTGGCGCGCGCGCTCGCCGAGTTCCTCTTCGACGATGAGCACGCGATGATCCGGATCGACATGTCGGAGTACCAGGAAAAGCACAGCGTGTCGCGCATGATCGGCGCGCCCCCTGGATACGTCGGATATGACGAGGCCGGCCAGCTGACCGAAGCGGTGCGCCGCCGTCCGTACGCCGTCGTGCTCTTCGACGAAATCGAGAAGGCACATCCCGAAGTCCTGAACGTGCTGCTGCAGTTGCTCGACGATGGGCGTCTGACGGATGGCAAGGGCCGCACCGTGGATTTCAAGAACGCGGTGGTGATCATGACGTCGAACCTCGGCAGCCAGTACATCGCCGAGGTGTCGTCCGGGTCGGGCCCCACCGACGAACTCCCGGAAGGTGTGCGCCGGAAGGTCACCGAGGCGCTCCGCCAGCACTTCCGGCCGGAGTTCCTCAACCGTGTCGATGAAATCATCTTCTTCCATGCGCTCGGCATCGAGCACATGAAGACGATCATCGATATCCAGATCCGCGGGCTGCTCAAGCGGCTCGAGGAGCGGAAGATCCACGTCGAGCTGACTGACGCGGCCAAGGCATTTGTCGTTTCGGAGGGATACGATCCGATGTACGGCGCCAGGCCGCTCAAGCGCACGCTTCAGCGCCGGGTCCTTGACCCGCTGGCCATGCGAGTGCTCCAGGGCGAGTTCGGCGAAGGCAGCCGCGTCACCGTCGATGTAAGAGAGAATGGATTGACGTTCGAGAAGACCCAATCGGTGACCGTCCAGAGTGCCTAACCTTCGAACACCTCCAGGGATCAACCCCCGCGATAAGCGTCCCGGCGAGCGGCTGACTTTCGGACAAGTCGCCGGGCGCCCGGGTGGGCCGATTTGGTACATTCTCGGCGCGCTTCTGCTGATCGCCGTCATCCAGACCTGGCTGTTGTCGGCCGGCGGGAAGCCGGTTTCGTACAGCGATTTCAAGCAGGCGGTCCGCGCCGGCCGCGTTGCCGAGGTCACCGTCGGCGAGCAGACCATCCTCGGCGAGTTCAAGACCGAGGTGAACGCGAGCAGGAATTTCACGACCACGCGCATCGAGGACCCGAAGCTTCTCGAGGACCTGGATGCGGCCGGAGTGAAGTACACCGGCGAGTTCGTCAGCCGGTGGATTCCCGAGGTCCTCGGGTGGGTGCTGCCGCTCCTCTTCATCTTCGCGATCTGGAGCTACTTCTCCCGCCGGATTGGCGGCGCGGAGGGCGGCGTGATGTCGTTCGCGCGCAGCAAGCACCGCGTCTTTGCCGACGACGATGTGAAGGTGAGCTTCGCGGATGTCGCCGGCGTGGACGAGGCCGAGCAGGAGCTGAAGGAGATCGTCGAGTTCCTCAGGAACCCCAAGAAGTACACGACACTCGGCGGCCGGATTCCCAAAGGGGTGCTCCTCGTCGGCCCGCCTGGCACCGGCAAGACACTCCTCGCTCGCGCCGTGGCCGGTGAAGCCAAGGTGCCCTTCTTCAGCTTGAGCGGGTCCGAGTTCGTCGAGATGTTCGTGGGCGTCGGCGCGGCGCGCGTGCGCGACCTGTTTGCACAGGCCGAACAGAAAGCCCCCTGCATCATCTTCATCGACGAGCTCGACGCGCTCGGCCGCGCGCGCGTGCAAAGTCCCATGGGCTCGCACGAGGAGCGCGAGCAGACGCTCAACCAGCTCCTCGCGGAGATGGACGGCTTCGATTCGCGCAAGGCGATCATCATCATGGGTGCGACCAATCGCCCCGAGGTACTCGACCCTGCGCTGATGCGGCCCGGGCGCTTCGACCGGCAGGTCCTCGTGGACAAGCCCGACGTGAAAGGGCGCCAGGAAGTCCTCCGCATCCATACGAAGCAGGTGAAGCTGTCGCCGCTCGTCAATCTCCAGGTCGTGGCCGCACGAACGGCGGGTTTCGCGGGCGCCGATCTGGCCAACCTCGTCAACGAGGCCGCGCTGCTGGCGGCGCGCAAGGACAAGACGTCGGTGGAGATGGCGGACTTCGATGAGGCGATCGATCGGCTGATTGCGGGGCTCGAGAAAAAGCGCGTGATGAGCCAGAAGGAGCGCGAGATCGTCGCCTACCACGAAACCGGGCATGCCATCGTCGCGACCTCGATCCCAGGCATGGACCCGGTTCACAAGATCTCCATCGTGCAGCGCGGGTTCGGCGCGCTCGGCTACACGATGCAGTTGCCGCTCGAAGATCGCTACCTGATGCAGCGGAAGGATCTGCTGGCGCAGCTCGCGGTCCTGCTGGGTGGACGCACCGCTGAGGAGATCGCGCTCGGCGAGATCTCGACCGGCGCGCAGAACGATCTCCAGCGTGCCACCGACATCGCGCGCGCGATGGTCACGGAATGGGGGATGAGCGACGCCCTCGGCGCCATTCATTACGAGGCCGGCAAGCGCAGTAAGTTCCTCGACATCCCGATTGGTCCGGAGCGGGGCGCCTACGCCGAGGATACGGCCAGGCTGATCGATTCCGAGGTCAAGCGCATCATGACCGACGCGCACAACGACGCGCGGCGCATTCTCAGCGAGAAGCGCGACCTGCTCGAAACCGTCATGCGCCGCCTGCTCGACATCGAGGTCATGGAAGGTGATGAGTTGCGCACGATGCTGGGCGTCAACCCATCCGTCGAACACGCGCCCGATCCCGCCGAGACCACACCGCTGCCACCGGGTCTTCAGTAAAAAGACCCGCATCTGTCTCTTGACGTGGGCCGCTGCGAAGCGTAAGGTCGGTTTGTTCCCGCTTTACCACGCTCGGAGGAAATACCGATGGATTCACGGTCTCCGAAACCGACGCGTAGCCGTGCACGACTCCCGCTCGACATCGCGCCACAAGCGCTCTCAATCGGTTCCTTGAACTACCGGCGCGCCGTCGCGCCCCCCCGGTCGGACGTGCACGCGCGCGTCCGCTGCGAGTTCGTCGAAATGCGCGGGTTCTCGCCCACTATCGCGCAGGCCGCGCGTCTCTTTCAGCTCCAGCTGGATGAGTGTGGACGGATTCTGAAGGGACTCGTCGAGGAAGGGTTTCTCAGGCAGACAGCCGACGGCCGTTTTCGCTTGCCATCCTGACGGCCGAGCTGCCGTTTCCCGCGACACGGGCCGTGGCGAGATCGGGCTGTTTCACCCGGTTTCCCGGCCCGTGTCGATTCGTGTATACTGTGCCAGTCTGGAAGCTTAGCCCACCGCTTAGTCGCGTCAGCGTCGATCCGACAGTATCTGATCTTCCTGCATGCAGTTGAGCCGAGCGACAGTCGCTCAGGCTGGGTTTTCGTCACGCACCGCGTTCCGCGGGGCCGCATCCGCGCAGGATGCAGGAGTCAGTGAGATGAGTCGCAAGCTTTACGTCGGAAATCTTCCCTACGAGACCAACGAGCAGGACCTGCAGGAGCTGTTTGCACAGGCAGGCGCCGTCGAAACCGTCACCGTGATGCGAGACCGCGATACCGGTCGCGCCCGCGGCTTCGCCTTCGTCGAGATGGCGAGCGATGATGATGCCCAGAAAGCCATCACCGAATTGAACGATCGCCAATTCGGTGGACGCCGGCTGACGGTGAACGAGGCCAAGCCCCAAGTACCCCGCTCGGGCGGTGGTGGTGGCGGCTTCGGGTCCCGTGGACCCTCCCGACGAAGCGAGCCGCGCTGGTAAGCGCCACACGGGGTGCGCTTCGGCGCACCCCTCGTGTTCTTTCTTCCTCAGGAGGCGGACGTGCGAGGTTATTCGATTGGCGACCGGGTTCTTCAGCCGCAATACGGCACGGGCACCATTCGGCTCGTGGACGAATACCACACGGTGATCGACTTCGACGAGCACGGCATTCGCCGCTTTTCGACCTCGATGGTCAAGCTGGAACGATCAGCCACCGTCGAGCCTGGAAAGCCACCGAAGCGCACACGCAAGAAGGCCGTACCCAAAGAGTCGTAGTCAGTCGGTGACGCAGCCTTCCGAGGCCGACTTCACCAGACGCACATACTTTCCCAGCACGCCGCTGGTCGCCTTGATCGCCGGCGGCGTCCACGCCGCCCGCCGGGTTGTCAACTCCGCATCCGTCACGTCCATCGTCAGCGCACACGCGTTCGCATCGATGGTGACGCGGTCACCGTCGCGAACCAGCGCGATCGGGCCACCGTCCTGCGCCTCCGGCGTGATGTGGCCGATGATGAAGCCGTGTGAGCCGCCTGAAAAGCGGCCATCGGTCAGCAGCGCGACGTCCTTGCCGAGGCCGGCGCCCATGATCGCCGACGTCGGCGTGAGCATCTCCGGCATGCCGGGGCCGCCCTTCGGACCTTCGTAGCGGATCACCACGACGTGCCCTTTGGCGATCTCGTGCTTCTCCAACCCCGCGAGCATCGCCTCTTCGGAGTCGTACACTTTCGCCGTTCCTGAAAAGAGCTCGCCCTCTTTGCCCGTGATCTTGGCGACCGCGCCGTCGGGCGCGAGGTTGCCGTGGAGGATTCGAATGTGTCCACGCCGCAGCACCGGGCTCTCGAGCGGCTGAATGATCTGCTGTCCCGGCGTGAGCGGCCTCGCGTCGGCCAGGTTCTCTGCGAGCGTCTTGCCGGTCACGGTCATGCAGTCGCCGTGCAGGTACCCGCGTTCGAGCAGATATTTCATGACTGCCGGTGTGCCGCCGACGCCGTGGAGATCTTCCTGCACGTAGGTTCCGCTCGGCTTCAGATCGGCGAGCAGTGGCACCTTGTCGCTGGCGCGCTGAAAGTCCGACAGCTCCAGGGGCACGTGGGCCGCCCTGGCGATGGCGATCAAATGCAGCACGGCATTGGTCGAACCGCCCACCGCCATGATCATCGTGAGCGCGTTCTCGAAAGCGTTCCGCGACAGGATGTCGCGCGGCTTCAGATCCTTCTCGAGCAGCGCCCTGGCCGCGGCCCCGGCGCGGCGGCATTCGTCGGCCTTGCCGGGATCCTCCGCAGGCATCGACGAGCTGTACGGAAGCGTGAGTCCGAGCGCCTCGATCGCGACCGCCATCGTGTTGGCCGTGTACATGCCGCCGCACGCGCCCGCGCCCGGACACGCGTGCCGGACGATCTCCATCCGCTGCGCGTCGGTGATCGCGCCGGCGAGGTATTCCCCATAGGACTGAAACGCCGAGATGATGTCGCGCGGCTTGCCGAGGGCGTGGCCGGCGCGAATCGTCCCTCCGTACACCATCAACGACGGCCGGTTGAGCCGGGCCATCGCGATCACGCTGCCCGGCATGTTCTTGTCGCAGCCGGGGACGGTGATCAACGCGTCGTACCACTGCGCGCCCATGACGGTTTCGATCGAATCGGCGATCAGGTCGCGCGACGGCAGTGAATAGCTCATGCCGTCGGTACCCATCGACAAACCGTCGCTCACGCCAACGGTATTGAATCGAAGACCGACCAGACCCGCCGCCTGCACGCCTTCCTTGACGTGCGCGGCAAGCGCGTCGAGGTGCATGTTGCAGGTGTTGCCCTCGTACCACATGCTGCAGATACCGACTTGCGCCTTCTGCAGATCGGCGTCGGTGAGACCGATGCCGTACAGCATCGCCTGCGACGCGCCCTGGCTACGGGGTTGGGTGACTCGGGATGAGTATTTGTTCATGGGAGTTCCGCCGGGCCTACGACGCAAGACCCGGCCTACGTGACGTAGGGCGGGTCCTGTTCCTTCTCTCGCTCTGCGTAGGGCGGGTCTTGCGTTGTAGACCCGCCGCGCTAATCAGACCGTCGCCGGTTGCGGCAGCTTCACGGGATCGAGGAACGGCATCATGTCCCGCAGCTTCGCGCCCACGATCTCGATCGGATGATTCCGATCCTGCTCGCGCAGGGCCTTGAAGTTCGGCAAGCCGCTCTCGTTCTCGGCGATCCACTTCTTGGCGAACTCGCCAGACTGGATCTCTTTCAGCATCTGTCGCATCGTCGCCTTGGTCTCGGCGGTGACAATGCGTGAGCCGCCGACGTAATCGCCGTATTCGGCCGTATCGCTGATCGAGTAGCGCATGTACTGCAGGCCGCCTCGGTACATCAGGTCGACGATCAGCTTCAGTTCGTGCAGGCACTCGAAATAGGCGATCTCCGGCTGATAGCCCGCCTCGATCAGCGTTTCGAAGCCGGCTTTCACGAGCGCGCTCGTGCCGCCGCAGAGGACGGCCTGCTCACCGAAGAGATCCGTTTCCGTCTCCTCGGCAAACGTCGTCTCGATCACGCCGGCTCGCGTGCAGCCAATGCCGCGCGCATAGGAGAGCGCCGTGGCGCGGCCCTTCCCAGTCACATCCTGGTGCACGGCGAGCAGACCGGGCGTGCCGGCGCCTTCTTTGAAGACCTCCCGCACGCGATGGCCCGGCGCCTTGGGCGCCACCATCGTCACGTCGACGTTGGCCGGCGGCACGATCCAGTTGAAGCGGATCGCGAACCCGTGCGCGAACATCAGCATCTTCCCCGCTGCCAGGTGCGGCTCGATCTCCGCCCGATACACCTTGGCCTGGTGCTGATCCGGAATGAGAACCATGATGACGTCCGCCCACTTCGAGGCATCGGCGACGCTCATGACTCGGAGGCCGGCGGCCTTGGCCTTCTCTGCGGACTTGCTTCCCGCCTGCAGGCCCACGACCACGTCGCCACCGCTGTCCTGCAGGTTCAGCGCATGCGCATGGCCTTGCGAGCCGTAGCCGATGATGGCGACCTTCCGTTGGCGGATCAGCTCAATGTCGGCGTCGTTGTCGTAGAACATCGTTGCCATGACTTCATTGCTCCCTGGGCCGCCTGAGGGCGACTCCTGCGTACAAGAATGAGGCCTGAGTGCCTCGGTATGGTCGATCTCATGAGTATTGTGCCGTCGAGAGCGCGGTGTCGCCTCGGCGCATCGCCACCTGGCCCGTCCGTACCATCTCGATGATCCCGAGCGGCTCGAGCCGGGAGATGACCGCGTCCACGTGTGGCGGCTCACCCGTGATTTCGAGCGTCATCGTCTGCTCGCCCGAGTCAACGATGTGGGCCCGGGTCTCGTCGACGACGCGCAGTAGCTGGGCGCGGTCGTGGCCGGCAACTGCAACCTTGACGAGAGCCAGATCACGCGCCACCGCCGGCACATTACCGAGATCCTCGACCTGCAGGACGTTGACGAGCTTGTAGAGATAGGCGGTGACACGCTCGGCGCTGGCTTGATCGCTGTCGATGACCACGGTCATACGGGAGATGCCGGGGACATCGGTGCGGCCGACCGTCAGCGACTCGATGTTGAACGCACGGCGTCGAAAGAGCGACGCGACGCGATTGAGCACGCCGGGCTTGTCTTCGACGAGAGCGACCAGGGTGTGCTGCATCAGATTGGGTCCGCGGCGGTCTCCACCAGCACGCTCGGCTGCTGCTGGGGACGCCGAATCATCGCGTCGAGATCGGCCCCGGCGGGCACCATCGGGTACACGCTGTCTTCCTGCTCCACGCGGAAGTCGATGAGCACGGTGCCTTCGGCCGCGCGGGCGCGCCTGACGACGTCGGCGACCTCGGGACGCTTCTCCGCCCGGAGGCCCAGCAGGCCATGCGCTTCAGCCAGCTTCACGAAATCCGGGCTGCGCATGGGCGTCGCGGCATAGCGGCGTTCGTAGAAGAACTCCTGCCACTGCCGCACCATGCCCAGGAAGCCGTTGTTGATCACGGCCACGTTCACTTTCACGCCTTCCTGCGCCGCCGTCGAGAGCTCCGCCGCGGTCATCTGAAAGCCGCCGTCGCCCACGATCGCCCAGACCTCGGCGTCGGGTCTCGCCATCTTGGCGCCGATTGCCGCCGGCAGTCCAAAGCCCATCGTCCCAAGGCCGCCGGATGTGATCAGCGTGCGCGGCAATTCATGGTGGTAGTACTGCGCCTCCCACATCTGGTGCTGGCCGACGTCGGTCACGACGATCGCCTTGCCCTCGGTGATGCGCCAGATGTCGTTGATGACGTGCGGAGCGTACAGGTGTCCGTTGTCCGGCAGCGATTGGATGTCGTGGACCGCCGAATCGCCCTTCATCGAACCGATGTACTTCAACCACGCCGAGTGGTCGCCCGGCTCGACGACTTCGAGGAGCTCCTCGAGCGCCTGCCGAAGGTCGGCGACGATCGCCGCGTCGGCCGTCACGTTCTTGTTGATCTCGGACGGATCGATGTCGATGTGAATCTTTTTGGCGTTGAGCGCGTAGGTCTTGAGGTTGCCGGTGACGCGGTCGTCGAACCGCATGCCGAACGCGAGCAGCAGGTCGGCTTCCTGGATGGCGTGATTCACCCAGGCTTCCCCGTGCATCCCCATCATGCCGATGTTGAGCGAATGGCTGGCGGGGAACCCGCCGAGCCCGAGCAGTGTCATCGCCACCGGCGCGTTGATCCGTTCGGCGAACTGCCGCACTTCCCGCATCGCACCGCTCTGCAGAATGCCCTGCCCCGCCAGGATGACCGGCTTCTTTGACGAGGTGATGAGATCGACCGCCTTGGCCATCTCGGTCCGCGAGACGGTCTGCTTCGGTCGATGGCCGCGGATCTTGACCGGGGACGGATCCCATTCCCAATCGATCTTGGCCTGCTGCGCATCCTTGGTGATGTCCACGAGCACCGGCCCCGGACGACCCGACTTGGCGAGATGGAACGCCTCTTTGATCGCCGGCATGATGTCCTGGACGCGGGTGACCAGGTAGCTGTGCTTGGTGATCGGGAGCGTGATGCCGGTAATGTCGGTTTCCTGGAACGCGTCGTAACCGATCAACTTGCTCGGCACTTGACCCGTGATACAGACCATCGGCACCGAGTCCATCATCGCAGTCGCGATGCCGGTGACCAGGTTCGTGGCTCCTGGACCAGATGTGGCTATCGCGACACCCACGCCGCCGCCCGCCCTGGCATAGCCATCGGCCATGTGCGAGGCGCCCTGCTCGTGACGAACCAGGACATGCCGGACCGGGTAGTCGAGCATCGCGTCGTACGCCGGCAGGATCGCGCCGCCCGGGTATCCGAAGACCGTGTTTACGCCCTCATGGACGAGACACTCCCAGATGATCTGCGCTCCAGTTCGTTGGGTTGGCATAAAGCCAGTGTGCACCGTCGGTTGATATCAGTCAAATTGATACTCGTTCGGACAAGATAAGCATCTATAATAGACAGACGGTACGGCCGAATCCGTGCAATTCCTTCCGGAACTGTCGAATCCTGGAGGACACCCGCCAGGAATGCCTCAGGTTGACGGGCTTTTTGTACGGCCCGATCCTTGAACCATCCACCAGTCCGAGGGAGAAAACGATGACGAAACATTGGATGTCCGTGGCGCTGCTCGGCTCGGCCCTTGTGACGGGTTGCGCGGGCAGCAGCACCGAAACCACGCCGAATCCGGAGACCACAGCGGCGGCCCCAGCGGCCCAGCCCTCTGGCGATCCCGCGCCCGGTCAGCCGGCCGCGACGCCACCAACTCAGGACACTGCGACGCCGACACGGCGCGAGCCAACCCGCGCGCCGCAACCGTCAACGACGAACAGGCCGTCGAATGCCGCCTCACCGTCCGCGTCGAATGCAGCGGCTCCAGAGCCGGCGGCCCGTCCGGCAGAGCCGCCTCCTCCGGTATTCCGTGACGTCAGCGTACCGGTTGGAAACGCGCTGTCGCTGACGCTGATCACGCCGCTCTCCAGCGAGACCGCGAAGGTCGAAACCCCGGTCACGGCGCGAGTACGACAGGCCGTCGTCGTTGACGGCGTCACCGTTATTCCCGCTGGCGCGACACTGCACGGTGATGTCATCGAAGTCGAGCGCGCGGGCCGCGTGAAGGGCCGCTCGCACCTGGCGATTCGCTTCACCGAAATGATGATCGACGGTCAGCGAGACCAGTTGCGCACCAACGCGTTGAGCTTCGATGGCGAAGCCACCAAGGGCGAGGACGCGACGAAGGTTGGCGCGGGCGCCGGTATCGGCGCTCTCATCGGTGGCATCGTCGGCGGCAAGAGCGGGGCGGCGAAAGGCGCGGCCATCGGCGGCGCGGCTGGAGCCGGCACCGTGGTGGCCACGCGCGGCCGCGAAGTGGAACTGGCGGAAGGGACGGAGCTCAACGCCACGCTCGCGTCGCCGTACAGTATTCGCGTACAGGTGAAGTAGCGTTCAGGGTTTGGCGGGCGTGTCGGCCGCATCCGGTCCAGCGGCCACCTCGCCTGCCTCGAACCCGATCTTCGAGTGCGTCCCGTCGCAGAACGGCTTCTGCGTTGACGCGCCACAGCGACACAGCGCGATCGGCCACCGGTCGATCGTGTACTCCGCCCCGTTCCAATCGACGACACGCACGTCGTCGCTCTCGATCTTGTAGGGGCCGTTCTTCCGCAGCTTGATCGTTACCACTGGAATCCTCAGGCAAACTGGGACGGGCTGCGCCCGATCCCGACGATGCTGCAGGCGAAGATGACGTTGAGCCCACGCCGGCTGGCTTCCGCCATCAGTTCGTCGCTCTCGGCGCCGGGATTGACCCAGACCTCCGGAATCCGCTTCTGTTCGAATTCCGCCAGAAGGCCAATCCCGATGTCGGGCTGGACGTAGACCGTGGCCATATCAATGGCGACGGGCACGTCGAGGACCGAGGCGTAGGCTTTCAGACCTTCCACGTGCGATTCATGCGGGTTGATGGGGATGACGGTGTGCCCTTCCGCCTGGAACGCCCGCACCGCCTTGTTGCCGAACTTGCTCCTGTCGTTCGAGGCGCCGACGACGGCGACGGTTCTGGCCATGTGGACATTATCGCAGCGTACAATCGACGCGCGTGTCCTTCGATGATCGCGGAGGGGTGTGGTCGCTGCTGCTCCTCTGCTTCTTCACATTCTTCCTCGGCCTTGGCCGGCAGGCGATCACCGATTCCGACGAGGCGTACTACGCTGAAGCGTCGCGCGAAATGGTCGAGACCGGCGACTGGCTCACGCCGCGGTTCAACTACGAGAACCGATTTCAGAAGCCGGTGCTGTACTACTGGCTGACCGCGGCAACCTTCCTCGTCACCGGACCAACCGCGCTTGGCGCGCGACTCTGGTCCGCGGCGGCGGGCCTCGGACTCGTCCTCCTCGCGTGGGCCGTGGCCCGTCAGGCCAGCGGCCGTTCAGATGCCTCCTGGCTCGCGGGCGCCATCGTCGCAACGTGCTTTGGCTATTTCGCGATGGCTCGATCCGCGTTGCCCGACTTGCCTCTGACCTTTTGCATCACACTCGGAATCTGGGCGGCCTTTCGTGCCGCGGACGCACCCCGTGAATCCGGCATGGCCCCGAAGTGGTGGGCGGTGGCTGGGCTCGGCGCAGGCCTCGGCTTTCTCCTGAAGGGCCCCGTCGCGGTCGCTGTTCCCGCCATCGTGCTGCTGCCGATCGCCTGGCGCGAACGGCGGCGCATGCGCATCGATCCGCGAGGCGTGGCGCTGGCGGCGCTGATATTCGCTGCCGTGGGCCTTCCCTGGTACGTGGCGATGTGGCGGGAGCACGGCAACGCCTATCTTCAGAGCTTCTTCGTCGGCGACAACATCGAGCGGTTCGCGACCGAGCGGTTCAATGACGCGCGACCGTTCTGGTTCTACCTGCCCGTGGTGCTCGGCGGCATGGTGCCGTGGTCGCTGTATCTCATCGACGCGAGTGGGCGCGGGCTCACGAGAGTGATCCGCCGCACCCGCGTCCTCACCGATGCGGAATGGCGGCTGCTGCTCTGGGCGCTCATGCCGTTGCTCTTCTACACGCTGTCGGTCGGCAAGCAGCCGCGCTACATCCTGCCGATACTTCCACCGCTGGCAGTACTGCTCGCACGCTCGATGGTCGCGCGCCTCGACGCTGTTTCGGCGCGCGCCCTGTCTGGTCTGGCCGGCGCGACTTGGGCTACCGCGGCCCTCTATGCGCTGCTGGTTCTCCTGTTGATTCGCATGGAGCCTCTCCTGATCAACGCCTATCCGGCCGCGACCTGGATCGGCGTGTGTCTCGTGGGCTGTGGCGCGATCGGCTTCGCCTGGATCGCTGTTCGAAGCGGCTGGCGACGTTTGCCGGCGGTCGCGGCAATGGCCGCGGCGGCGCTGCTGGTCTCGGTGCAGTTCGGCGCCCTGGCGGGCCGGCGGCCCGAAGCGGTCGAGCAGATGGCCACACTCGTTCGTGCCTGGCGATCGGCGCAGGAACCGATCGGGGTCTTCGGGGTGTTCACGCGGAATCTTCCGTTCTACACGGCGTCGAAGCAGATGGAGCTGTTCGATCGACAGCAGGCCGGTGCGTTCGCGCAATCCCCGGAACGCGTTCTGCTGATCCTTCGCTCGAACGAGATCGCGGCGGTCGAGACCGAGGCCGGCATCACGCTTCGCCGCCTTGGCGAGGTTGAGTATCTCAACACCGCCAGTCTCCGGATCAGAACACTGGTCCGGCCGGATCCGCGTGAGGAGATCGAGATGGTGTCCCTCGTCAGCAACCGCTGACGTCGACCGGGGCTGACCCTACGGAAAGATCTTGCCCGGATTCAGGATGTTGTTCGGATCGAACGCCGCCTTGAGTCGCTTCATCAGAGCGATCACGTCCGGCGACAGTTCCAGCGGAAGGTACTTCGCCTTCGCGAAGCCGATCCCGTGCTCACCACTGATCGAGCCTTCGAGCGCCACCACCCGTTCGAAGAGCTCCCGCTCGGCCTGCGTCGCCCGGGCCCGCTCGGCCTGATCGTTCTGGTCCACCATCAGGTTGACGTGAATGTTGCCGTCGCCGGCGTGGCCGAACGAGGCGATGCGGAGCGTATGCCGTAGCTTGAGCTCGGCGATGAGGTCGAACAGTTCCGGCACACGTCCGCGCGGCACGACGACGTCGTGGTTGATCTTCAGCAGCCCGGTGGCTCTCAACGCCAGAGACAGCTGGCGTCGTACGCGCCACAACTCGTCACGCTCCACTTCGGTGGCCGCGCGCGTGACCTGAAGACCGCCCGCGTCCTGACACGCGGCGGCCACGCGTGACATTTCTTCCTCGACCGCGGCCGCGGTGCCATCGCACTCGACGATCAGCAGGGCGTGGGCCTCGTCCGACGTCACCCGGCGCCCGATGTGGGTTTCCACCGCCCGAAGTGAGTCGTCATCGACCAGCTCAATGGCGCAAGGCACGACCCGACGCTGAATCAGCCCGTTGACGGCCTCGACCGCGCGTCGCACATCGGGAAACGCCGCCGACAGCGTGCTTCGCACCGGTGGCTTGGGTATCAGGCGCAGGGTAATCCTCGTGATGATCGCCAGAGTCCCTTCGGAACCGACGAGCAGTTGGGTCACGTCGTAGCCGACGACGTTCTTCACCGCCTTGGTGCCGGTCTGGACGATCTCCCCGGTCGGCAGCACCGCCTCGAGCGCGAGCACGTACCGCTTCGTCGTGCCGTATTTGAATGCCCGCGGACCGCCCGCGCACTCGGCCACGTTACCGCCGATCGAGGAGGTGTCGAGGCTCGCGGGATCTGGTGGATAGAACAGTCCGAGACGCTCGACCGCCCGCTGGAGATCGCCGTTGATGACGTTGGGTTCGACGACGGCCACGAGGTTCACCTCGTCGATCTCGATGATGCGGTTCAGCCGCTCCATCGACAGCACGACGCCGCCGCGCGACGGCACCGCTCCACCGGTGTAGCCCGTGCCGGCGCCACGCACCACCAGCGGCACGCGATGCTCGTTGCACAGCCGCGCGATGGCCGCGATCTCATGCCTCGATCCGGGAAGCACCACGAGGTCCGGAGGGTGGCCCTGACCGAGAGCGTCAGCGGCATACATGCTCAGCGAGGCCGCATCGTCGCGGACGTGCTCTGGTCCCAGCGCCTCACGCACTCTTGAAGCGAAACCTTGGGGCATGTTCACAGGTCTCCACCTCTCACGAGCCACGGAGACTCGGAGACGCCTCCGTGGTTCGTGATCAGCGGGAAGCGCCGGCTCTGGCGGGCTGCAGCGATTCGGCGAACCGGAGAATGCGATCCGCGCCCTCGCGCAGCTGGTCCATCGACGTGGCGTAGGAGATCCGGAGATAGCCGGGTGCGTCGAATGCTTCGCCCGGAGTCACCACGACGTGCTCCTTCTCGATGAGCGCCTGCGCGAAGTCCGCAGATGTCCGGAGACCGTCCGGCGACAGCAGCGCGGAAATGTCGGGGAACAGATAGAACGCCCCTTTGGGCTTCACGCATTGAATGGCCGGATTCGATGTCAGCCAAGCGTGAATATTGTCGCGCCGCGCCCGATATTCGTCGCGCATCGCGGTGACGGCGTCCTGTGGGCCGCTGACCGCCGCCAGCGCCGCCTTCTGCGTGATCGAGCTGATGTTCGACGTCGTCTGTCCCTGAATCACGTTGAACGCGGCGGTCAGCTCTTTCGGCGCAATCGTCCATCCACAGCGCCAGCCGGTCATGGCGTACGCCTTCGACGCCGAGCCGGCAATCACCGTCCGATCGCGATGCCGGTCGAATAGGACTTTCGGCAGGTTGTGTGGGACCTCTTCGTAGATCAGCCGCTCGTAGCAGAGATCGACGATGAGCCAGATCCCGTGCCTGGCGGCCACGTCCGCAATCGCCGCAACGGTTTCCTCAGCAACGAGCGCGCCGGTGGGATTGCCGGGCGAGTTCAGGATGATCGCCTTCGTCTTCGGCGTGATCGCCGCGATGATGGTATCGGCGTGCACAGCAAACCCGTCGCTCGATTGCGTCGCGACGATGACGGGCGTGGCGCCCACGAGCTTCACCTGCTCGGGGATCGTCGGCCAGTACGGCGCGTGGGTGATGACCTCGTCACCAGGATCGAACAGCGCGAGGGCGGTGTTGAAGAGCGCCTGTTTGCCGCCGACGGTCATCAACACTTCTGCCGGCGTGATCTCGATGCCGTAGTCCTGCTGGTACCGCGCGCAGATGGCCTGCCTCAGCTCGGGAATACCGGGCGCCACGGTGTAGCGCGTGAAGTTGGCGTCGATCGCCGCCTTCCCCGCCGCCTTGACGTGCTCGGGCGTCGGAAAGTCAGGCTCGCCGGCACTGAAGTCGACCACGTTGTGGCCGGCACGCCGCAGCCGCTCGGCCTCCGCGGCCACCGTGAGCGTGGCCGACGCCGATACCTGCGCAAGACGCTGTGCGAACATCTATCGAACTCCAGCCGCTTGTTTGCGCTTGAGCGCCTGCTCGACGGCTGGCGGCACCAGGCCGCGCACGTCGGCGCCGAGGCTGAACACCTCTTTCGTCAGCCGTGAGCTCAGATAGGTGTATTGCTCGGCCGGCATCATGAACACCGTCTCCAGCATCGGCTCGAGATGGCGGTTCATGAGCGCCATCTGGAACTCGTACTCATAGTCCGACACGGCGCGGATGCCGCGGATGATCGCGCTGGCACGGCGACGCCGGGCGTAGTCGACGAGCAGCCCTTCGAAGCTCTCGATCTCGACGTTGGGGTATTCGCGAAAGACCTCGCGGATGATCGCCACGCGCTCGTCGGCCGTGAAGAGCGGCTTCTTGTCCTGGTTGACGAGTACCGCCACGAGGATCCGCTCGAACAGCCGCGTGCTCCGCAAGATGATGTCGACGTGACCGTTGGTCAGCGGATCGAATGAACCCGGGAACACGGCGAGACGCCCGCTCGGCGGGCTGGCGGGACTCATCGTGCCTCCAGCGACTGACCAGGACTCGCCTTGCGCGTGTAAAAGGTCAAGGTGCTGTCTCCGGACTTCACATCGCGTACCCGCTCGAGCGATCCGGGCGCCGCCGGTTCCTGTCGCGTCGCGTGCTCGAGCACTACGAGGCCGTCTGGAACCAGCGCGCGGGCTGACGCGCCGAGTGCGCGTTCGACCGGCGCTGCGTACGGCGGATCCAGCAGGATCAGATCGAACGCGTCCACGCCGAAACCTGACAGCACGGTCGCCGCGTCACCGCAGTGGATAGTATAGCCCCCCTCCACACGGCAGGCCGTGAGGTTCTCCTCGATGAGCGCCGCCGCGCGGCGGTCGCGCTCGACAAACGTCACGTGCAGCGCGCCGCGGCTGATCGCCTCGAGCCCGACAGCGCCGGTGCCGGCGTAGCCATCGAACACCCGCGCGCCGGCAATCCGTGGCGCCAGGATGTTGAACAGCGTTTCGCGGAGCTTGTCGGACGTCGGCCTCAGGCCTTCCCACGTCGGGGCCTTGAGCCGGCGCCCCTTCAGACTGCCTGCGATGATCCTCACCCGACCTCAATCAGGCCGAACTGATCCTGCCACTGGCGCTGCACGAACGCGGTCAGCTCCGGCGTGAGACCGCTGGCCTCGACCAGCTGCCGGGCCTCGCGGTGCGCCTCCTCCATGATCTCGCGATCGCGGACCAGATCGCCGGTCCGCAGTTTCGGAAGTCCTGACTGGCGCGTGCCGAAGAAATCCCCCGGGCCGCGCAGCTCGAGGTCGCGCTCGGCAATCGCAAAGCCGTCGTTGGTCGACGACAGCGCCTTCAGCCGCTCGCGCGCATCATCGGTCCACGGCGCCTGATAGAGCAGGATGCAGAAGGACTCCCACTGTCCGCGGCCAACACGCCCTCGAAGCTGGTGCAGCTGCGACAGGCCGAAGCGTTCCGCGTGCTCGACCACCATGATCGACGCGTTGGGCACGTCCACTCCGACCTCGACGACCGTCGTGGACACGAGCACCTCGATCCGCCCGGCAGCAAATGCCTGCATCACATGTTCCTTCGCGTCCTGCTTCATGCGTCCGTGGAGCAGCGCCACGCGGTGCGCGGGAAACACTTCGGCCTGCAGATGATCGGCCATCTCGGTTGCCGATTTGAGATCGATCTTCTCGGACTCCTCGACCAGCGGGTAGATGATGTACGCCTGGCGGCCGGCCTCGAGCTCGCGTCGAATGAGCTGGTAGATCTCGTCGCGTCTCGACTCGGGCTTCACCAGCGTCATCACTGGCTTGCGTCCCGGCGGCAGATCCGTGATCTTCGACACGTCGAGCTCGCTGTAATCGGTGAGCGCCAGCGTGCGAGGGATCGGTGTGGCCGTCATCAGGAGCACGTCAGGGCGCAGACCCTTCGCGCGAAGCGCCGCCCGCTGCGCGACGCCGAACCGGTGCTGCTCGTCGATCACGACGAGGCCGAGCTTGTGGAACGTCACCTGCTCCTGCACGAGCGCGTGGGTCCCGACGATGAGATGTGTCGTCCCGCGCTCGATATTGGAAAGGACCGTGTGCTTCTGCAGTCCTGGCGTGCTGCCGGTCAGAAGATCCACGCGAAACCTGGACGAGGCGAGCAGCCTCGCGATATTGCCGAAGTGCTGGCCGGCGAGGATCTCGGTGGGCGCCATGAACGCCACCTGCAGCCCGTTCTCCATCGCCACGATCGCCGCGAGCAGGGCCACGATCGTCTTGCCGGCGCCGACGTCTCCCTGGAGCAGCCGGTGCATCGGCTCTCGCCTGAGCATGTCGTCGACGATCTCCTTCACCGCGCCGCGCTGGCCGGGCGTGAGCTTGAACGGCAGCACCTTGGCTGCTGCCGCGCGGATGCGATCGTCCACGACCGGCACAAACGGCTTGACCTCTGTACCGCTCGCGTGACGCCGCCAGGCATGGCCAATCTGGAACAGGAAGAACTCTTCGAAGATCAGGCGGCGCTGCGCGGGCGAGCGAAACGCATTGAGCACCTCGACCGAGGCCTCGTTCGGTGGGAAGTGGCACTCCTCCACCGCCATCCGGCGCGGCGCGAGCTGCAACCGCGCGCGCAGCTCCGCGGGTAGCGGGTCGGCAATCTCCGGTGGGAGCTGGTCGAGCGCCTGGCGCACCAGTCGCCGCTGCATGTTCGGAGTGACGACGCCGGTCTTTTCGTAGAAGGGAACCACCCGGCCGGTGTGCACGCTCGACAGATCGTCGGCCACGAGCTCGTACTCCGGGTTCATGAAGTGCAGACCCGTCGAGTCCAGCTTCACGTCCCCAAAGATGACGACCTGCAGATGGGACCGGAGAATGTCGGCGAGAAACGCCTGGTTCATCCACGTGCAGCGAATGCTGCCGCTGGCGTCGGCAATCACGGCGTGAAAGATCTTGAAGCCGCGGCGGCGCGTGACCGCGAGGTGAGATGACTTGATCTCTCCAAGCACCGCGGCCTTGGCGCCCGGGCGCAGCGAGGCAATCGGCTGCATGCGGCTGCGGTCTTCGTAACGGAACGGAAGGCGGTAGAGGAGATCTTCGACGACGACGAGGCCCGCGCGTTTGAGGTCCGCGGCTTTTCTGGGACCTACGCCCTTGAGGAATTGCAGTGGCGTTGAAAGAAAATCAACGCTCAATACGCCATGCGCCACGCCGACTGCCTGGGTGTAGGAGTTGGGCTTCTTGGGAGTTGGGATCAGGTGTCATTGCACCACCACCGCCTGCCCCTGGCCGACTTCGATCTGGCGGATGTTCGCCGGCAGGTTGAACGCCTCGTCCAGGTTGACGCCGGAGGGGTCCTCGGCTGTACGTGAGTAGTACGACACGAGCTCCTGCAACAAGGTTTTCGGGATAGGCACGCCAGACACCGCAGCCTGCTGCAGCTCGAACCGGCCTTGACCATTCTGCGTGTGCAGAACGCCTGTGACCGTCACCGGCAGTTGCCCGCCCAACAGCGCCCACGGATCGATCAGGCCTCCGGTGCGGCGCGACTTGCCGACCGCCTCGAGATCCAGCGTCGCCGTTCCGCTGACCTTCCCTTCACCGATGATCGTGACCTGCGGCTCCCTCATGCCCTGCGGCAAGAGCGGCTGCGCCCGGTACGCGAACCACGAATTGACCTCGGATTCGGTCACGGGAGTCCGCCGTGCGCCCACGGCGCGCGGAGCGAGCGTCCCCTGCTGCGTGATGATCGCCACTTTGCGCGCGAACGCGTCTGCCTGTTGTGGCGAGACGGCTGCCGCGGTCATCACGGCCGCGCCGAGGGTCAGCGCGACGAGTGAGCTCAACGTGATGCGGTAGAACATAGGGGCCTCTTGGAGCTGGCTGACCACGAAGTGTAGCACCGATTCGCGCTTGATCTTCGCTTTCTGTTCGCATATAGTCTGGCCACCTCGGCAGAAGTTGATTGGAGGCTTTCGGTGCTCCCGCTCACAAAACGCCAGCGCGAAATCCTGGACTACCTGAACGAGTTCATTCAACAGCACGGGTACGCCCCGAGCCTCGAAGAGATCGGCCGCCGCTTCAACCTGTCCTCGCTGGCCACGGTCCACAAGCACCTGAGCAACCTCCAGGAAAAAGGCTTCATCCGGCGCGCCTGGAACCGAAGCCGGTCGGTCGAGCTCGTCCCTACCCGCGGGGCCGGTCGAGCGATGGAGCTTCCCCTCCTCGGCTTCGTTGCCGCCGGCGTCCCGATTGAGGCCGTGGCCAGCAACGAAACGATCGCGGTGCCGGAAACGCTCGCCGGCAAACGCGATAGCTACGTCCTGCGCGTCCGCGGCGACTCGATGATCGACGAGCAGATTCGCGATGGCGACTTCGTCATCGTCGAGGACCGGAAGTCGGCCGACAACGGCGAGATGGTCATCGCGCTGGTTGGCGGCCTCGACGTCACGCTCAAGAAGTTCTATCGGGAGAACGGGAGGATTCGTCTACAGCCCGCCAACCCCGCCATGCAGCCGATCATGGTCGACCCGGACAATGTGCAGGTCCAGGGCGTGGTTATCGGAGTGATGAGGAAATACTAGGGCAAAGGTCAAGGGTCAAAGGTCAAAGGTGTTAGGCTTTGACCCTATGAGCGATCAGCCGGAACGCAAGCAAATCAACTTCACGATCATCCCCGACGAGCAGCCTGGGGAACCGCGCACGTACGCGAACTTCTGCTCCATCGCGCACACGCCGTTCGATTTCACACTGACCTTCTGTGAAGTGATGCCTCTCTCCGAGAAAGAGGTTCGCGAAGCGGAGCAGGATCACGTCGTCCGCGCACCGGTTCGCACGCGTGTCGTCGTGCCTGTCCAATTCGTCCCCAACCTGATCTCGGCGCTGCAAGAGCACATGCGCGTGTTCACGGAGACCTACTCGAACGTCGGCTGGTCGAAAGGGCCTATTCACTGAAGACACCCCTAAAGACCCGTCGGGTGATCGAGTTGCTCGCGGAGCAGCATCCGAACGCGGACACCGAGCTGCACCACCGGAACGCGTTCGAGCTGCTGGTGGCGACCATCCTTTCGGCGCAGTCGACCGACGCGCGCGTGAACCTGGTAACCCCGGCCCTGTTCAAGCGATACCCCGACGCGAAGGCGCTCTCCGCGGCGAAGCAGCCGACACTCGAGAAGCTGATCAAGTCCACGGGGTTCTTCCGCCAGAAGTCGAAGTCTCTGCTCGGGATGTCCAAGATGCTTCTCGCCGAGCACGCTGGCGAGGTTCCCGCGGACATGGATCTCCTGACGAAGCTCCCGGGCGTCGGCCGCAAGACGGCCAACGTCGTCCTCGGCCATGCACTCGGGGTTCCCGGGTTACCGGTGGACCGCCACGTGCTGCGCGTGTCGAACCGGATCGGCATCGCGGAAGGCGATGACCCGGTAGAGGTTGAGTCACAACTCTGCGCCGCGCTGCCGAAGGAGATGTGGACGCTCGCCTCCGACGTCCAGATTCTTCACGGCCGACGAGTCTGCCGCCCGAAGCCGCTGTGCGACATCTGCCTCGTCCGGGACGACTGCGACTACTACAAGCACGTGGTGAGCAAGGATGACGCGCGACGCGTTCGAACGCCTCGTCACTGAAGCCATTACCCTCATCCCATCGCGATTCAGGCGCGAGATGAAGAACCTCGTACTCCTTGTCGAAGACGAACCCAGCGCCTCCCTGCTCGACGACATGGAGATCGAGCCGCCCGATTCCCTGTATGGCCTCTACCAGGGCACGCCACTTACCGAGCGCACCTGGCCGGGAGGCAACCAACTGCCCGACCAGATCACGCTCTTTCAAAAGCCGATCGAGGAGGACTGCGAAGACGAGGACGAGATCCGCGCGGTGATCGGCGAAACGCTGATCCACGAGGTCGGCCACTACTTCGGCCTGAGCGAGGAAGAGATCGAGGAGATCGAGGAGCGCTATTGGCGCGGCGACACCCTCGGGCCGGAGGAGGACGATTGACCCGGGACTCGGGATCCGGGACTCGGGATCCGAGACACCAGATTCGGGACTCGGGATTCGGGACTCGTGGGTTGCCGCGTGCGCGCAAGAGATTCGGGCAGCATTTCCTGGAGGCGGCGTGGGTCACCAAGCTGGTCAACGCGCTGGCGATTCAGCCTGATGAGACGTTCCTCGAGATTGGTCCGGGCCGCGGCGCACTCACCGGGCCCCTCGCGGCCAAGGCCGGGAAGCTCATCGCCGTGGAAATCGATCGCGACCTTGCCGCCGCTCTTCCCGCGCGTGTGCCGAACGTCAGGGTCGTCGAGGCCGACTTCCTGAACGTCGACCTTGCGGATCTTCTCGCCGATGAACGGAAGCCTGTTCGCGTCGTCGGCAACCTCCCCTATAACGTCGCCTCACCGATTCTCTTCAAGCTGCTCCATGAGTCAGATGATGGACGGCGGCTTCAGGACGCCACGTTGATGCTCCAAAAGGAAGTGGCCGACCGCCTCGTGGCCACACCTGGCTCGAGCGACTACGGTGCGCTCGCCATCCAGGTCGCGCTGCTGGCTGACGTTGCCCGCCTTTTGTCGTTGCCACCCGGGGCGTTTCGTCCCCCGCCCAAGGTGAAGTCGGCCGTCGTTCGTCTCCGATTCCGGCCCGCCGCAGCCGACGTCGGCGATCGGGCGTCCTTCGAGCGACTCGTCCGCGGCCTCTTTCTGCAACGGAGGAAGACGGTGCTCAACGCGCTCAAACCGCTGGCCGATGCCTCCGGTCGATCGGCGCCGGAACTTCTCGAGCGCGCGCAGGTTGATGCGCGCAGCCGCCCCGAAGCCCTGACCCTCGACGACATGGCACGGTTGTCGAGAGCTATGCTATGATTTCGCCCGGAAGTCATTGAGCCTGCCCGGTTTTTAGGCGCTCCCAGCCGCCTGATAGCGACACCGCACCCGCCAGGGTTTTGTCGTCGCAGTCGTTGCTCTGGCCCATCCAGAAGGATGGGTACTACGAGGCAGTAGGGCCGGTCTTCGGACCGGCCGGAATGTGTGTGTCCGCTGGGCCCTGAATGAATCAGTCTGTCGTTGTACCGGACGTGTCGCCGGCTACGCTCGAGGTCGTCGCCCTTGGAGGCCTCGGCGAGTTCGGCATGAACATGATGGCTGTGTCCTGGGAGGACACGACCATCCTGATTGATGCCGGTGTCATGTTCCCTGAGCCCGATCAGCTCGGCGTCGATCTGATCATCCCGGACATGACCTTCGTGGAGGCTCGCCGCAGCCAGGTCAAGGCGCTGATCCTCACCCACGGCCACGAGGACCACATCGGTGCCGTGCCCCACGTGATGCCGCTCTTTGACGGCCCGGTCTACGGGACGGCGATGACCCTGGCGTTCGTACAGCCGAAGCTCGACGAGCACCAGATCGACGCCGGCAACCGGCTGAAAACCATCAGCCCGCGCGACACCATCACGATCGGACCGTTCACGATCGAGTTCATCCGCGTCACGCACAGCATGCCCGACTGCGTGGCGCTCGCCATCACCACGCCGGCGGGAACGATCGTGCACACCGGCGATTTCAAGATCGACCAGACGCCGATCGACGGCCAGCACTTCGACCTGCATCGTTTCGCGGAACTGGGCTCGAAAGGCGTGCTGGCGTTGTTTGCCGACAGCACCAACATCGACCGCAAGGGCTTTACCGGTCCGGAAATCGAGGTCATCGACGCCTTCGAAGAGCTCTTCACGAGCACCCACGGCAAGCTGGTGGTAGCGACCTTCTCCTCCAGCATCTACCGGGCGCAGGTCCTCGTGGACCTGGCCGTCCAATTCGAGCGCAAGGTCGCCTTCGTCGGCCGGAGCATCGTCCAGAACACCGAGATCGCTCAGCGACTCGGCTACCTGCGGATCCCGGCCGGCGTGCAGATTCGCGATTCGGAGGTGTCGAACTACTCCTCACAGGACGTCCTCTGCGTCGCCACGGGGTCACAGGGCGAGCCGCAGGCGGCCCTCTCCCGCATTGCCATTGACGACCATCGCTACGTGAAGCTTGGTCCGGACGACACCGTCGTGCTGTCCGCCCGCGCCATCCCCGGCAACGAGAAGGCCATCGCCCGCACGATGAGCCACATCGCCCGGCGAGGCGCCGACGTGGTGACGCCGGAGATGAAGCACGTGCACGTCTCGGGGCACGGTTCCGCCGAGGAATTGAAGCTGATGATCTCGCTCGTCCGGCCGCGCTACTTCGTGCCCGTGCACGGTGAGTACCGGCAGCTCTCACAACACGCCCGCGTGGCGCAGCGTGTCATGCGCGGCGCCGAGCAGAAGGTGCAGGTGCTGCTGGCCCAGGACGGCGACATCATTCAGTTCGACCACCTGGGGGCGCGAATTGCCGACAAGGCTCCCACCGGGCGCGTGCTGATCGACGTCACGCGCGTGGGCGAAGTGGGTGACGAAGTACTGCGCGACCGTCGTCATCTGGCGGGCGATGGCCTGGTGGTCGCCGTGGTCGCGATCAGCCGGCAGACGGGCGATCTGGCCAGCGAGATTGAGCTCGTCGCGCGCGGGTTCGTGTTCGACGAGAAGCACGCCGACGCGCTGTTCACAGATGCCGAAGGGGTGATCCGCGAGTGCATCGCCGGATCCAAGGTCGAAGAACGCACCGATCAGGGGCTCATGACCGAGAAGCTCCGTGTGGAGCTGCGGCGGTTTTTCAAGAAGCGGACCGGGCGGCGGCCACTGGTGCTGCCGGTCCTGATGGAGATCTGAGTCGTGCCTGAGTCCACGTTGTCGCGCCGCATCAGCGAGTTCGTCGGCGTCGCGCTCTTCGCGATGGCGCTGATCTGGCTGATCTCGCTCGTCACGCACGATGCCACCGATCCGGTGTGGTTCTTCACGACCGAGGCGGCCCACCCGCCCGCGAATTTTGTCGGGCGCGTCGGCGCGTTCCTGTCGGAGCTGTCGTTCCAGTTGTTCGGCTACGCCGCCTATCTCGTGCCCGGAGTGATCGCCGTCGCAGGCTGGCACTATTTCTGGTGCCAGCGGCCTTATGCCGCGTACACAAAGCTCACCGGCGTGACGCTGCTCTTCGCGTGTTCCAGCGCCTTCCTGAGCCTGGTGTTCGGCAGCACCGAGGTCGCCGGCAAGACGTTCTACGCCGGCGGATCCATCGGCCGCGGCTTTGGCGCGCTGATGTCGGAGTATCTCAATCGGACGGGCTCCCTCATCGTGCTGCTCACGCTGATGATGCTCGCCATCATCCTCTCCACGCAGTTCTCGTTCGGCAGGATGTTCGCGACCGCGACCGTCGGCTCGCAGGACATCTCTGCCCGCAGCATCGGCTGGCTGCGCGCGTGGATCGAGCGGCGTCGCAAGGATCAGGCGCGGCGCGATGTCATCGCCAAACACGCCAAGCCCGGCATCGCGCCCAAAGCTGCTCGAGCCGCGACGGATGAGGATGTGCCCGATCGCCCGGCTCGTGTGATCAAGCCGGCCGAGAGAGACGAGCCAACAGTTCCGGGGTCCCGACAGGCGCCGGTGGTGGCGCGAAAGCGCCCGGACTCCGCTCCCCCGCTGCCGCTCTCTGATCCCGAGCTCAAGGCCCCGGCCGAGCGCAAGCGCGGCTCGTTCACGCTGCCGCCGGCCTCGCTCCTCGACGCGCCAAAGCCGGAGCGGAAGATCGACGAGCGCGAGCTCATGGACTCCGCACGCCTGCTCGAACAGAAATGCCGCGAGTTCGCGGTCGAAGGCCAGGTCGCGCAGATCCACCCAGGTCCGGTCGTGACGACCTTCGAGTTCAAACCCGAAGCCGGCGTGAAATACAGCAAGGTCACCGGGCTGGCCGACGACCTGTGCCTCGCGATGAAGGCCGAGTCGGTCCTCATCGACCGCATCCCTGGCAAGTCCACGGTCGGCATCCAGATTCCGAACCCGAATCGCGAAGCGATCTCGCTGCGCGAGCTGCTCGAGTCCGATGCCTACATGCGCTCGACCTCGAAGCTCACCCTCGCCCTCGGCAAGACCATTCACGGCGAGCCGTACGTCACCGACCTCGCCACGATGCCGCATCTGCTCATCGCCGGCTCCACCGGCACGGGCAAGTCGGTCGGGCTGAACGCGATGCTCACGAGCCTGCTCTATCGCGCCACCCCGGACGATGTGCGCATGATCATGATCGACCCCAAGCGGCTCGAGCTGGGGATGTACGAGGAGATTCCGCACCTGCTCACGCCGGTCGTCGTGGATCCCAAGAAGGCCGCCAACGCGCTTCGCTGGGCGGTGCGCGAGATGGAGGAGCGCTACAAGACGCTGGCGGCTGAAGGCGTCCGGAACATCGAGCAGTACAACCGCAACGTCCGCCTGGTACAGACCGAACGCGGGTCTCACGATGAGGAAGCACCGAAGCCGCTCCCGTTCATCGTCGTCGTGATCGACGAGCTGGCCGACCTGATGATGGTGGCGAGCCATGAGGTCGAGGAGTCGATCTGCCGTCTCGCACAGATGGCGCGAGCGGTCGGCATTCATCTGATATTGGCCACACAACGGCCGTCGGTTGACGTCATCACCGGTCTCATCAAGGCGAACCTGCCGTCGCGGATTTCGTTTCGCGTGTCGTCGAAGACCGATTCGCGCACCATCCTGGACGGCAACGGCGCCGAGCAACTGCTTGGCAAGGGCGACATGTTGTTCCTGCCGCCCGCCTCGTCACGGAGCATCCGGCTGCATGGGCCGTATATCTCGGAACAGGAGAGCGCACGCCTCGCCAGCTTCCTGCGCAAGCAGGGCAAGCCGACATACAACGACACGATTACCGCCGAGGACGAGAAGACGACCGGACCCGGCGGCATCGAGTTCGAGAAGGACGATCTCTACGATGAAGCCTCGCGCATCGTCGTGAGCAGCGGTCAGGTGTCGATTTCGTACCTGCAGCGGAAGTTGCGGATCGGATTCAGCCGTGCCGCGCGGCTCGTGGACATGATGGAGGCGGAAGGGCTCGTCTCGCCGGGAGCGGGTGGCAAGCCGCGTGAAGTCCTGGTGGATCGTGGTTACTTCGAGGAAGTGGATGCGCAGCTTCGCTAGGGCGACGGCGGCGGCGCTGGTACTCGTGGCGCTCGGATCTGCCCTGCAGGCCCAATCGTCACAGTCCAAGACGCTGTACAACGACGCGCTCGGCCGGGAGCGTACGGTACGTCGTGACCTCGCCGCGGCGCACACCGAATCGGCGCGCGAGGCCGCGCTGACCCGTGTGCGCGCACTCGTCGGCGCGTACGAGGACATGTCGAGGCTGTTCCCCACGAGCGGCTATTCCGACAACGCGCTGTGGCAGGGCGCCGTGCTCTCGGCCGACGCCTTCTGGCAGTTTGGCGAGGCCCTGGACCGCACGACCGCCTTGCGCATGTTCACCGCGCTGACGGCTCGTTTCCCAAGCAGCTCGCTCGTCGGCCAGGTGACGTCGCATGTCAAGCGGCTGTCGGATGCCAGAGTGTCTCGAGCATCCGCCGCCCCGGCCGTTCCCGCAGCACGGGCACCCTCCCGACTGTCCGAGTCGGCCGTCAAGGCCTCACTCCCGGCGGCGTTAGTGGCGATCAGACGCGACGTCCTCCCCGAAGTCCTCCGCATCACACTCGAGCTCGGGCGCGAAGTGCTGTTCTACGACGAGCGCATCGACGGACCGCCACGCGTGTTTCTCGATCTCCGGAATACGCGCGCCGTGGAGACACTGAAGGACGCCGTCATTCCGTTCTCCGACGACCTGGTGAAACAGGTGCGTGTGGGGCGGCAGGCGGACTCGCGCACACGCGTCGTGCTGGATCTGCAGACGACGGCGCGGTACAGCGTCTACACCCTCTACGATCCTTACCGGATCGTTGTGGACTTCGAGCGGACGCACCCGCCGGCACCGGCCAGCGGAGCGACGTTCGCTTCGACGGTCGCCGCCAGAATCGCACCAGCCAGGGCAGTCACGATCGCACCGACGCGTGCTCCAGGAATCGCACCGACGAACGAAGTCACGATCGCACCGGCCAGCGCAGGGAGAATCGCACCGACAGGCGATAGCGTCCTCGCACCGACGGGCGCAGCCAAGATCGCACCGACCATCGACGTTGCGCTCGCACCACCGAGCGAACCGGGGCTCGCACCAATCATCGAGACCCGGGAAGCACCGACGAGCGCCGTTGCTCTGGCACCGGCGCCGCCATCGGCCAACACCAGGGGCGGCTTCTCGCTGTCCCGCCAGCTTGGGCTCGGCATTGCTCGCATCGTGGTGGACCCCGGCCATGGTGGCCATGATCCAGGGGCGAAGGCTCGCGGACTCACCGAAGCCGATCTCGTGCTCGACGTGGCGCTGCGTCTCGAGAAGCTGCTGCTCAAGGAAGCCGGCGTCGAGGTCGTCTTGACCCGCCGGACCAACACCTACGTGTCGCTCGAGGAGCGGACGGCGATTGCCAATCGTGTCGGCGCCGACCTGTTCCTGTCGATTCACTCGAACGCCAGCGCGAATGATTCCGCGAGAGGCGTTGAAACCTACTTCCTCAACTTCGCGCCCAACCCCGAAGCCGAGGCCGTGGCCGCGCGCGAGAACGCCGGCGGCGCCAAGACCATGCGGAATCTGCCCGACATCGTCCGGGCCATCGCCCTCAACAACAAGATCGACGAGTCGCGGGACTTCGCATCGATGGTGCAGAGCTCGCTCTACTCGCGGCTGCAGAAGACCAACCGCACGGTGAGGAACCTGGGAGTCAAGCAGGCGCCCTTCATGGTGCTCATTGGCGCGACGATGCCCAGCATCCTGGCTGAGATCTCGTTCATCACCAACCGGCGGGAGGCGACGCTGCTCAAGACGGACAAATACAAGCAGCAGATCGCCGAGGCGCTGCTGGCCGGTGTCCTTCGGTATCAGCAGGCGTTGAAGAAGGTTCCGGCCATCGCCGCGCAGCGGCCCTGAGCCTGGTCAGATGATCCCGTCTCGCTCGGCCGTAGGCGGGGTGCTGCGCCTCACGAGCGCCTCCGCTGGGCCAGTTCCGGCTGGCGGCGGCAAGAAAACGCCGCTTGACGTGGGCCAACTGATTCGCCGTAACCCTTCTGGGCAACGACTGACGCGACAAGCAGTCCATTCGGCAAGTCACACACGCGAGCGTTGCCGAGCGTCAAGAGCTTCCGATTCTCAGCAACCGACCTTTGAAAGTCTACTTGCACCGCTGGCCACTGCTTTCGTACGGCCTGGGCGAAGCCGCCGCCTCCCCAATTGGGCGTCTTGTCGTTGACGATGTGGACCACCACCCTGGGTCCGGTTCCCCGCGGCTGAAGAGCGTCGCCGCGCACGAACTGGAGCAGTGTAGATGCCTCCACCTCCTCAGCGCTGTTGGCAGCCTTCAACACGCCGACCACGCGCGGAATGCGAGAACCGGGGTACGGAGGTATGCCCACAGCTTCGACACGAAGACGACTCCCGCCCTCGAACGATTGGGGTTGAACTCGATTAGTGTCTTGCCCCCTGAAACAGGCAGCGTGCGGGCATCGCGCAGGTCATGCCTAGGCGAAACCAGGATCCCAAGAAGATCTGCGAGGCGCAATGGGTCGAAAGGTGGTCCGCCCCAGCCACGATCCATTGCGCTGAGGGCCAGTTCGCGAGCCTTCAGGGTGATCGCACGAACCGGGTCTTTCTCACCGGCTGCGTCCAAAAGCAGCCGCACAGACTGGTTCGTCCACGCATGTCGGGATGTAGATCCGGCACGCCTTATGGTTCGGTCAACGGACCTTGCCGACGCTCCAGAGTCGTGCGACCTCGCGCAGTCGGGTTCAGATCGCTGGCCCGAGACGGATTGTATCCTTGAGACGCGAAGTCTGATGAAAATCGGCCGCCACGGTTGTAGGAGTGTTGAGTCTCATCGCTCTCCGTTGAAAGGTCCAACCAGCGCCTCGCCGTCCTCGCGCAAGCTCGGAAGCGGCGCAACAGGCATCTGACCTCGTGTCAGCGGGTACGGGTCAGCGTGCGGCGAAGCGACCTTGCGGCCCGATTGAGCGCATTGTCAAAACTCGAGAAATGTGTCTCGCGCACTCCGGCCTCTCGGGCAATCTCTGCGAATGCCGCAAGGTGCACACTGTCATAGGCTCGCAGCCGGTAACGCTCCGCGAGGTCGCCTGCCTGGCGACAAAGGGCCGATGTCACCTCGATGGTGAAATACTTGGGCCACTCGGCATCGAACGTCTTCTTGGCCGATGCGAATGCGGCCGGTCGAAGCGCGCGTTCCCTGCGACGTCTCGCAAGCGCCGCGCGAGTTTCCGTATAGGCGATGGTCGCAGTGCTAACGATCGCAGCACTCTCGACGAGCTTACGAACGGTGTCGCTATCGGGCTCTTCGACATAGAGCTTCACCAGGCTGCTAGTGTCTAGGTAGAGGGTCACCCGCGGTCCTCGATAACCGCATCTGAAACCGTTCGCCCGGCTGCAGGCCGTACCGGTCGAGGATTTCCAGCGGGCTTGCCGCCGCTCCAATGGGCTCGTCCTTCGGTCACCAGGCGATGGGCCCACGCAATATCAGCTGGAGTGTCAACCGGACTGATAGTCGCGATGGAGCGTCCCCGTTCGGTGATCATGAGCCTAGTGCCTGAGCGGACCCGCTTCAGGTGCCGGCTCAGGTGGGCCTTCAATTCCCGGATGCCAACGGTGTCCATACAGTACCCTCAGAAGTGACCACAATATTACCATGATGTGGTCACATTGGGGCAGCTCGCCGTCGCGCCGAGTGGAAATGACGGCACGACTTCGGCACGAATGGTGCCATCGAGCAACCCGTCCCGTCACTACGGCTCAATGAGCGAATGCGTGAACACGTTGAGGCGGTGGCAATCCAGGTAGGCGTTTGCTCCCGCGAGAGCTCGCCAGCGCGCACTCCGGCGTCAATGCCCCACGCGTCGAGAACCTTGTCTCGGACTTCCTGAACGATGACCAGTTGCTGTTTGCTGGAGAACGTGACGCGAAACCCCGCCCAGTACCGGCGGCGGGCCTGCGGCGGATCTGCAGGCTGTGCCCGTCGAAGGCGACCGTGTCGTCCCGACCGAGGGCGCGCGCCGATAGTGCTTTGCACTTCGTCAACTCCGCGCCCCATCGCTGCTGGAATCGTGTGCCCCACGCATCAAGTCGAGTAACAAATCGCGCAGGGACACTGCGATCAGGTCGTACTCGTCGAAGAAGGCCACGGCGGCGCCGATCTGATCTGGGACCGTCCGCGTCCGAACTAAGGTTCGCAGGAGTTCAATCCGCGTACTGAGGCGCGGATGATCGCCTGATTCGGCCACGAGCCCCGTCACAAATTGGCGGACGGCGAGGCAGAGTTCGACCGCGCGAAGGAAAACGAGTGCCCCGGCTCCGACGAAGGCGTCGAAGCCTTCGGCAGCGCTGCTAGCTTGTCGGCTCAGGCTAAATCCAAGTTCGTCGCAGAACAGCTCGGATGCGTGAACCTGTTCTGCGTCAAGGCTTCCACGCCACGCTGGAAATCGTTCCTCAACGACGAAATGGCTGAACTCATGAGCAACTACAAATAGCTCCATCGCATGAAGCAGCTGCAGTCGATACCCGAGATGATCGACGGATTGCCGAACCTCGCCGAAGCCGATCAAACTGCCATGGGCCGCGTAGTAGAAGGCGAGTCTCTGCATCAGGACTAAAGAGAGACGGAAGGCCAAGGCAAAGGTCAAGTAAGTCTGATTCCACGGAGCAGCAGCTTCCACTCCCCTGAACTGCAAGAGAGTATCGCTGCATGTGGACGCTACCGGAAGACGTCGAACGAGTTCTTTCACTTCAAACGAAAAGCCGTCTGGAGCGATTCGCAAGGGCTCGGAGCACGCGTCACCGTGAAATCACCAACACGATGGCCGTCGGCGGATCGCTCCGGAGCGGCAACCACCTGACGGCCGTCGTGGACGCCGCAGCGGAGCTTTGGCGGGACACCGCAGCGGGCATCATCGCGGACCATCTGGCCGTCGCCAGCGACATGGCGGCCGGGGCTGAGGAGCTCGACGGCTTGCGTGAACGCGTCTCAAGGCTTTTCGCCGATGCGCAGCGCCGTGGTCATCAGGGTGTGAGGCGACAGGTCAGACGCGTCGAGTCCCAGGACCTCGGACATGTAGTGATACGTGAGCGCATGGGCGCGCTCCTTCAATTCGGGAACGCGGCCAGAGGTGTCTGCCGGCTCGACGTCGCTGTCAACGCTGAACAGCTGTGGCACGAAGACGATCGGACAGTCGTCCCCGTCACTGCACGCTAGCGGCGCGAGCGCCTCAACGATCACCGTCCAGATGAAGTATTGGGCTGCGTAATCCGTCTGTTGAAGGCCGCGCGCTTCAGGATTGCCGTAGTACGGCAAGGCATCGGCTACGAATATGGAGTCGAAGTAGATGGCGTAGCGGCGTGAGACATCAGGATGGTCAAGGTCACTCCAGACGGCGGTCGCGAGACCGTTGTCTCCTTTGAGCGCGTCGAGCAGGTCCCAGTGATGCCGAAGCCAGAATTGCCTCACGTCGTCCCTGAGCGCTTTGGCCTTCTGCTCCGTCTGTGTCCCTATTCTGCCTCTCGCCGCAGGGACCAAGATCGGCGACGCCGCGGACCATGGGCCCGCGACGAATTCATCGAACGACATTCCCGATGACGCGAGACGAGCGCGTTCGTCAGCGTAGTGATTCAAAACGATCGCGACGTATGCTCTCTGGATCTCCTTGACGTCGTGATCTTCTTGCGGAGCCGCTCACCCGGGGTCATCGAGATGACGTTCCCGTACCCGCGCAGCTGGACGAGCCGGTCTGACTCTATCTCCTCCTCGCTCTTCTCGATTTCCTTCACTTCGACGATCACACGCACGCCGTCCAATAGGAGCTCGTAGTCCGGCGTCCGGCGGGGTGTGGATCTGATCGTGAGCATTTCTGAGGAGTTTCCTCAACCGCGCCGATGATCGGGAAGGAGTGAGGGCAGAGCCGGTACCATCCGTAGTTGCGACACCAGCAGACGGAGGATGCCCTCGATGCCCATCATGATCTC
>DATDOE010000067.1:0-104945 GCA_035293405.1 Vicinamibacterales bacterium | reverse complement strand
ATGCGTCCTGGGAGCGCGGCGGGTCGCGGCGCCCGGCCAACGACCTCTCCGGCGCCCACCTTCCGGTCCTTCGCCGCTCCCTCGTCGCGAGGGCCTCACGTCATCGCTCCTCATCCGCGGCTCGCGTCGCCTGCGAGGCCGCTCCACCCCACCGCGCAGGCGTGCGCGGCGGGGGCCCCGGCGTTGCCATCTGGCGCACGACGCGGGCTTGCGACACGCCGCGCTTCGGGACGCATCCTCCCTGTCGCCGCGTGACCTGAATGTGGCCTGCAGCGCGGTGAAAGCTCACCGCGGAATGCTAGTCAGGCGACCATCACCGACTGCTTTCGGCTGTTCCACGCAGCGTCTGATTGATTTGGCGGACAGCGCCGAGGTGATACGCCAGGTGGGCGATGCTCCCGACGACGCCGTTGAGCTCTATCTCTTGCACCTCGCGGGGCGTGCGCAACGTCTTCAGCCAGCGGCCCGTCTCCTCGCGAAGCTGTGCGCGACGCGCTCGCCACTCCTCCTCGGAGACGACGGTCTTCTTCCAACTGACGCTCCAGTCGGCGTCGGTGAACGGATTCTCCCCGGCACTCCACCGGTTCATCAGCGACAAGCCGTAGCGGAGGTGATCGACGTGCGCGGCAATCGACGATCCGGTCGGCGTCAGCGCCGACGCCGCAGCCGCGTCCAGTTTGTCGAGTGACCGGAGCAACCCCTCATCACCAGCGTTCAGCATGTAGGCTCCCGAGGCTGGCGCGCCGTCTACCAGCTCGCTGAACAAAGTGGCCAGCGTGTTTGCGAGATCAGCTGTATGCATCGTGAGTGGACCTCCTATGTTAGCCTCAGCACATGACCGTTGAAAGCAGTGCGCCGGGCACGCCGCGACGCTATCGTCGGCCGATCTTCTGGCTGTGCGTGTTCGGCATCGGCCTTGGCGTCGTGAGCGCGTTCCTGAAATAGTGGGCACCGACGTTCACGACACGCTCGAGGCGCTGGACGCCCGGCTCACGACGCTGCTGCCGGAGGCGTATCGCGACGTCTATGAAGAGGTGCAGCCGATCTCGATGGGATCGGCGGCGCTCAAGTACGACGCCGACGGCCAGGTGGCGTGGGATCAGATCTGGGGCAGCTTCTGCGATCTGGCGATGGCGGGTGGTCCTCCGCACAAGGGCACGCTCCTCGAGCCTGGTGCCGAAGCCGACATCGACGCGCAGTTCGGGCGCTACGACGAGGTCTGTGAAGAGATCTGCCGGGGCATCACGTTAGTGAGCGGCCTGCGCGCCTACGTGGCGCCGACTCCCGGCTGGGTCTGCGTGACGTGTCTCGGCGACGGCATGGCCGGCTGGCTGGCTCGCGCCATCGTCATGGAGAACGTCGCGGCCCGCCGGCGCGGCGCGATTCTCGAGTTGCCGGCGGCGCCACACTTCCGCCTCGAGAAGGAAATCAAGAACGTCATCACGGCGTTCGCCAAGACCTGCCACTACTGGGTGGGGCACATTCCTCACGACCAGCAGCAGGCGATTGCTGTACTCCTGGTCACGATGGAGCGCGAATCGCGGTTTGTGGAACCCGATCTCTCGAAGTCCGGCGTGACGAGCGGCCGCGCGCTCGCTGCGACCATCGCGGCGCTGATTCACCGCGACACCGGCCTTCAGACATCGAATCCTCAGTATGCGGGCTGGCTCGGCGTCGAATGTCCAAGCGTCCGCGTTGCCGTGTGGATGATGCGCGCGCTGGTTGCGAGCAACGTCCTCTCGCGACGGGAAGGGACCGTGCTCTTCGTGCCGGTCAATGCCGTGACTGACCCCGGAGGGACGATCGTGGCGAAGGCCGTCGGGCGTATCTATCGATGCGCCTCCGCACGAGGCGTGCGCTGAGAGTAGAATTCCGGCATGCCAGCATCGATCGATCGTCGTCGCTTCCTCGTCGCACTTCCCGCGTTGGCCCTGTCGCCGCGGATTCTTGCGCCCACCGCCGCTGAAGCTTTAGCGAGGCAGGCCGGCCAGGCGTTTCGCGTCAATGGGCTCAGTCAGATCACGCTGACGGTGTCCGACGTCGCGCGATCGCTCGAGTTCTACCAGGGACTGTTCGGCATGCCGGTCCAGGCGCGACAAGGCTCGACCGTCCTGCTCCGGATTGGCAACGGACCAAGATTCCTCGCGCTCAAGCAGGCGGCGGCCGGTGAGCGTCCGAGCATCAGCGCGCTCGGATTCGGCGTGCAGGACTTCTCCGTCGATCGCGCCCTGCAGACGCTCGCTGCGCATGGCATCACACCCGCGCCTTCAACCGCGGAGAAGCCGGGACCGAAGCAGGCAGTGGTTCGCACGCGCCGGCAGAACGAAGGCGGGTCGCCGGACGGCAGCACGCGTGAACTGTTCGTCGCCGATCCGAGCGGCGTGGTCTTCCAGTTGCACGATGCCAGCTACTGCGGTGGAAGCGGCGCGCTGGGCAACGTCTGCACGATGGTCGAGCGGTCGCCGAAGCCGGGACTCATCGCATTGAAGGACACGAGTCACTTCACGATCGCGGCCAGCGACCCGGGCACGGTCCCGATGTATCTCGAGCTGTTTGGTTTCACGCCGATGGTCTATCAGGCGGCGACCCCGGCATGGCAGGTCGGCAGCGGCGTCCACTTTCTGATGTTCATCGGCGGCGGTGGTCCGACGCGCGCGGCTGGTGGACCTGCGCGTGCGGCCGGCATCGATCACGCGTGCGTGGCGATGGAGAACTTCGATCCGGCGGCCGTCACCAAACTGCTCGTCGGCTATGGTCTCAAGCAACAGGACGGGCAGGGGCGCTCGCCGCTCGTAACCTACATCTCGCTGCGCATGCCGAATCGCGGTGGCGCAGAGGGAGGAACCCCGGAGCTGTATCTCACAGACCCGGATGGTCTCGCCATTCAACTCCAGGACGTGAAGTACTGCGGTGGTGGCGGATTCCTCGGCGAAGCCTGTCCGCCGCTGCCTCCCGCGTGACGCAAGGGGTCAGCGTGCGGAGGGAGCAGGGCACGCCGAGAAATGCCAACGCAGAGAGCGCTGAGAAACGCAGAGATACGCGGAGGAGTGGCGGGTGACGCCGGCCGCCCTCTTCTCTGCGATTCTCTGCCTCTCTGCGAGCTCTGCGTTTGGCTTCTCTCCGCGTCCTCGGCGTCCTCTGCGTTTCCGTTTCAAGCACCCAAGGTGAAGTAGAATCTCCGCGTTCGCGTTCGCCACAAGACGCCCACCGAAGGAATACCTCCATGCGTGTGATAGCTCTCTCCGTCATCCTCTGGGCTGCCGCCGTCCCGGCATTCGCGCAGCCGTTTACCAACGCGAAGTCGTCGCTCGCGAACTACTCGGTCGCCGACGCGTCACCCCGGAAGGCCTGCGAGAGTCTGTCGGCGTTCAAGAGCGAAGGCATTGTCTCGATCAGCGCACGCGTGGTGGCAGCAACAGCCGACACACCCCAGCACTGCAGGGTCGTTGGCATGATCGCCCCAGAGGTCGCGTTCGAGATCAACCTGCCGGATCGCTGGAACCGCCGCTTCTACATGACCGGCAACGGCGGCCTTGCGGGAGATGCCCTCGATGGACCGACGAGTCCGGACCGGACCGCCGGCTTGAGCAACGGCTTCGTGCACGCGCGGACCAATACGGGTCACGACGCGCGGAAGGAGCCGAGCGGGTCGTTCATCCTCAGCAACCCGCAGAAAGCCATCGATTACGCGTATCGCGCCGTGCACGTCACCGCCGAGACCGCGAAGAAGATCGCGACGGAGTACTACGCACAGCCGATCCAGTTCTCGTACTGGAACTCCTGCTCGAACGGCGGCCGCCAGGGTCTGCTCGAGGCGCAGCGCTACCCGGACGACTTCGATGGCATCGTCGCCAATGCGCCCTGGGTGGACCAGACCGGGTTCACCGTGGGGGCGATGTGGAATCAGAAAGCGATGACCGAGGCGCCCGTCTCGCCTGCGAAGATGCTCCTGGTCGCTCAGAACGTCATGAACAAGTGCGACGCGGTCGATGGTCTCAAGGATGGACTGATTGACGACCCGCGCGCGTGCCGCTTCGACGCGACGCGCGACGTGCCGGCCTGCAGCGCCGGCGCCGACACGGCGGACTGCCTCACGGCGGCCCAAGCGGCGACGATCAACAAGATTCACGGCGGTCCGAGCAGCAAGGGTAAGCCGTTCATCGCCGGTTTCATGCCGGGCAGTGAGGCGGTCACGACGGCGCCGAACGGCACCACGAACAGCGGTTGGGTGGGCGCGATCGTGCCGGCGCAGCCCGGCGCCAAACCGGCGGACTTCAACCTCGCGGAAGGCGTGATGCGCTATCTGATCCTCGACCCGCCGCAGCCCGAGTATGACTTCATGAAGTTCGACTACGACCGCGACACCGCGCTCGTTGAGCGCTGGAGCAAGCTGGCCGACGCGAAGGATGCCGACCTGTCCAAGTTCCGCAAGAGCGGCGGCAAGGTGATCATGACCTACGGATGGGCCGATCAGATTCTTCAGCCGATGATGGGCGTGAAGTACTACGAAGCCGTCGTGGCGAAGAACGGCAAGGACACGGCGAGCTTCGCGCGGTTGTTCATGGTGCCTGGCATGGCCCACTGCGGAGGAGGCGTCGGGCCGGACCGGAACGACGCCGTGACGGCGGTCATCGACTGGGTGGAGAAAGGCACGGCCCCGGACTCGTTGCTGGCGAGCAAGGTGACGGACGGCAAGGTCGTCCGCACGCGCCCGCTGTGTCCGTACCCGCAGGTGGCGCGCTACAAGGGGCAGGGCAGCATCGACGAGGCGGCGAACTTCAGCTGCGTCGCGCCGCCACGATAATCGCGAGGCGTAGGTCGGTGGACGTCAGTTATTCCTGATCGTCCTCCTCGCCCGTATTCCCGGTGTGAATACGTTCCTTCGCAGGCCATTGGTGCGTCTCGGCCTGGTGGCGGCTGTCCTGGTCGCAGCGCTCGTCAGTCTGTACCTCTTCACAGACGTCTTCGGCGAGCGTGACCCGGCGCCGCTCGAGTCCACTCTCGCTCCCGAGCCGCCCACCGACACTCCGCAGCCAGCCGCTGCTGAAAATCCGGCCGCCACGCGATGGTCGATCGATGACCTCGGCGCACCGGATGATCCGCTGCCGGCCCCGCTCCCGCTTCCCGCGATTGAGGCCGAGGACACACTCGCCCGTCAGGTGCTGGCCGGAGATTCAGCGTCCTTGCCTGCCCTCATAACCGCCCTCCAGTCCTCGGGCATTGGCATCATCGGCCCTGGAGACTCGGAGGTGGTGAAGCCGACCGAGCCCTGGCAGGGGATGACCATGCGGCGGTGGGAGGTGAGGACGTCAGCGGCGATGGTCCTTCCGGAACGGACCGTGACCTTCACGCTGGCGGACCTGACCGGAGTGTTGGTCGCCGCGGTGCCTCAGCTGAAGGGCGCAGCTGTCGAACAGCTGATCGTGCAGGACATCCGCGCCCTCGCAGACTCGCCGGTGCCGACGAAGCGATTCTTCGGACGCTTCATCGCCGCGCTCGGGCGCAACGCCACCGGTCATCCGCCGTATGACCTGCTCGGAACAGACCTGCCAGGAACGGTGGACCCGCAGACGATCCGCGTTGATGGTCTGCAGGCGTCGCTGATCTTCAGGCGTCTGGCGACCGACGTCCTGATGCTCACCGCCGACCCGAAGGCAAAGAGCGACAAGAAAAGGGCATCGCTCTTCGACACACTGGACGAGTGGGTCTCGCCGCCCGTCTACGCGCAGGGGTCGCCCTGCAGGCCGAGCGACAGCACCCAGACGATCATGGACGCCGCCGCGTTCGGCACCTCAATCGCGTGGGGCGGCTTCGAAGTCGGTGAGATGGGGATGCCGGGCATCATGCAGCGGTTGGGCCTCAGCAACCTGGGCAGCATGGCGGCCATCGCCTCGACGTTGCTCGCCTATGCGCAGTTCATGGCCACCTACGCGGCGCTGGAGGCGGAGGTCACGCTGGACGCGCCGCCGCTCGTGCGCACCAAGAAGCGGGCGCCGCAGACGGGCGAGCGCCGGCAGTTGACGGCGATCGTGAAGATGAACATCGGCAACGCGGAGATGCTGAACTGCTTCCGGGCCATGCTCATTGCCGTTGGCATGGACTTCAGTCTTCCCAACGATGGCCCGGTCAAGGGCGCGCATGTGCTCTGGTATGGCGTCGAAGGGTTCGACCAGGCCGCGGCGGCGTTGCACGGAGGCAGTGAAGCGATCGTCCAGTTCGTCGCGCCAGAGGAGAGTCGCATTCAAGGAGGCGGCTCCTCGAGCGCGAGCCCCGTCACCAACGCCGTCACCGGTGACGACGGCAAAGTGCAGATCGGCGTCGAGGGGATAGGTCAGCGGGACAACCTCTCCGACGATGCGACGGCTGTCAACAAGTCGGCCAAGGTGAGGCTGCAGATCGCGCTCAAGGGCGCCGATCTGTTCGGCGATCTCCAGGAAGCCGCTGGCACGGCGGCCGGCGGTCTCGTTGGACTGGCCACTCTTCCGCTCAGCATCCTGCAACGCGCGCAGTGGGCGTCGGCCGGCCACTACACGTTCCCGGTCAGAGATTGGCGGGATGGACCGGCAGAGTGGACGGGGACGGTGACGTACACGAAGGTCACGGAGTGGAGCACCACGCAAGCGGGTGAGGCCATGCACCAGGAGCAGGAATACAGCGAGAAGCTGACCCTGACTGTCAACATCAACGAAACCCTTGAAGGCTCGGGCGCCTTCGGCAATGCTGGCGCGGCGATGAAGGGCGCCGCCAACGCGAACTACACACTGCGCAACATGCGTTCGGGCGGACGGCTGAATCGATGCAGCGGCGTCGTCACCGAGATGAAGTCCATGCAACTCGACACCGGCGAAGGCTCCGGTGCCGGCCCGGCCCGTGCCAGCGTGGGTATATCCGCAGATGGTCAGTGCTCGATCACGGTTTACCCCGAAGTGTCTCTCACGACCAGAACCAGCTACACGGTTCAAACGATGGGCTACGGCAAGCTCTGTAAGATCGAAACCCAGTCACGCTCGACCCCTGGAGGCGTCGGCACTTCGCAAGTCACGCTCGACATCCAGGGCGATGGAAAGATAGACCCGAGCAAGCCGGACAAGCTGAGTGGCACCACTGAGGAGAGGGAGAGGGAAGGCAGGACCATCAAGACGCTGACCTGGAACCTCGAGCGCAAGTAGAGCCGTGGCCTCGCGCTGCGGTACGAATGACACCATGTTTCAGCGTCGAAGCTCACTTGGGTCCATCGTGAGCATCGGAGCTCGCGGGTCCTGTCGCCGGGTCTCCCCACCCGTCCTCGCCCGCCGGGGTACATTGGACGTTGACCGGCGGGCTGCGCGGCGGGCGGGGATGCCCCTCCCGGCGCCACCCGCTCGAACACGCAACTCGCGGTCTGTCCACGCTGAAGAAGGACCAGATCGCGGGGCAGCAGTCGTAGGGCGGGTCTTGTTTTGTAGACCCGCCGAGCCGTCCAGGTCAGTCGCGCGGCGCGACGTCGCGGCTCTGAATCAACCACTGGCCGTTGACTCGTACCAGCTGGTCGATGCTGCGTCCCGCCGCAGCTACGCGCACCGGCACGGTCTGGCCGGCGGCGCCGAACACCGTCTGCCAATACGCCTCCAGGCGCGCGTGGTCCTTGTCCACGAACGTCAGGTGCTCGTTCATGGTCATGTGATACATCGGCGGCCGCGCGTCGCCTTTCGCCTCGGCCGCGGCCTGCCGTGCCTTCTGGTCGGCGATCATCTTTGTGAGAGCGTCTTTGCCCTTCGTCGCCGTCGTGCCGGCGCGGAACTGACCATCAGGCGTATACGCGGCCGCGTACGCCTCTGCGTTGCTCGTATCGAGCGCCCGCACGTAGCGCCACATCAGCGCTTCGATCTCGGCGCGATCGCGCGCTTCGCGCGCCGCGTTGTCCTGCGCCCCCAGATGCGTCGACGCCAATGCGATCGCGCCGATGACGGCGGCCACAGCCACGATTCTGATGTGTCTCATGAGACTCTCTCCTCCCACCAACCAAGAACCACGAACCACGAACCATGAACCACGAACCACGAACCACGAACCTATTTGGGCGCCAGCCGCCAGATCTCCGAGCCTGCGATCACGTAGATCGATCCGTCTGGCGCCTGACGGACAAACCGGATGCGCGCCTTCCGCTCGGCAAGCAGCTTCTCCTCGGCAACAACCCGATCCCCATTCAGGACGAGACGCACCAGGTGATGCCCGTGCTCGCCGGACATCGCACCGACAAAGAGATTGCTCTTCCAGTCCGGGAACAGGTCACCGGTGTAGAACATCATTCCCGATGGAGCGATCGACGGCACCCAGTAGTAGATCGGCTCCTCGACACCTTTCATGCTCGTTGCGCCGTTTCCAACCGGCACGTTCTTCCTGCCATCCGGCTGTCGCGCGTCGTACTGCTTCCCGTAGGACACGTCCGGCCACCCGTAGTCGCGCCCCGCTTTGACGATGTTGATCTCGTCGCCGCCCTGGGGGCCGTGATCGACAGCCCATAGCTCCCGGGTCTGCGGATTGATCGCCGCGCCTTCGGGATCCTTGAACCCGTGCGCATAGGTCTCGCGCGGAACGGTGGCCCGGGCGAGCCACGGGTTGTCCTTCGGGATCGAGCCGTCGCGGTTGACGCGAATCGCGCGGCCGGTGAAGTTGCGGCGGACATCCGGGTTGTCGGTGAAGTCGTGACCCACGCCGTCGAGGTCCGAGTCGTAGAAGCGGAATCGATCGGCGCCGAGGACGAACAACGTGCCATCCGGGGCGAGGACGATGTTGCGCTCGACGCCTTCAGCGAGCACGTCCACATCCTCCAGCGTGCTGTGGTCTTCGCTCAGCGTCGCGCGGGCCACTCGCTCGGTGCCAAGGTTCATCGTCCGGCGTTCGGCGAATGGCCTGGTCCAGACTTGCTCGTAGAAGTGCTCGATAGGCCAGGTGGCGTGCGCTTCGCCTTTCGGCGGAGCGAAATAGGTGAAGTACAGGATTCGGTTTCGGCTGAAGTCGGGATCCAGTACGACATCGTGCAGCCCCTGGGCCGCCGTCGATTTCATGGGCGGAAGTCCGGCGAGTGGCGCCGAGACGACGCCGTTGTGGACGACTCGCATCATCCCGCTGTTTTGCGTCACGAGCAGCGCACCGTTCGGGAGGAAGGCAAACGCCCAGGCGCCCGTGAGCCCGCCCGCGACGGGCCGAACCGCAATGGGCGCTGAAGGCCTGGCGGGCGCTGGCGCATCGGTCTGGCCTTGAAAGGCCGGCTTGGGCTCGGGTGACTGAGCCTCGGGTGACTGCGCACGAACCAGCGACAACAAGATCGCCATGGCAGTCGTATAGATGAGGGGCTTCAACATAGCGGAGATGATTACGGCCGGGTGCACATGCTGTCAACGATGCGGATCTTTCTTCGGCATGCGAAACCACGGCTGCCGTTTGTCTGCCATCATGGGCTTAGTGGTCTGTCCACGCTGAAGAGGGACCAGATCGCGGAGCGCGGCGCCCGGCTGACCAGGCGTGACGACCGAGCATACCGGGAGTATTCGAGGGAGGAGCAACGCCGTCAGCCGGGATGCCCCGCCCGCGAGGTGGCCCTTCTTCAGCGTGGACAGGCCACTAGCTTCCAACACCAAGAGGATCAACATGAGAGCGAAGTGGCTCCTGGCTCTGTTCACCGTCGCCGTCGTGGTCGCGCTGGCGGCGTGGATCCGGTTTGATGCGGTGTCGACGCGCATCTTTGCCCAGGGAAATCCGGCCGCGCCGGGTGGCCGCGGTGCGGTGCCGCCTGGTGCTCCGGGGGGCGGACGTGGACGCGGTCCTGCGCCGGTGATCCAGGGCCCGCCGGCCGGTGTAGCGCCGTTGTCCCTCGATCTGTTCGCGTCGAAGAACTTCTACAAGGATCGGGCGAACTGGCTCGATAAGCGGTATTACCGCTGCAACAATCCGCGGCAGTTGTACGGAATGTGGGACCAGCAGCGCATCGGGCCGAAGCCGCCCGAATCCGCGTCCTGGGGCAACTGTGACGACGATTGGCCTCGCCAGCGCATCGTCAGTCCCTATCCGCACAAGACAGCGAAGGAACACTACGAGGCGTTGCTGGCCCAGACGAAATCAAAGGGCGGTCCGACCGTCTATACCAAGGCGACTGTGCCGGACTGGGATGGCTATTACCGGCGCGACGGGCTGGCGGATCGCGGCTCGGAGTGGATCTGGGGAGTCACACAGGCGCCAACCGTCCTCGCGCTGCTCACGCCGGAGTATCAGAAGCGGATGGTGCAAACCATCTACCACGAGGCGGTCACCAATGCCCCGCAGTGGAGCGCCTCCTTCTGCTGGCCCGAGGGATTCATCCGCTGGTGGGCGCAACCCTCGCAGGCGGGAAACTTCCAGCTCACCACGACGACGTGGCAGGTGCAGTTCCTGTCCGGCATCGCCGACAACTTCCTGCGGCAGGTGATGATCGGCAAGCAGCACGTGCAGAAGACCCCGCAGTGGTATGGCGAGACGATCGGATTCTGGGACGGGACGACGCTCGTCACCTGGACCGCGAGCATTCAGGCGTGGCAACTGTCGCATTCCATGTTCGAAACCAGCGACAAGCTGGAGACCGTGGAAACGTTCAAGCCGGCGCTCGATGCCAGCGGAAAATTCATCGGTCTCGATCACGAGACCATCTTCTACGATCCGGATGCCTTCGTCGCTCCGCTCCGCGCCTCGTTTCGCTTCGTCCGGGCCGCGACGACCGACGATCCCGCTCGCCGGTACACCTTCATCGAGTGCAAGGGCAACATCTACAACACCGATGGCCGGCCCAAGCAGGTAACCGCTTCCGACCCGCGCTTCGTGGATTACTACGGCCGGCCGTGGGCGAAGAACTGGGAAAAGAACTTCGAAGCTGGTTGGGACAAGCCGCCGGACGAGCTGCCCTCGGCGATTACCGACATCTTTAAATAGATAGCGGGGGAGAGATGAGAACGCACACAGTTAAAGCCTCGGTGATAGCGGCCTCGCTGGCCGTGCTGGCGGTCCTGTTCGAGATTCCGGTCTCGACACACCATTCGTTCGCGATGTACGACCAGAAGAAGGTCGTGACGCTGACCGGGGTCGTCAAGCAGTTCGTTCCTCAGGCCAACCACGCCGAGCTTCACTTCATGCTGCTCACCCCGGACCACAAGGGGCTGGCGAAGGGGCCGGACGGGAAGTACGTCGAGTGGGGTCTCGAGATGGCCGGGACCGCTCAGCTCGAGCGTATCGGCATCACCCCGGCCACGTTCGGAGCCGGCACCGTGTTCAGCGTGCACTTGAATCCGCTTCGTGACGGCACGAATTTCGGAGCGCGCGTGGGCGCCATGGCCAAGTGCCCTGTAGATCCCGCCACCAAGAAACCGAAGTTCCCGGAGCCCGGTAAGCACTGCGATTCCGTACCGGGCCATACATTGAGTGGGGGCACGACCTTCTAGGAAGACCGGGGTCAGATCTTGATTCTTGCAGGCCTACGCAAGAATCAAGATCTGACCCCATAGCCGGACCATCCCGCCGCAACATCCTGGTGTATAAGGGCATCATGCGCTTGCTCTTGTCCGCCGCTGTCGCCGCGCTGCTCGTGACGTCCACCCTCGCGCAGGACGCTCATCACTTTTCCGCCGCGAAACTGACGGCACTCCCGACGACCAGCTGGCCCACGAACGGCGGCAACCTGTTCAACCAGCGGTACTCCCCGCTCAAGGCCATCAACCGCACGAACGTGGCGCAGCTCAAGGGTGTGTGGCGCGCGCGTCTACGCGGCTCGGGCACCGCGCCGCAGTATTCGGGTTTCGCGCAGCCACTCGTGTACGACGGCGTCGCCTACGTGAGCACGGGCGCCAACGACGTGTTCGCGCTGTCGATCGACACCGGCGAGATCCTCTGGCAGTACACGGCGAACCTCGATCCGAACATCACCTCCGTCTGCTGCGGCTGGAACAACAAGGGTGTCGCGATCAGTGACGACAAGGTCTTCATCGGTCAACTCGATGGCAAGCTTCTGGCGCTCGATCGCGCCACGGGGAAGGTCGCGTGGTCGATCCAGGCCGAGCGCTGGCAGGAGAACTTTTCGATCACCGCGGCGCCCCTCTACGTCGAGGGCTTGTCGCGCCGAAGCGCGGAGCGCGAAGGCGGAACCGTCATCATCGGATTTGCCGGGGGCGATCGCGGCACGCGCAGCCGCGTCAAGGCCTACGACGCGAAGGATGGCCGTCTGATCTGGACCTTCTACACCATTCCAGGTCCTGGCGAGCCCGGTCATGACACCTGGCCGAAGGACAACGACGCGTGGAAGTACGGCGGCGCCGCGATCTGGCAGACGCCGGCTGTCGATCTCGCGCTCGGTCTCGTCTATTTCTCAACCGGCAATGCGGCGCCGGATTACAACGGCGCCTTCCGCGCCGGCGACAACCTGTACGCGGCCTCGATGGTGGCGATCGAGCTGGCCACCGGGAAGTATCGCTGGCACTTTCAGCAGGTGCATCACGACATCTGGGACTACGACGCGGTCAATCCAGTCGTCTTGATGGACGTGAACGTCGGGGGCCGGACGCGCAAGGCGATCGCCGAAGTCGGCAAGACCGGGTGGGCGTACATCCTCGATCGAGAGAATGGCAAGCCGCTCATCGGCATCGACGAGAAGCCAGTCCCTCAGGAGCCGCGGCAAGCGACGGCGAAGACGCAGCCGTTCCCGCGCGGTGATGCCATCGTCCCGCAGCTGATCGAGATTGCGCCGGAAGGGCACGCGCTGGTCAACGACGGCCGCATCTTCACGCCGTTCGTCGGCTCGACAGCGACGATCGTTGCGCCGGGAATCTGGGGCGGCGCCAGCTGGCCGCCGAGCGCCTACGATCCCGTGCAGCAGCGGCTGTTCGTCTGTGCCTCGTCGGTGATCAACGGGTTCACCGGCGGCGGCGATCCGAAGTTCGTGGCTCCCGTGAACGGCAGCTCCTTTCTTGGTGGCGCGACCACGTTCACGCGCGTCCCGCGCACCGGGATCATCGCGGCGCTCGATGTGACCACCAACAAGCTGGCGTGGCGGTCACAGTGGCCCGAGCAGTGCTACAGCGGCACGGCCGCGACCGGCGGCGGGTTGCTGTTCGTCGGCCGCAACGACGGACGCCTCCTGGCGCTCGACTCGTCGACGGGAAAGCAACTCTGGGAGTTTCAAACCGGCGCCGGCATGCACGCGCCGGTGAGCACGTTCGAGCACACTGTCAATGGGGTGGCAAAGCAGTACGTGCTCGCGTTCTCGGCCGGCAGCGCGCTGATCGGATCCGCGCGCGGCGACAGCGTCTGGCTGTTCGGTCTCGATGGGACGCTCCCGCCGGTTCAATCGGGCACGCCGGTGTCACGCACGGCCGCGGCCGCACCCGCGCCGCCAACCGAACGTAGTGTCCGGCTTCAGCCGGACCCTGCTGACGTGGGGGCCGGCTTTAGCCGGCCCACAGCGAATCTCGTCGAAGGCAAGCGGCTCTTCGTGCAGGTGTGCGCGGCCTGCCATGGCGACGACGGCAAGGGCGGGCATACCGGCGGCGCGCCCCTCGATCGCGTGACCAATCTCGCGGCCGCGATTCGAACAGTGACTGAGGGCCGCAACACCAACATGCCGTCGTTCCGCAGCTCGTTCACGCCCGAGCAGATTCGCGACGTGAGCGCGTATGTTGTGGAGACATTGTCAGGCCGAGCCGCGCGATGATCCGAATTGCGGCAGTGGAGAATGCCATGAACGTGACGCGAGCCGCACTGCCTGTGGCATTGGTCCTCTCCGCGTGTTTCGCGGGCTGTCAGGCGCCAGTCGCGGACGTGCGCCAGGAAGAGAGCGCCGTTCGGCAGGTATTCGAGACGTACATCAAGTCGGTCAACGCGGCCGACGCCACTCTTGCATCAGACGTCTGGCAACAGAGCCCGGACCTCGTGGTCGTCGCGCCGTTCGGGCGCTTTCAAGGCTGGGAGCGCGTACGGGACGAGATCTACGTCAAGTTCCTGCAACAGGCGTTCTCGGAGCGGGATTTGCGACCGAGCAATGTGTCGATACACGTGATGGGTGACTCCGCCTGGCTTGCGTTCGATTGGGCATTCACCGGGAAGTTGACGAATGGGCCGTCGATCACATCGAAGGGCTGGGAGAGCCACGTGTACCAGAAGACTGACCGAGGCTGGAGGATCGTGCACCTTCACTATTCGGTTCCGCCTCCACTCCCGCCGTCGCCGCCGGCTCCATGACTTGGGTGTAGATCCCGATAGATAAGCACGCCTAAACTTGATCGGACAACCGTGGTGACCCAGGACGCTCACACACGTAGACAGATACTGAAGGCCCTCGTCACCGGCGCCGCCGGGATCGTTCTTGGCGCGCCGGTTCGATCTCTGGCTGGCGCGCAATCGGTTCAAGGGCCGCCTAAAGGCGGCCCCCACGTTGAAGGCGGCCCCTACGTTGTGCGGTTGACCGACGATCTGTTCGTCGTCAGCATGCCCGGCGAAACCAATGTCGTCGCGCACACCGGCGCGAACGGTGTCCTGCTGGTCGATGGTGGATCCGCCAAAGCTTCCGATGCGCTGATGAAAGCGGTCGCCGGCCTTCCAGGCAGCGGTCCGGTTCACACGATCTTCAACACCCACTGGCACCCCGAGCAGACCGGATCGAACGAGGCGCTCGGCAAGGCCGGCACGACGATTGTCGCGCACGAGAACACGAGGCTGTGGCTGGCGTCCGACGTCACGTGGTCGTGGAACGGGCAGCGATTCAAGCGGCTTCCGAAGATCGCGCAGCCGAACAAGACCTTCTACACAACCGGCACGTTAGAGACGCCGTCTACCGGAACGCCTCTACGGCCTTCCTTGGACATTCGATACGGCCATATCCCGGATGCCGCCCACACCGACGGCGACATGTACGTGTACTTCCCACAGCAGAACGTGCTCGCCGTGGGCGACGTGGTCTCGGGCCAGGGCTGGCCGGTCGTTGACTGGGCCACCGGTGGCTGGATCGGCGGCATCGTCGGCGGCCTCCAGCGATTGCAGACGCTGGCCAATGAGGAGACACGGATCGTACCTGGCCGTGGACCGGTGCTCGGGATGAAAGACCTCAAGGCACAGTCCGCGATGTACGGCACGATCTACGATCGCCTGTCGCAACTGCTGAACAAAGGACGAGGGCCGAGCGAGGCGGTGGCCGCGCAGCCCACGAAGGAATTCGATGCGCAGATGGGAAATCCGGACGAGTTCGTCCGTCGCTCATTCGAGAGTCTCTGGGCCTATTTGTCACCGGACGCGTAGCGATGAGTGACGTAATGCAAAATTCAAAATTCAAAATGCAAAGTCCTCGGAAAGGTTCGCGAATCGCGGGCGTCTGCATCTTTGCATTTTGCATTTTGCATTTTGAATTCATCCGCGTCTTCACCGCCTCCCAGGCGCCGCCCGCGTCTCAAGGCGCGTCCGTCGCCCAGACGTCCGCAGCCCAGGATCCCAAGTCCCGAGTCCCGAGTCCCGAATCCCGGGTCCCGGACCAAGGCCAGCTGGCCACGATGCAGCAGTACTGCGTCTCGTGTCACAACGACCGCGCCAAGATGGCGGGCGTCAGCTTTGAGGGCATCACTCCGGCGAGTATCGGCCAGCATGCCGACGTGTTCGAGAAGGCCGTGCGCAAGATGCGCGGGCGCGTCATGCCCCCGCCCGGCGCGCGACAGCCCGATGCCGCGGCGGTCGATTCGCTGGTCGCCTATCTTGAAGAGTCTCTGGACCGTGCGGCAGGGAAGGCGCACCTGCGGGATCAAGTCGTCCTGCATCGGCTCAATCGCAAGGAATACGCAAGCGCGGTTCGCGATCTCCTGGCGGTGGACTTCGACGCGAGCGAGGTGCTGCCGGCCGACGATGTGGCCGAGGGGTTTGACAACATCGCGACAGCGTTGCAGGTGTCGCCGTCGTTCATCGAGCAATATGTCATCGCGGCGCGTGCGGTCGCCGTGAAGGCGGTGGGCCGGCCGGACGCACGGCCCGGCGGGTGGACGTTCCGTGCCGGACCCGGCACGCAGCTCACCCACGTGCCTGGCCTTCCGCTCGGCACGCGCGGCGGCATTCTCGCCAAAGTGGATCTCCCGTCCGACGGCGAATACCAGATCGACGTCGCCGACATGGCCACGCACATCTGGGGCAACGGGATGGAGCTCGAGAACCCGCTGGTGGTCACGCTCGACAACAAGCTCGTGTACGAAACGGTTGTTGGCGGCGAAGAAGACATGAAGCTCTACGATCAGGTGCAGAATGGCGCGCTCGATCGCGTCAACGCGCGCCTGAAGAAGATTCGCTTCGTCGCCACTGCGGGACCACACAAGATCGGTGTGGCCTTCAAACGCCGGACGTTTGCCGAGTCCGACGATCAGTTGCAGATGTTCGCCGCCGGCGGCGGCCAGGATCGCCTGTATCGTGTGAGCTCCTTTCAGCTGCAAGGGCCGTTCAACGCGAAGGGGATCAGTCCGACGCCGAGCCGAGAACGCATCTTCAGTTGCAAGCCGGATAGCGTGGCGGCGCAAGAACCTTGCGCCAAGAAGATCATCGCGTCGCTCGCCACACGCGCGTACCGGCGTCCCGTGTCTGCCGAGGACGTCAACGAGCTGTTCCAGTATTACCAGGACGGCCGCCTTCGCTCCGATGGAGCTTCGGCGGGCCAGGGCTTTGAGGATGGTATCCGCAGCGCCGTCACCGGTCTGCTGGCGAGTCCGTTCTTTCTCTATCGCGGCGAACGCGTCCCCACTGGCTTGCGCCCCGGCGCCACGTACGCCATCAGCGATCTCGAGCTGGCCTCGAAGCTGTCGTTCTTTCTCTGGAACACGATCCCGGATGAGGCGCTGCTTCAACTCGGCATCAGCGGCACGCTGAGCGAGCCATCCGTGCTCGACCGGCAGGTGCGGCGCATGCTGGCCGACCCGCGTTCGGTGACGCTGGCGAGCAACTTCGTCCATCAATGGCTCGACATGAAGCGGCTCGACGAGATCGTGCCGGACTCGGCGGTGTTTCCGTACGCCTCGGGCCGATCCGATCCGCGCGAGGATTTCCGCAGCGAGCTGACGCTCTTCGCCGACAGCATCTTCAGAGAAGACCGCAGCGTGGTCGATCTGCTGCGAGCGAAGCACACCTATCTCAACGAGCGCGTCGCGCTGCAGTACGGCATCACCGGTGTGAAAGGCGATCGGTTCCGGCGGGTCGCGCTCGAGCAGTCGGCGCGCTGGGGGCTGCTCGGCAAAGGCGCGATTCTGATGGCGGCCGCCTATCCGAACCGCACGTCACCGGTGCTGCGTGGGGCCTTCATCCTCAAACACATTCAGGGCGTGCCACCCGCCAACCCGCCGCAGAACGTCCCGACGCTGGACGAGAAAGACATCGGGACGACGAAGGCGCTCACCGTCCGCGAGATGATCGCCAAGCATCGCGCGAGCCCGACGTGCGCGTCCTGTCACGCGGTCATGGATCCGCTGGGGCTGGCGCTCGAGAACTTCGATGCGACCGGCATGTGGAGAGATCGGGATCGCTACGCCGGCGCGGCCATCGATTCCTCGGGTGTGCTGCCCGACGGCACGCCGATCAAGGGGCCGGACGACCTGCGCCAGGCGCTGTTGCGCCGTCCTGACCAGTTTGCGCAGACCTTCACTGAAGGGCTGCTGACGTATGCCACCGGGCGTAAACTGGAGCACTACGACATGCCCACGGTGCGGCGGATCGTGCGCGGCGCGGCGGGCACCGACTATCGGTTTTCCGCGCTGGTCCAGGCCGTTGTGCGGAGCGAACAGTTCAAGATGCGCCGAGTGCCTCAGGCGACCGGCGCCTTGGTGGCGGGATCGAGTAAGTAGGAAGACGCGTGGGGCAGTAATTCAAAATGCAAAATGCAAAATGCAAAAGGGTTCATGTTCGAAGGGGCCCGTTAGTCTGATTCTGATTTTGCATTTTGCATTTTGAATTTTGCATTACCCGGTTCAGGTGAGTTAACGGAGACAGCGATGCACGTATTCAAGAAACACGTCTCACGGCGTACGGTGTTGAAAGGCGTGGGGGCCACCATCGCGCTGCCGCTCCTCGATGCGATGAATCCCGCCGCCACGGCGTGGGCCCAGACGGCGGCAGGATCGTCGCCGAAGCGGCTCGCCTTCATCGGCTTTCCGCACGGCGCGGTCATGGACCGCTGGTCGCCCCCGCAGACCGGCGCCAACTACGAGATGTCGCCGATCCTCCAGCCGCTCGAGCCGTTCCGCCAGCACCTGACCATCGTCTCGGGTCTGCGCAACAAGCCGGGCGAAACGCCGGAGCCTCACGGCTACATCGAGATGACGTGGCTGACGTGCGTGAAGCCGTGGGATCACGGCGTGGGCAGTCGGGACGCCGGCATCAGCGCCGACCAGCTGGCCGCGAAGCACATCGGTCAGGACACGCGGCTGCCGTCGCTCGAGCTCACCACCGCACTCGGCGCCGCGCGCGTGGCCTGGCGGACGCCGACACAGTCGCTGCCGCAGGAAGGCAATCCGCGGGCGGTGTTTCAGAAGCTGTTCGGCCAGGGCGACACCGACAAGGAACGGGCGGCGATTCTCCACGAAACCGGCAGCATCCTGGACCGCGTGAAGGGGCAGGCCGCGCGGCTGCAGGCCAGCCTCGGCGTGAGCGATCGTGCCGCGGTGAGCGATTACCTGGACTCGGTCCGCGAGATCGAGCGGCGCGTGCAGATGGCGTCCAGGCAGGACACCTCCTCATTGGAGATTCCGGATGCGCCGGTCGGCACGCCCAACGACCTCACCGAGCATTTCAAGCTGATGTTCGATCTGATGGCGCTCGCGTTCCAGGCCGACGTCACCCGCGTCATCACCTTCTCGTTGGACCGGGAAGCCAGCATGCGGACGTACACGAACCTGGGCATCGCCGAAGGGTTCCACCCGCTGTCCCATCACGGGAACAATCCGGAGAAGCAGAACAAGCTGGTGCAGATTCAGCGCTACCACACCGAGATGTTCGCCACGTTCATCGAGCGGTTGTCGAAGGCGAAGGAGGGTGACGGCACCGTCCTGGATCACTCGACGATTCTCTACGGCAGCAACATGAGCAACAGCGACAAGCACAACAACGATCCGCTGCCATCGGCCATCCTTGGCCATGCGCACGGACGCATCAAGGGCGGTCAGCACCTGAAGTACCCGCAGGACTCGCGCTTTGCCGATCTGCTCGTGACGCTGTTCGACCGGAACAACATCCCCGTGGAGAAGCTCGGCGACAGCGGCGGGATCTTCTCGGAGCTGTAGGAGAGTCGCGTAATGCAGAATTCAGAATTCAGAATTCAGACACTGTCGAATAATCGCAGGTCTCGGTGTCTGCATTTTGCATTTTGCATTCTGCATTTCTTCGTGGTGTCGATCGCCGCGGCCTCGATTGCAACCGCGGCGGAGACCACGTTACTCGAGGCGGCCGAGCGTGGCGATCGCGCGGCGGCATTGCGGTTGCTGGCCAAGGGCGCCAACCCGAATGCGCCGGGGCTGGATGGGACGACGGCCGTGATGTGGGCGGCGTCGAACGACGATCTCGAGCTGGTCCGCGCGCTGATCAAAGCCGGCGCCAACGTCACACTGAAGAACCAGTTCGGCACCTCGGCGCTGACCGAGGCGGCCATCATCGGCTCGGCGCCGGTGATCGAGGCGCTGCTCAAGGCCGGCGCCGATCCCAACACGAAGAATCCTGACGGTGAAACACCGCTGATGGCGGTCGCGCGGAGTGGCAATGTCGATGCGGCCAGGCGGTTGATGGAGGCGCGTGCCGACGTCAATGCCAAGGAAGACTGGGGCGGGCAATCAGCCTTGATGTGGGCCGCGGCGCAGGGTCAGGCCGACATGGTCAAGTACCTGGCCTCACAGGGCGCCGACCTCAACGCGCGCGGCGTCGTCCGCCAATGGGAACGCAAGGTCATCACCGAGCCGCGTCCCAAGGACCTGAACAAGGGCGGGTTCACGCCGCTGCTCTATGCCGCTCGCGAGGGCTGCGTCGAGTGCGCGCGGCACCTGATCGCGGCCGGGGCCGATCCCGACCTCGAAGATCCGGAGCGCATCACGCCGCTCAACATGGCGCTGCTCAACCTGCACTTCGAGCTCGCCGCGTTCATGATCACAGCCGGCGCCGACGTCGACAAGTGGGACCTCTTCGGCCGGTCGCCGGTCTACATGGCCGCCGACGTGAGTACCCTGCCGACCAAGGGCAACGGCGCGATGGCCGTGATCCCGAGCGAGGATCCGCTCACCGCGCTCGACGTGGGGAGGCTGCTGCTCGAGGCTGGCGCCAATCCGAATCTTCAGCTGAAGCGCCGCCCGCCGTATCGCGATGTGCCGCAGGATCGCGGCGGCGACACGATATTGGCGCAGGGTGCCACACCGTTGCTCCGCGCCGCGCGGGCTGGCGATGCGCCGTTCGTCGAGCTCCTGTTGAAGCACAAGGCGCTCGTCGATCTGCCGAGCAAGGAAGGCGTCACGCCGCTGATGGCGGCCGCGGGTGTCGAGTTCGGCACGCGCGTGACACGCGGACGCAATCGCACTCCCGAGGGTGTGCTCGCGACGATGAAGCTGTTGCTCGACGCCGGCGCCGACGTCAACGCCAGAATGGTGACCGATTCACCGCGCAACGCCGACTACAGCGCTGCGGCAACCGCCGCGGCCCGTGCCGGCCGTGGCGGACGCGCCAGTCAGGTGCCGAGCGCGTCTGCGGTGCCGCACCAGACCGCACTGCACGGCGCGGCGGAGAGGGGCTTCACACCCTTCGTGAAATTCCTCGCTGAGCATGGTGCGGACCTGCAGGCGAAGGACGCCAACGGCCGAACCGCGCTCGATCTCGCGAAGGGCGTCGGCGTCCCTGGCGTTCGCCAGGCAGCGGGGGAGCCGTTCCCCGAAACCGCGGCTCTGCTCCAATCGCTGCTCGCAGCAAAAGGCATCCCGGTCACCCCTTGAGACGAGGGCGTTCGGTGGCTGCACGTCAGTTCAGGCCGTTGCGCTCGTTCTGATTTCGCATTCCGCAAACAGATTCGATCAGCGCACTTCGGCTGCGATCCTGGCTATAATCAGCGTGGTCTCGAGCCACGTTGGCGGGCCGTGACGCCCAGCGGGGGCTGGACTTGATCAAGGAGAAGTGGCTCTGATGACTCGCGTCCTGCAGACGTCTGCGGCGTGCCTCCTGGCGGCCGCCGTGTTCGTGACGATCGCCGGCGCTGCCGGGGACAGCTCCCTGGTGGTGGCGGTCAAAGCCGGCGACCTCCAGGCCGTCCGCGCGCTGGTGAAATCCGGCACCGACGTCAACGTCCCTTCCGGCGACGGCTCCACACCGCTCCTCTGGGCTGCCGACACCGCCGGCCTCGAGATCGCCCGCGCGCTCATCAGGGCCGGCGCGAGGGTGAACGCGGCCAACGATTTTGGCGTCACCCCTCTGCTTCACGCGAGCCGCACCGGCAACGCCGCGATGGTGGATTTGCTCCTGCAGTCAGGCGCCGATCCCGCTCTGGCCCATTCGGAAGGGGAGACGCCGCTGATGGCCGCGGCACGGGCGGGAAGCGTTCCCGCGGTACGCCTGCTGCTCGCCCGCGGCGCCGACGTCAATGCGGCGGAAGCCTTCCAGAAGACCACCGCCCTGATGTGGGCCTCCGCGGAAGGTCATCTCGACGTGGTGGATCTGCTGCTCGAAGCGGGCGCGGACGTGAACCGTCAGGCGCACATCACCTCGCTGGCCGACCGCCACAACGCCGACCATCCGACCGGGGGCTTCACCGCGCTGATGTTCGCGGCGCGCAATGGCAACGAGGCCCTCGTGCGCCGGTTCGTGGCTCGTGGCGCCAATATCAACCTGAAGAACGGCGACGCGGCGTCGGCGGCGATGGTCGCGATGTACAACGATCGCTTCGACGTGGCGGCCACGATCATCGAGCTCGGCTCGGACGTCAACGACGGCTCGCTGTACGTAGCCGTCGAGATGCGCGACGCCACGACGGACCAGTTCGCGTTCGACGGCTCGCGGCGGCGGCCCGATCATCAGAACAAGACGACGGCGCTCGACCTGATGCGCATGCTGCTCGAGCGCGGCGCGGATCCGAACCAGCGGTTCCAAGGGCAGTTCCATTCCACGCACATGCCCAACACCGATCGGTTCGACAATACACCGTTCTTCCGCGCCGCCGTCGCGGCCGACGTCGAAGCGCTCAAGGTGATGGTTGCGCGCGGCGCCAAGCTCGACGAGATGCCGCCGGTCGAAAAAGACCCCGAGAGAAAGCCTGGCGATATCACGGTTGGCGGGCATCGCGCCAATCCAAACGCCGGCCGCCCGCCGGCGATGGTGACGATGACCGGAGGACGCGGGCCGGCGATGACCGGCGGGCCGGCGTACATCCGCGAGGGTGCGGCGCCGTATCGCGAGCCGGGGAGCCGAAAGCCCGAAGACGCGTTGGCGCTGTTGCTCGCATCGGGTGCGAGCCCGAACGCGAAGGGTCCCGATGGCGCGACGCTGCTGCATCAGGCGGCGCGGATGGGCAATCTCGAGATGATTCGTGCGTTGGCGAACGCCAAGGCCGACTTCAATCAGAAGAACACCGAGGGCTTCACCGCGCTCGACGTCGCCGAAGGCAAGCAGGCCGCTGGCGCTGGCCCGCGCGGCGGCGGGCCTCCTGGTGGCGGACGGGGTCGTGGACGTGGCGCGAGTCAGCAGGACGTCGCGAAGCTGCTGCGTGAGCTGATGGGCCTGCCGCCGGCGCCTGTGACCACTGTCGCGGAGGGCGCACAGCAGTGAAGAAGGTTGTGTTCTCGGTCGCGCTGATGTTCGTCGCCGCGACGGTGTCGACGATGACACAGACGCCAGGGCCTGTCGCGCCGAAGCCAACGGCGAAGGCGGAACCGGCCCTACAAACTCCCCTCGAGTTTCAGGCGATGGTGACGAAGTACTGCGTCGGCTGTCACAACACGCGAAACCCGCTGCCCGCCGGCCTGCCACTCAAGCTCGATACGGCCAACCTCGCGGATCCGGGTGCGGACGCGGCCACGTGGGAGCGCGTGGTCAAGAAGCTCGGTGTGGGCGCCATGCCTCCGCAAGGGTCGCCGACGCCCGGACACGAGGAGTTGACCAGGTTCAGATCCACCCTCGTCGCCAGCCTCGATCGCGCGGCCGCCCGGAAGAACGACCCGGGACGATACGTGCTGCACCGCTTGAACCGCACCGAGTATGCGAACGCGGTTCGCGATCTGCTCGGTGTGACCGTCGACGTCGCCGACCTGCTGCCGAGCGACGGCGGCGACTTCGGGTTCGACAACGTCGCGACGGCGCTCACCACATCGCCGCTGCTGCTCGAGCGATATCTTTCTGCCGGCCTGAAGATCGCTGAGCTCGCCGTCGGCGATGCCGGTGCCGAGCCCGGAACGGCGACCTTCACCATCAGCACGGTGGTCACCCAGAACCAGCACGTCGAAGGGCTGCCACTCGGTACGCGCGGCGGGATCCTCGTTCGTCATCCGTTTCCGGCCGACGGCGAGTACGTGTTCTCCGGACGACTGCTGAAGACCGTGGCCGAAGGGCTGGCGGGCGTCGAGGGACATGAGACGCCGCATCTGTTCGTTGTCACGATCGATGGCAAGCGGGTCTTCTCGGCGCCGATCGGCGGCAAAGCCGATCACGATGCCGCTCTCGAAAACAAACCGGTGCCTCGCGAAGAGTTCGACAAGCGGATGATGTCGCCGCGCATCGCGGTCACCGCCGGTCTCCACGACGTCGGCTTCACCTTTGTCGAGCGGCCGACGCAGGAACAGAACATATGGCAGCCGTCGCTGCGCGCCACACAGGAAGCGCACAACCCGTCGGGGATGCCCCGGCTGCGCAATGCGATCATCGAAGGACCGTACGGAGTCACCGGCGTCAGCGAGTCCGAGTCGCGGCGGCGGCTGTTCGTGTGCAAGCCGAAATCAGCCGCGCAGGAATCGCCCTGCGCCGACAGGATCCTGTCCACGGTGGCGCGTCGCGCCTTCCGGCGGCCACTCACGAACGCCGACATGGCGGCGCCGCTGGCGCTCTACCGCGAAGAGCGGGCCGCAGGCGGGGACTTCGACGCCGGCATCCGTACCGCGCTTGCCAGGATTCTCACCAGTCCGGCGTTCCTGTTTCGTTCCGAACAGGATCCGCTCGCCCTTCCCGCGGGCGCAGCACATCGCGTCGCCGACCTCGATCTGGCGAGCCGGCTCTCGTTCTTCCTCTGGAGCAGCATCCCCGATGATGAACTGCTGAACCTGGCGATCGCCGGGCGGCTGCGCGCGGCGGGCGTGCTCGAGGCGCAGGTGCGGCGCATGATCGCCGACTCGCGCGCCGATGCGTTGATGACCACGTTCACCGGCCAGTGGCTGCAGCTGCGCAATCTGGACAAGGTCACGCCCGACGTGCTGCTGTTCCCGGACTTCGACGACAACGTCCGCCAGGCGTTTCGTCGCGAAACCGAGTTGCTCTTCGGGAGCGTCGTCCGCGAGAATCGGCCCGCACTCACATTGCTCGATGCCGACTACACCTTCGTCAACGAGCGCCTCGCGCGCCACTACGGCATTCCCGGCGTCTATGGCTCGCGCTTCCGGCGCGTGCAGGTCACCGATCCGAACCGGCGCGGCCTGCTGGGGCAGGGCAGCATCCTGTCGATGACCGCGGTCGCCAACCGGACGTCGCCCGTCCTGCGCGGGAAGTACATCATCTCGAACCTGCTGAACACGCCGCCGCTTCCGCCGCCGGCGGTTGTGCCGGATCTCGCGGAGAGTGCGCACAAGGATCGGCCGTCGACGGTTCGCGAGCAGCTCGAACGCCATCGCGCAAACCCGGTCTGCGGTTCCTGCCATCGCAACATCGATCCGGTCGGCTTCGCGCTCGAGAACTTCGATGCGGTCGGACAGTGGCAGGCGTCGACCAGGGACGGGCTCGCGATCGATGCGGCCGGCGTGCTCGCCGATGGGACGAAGGTCGATGGACCGGTGGCCTTGCGGAAGGCGCTGCTGGCCAGGCCGGACGTGTTCGTGGGCACCGTCACGCAGAAGCTGATGATCTACGCGCTCGGTCGCGGCCTGGAGCCCACTGACATGCCAGTCGTTCGGAGCATCGTCAGCGACGCCGCCAGGCAGAATTACGCGATGCAATCGATCGTGATGGGGATCGCTCGCAGCGCCCCGTTTCAGATGCGGACGAAGTTGACCGATACTGTGAGTACGCCGACCTTGACCCGGGCGGACACCCGTCCCGCCGAAGCGTCTCCGCGAAGGCGGAAGGAGTAGCGATGTTCGTCACGAAGAAGCACCTGCCTCGCCGGACGTTTCTCCGCGGTGCCCTGGGCGGGATGCTCGCGCTGCCGTTTCTCGACGCGATGATTCCCGCGCTCGCGGCGCAGACAGCGAAGCGGCCGTTCCGCTTCGGGGCGATCTACATCCCGAACGGGATCTACCCGCAGCTGTGGCATCCGGAGACCAATGGCAGCACGTTCGACTTCAAGCCGATCATGCAGCCACTCGAGCCGTACCGAAGTCACCTGGTGACGATCAGCGGAATGAAAGCGCCCGAGGGCAACCCGGACATGGGTGGGGTGCACATGGGCGCCAGCGCCGCGTGGCTCAACGGCATCGGTCCGGTCACGGAACAGGCGAAGTTCGTCGTGCAGTCGAAGAAGTCGATCGATCAGTTCATCGCCGACAAGGTGGCCGGAGACACGCCGCTGCGTTCGCTGGAAGTCGGCACCGAGGACATGGGGACGTCGGCCGGCGCGTGCGACGGGTATCCCTGCGTGTTCTTCAACGCCATCTCATGGCGCGACGACAAGAGCCCGCTGCCGGTGGCGGTGAACCCGCGGGTGACGTTCGAGCGCATCTTCGGGGAGACCGGATCGTCGCGCAAGCGGCTCGCCAACATGCGGCGCAAGCAGAGCCTGCTCGACTCGGTGGCGGACGAAACGGGCCGCATGCGGCGGAATCTCGGCCCGGCCGACAACGCCATCCTCGAGGAGTATCTGACCAACATCCGCGACGTCGAGCAGCAGATCGCCCGCATGGAAGCGCGCGCCGCGTCCACGCCGGAAGGCGCGATCGCGCCGCTCGGCATTCCCGACAACATCGACGACCATCTGACCGTGACCTACGACCTGATGCTGCTGGCCTTCCAGGCTGACATCTCGCGCGTGTTCACGTTCATGGTGGCGCACGAAGGCAGCGGCCGGAGCTACGCGCACATCGGCATCCCCGAGCCGCACCACCCGGTGTCGCACCACGGCGACACCGCCGAGGGGATCGCGAAGTACGCCAAGCTGACGACCTACCACGTCACCAAGCTGGCGGAGTTCGTGGGCAAGCTGCAGGCGACGGCCGACGGCGACGGGACGCTGCTCGATCGGTCGGTGCTCTACTTCGGCAGCGGGATGGGCAACGGCAATGCCCACGACCGCAACAATCCGCCGGTGCTGCTGGTCGGCGGCGCGAACGGCCGGCTGAAGGGCAATCGCCACATCGCGGTTGAGGACAAACCGCCGACCGCGAATCTGCTGCTGGCCGTTGCCGACCTCGCGAACGCAGAGGTCGAGCAGATCGGCCACAGCACGGGGCGTATCATCCTCTGAGAATCGCCGGCGGGTCTAAAGACCCGCCGCTACAACGCTTCAACCCAACCGTCGTAGAGGCGGGTCTTCAGACTTGCCTTTTTCATTCCAGGTAGCGACCTAGCCGGCGCGAGCCTATCGCGCGGAGCAGGCCGTCGGGTTCCACCCTGCGGCGTCCGGCAGCTTCTTGAAGTCCGAGCTCGTCGTGTACGTGCGGGTGAAGTACTGCGGATCCTCGACCTTGGAAATAACCGTCAGCCAGCGATCGCCGTTCGGCAGCGCGTTCAGGTCCCAGTACTCCGTGACGACGGCGCGTTCGCTGTAAGGAGCGCCGTTCTTGCGCACGTAGCCAGGCCGCAGGTTGGTCGTGACGACTTTGAGGTTACGTGCGGCGATGTTCCACTGCGCCACCGAGTGTCCCTGCAAGGTGGCCTCGGTGGGAGCCGGCGCGTTGCCGAATCGAAGCAGCCGCGTCTGCGTGCCCGTGTCGGTCTCCACTTTCAGCGTGGTGTCATCCTGCCACGAGATGCGCAGGCGGCCGGGCAGCCGCATGATGCCGCCCGCACCGTAGGCTCGGCACTGCTCGCCGGCCGCTTCATCCTTCACCGGATCCCAGCTCTCTCCCACCTTCCGGCCTTCGGCATTCAGCGGCACGGCGTCGAAGACGCCCTTGGACGGCGTGACCATCCGGTATTTCCAGTCCTCGATGATTGGCGACACCCAGTAGCCGGCGAGCTCGATCGGAGCTGCCTGGCGGGGGCTGAGCGCCGGGCCAGCGGCGCGGCCACGGCCACCGCCGCGCTGCGCGTCGAGCCCAGCTGATGTGGCGAGTATGCAGAGTGCGGCCAGGAGAAGGATTCGTTTCATCAGTCAACCACGGCGGCGGCAGCCATCAGAGAGAGCCTGCGCATCACTTCTTCTCCTCCAGAGTCTTGTAGACAGCCTCGATGAACATGCTCGTCGTCCAGGCGCCGGTCGTGGCGCCGTACCGTCCGTCGAAGTCGAGCGTCGGGCGCGCCGCGCGGACCTGATCGAGCGTCATCCCCTTGGTCTTCAGCTCGCGGACACGATCGCGAATCATCACCAGCATGTTGCGATAGGAGGCGACGTCGGCGGTGTCCGACAGGCGTCCACGGCCCGGCACAATCCATGTGCCGCCCTGCGATCGGTACTCGGCGACCGATAGATCGAGGATGTGGTTGAGGCCGTCGATCACGCCCTGGATCGTGCCGCCCTTGGCGGTGTCGATGAGCGGGTAGCTCATCGTCGAGAACAGCTTCCCGGCGGCGATGACTTCCGAGTGGCGGAAGAACACGAAGCTGTCGGCGTCCGTGTTGGCGCCCTTCGCGTGATAGAGAATGACCGGCTCGCCGTTCACGTACTCGGACAGCTTGTGGAACTCGTCGAAGAACGTGTCAACCGGCCATGCCGCTTCGGGAGCCGCCGGCGTCTTGTCTCCCGGCGTGCTGAGCGCGGTGAGCACGCCTTCGTGGGCGACGATGGTTGCTGCCGTGCCCACGTCGCGGGTCGCGCCGCCGAATCCAGCCGCGCCGCCGGCGCGCCGGAAGTTGGCCGAGGCCGCCAGCTTCTCGTTGCCGGCCACGTGCTCCGGCGCCGCGCTGGTGTTGATGATGTAGCGGATCGCGCGCGCCGGACGCGGCGACGCAACCACGGTGTTGAAGTACGGGCTCGACCAGCTCGGCATGCCCGGACAGTTGGCGCCGAAGCAGTTGTTCGTCGTGGGTGGGCTCACTGCCATTCGGGAAAGATCGTTGAGTGCCGCCAGCACCTTGTCCGTCATCTGTCCCGAGCCAGTGTTCACGACGGCGATGCCGTCCCTGCCGACCGATGCCGTGATGTTCGTGCCGTCGGCGATCAGCATGTAGACGTTGCCCTGCACCGGCATCACGTGCACCTGTCCATCACGCGGGCTCTGATCGGCGATGCGTTTCGCGACGTCGTTGGCCGACTTCGACACCGGCACCGTGAGGGTGTTGACCGTGCCGGCGCCGTTCATGACCCCTCGATATTCCGGATAGATGGTCTTGACGCCGCCGCGCACCGGCTCGAGCGGAATCCACGTCTGCGTCTTCAGGAACTCGCCGATGCCGCTGTTCTGACCCGGGAGGAAATGCGGCACCCAGTGCCGATCGCGGCCGCCATTCTCCGCGAACGCCGACCCGCTGCAGTTCTCGGTGGCCGGGCCCGCGTTCGGGTCGTAGGTATAGGTGATCGACAGCACGTACGGCTCGTCCAGATAGATGGGGTCGTCCACCACCTGGAGGATGGCGAGCGTATCGTCGTGGCGAGTGATGAACTCCGTCATGGTCAGCATGTCGGAGGTCTGCGGTCCGCCGCGCTTCAAGTAGCCGTCCTTCAGGTGCGTCGTCGTGACCTTCAGTGTGTGGCCGATCCACTCACCCGTAGAAAAGCCGCTCCAGGTATGGGGCGCCCACGCCGGCGGATGCGGGCGGCCGTCAACGAAGATCGGCCGGTCGAGGGAGCGCATGAACTGGAGGCGGTAGCCGACGATCTCGCGGGAGATCGGGTCCAGATCCTTGAGGATGCGCGCACCGCCCACACCTCGCCACTGGTGTGGCGCCGAGTGGGGACGGCATTGGTATTCCGGAGTGCCCCAGATCGACTCGGGCGTCGTGTCGGCACGCATCCGGCCGGCCTCGTTGAGCGCCAGCCCGAGATAGTCGGCCAGGGGCGGCTGCCCCGGATCCTCGGCGCTGTCGAGCCGCCACTCGCCGGCGATGTCCGGTGGCCGCGCGCCCTGAGCGGCGGCACGAAGGTTGAGCGCTACGGCAGCCGCGACCGCCAGCAGCAGGGCAGTCGTCCGCCACCACATCCGCGTGGTCATTCCGCCTCCACGATTCGCTGCGCGCATATGTCCGGCGATTATCTGTTGATCAGGCCGTAGACCGTCTTGCCAGCGGCGAGCTTCGCGACAACGGGGTTGAGGTGCTCGGCGGATTCCTGCGCACCCGTTGTGGGCAGGAGCAGGCACGAAGCCACCAGCAGGGCGGTGCACAAGTGTCGCATGCGGCGCATCCTCGCTCAGGGGTAGTGTCCGAGCGGCCGTCGCTGCCCGGGTTTCCAGTCGAGTTCGACCGCGACAAAACGGTCGCGGTTGGGCATCCGGACTCGAGGCAGCGTCGTCGCATCGAGGACGTCGTTCTCCTCGATGACCCCGTTGAGAAAGAGCACGAAGGCGGTCGCCGCGTAGACTTCGTCGGGCGTGAGCGACCCGGGTCTGGTCGACGGCATTGCCCGGTTGATGAAGTCCCACACCGTCGTCGCGTACGGCACCAGGCTCCCTTCGATCTTGATTGGCTTCGCATTGCCAAGCGGTATGAGGCCGCGATGCAATCTCGTTCCGGTACCGTTCGGCCCGTGACACGACAGGCACTTCTGCGCGTACACGGTCGCGCCCTCTTTGACTGTGCCGCGCCCGGGGGGCAGTTCTTTCCCTCCAGGGGAGACGGCGGTGTCGCGGGCCTTGATCTCCTCTGCGCTCGGCGTCGTTCCGAAACGGTAAACCGGTCCCTGTGCGAGTGCGGTCACAGAGGCGACGAGCACGATTGTCGCTGCGAGCAGCTGAGAAGATCGCATGTCAGTGTTTCGCGGTCATGAACCTGGCCTTGAGAGCTTGCCGATCGAGCTCCTTGCCTCTCGAGTAGACCTTGGAGATACGGCGCGTGTTCGTGATGCTCTCCACGGGACTCGCATCCAGGACGTTGAAGCTGGCCTCTTTCCCAGCCGCAACGATCCCCATCCGATCCAGGTGGAGAATCTTCGCGTTGGTTCCCGTCCCGGCGACGATGGCCTCCATCGCCGTCATGCCGCAACGGGTGTAGGCCTCGATCTGCTCGTGGGCGCCGAAGCCGTCGCCGGTTCCGTCGGTCCCCATACCGATCGCCATCCCCGCGTCGTGGATCTTGCGCAGGTTGCGGCAGTGCAGTTCGAAGAGCTCATTCGGCGGGTTTCCTTTGGCCTCCCGTTGCGCAAGCTGGGCGCGCATGCTCGCGATCTGGGTGGCCGGCAGCGTCTCAGCCAGGGATTCGATCGTGTCCCGCGTCGCCGGAACCGGGATATTCGGGCCCGACCACACTTTCGGGTGTGTCTTCACCGCGGCCAGATACTCGCTGTCTACGTCCCGATCGCGAACCAGATGCACGAACCCGTCCACGCCTGCCTGCAAGAGATCCTTGGCATCGGCCAGCCCTGACGTTCGACTGAGATGGGCCAGCACCTCCATGCCATTGGCATGCGCTTCGGCGATGATGGCGCGATAGACGCCAGGCTGGAGCTTCGGAGCATCGCCATTGCGATCGTCCACCCAGATTTTCACGAAGTGCACGCCGCGCGCGTGCAGTTCCCTGACGTGATCCCGGCCCTCCGTTCCCGTTCGCGCGCCGTGCGGAATTCCCAGGCGCGGCTCGCCGGTCGGACCGCCGATCGGAGTGGCGGCGATCCCTTTCCCGACGGTCAGGAAGCGGGCGGCATTCGGGATCACCTGGTCACGGAGCTCGTACGCCAATTCCTGATCGGCCTCGAGTCCCATGCTCAATGCCGCCGCGACGCCGTAGTACGCGTACCGCTCCAGCTGGTCGACGAGGTTCTCGCGCCGGTAATTCGCCTTGCTGTTGCTCCCGTCCTTTTCGTTCACCAGCCCGATATGGTTGTGACCATCGATCAGCGAGGGCATCACCGTCTTGCCCGACAGATCCACACGAGTGGCGCCCTGCGGCGGCTGACGTTGACCCTGCCTGCCGACCCACGTGAAGGCGTCACCCTCCACGATGAACGCGGAGCTCTCGACAGTGCTGCCATCCCCGACGACGAGCCGCGCCCCTTCGAACCAGATCGGGGCGCTCGTTCCACGCTGGGCGCTCACGGTCAGGACCGAGGCGAGGGCGACGATCGTCGCGGTGAGCAGGCTACAACAGCGCATTCTGGATGCTCCCATCCCGGTTGATTTTCCACGGCTGAATGCCGTTGAAGTGATCGGCCTGTAAGAAATACTCCGGCGTCACGCCGAGTATCTGTGCCGCCTCGGCGATGGTCGGCTGCACCTCGCCCTGTTCATCGGTGCAGCGCGACTGCAGCACAACCTCGTCGCCGTTCCACTCCCACGCGAAGCGAAACCGTGTGTGCGCGTATCGATGCACCGGCTGCTGAAGTTGTGCTTCCTTGTAGGTCCGACCGCCATCGACCGACACATCGACTCTCCGCACTGCGCCTCCACCGGTCCAGGCGAGACCGGTGATCTCGTAGAACCCCCGGCCGGGCAGGCGCTGTCCTCCGGACGGGCGAGTGATGATCGATTTTGGACCCAGTGCGAACCTGAAACCGAGCGCCTTGCCATCGGGTCTCGTGTCGGCGTTGTTGCCGGCTTCGTGCCATGCCATCGCGGGGCGGTCCCCGACGGCGATGCGGCTCAGCCACTTCACGGCACGAATGGCCTCCCAGCCCGGGACGATGAGTCGGAGCGGATATCCGTTGTGCGGGCGCACCGGCTCGCCGTTCTGCGCGTATGCCACCAGCGTGTCGTCCATGCACTTGGCCAGCGGGATGCTCATCGTGTACTTGTTGGCGTCCGATCCTTCGGCGACCACCCAGCTCGCGCCGTTCTTCACGCCGCACTCTTTGAGCAGGACCGACAGCCACACGCCGGTCCACTCGCTGCAGCTGGTTCGTCCGTGCACCAACTGGACCGAGTCACCGTTGGGGCCGCGAAGCGGGCGGCTGTTCGCGTTGCATTCGAGGAAATGGATCTTCGAGACGGAGGGGAAGCGTCTCAGTTCGTCCATCGTGAAGGTCAGGGGTCGATCGACCATGCCGTGCATCAGCAGCCGGTGTTGCTGCGGATCAATTTCCGGAATGCCCTGGACGTGGTCCATCAGGAAGTGCAGGCCGGATGGCGTGATGATCCCGTCCAGATCCTGAAGCGGCGTCGTCAACGCGGTATCGGTGATCGCCGTGCCGGCGCCGAGGGCCTTGCGCACCGTGCTGTCGAACCGCGAGGGTTGTCCGTAGGCCAGGTTGTCCTTCAGCCGTGCCTCTGACGGTGGTGTCTGAGCACCGACCGACTGGACCGCCCCCACGGCCAGACTCGCCAACGCGGCGCTTTCGGTCAGAAATTGCCGACGATCGGAATGGTGGTGAGAACCCATTGACGTCTCCCTTCCTCGCTTCGAGGGATTGTAGTGAAAACGCCGGCCGTTGTAGTTGGGAATTGGAAGTCGGGAGATCGGTGGTTGGCGGGTATTCTGCTCGGCGCAGTCGCTCGAGTTGTCTCGACACCCGACACACGGGCCGTGGGAAACGTGCTGCTCTGCGAACCGCTCGACGGCGCGGGAAAACACTTCTCCGGGATGAGGGGATGCGATCCGGCCAGGTCCGGGGCCCCCGCCGCGCACGCTTGCGCGGTGGGGTGGAGATCCGTGACCTGGCCGGCAGTCTCCCCTTCGAAGTATTTTCCCATCTGGCGCGTGCGACGCGCCGCTCGCAAGGTTCGCTGCCGCAGCACATTTCCCCCGGCCCGTGTGTCGATGGGTCAACCGGCCGGCGACCTGGTGGGGCGTCGCAGGGGGCGTATCGGGCCGGGACCTGCGTGCGCAAGGCCGACTCGAGGATCCTGGAAATCGTTCGCCGCGATTCATCCCATCGACTTCCGTCCATGCGTTCGAGTTGTTCGAGACCGCTCGGACAATTTGAGCCGGAGGCACATGTCGCGTCGAGCCCGCTCTTAGTCGATGGGGGGATCGGAAGGTCAGGAGCAAGGACGATTTCCCGGCCGCGGCGCCCGCAGGTTCGGGCCCGGTACGCACCCTGCGGCGCTGACCCCCTCATCGCCAGTCAACCCGATTGCGTCTGGGCTCGCCAGATTGACGCACTTCTGACGACGGGTCGCCGTCAGCAGCACCGTTAAGCTGATACGTGTTGGGATTTGGGAGCTGGGAGTTGCAGTATCCTGTCGCCCATGAGCGACTTCCTTTCACGTCGTGAGCTGCTGAGAATGGCCGGCGCGGTCGGTGCGCTGGCGCTGACAGGCATCCGCGAGGTCCGGGCTCAGTCCGCGAGAAGGATCGAGTCGATGGCGCCGGAGCTCGACCGGGTCATCGGCACGAGCGAGCCGATCCGCGAGCTCGCCACCGGCTATGGCGGTGAGATCGGTCCCGCCGAAGGGCCGCTGTGGTGGGCGGAAGGCCGCTACCTCCTCTTCAACGACATTCACACCGCGCGCCGAATGAAATACACGCCCGGTCAGAGTGCCGTTGTCGCGATGGAGAAGACCAACCAAGCCAATGGCCTGACGCGTGATCTGCAGGGCCGTCTCGTCTCCGCCGAACACCTCACCAGACGTGTGACCCGCTACGAGCCCGATGGCAGCCTCACGGTCATCGCCAACAGCTTCCAGGGGAAACGTCTGCTGCGGCCGAACGATGTGATCGTGAAGTCCGACGGCTCGATCTATTTCACCGACCCCGGCGGGAATGCCGCTCCCGAGCAGTGGGACGTGACGCTCTCGGGTGTCTATCGTGTGTCACCCGATCTCGGCTCGATGTCGCTCATCATCGATGACATGGTCAGGCCCAATGGTCTGGCGTTCTCGCCCGACGAGAGCATTCTCTATGTCGCCGATACGCGGCGCCGCCACGTGCGCGCCTACGACATGCAGCCGAACGGGACGATCGGCAAGGAGACCAGTCGGGTGTTCGTCGACCTGAACGGCACCGAGCCTGGCGTGCCCGATGGCATCAAAGTGGACACCGCGGGCAACGTGTACAGCGGTGGCAGTGGCGGCCTGTTCATCATCGACCCGAAGGGCAAGAAGCTCGGGCGCATCGTCCATGGCCAACCTGCGACAACCAACGTCGCGTTCGGCGGCGACGACTGGAAGACGCTCTACTTCACCACTCGAAGCACGCTCTTTTCGGTAGCGGTGAAGATTGCCGGTGTTCCGGTGCCGGTGAAGAAGAGATCAACGTGATACGTGGGACCAGTGTCAGTCGGACCGCAGTGCGCCCGCCGGTTGCGTTGTCGATGCGCGCCACGCAGGAACGCCGCACGCGATCAGGCTGGTGACGGCGATGAGACCGAGAACCGACGAATAGGTGAGTGGATCCGCCGGGCTGACGCCGAAGAGCGCAGTCGCCATCAGGCGCGACAGGCTCAGCGCGCCTGCCACACCGAACACCATTCCGGCCCCCACCATCAGCATTCCATTACGAAAGACGAGCCGCAGCAGGTCGCGCGGCGTCGCGCCGAGTGCGAGCCGCACGCCGAACTCGCGTCTCTGCTGGCTCACACCGTACGCGACAACTCCGTAGATGCCGACCGCCGCGAGTACCAGTGCAAGCGCGCTGAACAGCGTCATCACGGCCGCCGATGTGCTGCGAACCAACATCGATTCGTCCACGAGCGCCTCGAGCGTCTTGACGTGATACACGGGCTGTGCCGGATCAATTGCCTGGATTTCTGCGCGGACTGTCCTGCTGAGATCTTCGGGACGCGTGTCACTCCGAATCGCGAGCATCATCATGGCCTGCGGCGCCTGCGCCATCGGCACATACACTTCCGGATCAGGACTATCGGTGAGCGCCGAATGGTGCACGCTCCCGATCACGCCAACGATCGTCAGCCACGGCGCATCCGCGGCACTCCCGAGCCGCACGCGGCGACCGACCGCTGACGGTCCGCCGAGATACCGGCGCGCCAGCGTCTGATTGACCAGAGCGACAGGCTGCCCTTCCGCATTGTCGCGATCGTCGAAGAGCCGGCCTTCAACGAGCGGGATCCGCATGGTGGCGTGATAGTCCGGGCTGGCGATCCGATACGATGCCGAGGGCTCGCGCCCCGGTTCAGGCATCGGAGCCCCGTCAACCGTCAATCGCGTGCCGCCATCATAGGTACTGAACGGCAGCACGTTGACGAATCCAGCGGAGCGCACGCCACTCAGGCGTTCGAGCCGGTCGATCGCCTCGTCGTAGAACTGCAGGCGCTGATATGTCTCCGGGTACTTCTCCTCCGGCAGCGTCATCGTCATCGTCAGCACGCCCGCTGGATCGAAGCCAGGGTTGACGCGCTGCACTCCGCTGTAACTGCGGACCAGCAAGCCGGCGCCGATCAGCAGCAGCGTCGACAGCGTGACCTCCGCGACGACCAGCCCCGTGCGAAGCCGACGGGTACCGAGACTTCCTCCGGTTGACGCCGATTCTCTGAGGCCGTCCTGAAGCTGCTCGTGCGACGCGCGCCACGCCGGGAGGAGCCCGAATACCGCGGCGGTCAGAATCGAGATGATCAGCGTGTAACCGAACGTCGTGCCATCAACGCCGATTTCTTCGACGTAGGGTTGGGTCGTCAGCAGGAGATCTGGGAGAGACGCGCGCAACCCGCTGAGCACGAGCATCGCCAGCAAGCTGCCCGCCGCTCCACCCGCGAGCGCCAGCAGCATGGCTTCGATGAGCAGCTGACGCCCGATGCGCATGCGGCTGGCACCCATCGCCGCACGTACGGCGAGCTCCCGGTGACGTGACACTCCGCGCGCCAACAGGAGATTCGCGACATTCGCGCATGCCAGGACCAGCACCATCGCGACGGTGACGAGCATGATCGGAATGGCCGGCCCTGTCTGTTCTTCGTCCAGCCTTCCCATCTCAATGAGACGTGCACCGAAGCCGCGGTTCGTGGCGGGATACTCGCGTGCGAACCTCTGCATCAGGACATCGAGCTCCGATTGCGCCTGCCGATACGACACTCCCGCACGGAGTCGTCCGATGACCATGGCCCCGTCGGTTGCAGCGGCCTGGCCGCGCGCTGAATCTCGCAGGTGCCCGGGCATCCACATATCGCCCTTGAAGTTGAACACCGGGAACTCGAAGCGCTGTGGCATCACGCCGACGATAACGTGTGGCTGGCCGTTGACAACGAGCCGCCGGCCAACGATCGACGGATCGCCACCAAAACGGCGCTGCCACAGGCCGTGGCTGATTACTGCGACGTCGGCTTCCTGGTCCCCGTCGGCAAATACGCGCCCCAGCGCTGCGGACACACCCAGCAGCGAGAACGTATTCGGAGTAATTCGGTACGCCTGCACGCGCTCGGGCATGTCTCCGTCGGTGAGGTTGGCGCTGAGATACCAATATGCCGCCAGCGACTCGAGAGACCTGGCCTGGCGCTGCAGATCGACGAAGTCCGCCTGTCGAAGATTGAAGCGCATCTCGCCTTCGTCGACGTCCCAACCCAGGACGAAGGCGACGCGCGCAGGATCGTGATACGGAAGGGGCTTCAGCGAGAGGACGTTGAGCATGCCGAAGATGGCCGAGTTCGCACCGATCCCGAGGGCGAGTGTCGCGACGGCGGCGAGCGTGAATCCCGGGCTCCTCCACATCAATCGACATCCGTATCGCACGTCCTGCAGCAGGGATTGCACGGCACTGTCTCCTCTTCGTGGCGGATTGTTGGTCGCGCGCCGATACGCGTCGCGGCGAAGCCGATCGATGCCGCATGCGACGATCGATCGCAGGGCGAGATTCCAGAAACGCAATCGCGAGGGATGCAGCGACGCGTTCCATTCCTCTTCGAGGTCGCCGCAGATCACGTCCCGCAGCGCATGTGGGAGCAGCACATGCATCAGGAGCACGGCGAATCGCGGCGGCCTCGCGCTCATGAGGCTTCGAGCTCCGGGCTTACAACACCTGCCATCCGGGCGAGCGCTTGCTGCGACTGCCGCAGCAGTGTCGCGCCCGCGGATTCGATGCGGTAATAGCGTTTGCGCTTGCCCCCGCGCTGCTCGGTTGGCTCGCCAAGACGTGACGACACGAGCTTGCGGCGCTCGAGGCGATCGAGTGCGGTGTAAACAGCGCCGGGAGAGACCGTACGTCCGGTGCGCTCCTCAATTACCGCTCGAATCTGGACGCCGTACACCTCGTCCTTGGCCTGCAGAAGCGCCAAGAGCAGAAGAAGCTCGAACTCACCAAGGTGTGCCCTCATAGTCGAAGTGTAGGTAATATACAGCTTCTGGCACAAAAACGTTCAGAGTGCAGGGATGTTTCTTCTCAAAACGGATTGGGAACCCTGTAGAAATCGTCGAGCACGCTGTGGTGGTGGAGACCGAGCGCCTCACGTTGCACCTCGAGATACCAGCGATATTGCACCGCCCGCCTGCGGAGCTCGCGATACCGCGCGACGTCCGGCGACGGGCTGGACCAGTGGACTTTGCCAATGCGCTGCTGCAATGTCCTCAGCTCTTCGATGAGTGATTCGAGCGTTCGACTGATTCGACGCAGCGTCGCGGCTCGCTCCTCCATGAGCTCGAGCTCGAGCCGAGTATGCCGCTCCTCTATCGCGCCCATGTTCATACCAGCATTCTTCAGCAGGTAGCGCTCCAGTGGCAATGGTCCGCCGCCGGGAAGCGGTTGCGATAGGATGGACGGCCCGGTGCCTGACCACTACCGGCAAGAGTCAAGAGAAACGGGAGGCGTTGTGAGGAACATGAGTGCAAGCGTCTCGCTGACCATGGTGACGGCAGTGGTGATCGGCATCGGTGCCGCCTCGCTCGCGCGGGCACAGCAGAAGGTCACTGGGGGGACGCTCACCGCCGGGGACTACGTCGAGATCCAGCAGTTGGTTGCCCGCTACAGCTACGCGGTGGATACCCACGCCGACAACGGATACGCGTACGCGGATCTCTTTACGCTCGACGGCGTGTTTGGCAGCACGAAGGGCCGCGAAGCGCTGGCGGAGCTGGCGCGAACCACGCAGAAGGACAGAGGCGGCCCCTCGTTCACGCGTCACTATCTGACGAACGTGATCATCTACCCGACGCCGCGAGGTGCGCGTGGCGGTCAGTACCTCTCAGCCATCGACGTGTCCGAAGGGGGAAAGCCCAGCAGCGTGGTGCACGGCGGCCGCTACGACGATGAGTACGTGAAGACGCCCGCAGGATGGCGATTCAAGTCCCGGCAGTTCCACCCGGCCAAGATCGGCGTGCCTCCGCCGACGGCGAAACTGCCGCCGTCATCGCGCTGAGAGCTCACGATGCGCAACACGATTCTTGCGATAGGTCTAAGCGTCGGCCTCGTTGCGCTGGGAGCGGTAAAGGCGCAGCAGCCGAGGACCGGAGGTTCGACGGGTGTCATGGCGCTCACGGCCATGGACTACATCCAGATCAAGCAACTCGTGAACCGCTACGCCTTTGCGTTGGATACGGGCTCGCGGAACGGATACGACTACGCCGATCTGTTTTCACCCGACGGCGTCTTTGACAGCAACTCGCGCGGCCGGGTACAGGGACGTGACCAGTTGGCGACGCTCGCCCGCGGTGCGACGAAAGGCCCGTTGCACGTCAACCACTACATCATGAACCACATCATCGAGCCCACTGCCGACGGCGCAGTGGGGCGGCAGTACCTCATCAACATCAGTCACGATGAGAACATCCCGCCGGTAGGGCCGAATCCGAATCAGTGGGATCTCGTGGGTCGGAAGCGCGGAAGCCTTGACACGGTGGGCGGCCATTACGAGGACGTCTATACGAAGACACCAGAAGGCTGGCGTTTCCGGTATCGGAAACTCGTGCCGTCCAAGTCTGGTCCCGATTCGGAGCGCACTGGAACGTTGAAGATGCACCGCGTTACGCCGGATCCGACAGACACGAGGCCGGCCGTGCCTGGCGGTCTGAGTGCGATGGACTACATCGAGATCGAGCGGCTGGTTGCCAGCTACGGGCACGCCCTGGACAACGGCTACGCGACGAGGGACAACGGTGAGGCGTATGCCGGGTTGTACACACAAGACGCGACCTTTGGCCAGTCGACCGGTCATGCGCAACTGGCCGCGCTGGGCAGGGAACAGCCGCAGGGGCCGCAGTACGTCCGCCACTATCTGACCAATCACGTCATCGAGCCGTTTGCCGGGCAGGCGATTGGCAAGCAGTATCTCGTCGTCGCGGACATGCCTGAACCGGAGGCGAGGGCGAAAGGCATACCCGGCACCATATTCCTGGGTGGGCACTACGAGGATGTGTATCAGAGGACTGCAGAGGGCTGGCGCATCAGGACGCGACGGCTGTTTCGCGCGCAGGCCGGTCCCAATCCTGGGGCGACTAACCAGCCAGTCTCGCCAGCTCCGCCGGCGCGGTAGGCCAGGCGCGCGGTCTGTTCAGTCGTGTTCGTGGTGATGTCTTCGTGCTGGCGCCGCCTTTCGTGACGGCTGACGATCTGCTCGATCGCATCGCCGAGATCCTGGCGTCGGCAGCCAGAGCGGTGCTCGGCTGACCGACGTCCGAGACAGATGCCCCGGCCCGCCTCCCAAAGGCGACGGCTATCGAGCGAGCGACAAGACTATGTTGAGCTGACGCGCACGTCGCGGAGTCGTGCTCGTATGGGAGTCGCACTTCCGACGTCCGTCGTCACTCTGCCGGACACTCCGGTTTCTGGGCTGTTAGAGAAGAGAAAACACTTGACAGGTTTACGAGTGGCCGACGCGAGCGATCAGCCGTTCCGCGACAGATAGCGCGCCCCAGCCGTACCTACGCGTCTGCGAAGCGCTGCCACCGTTGGTCAGCGCGAACGTCGACCTCGGGTGAGATCGTCGCGCGTGGCCAATGTCACAGCCTCGAAAAATCGCGTGGTATACACCTGAAATGACGACTCCTCCTCTCCCATTCAGTGAGCTTTCCGATCGTGATCTCATCGCGGCAGTTCACCATCTCGCGGCGGGTGAGCGCGGCCCGACCGCGCGCCTTGTTGCCTCCCTCGCCGAGCTCGATGCACGCCGCCTGTATCTCGGCAAAGGGTGTTCATCGCTGTTCACCTATTGCACTCAGGCGCTGCACCTGTCCGAGCATGCGGCCTATGGCCGGATCGAGGCCGCTCGCGCGGCGCGTAGGTATCCAGTCCTGCTCGAGCGGCTCGAAGCGGGCGACATGACGCTCACGGCAATCGGCTTGCTGGCACCGCATCTCACGCTGGACAATCATCAACACCTTATCGATATCTCACGGCACAAGAGCAAGCGAGAGATCGATTTCCAAACGGCGATGCGGGGATCGTCTTCGAGCGCGCGTTGACGATGCTGCTGGAACATCTTGAACGGACGAAACTGGCTCAGGTGTCGCGACCACGCCAACCGCGTGGCGCGACAGCCGGATCACGGCACATCCCGGCAACAGTACGACGTGCCGTCTGGGAACGAGACAACGGTCAGTGCGCGTTTGTGGGTACGCGAGGTCGATGCACGGAGCGTGGCTTTCTCGAGTGTCATCACGTCGTGCCGTTTGCGGAGGGAGGGACCGCCACCGCCGAGAACATTCAGCTGCGATGTCGAGCCCACAACCAGTACGAATCAGAGCAATGGTTCGGCGCTGGGGATCCAAGGATCGTGCGGGAGCGCCCCTGGTGTGCCGACTGGCTCACCACTCGGTCCGGACCGAGCTGACAGCGTCTGTGAAGTGGCGATGTGTCCCGTTCAGAGAGTCGCACGGCTGATGCCCATCACTTGCCGGGAGCGTGGCCGTCACCTCGGGCTCGGCGTGGTTGTGGCGAATGGCTCGACAGGAGTCGCGTTGCCGCCCCACACTACCAAGTCTACCGGTATCGATAGACACTCGGCGACCAGGCAGGAGTAATCTCTTCGGAAGGCGGGCTGACAACCTTCACCGGTCGGGAAGAGGAGATCGCATATGACCAAAGCGCAAAGGCGACTGCTCGTGACTGCAATTCTTGTGGCCATCGGAGCCCCTCAACTGGAGGCTCAAGCGCCTACCTCCCGACCGGCCACAACCGGGTGGAGAGTCAAGTTCGACGGGAGTGGTTCGAGTCCCGTAATTGCCGATGGCGTTCTCTACGTGGGATCAGCTGATGGTGCGGTGTACGCCGTGAACCCTGCGACTGGCGACATCAAGTGGCGCTTTCAGACTGGGGAAAGACTCTCGCCCGCGACCTCCTGGACCCAGGTGATCATCGCGCCTCCTGGCAGCACCGCGCTCGAGACCGCTGTGAATCTCGGGGACACGCTACGGAGAGAGGGACGAAGAAGAGTGGACATGGCACCAGCTGTCGCGAACGGGACCGTCTTCATCGGCTCCGGCGATCGCTCGTTCTATGCCATCGATGCCTCAACCGGGAAGATGAGATGGTCGTATGAGGCTGGCGGCGGGATGGCAGCCAACAACAACCTGACTGCCCCTTGGCCGGCTGCGGTCGTGAAGAACGGTAGTGCGTATTTCGTGACTGACGAGGGCCTCCATGCCGTGGATACGCTCACCGGCAAGCGACAATGGGTGTTTGAGACGTTGCAGGGGCTCTCTGCCAAAGGCGTTGGAAAGCGCGTGCCGTCAGGGCCGGTACTCGGCGATGGGGTCCTGTTCTTGACGGCGTGGCCGTTCGGCGATCCGCGCAGCAAGCCTAGGAAGAGCTTCCTCTATGCCGTCGACGCGTCGTCAGGTAAAGCCCGGTGGGTCACCAGCGTCGACGGTGGGTTCGTTACGGAGCCGGTTACGGCCAATGGCTTCGTGTTCTTTGCAGTCGAAGACTCCACTTCCGGCCCCAGCTCCGACAGCGCAACGCTATACGCAATCGACGCGGCCGACGGGCAGGTCAAGTGGAAGTTCGGCGCGGCACAGGAATTCGCCCGCCTGGATCTGTTGGTCGCCGGCAACACGATCTATTTCCGCACAGACAAAAGTCTGTCCGCTTTGGAACTAGAAAGTGGTCGACAGCTCTGGACGTTCAGCTCGGATGAGATCTCCCACGGGCTCAGGGCAGACGAACGCCACCTCTACGTCGTGACCCACAAGACGCCACGCATGATGCGCTGGGGGCGTCCGGGAGACACGCTTCACGCCCTTGACCTATCCACGGGACAGGAAAGGTGGTCCAGGTTTGTCGGCGATTCCTTCGATATTGCGATGATCAGCGAAGGAGTCGTCTATGGGGGCGGAGAGACTCTCTACGCCCTTGATGCGGCCGCGGGCAAGCAGCTGTGGTCAACGAAGGGACTGGGGTCAGCGCACCTGATCGATGGGGGAAAAGTCTTCTCGATCTCAGCGACGAGCACCTACTTCGGCACGGACAAAGTGGACCAAGGGTATCTCTCCGCCATCGACGCGAAGACAGGAAAACTCGCGCGACCGAAATAGGGTGCGAATCCAGCAACATTGTCGGTAACAGAGCCGCCTCCACCATGGCAAGGGCTCTCGCGAAGTCCACCCTTCGCAGCGCTTGGGTGCACGTCAGCGCGTGCATTCTTGCGGGCTGGGATTCATACGAAGTCCGTCGGAAAAGGGCGGCGTGGCGACGGCGGAGCCAGACAGTAACGGGTGACGGCGCAGTGTCTACGATTTGATTGCGGGATCTGAGGCAGGCGGGCTCGCAGGCTCAAACGACTCATCGGTCCCTTGCCGACAGCGCGGACGTGTCAGCTCGTCGGACTGAGCAGACGAATCAGCTCCGCCACGTTCTTCACCTTCTCGAAGCCATGAATGACGCTCAAGCTCTCCTCGATGCGCGTTGCCGGCAGCGTCGAGTCGGGCATGAGCGCACGGTACTTGGCATCGACGTCGCTCCACGCGATGCCGCGCGGTGCGGACCCACGAGGCGCATCGACCGTGCTGGTAAACCTGGCGCCCGACCTGGTGACGATCGTCGCCGTTCCGCCCCAGCTCCACTTGTAAGTGACCGCCTGTGGCGCGGGATCCACTTCAACCAGGTCCATGAGCCGTGTCACGACCGGGTTGAAGATCTTCGCCTGCGTGGCATGAACCCACGTGAAATCCTTGTCGGCAACGGCCGAAGCGACGAAATACGGCAGGCTGTGTATCGCCTCGGCCAAGTCCTTTGGGCGCCGGCTCCCGCCGACGGTTGCCCGGTTCGGACCAGCAACGAGTATCTTCGCCACTTCCTCTGGCGGTACGTTCGCCTGACGCGCGGCGTTGACCGCAGCTTCAACCGTGCCAGAAAGCGGGTGGGCACCCGGCCAGAGCTTGACCGCGTAGAAGTCAACGATGTCCCAGTCTTGTCCGAGATCAGCGGTGAGGCTCTCAACGGCTTGCCTGCCGCCGCCAAAAACCTCCACAAAGCCGCCCGGCCCTTCGAGCATGTCCTCGTTCACGGTGTATCCACGTCCGGCAGCCAGGGCAGCGTTGACAGCGCAGAGCGCCGCGTTGGCGCCCATGTACTCCCGCGCCCAACTATCCGTGCCCGTAGCGAGACCGCCCATCGAGATGGCGGTAATTCCCAAGGCGTGTGCCATCTGCTCATCGGTCAGTGTGAGAAGCTTCGCCGCAGCGACTGCTCCACCGAACGCGACGATCTGTGAGGCGTGCACACCGGCGCGGCCGCCGCGACGGGCTTCACCAATCCGGCCGGCGGCCTCGTAGCCGATCACCATCGCCAGAAGCACGTCCCGGCCGGTGGCCCCGGTATGCTCCGCGATGGCCAGGCCAGACGAGGCGAGGGTCGTGCCTTCGTGAGCGGTGTTGCGGATGTCGCTATCGTCCGACGCCGCCGCGTCGCTGAGCACGGCATTGACGCGCGCGACCTCGTGAGCGGGAAGCTTCGTCCCGTCGAACCAGATTGTCGCCTCCGGCTTTCCACCGTGCTCTTTCGCCAGATCGCGAAGGATGCGGGCAGAGCCGATGAGGGAACCTGCCGCGGCACTGGCCAATGTGCTGGCGATGATCATCTTCGCGTGTTCGACGGCCTTCGGCGGCAGATCGCTGTATCTCGTCCTGTTGAGGAACTGAGCCAGCTTCAGTGCGCTACCGGGCGGAGCCATGCGTGTGCCGCCACCGAGTTGTTGGCGAGCGAAGGCATGAACCGGCGACGCGGCAGCCATTCCAAGGATGCCTCCGGCCGCCAGCGCGCGATGCAGGAGCGTGCGCCGGCCGAGATTGATCTGCTCTGCCGGTTGCTCTGTGTCTCGAACACGGTCGTCCGACATGGTGGTACTCCGTTGTGCGCTTATCCTACGTCTTGACGAGTTGACCGGTGTAGGATTTCACGCGCACTCTGTCCATGACATGAATCCACTCAGCGATCTCCTTGCGCGGGATGCCGCCTCGCTCATTCATCCCCTCCACGATCGGAACGCACATCGAGCGGGGCACGTGTGGGTCCGCGGTCACGGGGCCCTGTTGGTCGACGCCGATGGCAAGGAGTACATCGACGGCCTCGCAGGACTGTGGAACGTGGTGCTCGGTCATGGACGCCGCGAGCTCGCCGAAGCCGCCGGCGAGCAGCTCGAGACGCTGGCGTATGCGTCGGGTTACTGTGGCAGCTCGAACATGCGCGCGATCGAGCTGGCCGAGCGGCTGGCGCGGCTGACCTACCCGGCCATCAATCGTTTCTTCTTCACGTCAGGTGGCGCCGAAGCCAACGAGAGCGCGATCAAGATGGCTCGCTCGTACTGGAAGCTTCGTGGCCGGCCGGCCAAGACGAAAGTCATCTCCAGAGAGCTCGGATACCACGGCGTGACGTTGGCCGCGATGAGCGCCACAGGGATCGCGGGGTACTGGCCGCTCTTCGAGCCACGCGTTCCCGGATTCATCCATGTTCCGTCACCGTATCCCTATCGTGCCGGGACGGCCAACCGGGCGACGTACGGAGTCACGGTGGCCAACGAGCTGGAGAAGGCGATCCTTCGCGAGGGCGCCGAGACCGTCGCGATGTTTCTGGCCGAGCCGGTGATCGGTGTCGGCGGTGTCATCGTGCCGCCTGATGACTACTTCCCCCGTATCCGCGAGATCTGCGACACGCACGATGTGCTCTTTGCCGCCGACGAAGTCATCACCGGGTTCGGGCGCGCCGGCCGGTGGTTCGCCCTCGAGCATTGGGGTGTCGTCCCCGACATCGTCCAGTTTGCCAAGGGGATCACATCGGGCTACTTCCCATTGGGAGGTATCGGCGTCAGCGATGACATTGCGCGCGTACTGGATGAGGCCCCTGGCCCCTGGATGCACGCCTATACCTACAGCGCTCATCCGGTGGGGTGTGCCGTAGCGCTGCGCACTATCCAGATCATCGAGGAGGAGAATCTCGTTGCCGAGGCAGCACGCAAGGGGACGTATCTGATGGACGTCCTTCGTGCGCGTCTCTCACATCATCCTCATGTGGGAGAGATTCGCGGCACGGGGCTGATGTGCGCGGTCGAGTTCGTGAAGGACCGCGACACGAAAATGCCGTTCGCGCCCGAAGAGCAGGTCGGCTCGCGTATCCACAACGAGGCCAGGGCGCGCGGTCTGTTCAGTCGTGTTCGCGGCGATGTCTTCGTTCTGGCGCCGCCCTTCGTGACGCCTGACGATCTGCTCGACCGCATCGCCGAGATCCTGGCGTCGGCAACCACGGCGGTGCTCGGTTAGGCGCGCGAGAGCGCTAACTCCCAACGTATCAGGTAACGAGTCGGCTGACCGTGGCCCGTCGTCAGAGGTGCGTCACTCTGGCGAGCCCAGACGCAATCGTGTTGACTGGCGATGAGGGGTCAGCGCCGCAGGGGGCGTACCCGGCCCGGACCTGTGGGCGCCGCGGCCGGGAAATCGTCCTTGCTCGTGACCTGCCGATCCCCCATCGACTACGAGCGGACTCGACACGACATGTGCCTCCGGCTCGAATTGTCCGAGCTGTCTCGAGCAACTCGAACGCATGGACGGAAGTCGATGGGATGAATCGCGGCGAACGATTTCCAGGATCACCCGCGTCGGCCTTGCGCACGCAGGTCCCGGCCCGTGTGTCGCGTGTCGAGACGACTCGAGCGACTGCGCCGCGCAGTATACGCGAGCCACAGGCCTCCCAACTCCCAAGGTCTCTAGGCCGAATCCAGCACGCTGATGATCGCCGCCGAGTCCTGACGCGCGCCGCCACGCTGCTGGAGTCTGTCGAGTACATCCGCCGCCGCGGCGCTCGCCGGGAGCTCGATGCCGAAGGCGCGTGCCAGATCGAGGACGATGTGAATGTCCTTGTGGTGCAGCCGGGACTCGATCTTCCCGTCGAAGTCGCGCGCGATCATCTTCGGCGCCTGCAGATCCAGCATGCGGCTGGCGGCGAAACCACTCATCAAGGCCTCCTTCACCGCGCGCGGATCGACCCCCGCTCGCTCGGCGAGGAGCATGGCCTCGGCCGCGCCGAGCTGATTGACGATCGTGCAGATCTGATTGCAGGCCTTGGCCACCTGGCCGGCGCCAATCCGGCCGATGTGCACGATCGACTTCGCGTAACACGAGAACAGCGGAGTGGCTCGGTCGAGCGCAGCCTTCGATCCTCCGACCATGATCGCGAGCGTGCCTGCCTCCGCGGCGATACTGCCGCCAGACACTGGCGCATCGAGCATCTCGACGCCCAGGGGCCGGAGCTCGCCCGCAATCCGCCTCGCCGCGCCCGGAACGATCGTGCTGTGATCGATGACCAGAGAACCCGGGCGGGCGCCGCGAGCGATCCCCCGGTTGCCAAGAACGACGTCCTCCACGGCTCGCGTATCAGTGACCATCGTCACGATGATGTCGCTCTTCGCCGCGACATCTGCCGCGGACTCGCCGACCGTCGCACCTGCCGCCACGAGGGGCGCCAACGCCTCAGGTCGCCGGGCCCAGACGGTGACCGCATGGCCGGCTTTCAGCACGTTCAGGGCCATCGGCGTCCCCATGGTCCCGAGCCCGATGAATCCAATTGAGGTCGCCATCAGAATTCGAACCGGCCGCCGAGCTTTCCCGTCGTGATCAATCGCATGCGCTCCTCCTCGTCATGGCTCGCGACGATCACGAGCTGGGGCTCCGATCGCGACAGCGCGTTGAGCCACCGGAGCTGGTCCATCACGGCGCTCTGATCTTCAGTAATCCAGGGCGCGTCTTTCCCGACGATCTGACGCACTCCGTCCATGTGCCATGTGGCGTCTCCGATCAAGAGATACTCCGCGCCCGACTCGAGCGCGACGTACACCATCTGCGAGCCAGGGGTGTGACCGGCCGCCTTGATGAGGGCGATGCCCGGTGCCAGCGCAAAGTATTTGTCGTAATCCACCACTCGATATCTCGCCGCCGTGTCCGGCGTGAGCGCGATGTCCGGCATCTGCGGCGCGGTGAGCAATGTCTGGATCTGGGCTCGCGTCAGGATCGTCTTTGCCGCCAGCTCGCTCGCCTGTGGTGTGTGGATCACGCCCGCAACGTGGTCGCCATGCTCGTGGGTGACGACGATGAGTCGAGCGGCGGTCAGCGCGCGCGCGACCTGTGCGGATGCGGCCGAGTCGTAGGGTTCCTCGACACCGCGGCCAAAGAAGCGGTGGACCTGCTGGTCCATGCCGGCATCGACCATCACGACGCCATCGGCGTAGACGACCTGGAACGCCGTTCGCGCCTGAACACTCGGCTCGGCGGCGGCGCCCTTGACCGAGAAATTCTTCGTGCGGCGGCTCTCCGCAAACTTCACGACGTTGATGCGCAACGGTCGTCGTCCGGGAATCAGACCTGCCGTCGCCCGCATGGCGCCAAGGCTCGCGCTCCATGCGGCCGCGGCGCCTTGTGCCCGCGCGAGCATGGATACGAAGCCAGTCAGCGCAGCGGCGGTGACGAGCACTGCCACGAGGAGTCGTATTCGCATCTCGTGTCTAGCGATTGACCAGCGCCAGCAGTTCTCGACCGTACTGACCGCGTGCTTCACCATAGATCGGCGCGACGGCGTTCGCGAACGCCTGGTGCGCGTCAGGTGTGAGCTCGATGATCTGGCCGCCCTCTTGTCGAATCGCCGCCACCGCCTCGGTCTCCTCTCGCTCATGCGAATCGCGCTGCGCCGGGATCGCATCGTGAACCGCCTCGCGGAGGGCGTCTTGCAGCCCGCGTGGCCAGGCGTCGAATGACGGCCGATGCACGAAGATCGGCCGTGACAGGTAGAAGTGGTTCGTCGCCGAATGAAAGCGATGGTACTTGTGGACGCCGTAGGTCACCGTGTTCGCGAATGGATTCTCCTGCGCGTCGAGGCTTCCAGCTTTGACGGCTTCTATGGCTTCCGAGAGATCCATCGGTTTCGGGATGGCGCCGAGGAGCTCGAAGGTCCTTGCTTGCACCTTGCTGGGCAACACGCGGATGCTCATGCCCCTCATGTCCGCGGGCGTGTGTATCGGGCGCAGGCGATTGGACACGTGGCGAAAGCCGTTTTCGAAGTAGCCGGCGATGCGGTAGTTCATGGCCGCTTCGATCCTGGCGGTCAGCACCGAGCCAAGCCGGCCGTCCATGGCGGCGCGCGCCGTCCTCGAATCGGAGAACAGGAAGGGCAGATCGGCCACGCCGAGCTCGGGTACGCGCTCGGTCAGGTAACTGCTCGATTGATATCCCAGCGTCAGCACGCCCGATTCAACCAGCCAGAGAATGTCCTCGCCACGATAGCCGAGGTCGAGGATGTTGTAGACGTACTTGACCTCGACCTCGCCGCCGAAGCGCGCCTCGAGTCGATCGCCAATGGCCTTGAGGGCGACGCTGAACCCGGTTGACGGCGGTCCGTAGCCGCCCATGAGGATTCGAATCCGCCGCTTCGCCGTGCCTGATGGCGCGCGTTTCTGCGCGGCGGCGAGCGGTGCCGACGCTCCGGCGAGCGCGGCCGCGCCAATCACGGCGGAGGCTTCAAGGAAACGTCGTCTCAACATACGTGCAGCCTACTCTTCCTCGCGCCAAGATTGAAGGGAGGCCCTTTCCGGTCATGGGTGATGTTGGACGAGCGCAGGGGAAGCAGGGCCCGCGGAGCAAAGCCAAACGCGGAGAGCGCAGAGGGGCAGGGTTGCGCAGAGAACTGCATGCTCATCAGAAGACCGCCATAACTGACACGGGTGACGCCGGCCCTACGGCTGCGTACGGCCGGCTCATGGATCGAGGAGAGGCCGCGGTCGCAAACGCGTCGGACATCACTCATCGCGCTTGCGATCGCGGTCTCTCCTCGATCCATGCCGCGCGTAGCGCGGTCACCCGTGGTCCCCTCCGCGTCTCTCTGCGTTCCTTTGGGGTCTCCGCGTTGATCTTGTCTCGGCGATCTCGGCTGCCTCTGCGCAGGCCCTTTCCGCATTCGGGAATTCGGCTCATACTCACGCCCATGAAAACGACGGTTCCAGTGGTGTGCGCGTTCGCCATACTGGCGGCGACCACGGTTCGAAGCCAGGATGCACGCGCGCCGTTGACCGCCGCGGCCGCCGCGATCGGTGCCGGCAACGTCCGATCGCTCCAGTTCTCGGGCTGGGGCTCGGACTACATCTTCGGCCAGGCCTATGATGGCAGCTCACCGTGGCCGCGCTTCAATGTACCGGCCATGACGGTCGCCATCGACTACACGACGATGACGCTGCGAGACGAGCGGCGCCGGGCGCAGGCCGAGAACCCACCGCTCGGGGGCGGATTTCAGCCGCTCACCGGCGAGTTGCGACAGATCTGGGCGCTCAGCGGTCCGTACGCGTGGGACATCGTGGGCCCGGCGACCGCCTCCGCTGCTGTCGAACGCGACATGCGGTCCGCCGTGGAAGGACGGACCACGCAGATCTGGCTCACGCCACATGGCTTCATCAAGGCGGCGCTGGCCGGCGGTGCGGTGGCGCGCGTTGACACCGTACGCGGCGCCAGGAAGACCATGGTCACGGTGACCACGCCGATGAAGGTCACGCTCGAAGGCGTGCTGAACGATCAGAATCTCGTCGAGCGGGTCGAGACGTGGTACGCGAATCCGGTGCTCGGCGACATGAAGCTCGAAGCGGCCTTCAGCGGATACAAGGATGTTGCCGGAGGCGTGAAGTTTCCCACGCGAATCGTGCAACGGTCCGGCGGCTATCCGATACTCGACATCACCATCACCGATGTCACCGTGAACGCGCCGCTGGCGCTCGAAGCGCCCTCGTCTGCGAGGCAGCCGCCGACGCCCGCCACGGGGTTGGTGCCTGAGCGCATCTCACCCGGCATCTGGATCGTCCCCGGCGCCGCCAGGAGCCTTGCCGTCGAATTCCGGGATCACCTCATCGTCGTCGATGCGCCCGAGAGCGAGAGTCGATCGGTGGCTGTCATCGAGGCGATCAAGAAGTCGATTCCCGCCAAGCCAATCCGCTATGTGGTCAATACGCATTCGCACTTCGATCACGCTGGTGGATTGAGGACCTATGCCGCCGACGGCGCAACGGTCGTGACCCACGCCGGCAACATCGCCTACTACCAGCAGGCGTGGGCCAACCCGCGCACCATCAACCCCGATCGCCTGGCGACGTCCGGGCGCACGCCGGTCTTCGAGGGTATCGTCGGCAGCCGCACGTTCCGCGACGAGACGCGCGAGCTCGTCGTGTATCACTACGCGGGGAACATGCACAACGCCGGCATGCTGATGGTGTATCTGCCGAAAGAGAGGATCCTGATCGAAGCCGACTCGTTCACCCCGCTGGCGAACCCCAACGAACCGCCGTCGGCGATCGCGAACCTCGCCCATTTCTGCGATGCGGTGGATCGCCTCGGTCTCGACGTGGAACAGCTCGTGCCCATCCATGGGCGACTGACCACGATGGACGAAGCCCGTGCGGTGGCGGACAGGTTCAGGGGCACACAGATCTTCAGGTAGACAAGGAGCCAACGAGGGAAGGGGGCTCCTTATCGCTCGTGCTGGATCCTGATCGACATCGCCATCGAGATCTGCTGCTGCTGGTCGGATCGAACCCTTTCGTGTTGCCGAGCAGCTGAATCAGGCCGATCGGCAGCGGAATGGAGGTAGAAGGCGTGGCAGGGTCGACCAGCGACAGGGCGATGTTGGCGCTCCGGCCAGCGCCCCCCATCGCGACCGCGCGCGCGTCGCCTGACATCGACTGGGCCGACGCGGCGCTCGTAATCGCCAGTACCGAGATGCCGATCGAGAGGGACACAGTGTGCTTCATCACCACGGATACGCACGAGCCCGGTGCCGTGGACGAAGACTGTGTGATCGAAGATCGCGTGCTGATGAGTCGGTCCAGCTGGCCGCAGTTCTGACTCCGCAGCGTATGAAGTGAATGTGGATGGGGCCGGCTGATGCGCTCCTGCACCTTGCCGGCCTCGGTGAGCATGCTTCCGTTGCAACCTTTTTTCACGCGGGTCATTGTTCCCTCGCTTCAGCTGCAAGATACCCAGGCGTTCCAGCCACTTCACCGCTTCAGGTAGCGACCGAGTATCTGTGGACCACCATTCACAATCTCAATCGGTCGCGTCGAGACCATGCGGACGCCAATCAACCTCGAAGCAAGTAGGCCAAACTCACGGCGGTTACATACACAGCGGCCATCGCACCCGTGTCCCACGCGACAGCGAAGCGCTTGGTCATCACCCGATAGGTGAGTCCAATCAGAAACAGCGCGTTCATCGTCACGACTGCGAGAACCGCGATCCCGTGGCTTGCGTCCACCGCGGTCAGCAATGGCCCCTGCCGGTAGAACACATCGTCGAACCCCAGGATGAGCAGGTTGAAGAGATTGCTGCCCAGGACGTTGCCGATACCGAGATCAATCGCGCCGATTCGTACGGCGGCAAGCGAGACCACGATCTCGGGCAACGACGTCGTGATGGCGATAAACAGGCTGCCCACAAAAGCCTCTCCCAGTCCGGTCTGGCGCGCCAGTTCCGCGCCAAGCCGAGGCAGCCAGAGGGCCGCGCCGACCACGAGCACTGCGGCGACCGTATAGTGCAGGACCGCGGTGCGTAGTGGGATTCCCGCGTACTGGAGCTCCTCGGCCACCTCCTGGATCTCGCGTATCCGCCTGTGCTGTTCGTGCGTGAAGATGAGCCGCATGCTCACGAAGTACAGCGCAATGAGCGCCGGCGTATAGAGTCCGATCCATCCGATCGCTGGTAACTGCGAGCTACCCATCAGACCAAGACCAGCGATGCCGACGAGGACCAGGCCGAACCCGATGGAGAGGGCGTGACCCTGATGTGCCCGCGTGCTGAGCGGCTCGGGCTGGACCGCGTCCATGAACGAGAGGATCAACAGATTGAACATACAGCTGCCGAGTACGTCCCCTACGGCAATATCAGGGAGATTGGCCAGCGCCGTGGCCCCGAAGCCGGTGAAGAGCTCGGGCAGGCTCGTCGTCGCCGCCAAGAGGACCACGCCGACCCAACTGCGGCCCAGACCGGTCTTCTCCCCCAGCACGTCCCCGTATCGTGCGAGACGCACACCCGCGAAGACGATCACGAGCGCGGTGGCCAGAAACTGGATCCAGATCATCGTCCTCCGCCTTCATGCCCGTGCTGGCGCCAGGCGAGTCGGGCACACGCCTCCGCCAGTCCCCACGCGAGCAGCGCGCCGCCGAACACCACGCCCCAGAGCTCGACGGGGATGGCGGCGTGTCCCAGTAGATCGGCCGTAAACGGCAGCGAGGCCGCAGCGACCTGGATGGCGACGCCAGCAATGACCGCCGCATGGAGATACGCGTTGGGAAGCGGGCGCATCCACGTGTGTCTGGAGGGGTAGGTCAGGAACAGCTGGCCGACGGCCATGAAGTGGAACGCGGCCGCTCGCGTGACATCGAGTGAGTACCCGAACAGCGGCAGGGCGCCGAGCACGGCGAGCGCGAGAACGGCTTTCATGCTGCCCGCAGCAACGACGAATCGGACCGACGGCCGGTCCAGCAGTGGAGAATTGGCCGAGCGAGGCGGCTGCTGCATGACCCCCGGTGTGCGATCGAACGCGAGCGCCAGGGCGGGCACGCCGTCGGTCATCAGATTGATCCAGAGGATCTGTGCCGCGGTGAGCGGAAGCATCAGCGCCCCGGTGTTGTCACGAAGATCGAGGGCAAATGCGAGCACTGCCCCGGCCGCGACGAGCAGCACTTCCGACAGATTCGTCGAGAACAGGAAGCGGAGGAATTTCTGGATGTTCTCGTAGATGCCGCGGCCTTCCTCGACCGCGCCGACGATGGTGGCGAAGTTGTCATCGAGCAGGACCAGGTCCGCCACCTCACGGCTGACATCCGAGCCGCGCTGGCCCATCGCGACCCCAACATCCGAGCGCTTGAGCGCGGGCGCATCGTTGACGCCGTCCCCGGTCATCGCGACGATCTGGCCCTGCGCCTGGAGCAGCTCCACGAGCTGCAGTTTCTGCTCCGGCCGTACGCGTGCGAAGACGTTCACTTCGCCGAGCGCCTCGATCAGCGAGGTGCCCTGATACTCATCCAGGTCTTCACCCGTCAGCACCCGGACCCCCGGGATGCCGATCAAGTGTGCGACCGCCAAGGCGGTCGCCGGGTGATCGCCGGTGATCATGATGACGCGGATCCCAGCCGCCTGCGCCTTGGCGACAGCGTCGGGTACTTCTGGCCGCGGCGGATCCCAGAACAGGACGAGACCAAGCAGCGAGAGTTGTTCTTCGGTATCGCCCTCGGCCCAGGCGACCGCCAGCACGCGGAACCCCTCGCGCGCGTACGCGTCGGCCTTCTCGGCCCAGGAGTCGCGGTCCGCGGTCGATAGTGTGCAGCGGCCGAAGAGGATCTCGGGGGCGCCCTTGAGATAGCTCACCAGCTGCCCGTGCTCCTGCACGGTGACTCTGGCGAACTTCCAGGCGCTGTCGAACGGCCGTTCAGAGATGGTTGGATGTGCCTGCCGCAGCTGCGCGATGTCCACGCCGTGTGCGGCGGCATGGCGCAACAGGCCCAACTCCAGCGGATCGCCCGCACCGGTCGACAGGTCGGCATCGTTTGCCAGCACGATGGCCGTGAGCGCGCGCGGCAGATCGGACGCGTCGAGTGTGCGGACATCCATGCGGCTCTCGGTCAGCGTCCCCGTCTTGTCGGTCGCAATGACCGTGACCGATCCAAGCGCCTCCACCGCGGAGAGTCGCCGAACGACCGCGCGATGCCGGGCCATGCGCTCGACGCCGAGGGCCAGGGCCACGGTGAGCACGGCAGGCAGTCCTTCGGGTACGGCCGCCACGGCCAACGCCACAGCGAAGATGATGATTCCAGGTGCCCGGCCGATCCCTTCTGCCAGGATGCCGACGACGCCGAGGACCACGGCGAGAATCAGCACCCAGCGCGCAATCTGCCGGCCCAGGTGATCCACGCGGCGTTCGAGTGGGGTCTTCGCGGCCTGGATGTCGCCGAGCATAGTAGCCAGGCGACCCATGGCACTGGATCGACCAGTCCTCGTCACCTCGAGATAGGCTTTGCCGCGGACGAGCAGGGTGCCGCTGAACGCTTCGTCGCCGTCGTTCTTGTCGACGGCGATAGATTCGCCCGTGAGGATGGATTCATCCAGCATGGCGCCGCGGGCGTCCATGAGCGTGCCGTCTGCCGGGACGCGGTCGCCGGCCTCGAGGCGGACCGCGTCGCCGGGAACCAGGGCATGCACCGGGAGACGCACGAGGTGGCCATCGCGGATGACCCATGCCTGCGCGCCGGCCAGCGCCTTCAACCGCGTCAAGGCGGCTTCGGACCGCTGTTCCTGGTAGAGGCCGAGAGCCGCGTTGAACAGGAGGATCAGGCCGATGGCCGTCGCTTCGATGGGCCAGGCGTGCGCGCCTTCGTAGATCCAGAGGCCGAGATCAAACGCGAGCGCGAACAGCAGGATGTAGATCAGCGGACTCTGGAACTGACGCACAAACCGGCGCCAGAGCGGATCGGGAGCGTGCTCCGGTAAGGCGTTCGGCCCGACTCGAGCGAGTCGTTCGGTGGCTTCAGCGGTGGAGAGTCCGTTCATTTGGACGCTTTGTGTCTCGGTACGAGTCGAGGGAGCCCGTCACAGACCTGCCGTCAGAGGCGACGGCGCGTGGTCTGCCATCCGCCACTGTGTCACCGTCAGGGTCGATGGTCCTGATCGAGTGAGTGAGGCCCGCAGGGTCCAAGGATCGTGGCCAGCACGATGCCCTTGCGCGCGTCGGCCAGATTCAGGCGCCGCTTCGGGCGTTCGCGAGCGGCGGCGAGCGGCCTGATCGGCGTCTGGGACTGTGCCAGCACGACCTCCTGTGGCGTCGGCGGGCCGACGGCCGGCGCCCGTGCAGGTGGAGCTGCGGGAGGAATCCGTGGGACCTCAGTGGGTTGCCTTCTGGCGATCGCACGCGCGAGGACCCTGGCGAGGAGCATCGCGCTGATCGCCGCGATGAGGACGACGAATGACTGAAGCAGATCGGATGGCACGTCGTCCTCGTGCTATTCCTGTGTCTTCGGGCCAGGTGACGTGGTGTCGTCTCCGCGCGCAATCGCATCCCGCATGGTGGTGTCCGCCTGGACGTTCTTCATGCGGTAGTAATCCATCACACCCAGATGACCCTGTCGGAAGGCCTCAGCCATCGCCCGAGGCACTTCGGCCTCCGCCTCGACGACGCGCGCCCGCATCTCTTGTTCAGCGGCGACCGCCATCGCGCGGCGCTGCTCCGCTTTCGCCTGAGCGATCTGCTTATCTGCATTCGCCTGGGCAATCTGCAGCTTCGCGCCAATGTTCTCGCCGACATCCACATCCGCGATGTCGATGGAGAGGATCTCGTACGCGGTACCAGCGTCCAGTCCCTTTGACAGCACGTGCTTGGAAATGTGATCGGGGTTCTCGAGTACGTCCTTGTGTGTCTCCGCGGATCCGATGGTACTCACCATCCCCTCGCCGACCCGCGCAATCACCGTCTCCTCGCCCGCACCGCCAACGAGGCGATCGATGTTCGTGCGCACCGTCACGCGGCAGAAGGCGTGCAGCTGGATGCCGTCCTTGGCCACAGCCGCGATGCGCGGCGTCTCGATGACCTTGGGGATGACCGACATCTTGACGGCCGCCAGAATGTCCCGCCCCGCCAGGTCGATTGCGGCCGCACGCTTGAACGGCATCGGGATGTTCGCCTTGTCGGCCGAGATCATCGCGATGACGACGTTGACCACGTTGCCGCCGGCCAAGTAATGCGCTTCCAGATCGTTCAGCGGGATGTCGAGCCCCGCCTTCACGCTGCTGATCCGCGCGGTGACGACGGTCCCCGGCGGTACACGCCGCAGGCGCATGCCGACCAACGTCAACAAACCCACGTAGGCGCCTGAAGCCCAGGCGGCGACCCACAGTGGGATGGGCACGAGGTAGAGCACAAACCCAAGGACGGCGATCGCCAGGATCAGCGCCGCCACCGCACCCAGCAGACCGGTTTCAAGTCCCGCCATGAGATCCTCCCGTTCCGTCGTTCGGTGCGTGCCGCACGACGATCCGATTCCCGTCGACGTGGAGCACGTCAACGGACTGCCCGGCGTCGATGAAGACGCCTTCCGACACCACGTCCACGCGTTCGCCGTCGAATTCCGCGATGCCGGCTGGGCGCAGCGGCGAGACGGTAGTCCCGCGTTTGCCGACCCATTGGCGGTCGGACTCCGGCGCTGACGCATAGCCGGCCTGTGCCGTCAGTTCCTGCTCGAGGACCAACCGGCGGCCGAAGGGCAGGCGCGGCAGCGCGCGCAGCATCACGACGGCGCCCACCAGTGCGAGCAGTAGTGACGCGGCCACACGTCCGCCGGCGCGGAGGATCACGTCCCACGTGGCGCCGGCGCCCACGACACTCAAACCAAGGCCGCCAAGCAGTGCGCCGATGCCGAGGAGTCCCGCGAGACCGAAGCCCGGCGTGACGAAGATCTCCACGACAAGGAGCACGAGGCCAGTTGCCATGAGGAGGAGTTCCTCCCAGCCGGCCAGCGCGACGAGCCAATGGCCCCAAAAGAACAGACCCAGGCACACGAGGCCGATCCCACCCGGTACCCCGAAGCCGGGTGTTTGAACCTCGATGATCAGTCCGAGCATGCCGATCGCCAGCAGGATGGAGGAAAAGACGGGATGTGTGAGCACGCGCACCAGTGTTTCGGCCCACGTCTGCGGAATGCGACGCACGTCGGCGCTCTCGAGGTCGAGGCTCGTCAGCACAGCGTCGAGCGTGTCAGCCCGGATATCGGCGACCTTGTGTTGCAGAGCCTCGTCTGTCGTCAGCGTCAGGAGCTTGCCCTTGTCGCTCAGTCCAGGCACTTCGACGTCAGCGTCCACCATCGCCTCTGCGATGAGCGGTGGTCGCTTGCGAGCTTCGGCCGTGGCGCGGAACTCTTTGCGCATGTAGGACACGGTCTTTTCTTCCACCGGTTGCGCGGGACCGCCAGGCGCGCCCATCGCGACCGGCGTTGCCGCGCCGAGCGTGCCCCCCTCGGCCATCGCGATGGTCGTCGTGGCCAGGGCAATCAGCGCGCCCGCCGAAATGGCCCGCTTGTTCACAAAGGCGATCGTGCGGACAGGCGTGCGGAGCAGCGCGTCACGGATCAACACCGCTGCATCTACCCGGCCGCCAAAGGTGTTGATCTCCAGGACGACGGCGGCGGCCTGCTGCGCCGCGGCTTCTGTCAACGTCCGCTCGACGAACGGCGCGAGGCCGAGATCGATAACGCCGTCGATGGGGACGACATACACGACCGGAGCTTGGGCGGTCACCACGAGACTTCGTCCAGCCATCCCGAGCAACACGAGGCACAACGCCAGACACAGTCGCATCCGGCGTGTGGGCCAAGCCGCCACCGCGTCAGTGACCCAAGACCGCAGTTGGCGAGTGGTCACCATCCTCCAATCCAGGCTGCGCATCAGGCGCGAACGGTCAGTACAGGGCACGTCGCTGCTCGCACCACATGATGTGTGTTCGACCCGTAGAGCATTAACTCGATGCCGCCACTACCCTGCGCGCCCATCACAATCAGGTCCGTGTCCGATGCGGCGGCGCGCTGCAGGATCTCCTTATACGCGCGGTTGATGGCGACGATTTCCTCGATCTTGCACCACGTCCGCGGCTCCCCAGCGAGCTGGGCATGGAGTCGCTCGCGTGCGTGGTCAATGAAATGCTGGCGATTCCTGCGGATATCCACATCGACGTGCTCGCAGGGTTCTTCAGCATCCATGTACTCCAGCGCAGACAGCACGGTTACGCAGCCGTCGGCCTGCCGTCCCAACTCCAGCGCGTACTCGAGCGCCTTCAGCGACGACGGCGAGTGGTCGATCGGGCAGAGGATCTTCTTGAACAGGATCGGCCGAGCTGTCGTCGCGGGCGCCGACGGCGGGACGGTCAGTACCGGACAGGTCGCCGTGCGCACCACCTTCTCCGTGACCGAGCCAAGGAGCAGCCGGTGAAATCCGCCAAGCCCGTGCGTGCCCATGACGAGCAGATCCGCCTTCATGGCTGCGCCGCAATTCACAATCAACTCTGAGGCACGGCCTTCCTGGGCCAAGGGCCTCACGTTGAGCGCCGTGGCCCCGGCCTGCTCGATCGAACGACGGAGCCTGGCAATGATGTCGTCGCGAGAGCCCGGATAGGGTGCGCGGTCGGCGTCGCCGATCGGTACGGGCTCGAGAGGTTCGTCGAACCTGGTTGCCACTTGAAGAACCGTCAGCTGTGCCTCGTACCATGCGGCGAAGGCAGTGGCGTAGGTGAGCGCGCGAGCCGCTGTGTCTGAAAAGTCAATCGGGCAGAGGATGTGTCTGAACGCAATCACCGTCCCACTCCTTCCTTCGCGCCGCTGTCGCGCGGTCGCCCGGTGTCGCGCCTGCGAGTCGGTTCGGGCATGGTGCTGTCCCTTCACGAAAGAGCGGTTGCAGTTGCTGCCCCACGAGAACAGAAACAACGCGCGGGAAATGCCGTACACGGATAGGCAATTCACGTACCCGCGATTGAAGACGCGTGACGTCACCGCCATTGGTTGCTCGGGAGGTTTTCGCGTCGAATTGCCCTGGCTTTAGGAAACGAATCGCTGTCCGACGTCACCGTTGGGGAATAAACCAATGGCGTGCGGAATATTCAGCACGCGCTGCCGGGTTTTCGGCACTGATTGATTCCGAACCTTCCAATGTCCGTCTGTCCAAAGTGATCGATCAAGCGGTGCGCGCGCCGAAGTCGCGGTCGGCACGCCCGTCATGTTTGCTGCGGTCGTCGAGGCGCTCCCCAACACGGACAGGGTCGTCGCGGCGGAATGGGATTTCGAGGGCGCTGGTAACTATCCGGTGACGACGCCTCTCGCCGACACCGCCTCATCTCGCGTGGCCCTGAAGACGACCTATGCCTTCTCCAAGCCCGGCACGTATTTCCCCGTGCTTCGCGCCACCTCACAACGCGAGGGCGATCCGAAGACGCCCTATGCCCGGATCCAGAACCCCGGGCGCGTGCGGGTCGTGGTGAAGTAGGAGGACTGCGAGTGAAGGCGGAGCCTGTCTCGCCGAAGCCTCAGCGGCGGCGGGCGTGGTAGTAGACCTATGTCAGTAGGCAATGGTCATCTGGCTGCGTCGATGCGCCGGCCGTTCCAACTCGTTCACAAGCGCATCGGCGTAGTCCTCGGCGCTGATACGACTCTCGCCGGCGTCGTTTGACAGCAGCGTCGTCGTGCCGAGTCGGTAGGTTGCGCTCTTGGTGCCGGGTGAGATCATTGCGGCGGGGCTGAAGTAGGTCCAGTCACCATCGCTCCTTCGGCTGTTCGCTACTTCAGATTCGCGTAGACTGCCTCTTCGACGCCGGCATACACCTTCATCGACGCTTCGTCATAGAAGGGAAGCGTCTGCATCATCACGACGATGCCGATCTCCTTGCTCGGGTCGATGAAGAAGTGCGTGTTGAAGATGCCGGCCCACGTCCCGCTTCCAGACGAGCGCCGGTTCGCCTGTTTCTCGGCGGCGAGCTGGAAGCCGAGTCCCCATTTGTCCTTGCCGGCGCCGACGGGAAAGTTCCTCGACAGGTTCGGAATCGCGGACACCTGCTCCTTCACCACCACGTTACCGGTGTGGCTGTCGAACATCGTCTGCGCCGACTTCTCGCTGAGGATACGCTTGCCATTCAGCGTGCCACGGTTGAGGAGCATGCGCAGGAAGAGTCCGTAGTCGCTGGCCGTGCCGTAGAGCCCGCCGTCGCCTTGCACCTGGGCGGGTATGGTTGCCGGCCGCGGCTGCTCCGCGAACTTCCCATCCGCGCCGCGCGTGTTCACCGAGACGACACGCGCATACTTCGTCGTCGGCACCAGGTAGCTGGTGTCGTTCATGCCGAGCGGCTGCAGGATGCGCGACTCGAGGAACGCATCGATCTTCTGCCCTGAGATCGCCTCGACGACGTGGCCGAGGACGCGGGTGCTGGCGCCATAGGCCCAGCCCTCGCCCGGGTCGAAGAGGAGCGGAGAATCCAGCTCGGTCTTCTTGGTCGTCTGCATGATCTTCGTCAGCATCGGGCTCGCGAACCCGTAGCCGATGCCGGACGTGTGCGTCAGGAGATGCCGGATGGTGATCGGCCGCTTGACCGGGCGCGTCTCGTAACTGCCGTCGGCCTCATTGAACTTGCTGACCACGAGCGCGTCCTTCCATTTCGGCAGGTACTTCGCGACCTCGTCGTCCAGCTTCAGCTTGCCTTCATCGACGAGCATCATGATGGCGACCGACGTGACAGGCTTGGTCATCGATGCCATGTTGAAGATGGTGTCCCTGGTCATCGCCCGCTTGGTGAGCGTGCTGCTCTGACCGAACGCGTCGTTGTAGAGAACGCGGTCCTTATTGACAACCGCGACGACGACACCAGGCACGTCGCCTCGATCGGTCGCGGTCTTGAGGAATGTTGAAAGGGCGGCCGATCCCTGCTGAGGGAGCGTCGGCGCGGCCGAAAGGATGGCGACGAAGAGAATGGGAAGGAGCCAAAGCAGTCGTTTCATGGGACCTCATCCTAACGCAGAGGGCGTCAAGGCTGGTCCAAGGTGCTCAGCCGCGGACCGTCAGCACCGGGCACGTGGCCGCACGCACTAACTGATTCGTCGTCGACCCGAAAACGCCCAAGCCCAGCGCGCTCCTGCCGTGCACACCCAGGACGATCAGGTCCGCTCCGTCCTCGCGGGCCGCGACCAGAAGCTGCTCGTACGGCTTGCCATGGGCGACACGCACCACCACCGCTGTGCCGTGCGGCACGTCGGTCGAGGCGGTCGACTCGAGTCGGGCGGTCGCGGTGGTTTCCAAGTAGCGCCTGTAATCGGCGAGCGCGGCGGCCTGTGTCTCTGGCAGATCTGCCAGACGGGGCGGCGGTGGTTCGTGCCACGGCCATTCGAGGACGTGCATCAGCACGAGCCGGGCGCCGGCCTCTCCGGCCAGGGATCCGGCGACCCGTACGGCCTCGAGCGAGGGTTCAGAGAAATCGACGGCGCAGAGCAGCCGCTTGAATGGCAGCGTCGACGTGGCCTGGGCCCGTGGTGGAACGGTCAGGACCTGACAGGTGGCCCGTCGCAGCACTTTCTCTGTGACTGATCCCAGGACCAGGTGCTGGAACCCGCTGACGCCGTGGGTACCCATGACGATGAGATCGGCGCCGAGCGACGCGGAGTGGTCGAGAATCGCGGCCACCGGGTGACCCAGGACCACGCGCACGTCAACGGCGACACCAGCGGCCGCCGCGGCCTGGCAGAATGTCGCCACGCGGTCTTCCAGGCGCTGCCGCTCGGCCGACTCCAACGTCAGTGCCTGGACATCTGGATACGTGAGTCCCCCGACGCGGGCCCCCACCGCCGTGTCGACGTGCAGGGCGGTGATGCGCGCCCCGTACCAGCGCGCCAGCACGACGCCCTGATCGACGGCATGAGCCGACGCGTCCGAGAAATCAACCGGACAGAGGATCTGTCGAATGATCATCGGCGCTGCGTGACTATGGCGTGCACGCGATGCAGGTGCTCGCGCTCGGGACCGCCGCCAAACGCTCGGCGCCGATGGGCCGGCTGCAGGTCGAGCACATCCCGTAGCTCCCGCTCTCGATGTGCATCAGCGCCGTACGGATCTGCCGAATCTCCTCGAGTGTCATCTCGTCGAGTCCTTCGAGGACCTCGTCGTTTTCGAGCTCCGTCGCGCGCTCCTCCGAGTCGCGGTCGTGTGGCTGCTTCAGATCGCCTTCAATCTTCCCGGCCCGACGGAGCAGCTCCGCGAGTCGGCCTTCCAGCTGCGTTCGCACCGTGTCTTGCGTCAACATCACGGCCTCCTGAACCGGTCCTAGGCGACTCACTCCGGCGTGGCGGAGAAGGATGTCTTCCTAGACCGACGGGACAGACACCAGAAGCGCGTGCACCCGGTTATGACTGTGCCGCACCTCGGCGCACTGCCGTTCGATCACCTCGCGCGCGGCCGGGGGCAGCATGCCATCGAGGGCTTCCTCGTAGGCCGCCAACGCGCTGCGTTCGCCGCGGTCGGCTTCACGGATGATCGCGGCATCCTCGTGCCCACCCACGGCATCCTTGAGCGTCATCCACCCACGGTGCAGCGCGCCGGCGAAACTCCCGTCCGACTCGGTGGCTCCGCCGAGCCGCTGTGCCTGCGTGAGGATATCGGCGGCGAACTGCTCTCGCTGGCCGGCGATCTCCAGGAAGAGCGCTTTGACGGTCGAATCCCGAACGTGGTTTGCCGCATACCGGAATCCCCGCTCGCCGTCCCGGCAGGTCGCAATCAATCGGTTCAGCGTCCAACGTTCTGTATGGTCGGCCATCGTCTCCTCCCGCGTGTGTCGAGTATCCGGTTCAAGAACGAGGCCACAACGCGCAAGCGGGGTTGCGCCTCGCGATCACTCGAATCGTGCGAGGTTTTGAACTCGAGGCTTCTGCGGCGGGCCGAAGGACCGGTTGCCGATCGAGACAAATCCCGATGACGTGAGGAATATCTCGCAGATGCTTTCGGTTGGCGCCGTTTGCGGGCCCAGGCCCGAGGCCTGAGCCCCCGGGGCCCTGCGAGAGGGTTAGCGCGCGGGGGCCTTGCACGACCAGTTGCTGGCATCCTTCAGCTCGCCGCTCCCTTTGTATTCCGCGAATTGCGGATACGGACACAGCGGGCGAGTCAGGCCCTGCGCACCGGTGCCGAGCATCGTTTCCGGCGCGATGCCTTTCTCCACCCACTTCTCGAGGGTGCCGATCGAGTCGAAGGTGTTCACGCCCGGCCCGCCACCGCAATGGCCCATGCCGGGCGCCATGAACAGGCGCATCCAATCGCTCTGGTTCCTGCCCATCTTGCTGAGCACCGAGTCGTAGTACCAGATGGACGTCTCCGGAGTGATGCCGGTGTCGGACCAGCCGTGGGTAATCAGGAGCTTGCCGCCGCTGGATTTGAATTTGCTCAAGTCGGGATTCACGGCATCCACGTAGCCGATCTTCTCGTCGAGAAACTTCATGTCGCGATCGAGGTTGAAGGTGTGCCAGTCGACATTCGGATCGTTGTGGGCGATGCGGACGAGATCGAACACGCCGCCGGGCCCCTGGTCGGTCGCTCGCTGCGCGCCGATCGGATTGCCAAGCGCCTGGCCGGAGAAGATCAGCTCGCCCTTCGAGCTCTTCACGCCGCCGTAAAAGGTCTCGACGGTCTTCATCTGCGCGTCGGTGAGGCACGAGTCGCCTGACGCCCCCGCCTGACACTTCAATGAGGAGAAGTCGACCTTGCACGCGCGAGGGTTGTTCAGGAATCCCTCTTTGAGCGTGTCGCACGTGTTGGTCACGAGGTTGTTGACCAGCCCGGCCTGTTCGGTCGTGATGGCACTTCCAGGGTGGCGGGACAGGTTGACGCTGCGCTCGACTCCGGCGGTCCACATGTGAATGTGACGATTCGCCAGCGAGCCGGCGATGATGCCGTCGTAGTCGTCCGGATATCGCTGCGCTTCCATCAGCGCCATGCGGCCGCCGGTCGAACAGCCTTTGAAGTAGGAATACTGCGCGCTGCGGTCGTAGAACGCGTTGACGATCGCCTTGGACTTGAGCGTCATCTCGTGGGTCGCGCGGTAGCCGAAGTCGATCATCTTCTCGGGGTGACCGATCGCCCACGCTCCGCCCTGCTCCTGGTGACCGGTGTCGGTGCCGGCGGTCGCATAGCCGAGCCGCAGCGCCTGTGGCATCTCGGTCGTCAGACCTTGAATCGATCCGGCGAAGCCGCCATTGCCGACGCCGATGAACTTGCCGTTCCATTTGTCCGCGGGCGGGAGCCAGAGCTCCATGTTGATCAGGGAATCAGACGTTGGCTCGAGCACGATCTGCACGCGGCAGTGCGCCGGGATCATTGCGGCAACCTGCGATGGGTTGGCGCCGCCTCGACCGCCTGCTCGCGCGGGCGCTGGCCCTTCCGGAACCATTTGCGCGCTGGTAATCGCGGTCTTGTCCAGCTTGAGGCTGGCCAGACTCTCGCACGTCGTCGACGCCGCGGCGCTGAGAAGCATGAAAGCGATGCTGCCGATCATGTCGATCCTCCTAAGAGCCGATAGCATGGGCGCTCTTCCGCCACGTTGCAACACCTCTTTCTAGCGAGAGCGCGCATGGATTGCGATCGCGTGTACCGGGCATACCGGACGTCGGCGGCCGATTCCGCACCAGACGAGAAACACTCATGCCGAGGGCATGCCGCGTCGCGGCCGCGACTCGCACGCCGGGAAATTGTCTACGCTCGTGCTCTCACGCACCCCGCGCGTCTAGGAGCCTGTCCGAGTAATGGCATGGGTCGCGCGCATGGGGCTTGCGCGGTGAGATCGAGGCGCGAGGAGGAGGCGATGCGGGACATCGCCGACGACGAGCAACGACGAGCTCGCCCGCACCCCCCATGCGCCCGGCGGGTTCCGGCGGCATGCCCTCGGCGTGAGTGTGTCCTCTCGCGACACATGCGACGGTGTGTCTTGCGCGTGTCGCGGGCATACCGGATGGCGGCGGCCGTATGGAGCACGCCGCGCTGAGATCCGGAAAGGGAGCGAAGCGATTCCTCGCCGCGAGTTCGTTCCGCGTGATAAGCCGATCGATGACGTGGGAATCAGCAAGGCCGGTGCATGCCACGATGGCAGGCGATCGAGTTGGGTACTACTCGCGGCGGGAGCGGCAGGGCGTGGGCGGCGCGAGCTTTCCCGGCGTGCGGAATCGGCCGCCGACGTCCGGTATGCCCGCGGCACGCGCACTTATGATCGCGTCCGGGACACGTGGTAGGGGGCATGCGTCGCCCCTACGTCGGTGGCGCGAGGCGGTCGATTTCCGCCAGCTCCTCCTGCGTCAGCGACCAGCTCACGGCCGCCGCGTTCGCTCGCACCTGCTCCGGCGACGTCGCGCCCGCGATCACCGAGGCCACGCGCGGGCGTGCCGCCAGCCAGGAGATGGCCAGCTCGGGAAGCGTGCGTCCTCGCGCGGCCGCGAACGCCTTCAGCGCTTCGGCGAGTCGGACGTTGCGATCGGTCGTGAATCGCGAGGTCCACGACAGAGACAGGCGGCTGTCCTTGGGGGCGGCCTTCCCAGGCTCGTACTTACCCGTCAACAACCCGCTGGCCAGCGGGAAGAAGGGCAGGAATGCCAGGCCGAGACGCTCGCACGCCGGCAGCACGCTCCGCTCCGGCTCGCGATTGAGCAGGCTGTGCTCGTTCTGCACGCCGACGAATCGCGCTGTGCCAGGCGTGGTGGCGCGGGCCGCTTCGTCGAGCTGATCGGTGGAGAAATTCGAGCAGCCGATCTCTTTCACCTTGCCTGCCTTCGCTGGTCGTCCACGGCCATGCCGAACTTCGTCGCCACGATCGCCAGATGCCGTCGTCCCGCGAGCGCACGGCCGAGAAACTCCTCGCTCTTGGTCGAACCGTAGATGTCCGCGGTGTCGAAAAAGTTGATGCCGGCCTCGAGCGCCGCGCCGACCACGCGGCCGGTCGCGGGCTCATCGATGCGCATCCCAAAGTTGTTGCAGCCGAGGCCAACCGCCGAGACGCGCAGCGATCCGATCGAACGGAGCTCCATCTGAGACCCAATGATATGTCCCTGCGCGGTCAGATCGGCGCTCCGGACACGACCGTCGTATTCGCTAGTGTTGGCGATGTCTCCGCGGTCGCAGCTCTTGGCTCACGACGAATCGCGCGATCGCGCGCCCGACTCGCGCACCGACTTCGTCCGACGTCCGATAGTGAATCCCTGAATAGACGCGAGCATCGATCACCTCCTCGATTCCCTCGCTGAAGGACCCCCACTGACGCTCGAAGCCAGGATTGGTCGGGCTGGTCGCCACCACCGGCACGTCCTGGTCGTCACCAAAGAGCAGTTTCAGGACGGTCGCCATGGCGCCGCTGTTCGTGGTGTGCCCAGACAAGTACTCCGGATGGGGCGGGGTTGGAAACAGCGGTGCCCAGGTGGGATCGCCCAGCGTGTCGTCGTTCCCGTCGGCGTCGCCCTCGCGGATGGCGGCCATGGGTCGCCAGAAGTTGAAGGTGTATTTCGCATCCCAGCACACGATTGACGCATCGGCGGGCGCGAGATAGAGCAGCGCAAACGCGCGCGCAGTCGACGACAGGTCGAGCTCGCGAGCCTCGATGATCCCGCGCGCGACGCCGTTCCAGATGACTGAAGGCGAGCCGAGCCAGAACCGCGCGATGTCCGTCTGCTCGGCGGTCCGTGTCAGGCTCATCGCCGATCCAATGTCTTTCACTTCGTTGTAGTCGCGCGCATACCGCCGGCTGCGAAGCCGCGGTGGACCTGCCGGCCGGAACTGTGAGCTGTCCCGGAGCACCCACGGAGCCACACTCCCCCATCCCGGCAGTAACGCTGGAGCGCCACCAACCGCTACCCACACGCCAGGCGCTCCGGCCCCGGGTGCGGTATAGGGGAACTGGGCCTGCGCCGATCCATCGCTCGAACGAAGCGCCAGGATGGCCGCGGCGGCGGCTTCACCGACGGCGATGCCCGGATCGGATTCACTCAGGCCCCGAGCCGCAAGTGACGCGGTGCGCGCCGTGTTCAGTGCTTGCTGCTGCAAAGAAAAGAGACCGACGAGCGCACGATGCGCGGCGGCAATCGCCGCCGCGTCGGCCGACGCGCCCCATGACTTGTGAGGGGCGTCCAGATACGTCTTGTACTCTCGGGTGACGGCATTCACGGCGTCGTGCACCGACACGTGCACGATGGCCATCGTCCGAATCTGCGGCAAGGGTCCCTGATTCGCCGTCACCGTTGCGGCCAGCGCAATCTGATTCCATTCCATGACCGCGTCGCTGGCGTGCGCGAGTGGCGACGTCATGAACAGTCCCACCAGCACCGCCGCTAGCGCGGCCAGCCGGCGTGCCGTCCTTCTGATCCCCCTCATCCCGATAGTTCCACCAGACATGTGCCCCTCCTTGATCGCCGAGCCACTGCACGATGGCCGGCCAGGCGTCCGGTGGAGAATAGGCGGCGAGACGCGTGAAGATCCTGAGGAACCCATGAGGTTCTCGTGGAAATCTCGTCGAAACGCGGGTGGCCGGTCACGCTATGATTCGGCTCTCATGGGTGTCTCCGTCGGCGATCGGCTGGGCCGATTCGAGATTCTGGGCGCGCTCGGGTCCGGAGGCATGGGCGAGGTCTATCGCGCACGCGACCCGCAGCTTCAGCGCGAGGTCGCGATCAAAGTGTTGCCGCCCGAGTGGTCAGGCGATCCCGACCGCGAGCGTCGGCTCGAGCAGGAAGCGCGCGCGGCCGCGAGTCTGAGCCACCCGAACATCATCGCGGTCCACGACTTCGGTGTGCACGAAGGGTGCGCATTCATCGTCACCGAGCTGCTTCAGGGGGAAACGCTCCGGCAGCGCATGAGAGGACGGCCGCTGCCGGCGCGCACAGCGGTTCAGTATGCGATTCAGATCGCCAGCGGTCTCGCCGCAGGGCATGACCGCGGAACGATTCATCGAGACATCAAGCCCGAGAACCTGTTCGTCACCACGGATGGACTGGTCAAGATTCTCGACTTCGGCCTGGCGAGACTGACCGATCCCGATTCGCTCGTCGAAACGACCCGCACGATCACGATCGACGGCGTGCAGCTCGGATCGGTCGGGGGGACGGCGATCTACATGTCGCCCGAACAGGCACGCGGCTTTCGCGCCGACCATAGGTCGGACATCTTCAGCCTCGGATCGGTCCTCTATGAGATGCTCGCTGGCTTTGCGCCATTCCGCCGAGACTCTGTGGCCGATACGCTCAGCGCGATTCTGCATGAGGAAACGGAGGAACTGACCCCCGCTGTTCGAGTGGCTCCGGCGCTCGAGCGCATCGTCCAACATTGCCTGGAGAAGCGGCCCGAGGATCGATTCCAGAGTGTGCGCGACCTGATCTTCGATCTTCAGGCGCTGTCGCAGTTCCGCTGGACCGCCCTGGGCTCTTTCCCGCATCCGCTCGCGAAGCGGAGCGCGCTCGTGATGCTCGGAGTCATTGTCGTGTTCGCCGCTGCTGCGGCTGGATACTTCGCTGGCACGCGTCTGACGACGCCCTCATCGTCCATTGAGGGTCAAAGCATCCGTCGTCTGACAGAGCTTCCGGGCCTCGAAGAGTTTCCGTCGATCTCCCCTGACGGACGCGCCGTAGCGTTCACGGCTGGTGTAAACGGAAGGCGTCGGATTGTCGTGCGCCTGCGGACTGGTGGCGCGCCGCTGGCGATCACGAAAGATCCAGCCGACTATCAACAACCGCGATGGTCACCGGATGGAAACTCGCTGGTGTACTTCTCGGCGGCCGGCGGCGACGAAGGACAGGGAGCGATTTGGTCCGTTCCAGCACTGGGCGGCTCACCCCGGCGTCTCATGGCCAGCATCAGCGGTGCTGATGTCAGCAAGAGCGGACGGCTGACGTACTTCCGACTCCTGAACGGAAAGATACAGCTCGTGACGGCCGCGCTCGACGGATCCGACGTGCGAGTGGTTCTCCCTTCCGCGGTCGGCTATCACCGGTATCCACGCTGGTCTCCCAATGGCCAATGGATCGGCTTCCAACGAGGCGACGGCGTCAGAGACGACATCTTCGTCGTTGCTGCCGATGGAGGTGAGCCCAGGCGGATCACGAACGACCGGAATGTGATCGGCGGTCTGACGTGGCTTCGGTCGAGCGATGGAATCGTGTATGCCTCGAGCCGCGGGAATACGATCCCGTATCTGCCTTCGCTGCAGCTCTGGGAAGTGCGGCTCGACGGGAGCGCGTCTCGCCCGATTACGGCCGCCGATGCATCGTATGAGCAGCCGGACATGCACGACACCGGGCTCGTGTCTGCCTCGAGGCTGCGAATGCGATTCGACATCTGGAAGGTTCCGTTCGACGGGGCGCCGCTCGAGAATGTTCAGCGCGCCCAGCAGGTCACGCATCAAACAGGTCAAGTGCTGACACCGACGACCGCGCCGGACGGCGATGAGATCGCGTTTCTGGCCGATCACGGCGGCCGGGCGAACCTCTGGGTGATGTCAACGCGCACTGGGGAGGTCAGGCAGATTACGTTCGAGAACGATCCTGCGGCGGCGGTCGGTGCACCCGTCTGGTCACCAGATGGAAAGGCGATCGCGTTTGTCTCGTCGAAGGGGCTCACCGGGCTCGACTTTGGCGTGTGGGTCGTGAATCCGGACGGAAGCAATCTGCGGAACATGGCGAAATCCGGTTTGGGTATGTCTTGGTCGCCCGACGGCACATGGCTTTACTACAGCGATACATCCGCTGGGGCGTTGAAGAAGGTTCCTGCGGCCGGCGGCGAGGCTGTCGTTGTGAGGCCCGAGCCAACGCGAAACGTCATCGGCCTCCACGAAGGCACGCTGTATTACATGGTCGAGCGTCCGCTCATCGACGGACGCCCCGAGTTCGAAATCCGTGCGGCGTCGCCGGAAGATGGCCCATCGCGGCTCGTTGCGCGCGTCCCCGCATCTCGCGTGCCTCCGTGGCAGATCGTGAATCCCGCGAAGTCTCCCAACGGACAGTGGCTCGCGCTGCCGCTGACCGATGGCTTTACCACCAACATCTGGGCGCTCTCAACGAAAACGGGCGAGTGGCGCCAGGTGACCGACTTCGGCGACCGCGCCATCTTCATCGCGCGTCGCGTGTCATGGTCGGCGGACGGGAAGTCTCTGCTGGCCGCGATCGGTGAAGGTGACGCCGACGTTGCGCTGTTGGAGGGGCTGAGGTAAATTTCTGCGGTGTCAGTTGCCGGGTGCCGACAGGGTTGCGGTGGGGCTCGTCGCCGTCGCGATCCTGAAGGTCAGCACGACCCGGCCAAACCGGATCTCATTGCCATCGGATAGAGGCGCGGACGCGGTGATCCGCGTCCCGTTCAGATACGTGCCGTTCTTGCTCTCCACGTCTTCCAGTGTTGCCCCAAGTCCTGCCACGAGAATCCGCGCGTGATATCGCGAGACGCCGGGGGCATCGATCTGGATCGTCGCATCGGCCGCGCGGCCAATGACGTTGGCGCCTTCCATCAGCATCATCTCGCGTTGTTCGGACACCAGATAGAGCTTCGAGCGCCCGGGGCCGGACCGTATGGCGGTCTCGTCAGTGCGGACGTCACCGATGAAGCGATAACCGAACCCATAGACAGTCCGCACGAATAGAGGCTTGGACGCAGGGTCGTGAAGCGCCCGGCGGATCTCGGCGACCAGGCCGGCGATGTTCGTCTCCTCGACGAACGTCGTCGGCCATAGACGTTGCTGAAGCTCGGCTTTCGATACGGCTCTCGATCGGTTCTCCAGGAGAATCGTCAGGAGATCGAACCCCTTCGGCGAGACGTGGACTTCTGCATCCTTCAAGAGCAGTTGTCGCGTGGCGTCGTCGACGGTGAAGTCACCGAATCGATAGAGCACAGCCTCTCAGGCTAGAGCTTTCCGTACAGCGCGAGCAGACGGGTCCACGCCTTCTCGGCATCCGGCATGTTGTAGACGGTCGAATCCGGCGGGCACCAGCCGTGCGCGCCCGAATACACTTCGATTTCCGCGGCTTGACCCGACTTCGCGAAGGTCTCCTTCAGCACGTTCTTGTCCTCGGGTCGTTGCTTGTCGTCGTTGGACGCGATCGCGATGAGGAGCGACGCCTTGGTCTTCGAGGCCTGCAGATGCGGACTGCTCGGATCCTGGGTCACGAGTCCGCCGCCATGGAACGAGGCCACGGCGCCGACGCGATCGGGATTCGCGGCTGCCGTGCGGAACGCCATCGGGCCGCCCATGCAGTAGCCCTGAGTACCGATCTTCCGATTCTTCGCGACCGAGGCCTGCGAATCCAGCCACGCGGTGAACGCCTTCGCGTCGGTCATGTGCGTGGTTTCGCTGAGCTGCTTGGCCAGGGGCAGCAGCTCCGGGATAGGCGTCGCCGAGCCCTTCGACGCGGTCGGCGCTTTCTGGACGCGATAGAACGGATTCACCACGAGCACCGAATAGCCCGACTCGGCGAGCCGCTTGCCCATCTGGCGGAACGCCGGCCGCAGCCCGAAGATGTCCGGCCACACCAGCACGGCGGGAGCGGTCCCCGTCGCGACGTGCACGAAGTAGGCATCGCACGTGCCGTCCGGCGTCTTGATCGTGACGTCCTGTTCGGTGACCGCGACCGCGCCAACAACCTTCGGCAGCATCATCACGGCGCCCGCGCCCAGCAGGACGCCGAACTGCCGCCGTGTGACTAGTCCGCCGGCCTCATACTCCAGCCGATCCTCTTCAAAATGATCCTGATCGCACATATTTCGCTCCTCGTCGATGCTTGATGGTGCAGCGCAACCGGGTGGAGAGCCACACGCGTGCCGTGACACTGTATACCGATCCGCCTTCCCTGGTGCACCGCGGCGGAAGCCGCGAGGATGAGCCGCCGACTCCCCCGGGGACACGCTCGAAACGGGTGCTATCATCTGCCGACAGCCCTATGAAGCGGGTCATCTGTATCGGTGTCGCCGTTGCCGCAGTGACGACCGCGGTGCTCGCGCAGGTCGGACCCACGAGCCAGTCCACGGCCACCGCACCAGGCAGCGCAGCGCCTCCTGTCGTCGCGCAGGCGCGCAGGACGATCGATACCTATTGCGTTGGGTGTCACAACTCGAGAGCCCGCGCCGGCGGCGTGGCGTTCGACACGCTGACGCTGGACGCGGTGCACGAGCATGCCGACGTCTGGGAAGCCGCCGTGCGCAAGCTGCGCGGCCGGCTGATGCCGCCGCCCGGAAGCCGTCAGCCGGATCAGCGCGAGATCGACGCGTTCGTCACGTGGATGGAGGCGACGCTCGATGCGCCCCCAAGCGGTCCGGATAGCGTGGCGGGCCTGCCGCGCCGAAGCCGCCAGGCGAAGGCGGGGCACGTGCCGATGCAGCGCATGACGCGGACCGAGTATGGGACGGCGGTCAACGATCTCCTGGGCATCGAGCTCGACGCGAAGCAGTTGCTGCCGGCCGAGATCGAAGTCAATGGCTTCGACAACATCGCCACGGCACTGAGCACCTCACCCGCCTTCCTCGATCAATATGTCGCCGCCGCGCGGCTCGCGGCGCGACTGGCCGTCGGCGAATCGGTGCCGAAGGTCTCGAGCGCGCACTTCGCGAGACCGAAGGGCGACGACCAGGCGGTGCACATCGACGGGCTTCCGCTCGGCACGCGCGGCGGGATGAAGTTCCGGCACAACTTTCCCGCGGACGGCGAGTATCGGTTCACGCTCCCGGATCTGGGCGTTGACCTGTACACGCGCGTGGTGGAGACGCGCCACACGGTGATCATCCTGGTGGACGGTCGCGAGGTGTTTCGCGAAACGCTGGGCGGTCCAGAAGACATGAGGATCGTCGATCGCGGCGGTGCCCCTGGACGCGCCAGGGTCATGGAGCGATTCGCCAACATCCCGGTGCAGGTCAAGGCCGGCACCTACGATGTGGCGGTGACGTTCATCGAGCGCGCGCGCATCGAGTCGGATGAATTCGTCGGCTTCCTGCCGGGCGACGAGTTCAGCCGCGGCGACCGGATGGCGCGAGTGGTGGATGGCGTCAACGTCGTGGGGCCGTTCAATTCCCCTGGTGTGTCGGATACGCCCAGCCGCCGGCGCGTCTTCATTTGTCGGCCCGCGAGCGGAGAAGATCGGGCCTGCGCTCGTCGCATCGCGGAGAGTCTGGCGCGGCGCGCGTTCCGTAGACCGGTGACGACCGAAGAGATCGATTCGCTGATGCCGTATTTCGACGCCGGACGGAAAGGCACGGGAACACTCGACTCAGGGATCGAGCAACTGATCGCCGCGGTGCTGGTGAGTCCCGAGTTCCTGTATCGCGGAATCCGGACGCCAAAGAATCGCGACGAGTCGGGCCGCCTGAAGGCGGCCCCTACGAATTCTGCCGCGGCCCCTACGGACCCTGCCGAGTTCCCGCTGAGCGATCTGGAGCTGGCCTCACGGCTGTCGTTCTTCCTGTGGAGTCAGGGGCCGGACGAGCCGCTGCTCACAGTCGCGGCGGCAGGGAAGCTGCGCGCGCCGCAGGCCCTCCAGGCTGAGGCGCTCCGGATGTTGAAGGATCGGCGCGCGTCGAGCCTGGTGCGCAACTTCGCGCTCAAGTGGCTGGATCTCGACGACCTCGATGAAGTGGTGCCCGATCCGAATCTGTTTCCGACCTTCAACGACCAGCTGCGGCGGGACATGAGCGCCGAGATCGAGTCCTTCGTCTCGAGTGTGCTGCTCGAGGATCGCAACGTCGGCGACCTGCTCACCGCCAACCATACGTTTCTCAACGAACGGCTCGCACGGCATTACGCGATGACCTCGGTGCTGGGACCGCAGCTCCGGCGAGTGACGCTCGAGGATGCCAGGCGATGGGGCCTGCTGGGCAAGGGCGCCGTGCTGTTGAAAACCTCGTATGGCGATCGCACGTCACCGGTGCTACGCGGCGCCTGGGTGCTCGGCAAGCTGATGGGCACGCCGCCTACGCCACCGCCCCCCGATGTCGAAACCGATCTGTCCCAACAAAAAGGTGAAGTGCCCAAGACACTGCGGGCGAGACTGGAAAGTCATCGCTCGAAGCCGGGCTGCAATCAGTGTCATGGCGTGATCGATCCGATCGGTCTGGCCATGGAGAACTTCGACTCGATTGGGCGATGGCGCGACGCGGATCTGGAAGCCAAAGCCCCGATCAACGCCAGCACGGTGCTGCCGAACGGGCGGGCGGTCGATGGTCCCGCGCAGTTGCGCCAGGCGTTGTTCGGAGACAGGGATCTGTTCGTGCGGGCGCTCACCGAAAAGCTCATGATGTACGCGGTGGGACGAGAGCTTCGCTACTACGATATGCCCCAGGTTCGTGCCGTGGTGCGCCGCGCCGCGGCCCGGGATTACCGGCTGTCCGCGATCGTCTCCGGCATCGTCACCAGCGATGCCTTTCGGATGCAGTCGAGTGACTAGTGATGCGTAATTCAAAATGCAAAATGCAAAATTCAAAATGTAAGAAGGCGCAAGTCGGCCGGCGTACGGCGTTTGCATTTTGCATTTTGCATCTTGCATTACACGTTTCTGCCTAGTTGGAGCGAGCCCATGTTCCTGACACAAAAACATCTGTCGCGACGGACCGTGCTGCGAGGCGCCGGTGTCACGTTGGCCTTGCCGCTGCTGGACGCGATGATTCCGGCGGCGACCGCTCTCGCGCAGACCGCCGCCACGCCGAAGATGCGCATGGGATTCTTCTACATCCCTCACGGCGCGATCATGGGCAACACGTCGCACGGCCCGGAGATGGACCGCTGGACGCCGCGCGGCGCGGGCGCCGACTTCACCCTGAGCCCGATCCTGAAATCGCTCGAACCGCACAAGCGCTACGTCACCTCGTTCGGGAACCTCCAGAACCAGGCCATGGTGGGCGGTGTGCACAGCCTGGCGCCGGCAACCTGGCTGAGCGGGATGCGTCCGGAAAGGGGATCCGCCGGGGCGAGCATGTCGACGACGCTCGATCAAGTGGTGGCGCAGCACATCGGCCAGAACACCACGCTGCCGTCTCTGGAGCTGGCGTCCGAGACCACGCAACAGGCGGCCGCCTGCAGCAGCTCGGCCTGCTTCTACAACACCACGCTCTCGTTCCGCGATCCGCATTCCCCGCTGCCCGTGGAGTACAACCCGCGCAAGGTCTTCGCGCAGCTGTTCGGTGAAGGGGATACGCCGGAGGAACGGGCCGCGATCGCCAACCAGACCAAGAGCCTGCTCGACCGCATCACCGGACGCACCCAGGCGCTGCGGCGGGATCTGGCTGCGGGCGATCGCGTGGTGCTGGATAACTACCTGGATACGGTGCGCGAGATCGAGCGTCGCGTGCAGCTGGCGTCGAGCCGCGACCTGTCGGGCATCGAGGTCCCCAAGGCGCCGATCGGAGAGCTGGACTCGTTCGGCTCACAGGTCGATCTGCTCTTCGATCTGATTGCGCTGGCGTATCGCGCGGATCTGACTCGTGTGGCGTCCTACATCATGGTGGCCGAAGGGACCAATCGCACCTACAACCACATCGGCGTGTCGGATTCGTTCCATCCGGTGTCGCACCATGCGAACGACCTGACACGGATCGAGAAGCTGGCCAAGATCCAGACGTGGCACGTGGAACGTTTTGCCGCGTTCGTGGGCAAGCTCGCCGCGATTCCCGACGGCGACGGCACGCTGCTGGATCACGCGATGTTCCTGTACGGCTCGAACATGTCCAACAGCGATCGGCACAACGGACACCCGCTGCCGACGATCCTCGTGGGCGGAGGCAACGGTACGCTTCGAGGAGGCCAGCACGTCGCTCCGGCCCAGCCGACACCGCTCGCCAACCTTCATCTGACGATTCTCGAGAAGGTCGGTGCGGCGCAGAAGTCGTTCGGCGACAGCACGAGCACGATCGCGGGCGTGTGACGCTGAGTTCGCCTACCTGGATCGCTGCATCCGCTCGTACGACTTCTCGTTCTCGAGGCAGAACTCGTCGATGAGCTCGGTGTCGAGCTCGATCGCCTGCTTCATCGACACCGTCCACGGGCGGGTGTAGACCTTCGGATCGTCCACGGTGATCTCCAGTTCGAGGGTCCCGTAGTTCGGCCGGCGCATCCGTTCGGTCATTTTGGCGGCGTCGCTCATCGGGCTGCCGCCCATGTCGATCCACAGGTTGTCGCGGAAGCCTGCCGTCTGCACGACGAGCGTGTCACCCTCCCAGCGGGCCGTCGAGTAGCCGTTCCAGCCGGGCGTGGGATCGGCGGGCAGCGGCCGTCCATCGACGAAGATCTGCCGGTACATCGCGTTCACTTCGTAGAGCAGCACCAGCAGCTTCGGCGTGTGCACCGCCTTGGTGAGGTGCGGCAATCCCCACGGCCGCGGCGGATTGTCGGGCAGACATCGCACGTGCGGATCGTCCCGGCTGTCATCCGCCGTTCGCTCCTTCCTGATCGCCGCCGCCCACGGCTGGTAGGGCAGCCCGCCGGGCAGATCGCGGCCCAGGTCGCGGGCGAGCGGCGATCCGCCGATCTCGGTGCCGCACTCGATGAACCGGCTCGCGCCTGGCACGCACGGGTTGCGGTTCGCCGCGTGCCAGATGCCTGAGAAGTCCGGCTTCCCATCGGGGAGTCGCGGCGTGGGTGCCGTCAAATCCGGCTTGCCGGCGGGCGTTCTCGGCACATCGGCGGTCGGATAGCGCAGCCACTGGCTGACGCCGACCGCTGGCAGACCGATCACGGCGACGAGGAGACATATCAGGACATCGAGGCGCGCCAGCCGCCGCGGCTTGACGCCGGCGTGCGGCAGCGGGATGATCGGGCCCCGTTCGTATCGCGAAGGAAGTTTCGACATGCGGGCGCAGGCTACGTCCTGGTGCGGTTCGTGTCAAGGATCTGGAATTCCCACATGGAACTACGACATCTCCGCTACGTCGTCGCGGTCGCCGACACCCTGCATTTCGGCCAGGCGGCTCAACGTCTGCATCTGAGCCAGCCGCCGCTCAGTCAGCAGATACGGCAACTCGAAGACGAGCTGAAGGTGAAGCTGTTTCACCGGACGAAGCGCCAGGTGCAGCTGACGGAAGCGGGCAAGATGTTCGTCGAAGAGGCGCGCGTGATTCTCGCCCACGCCGAGCAGGCCGCGAACCTGGCGATGCGCCTCAACACGAATGAAGTCCCACAGATCGCGATCGGTGTGGCCGGCCCTGCCGATGCCCGGATCTTTGTCGACATCCTGGCTGCGTTCGGGAGGCGGCATCCCAAGGTGCGGATCCGCCTCCAGAACATGAGCACGACCGACCAGGCGGACGCTCTCAGGGATGGGCGCCTCCACGCCGGGTTCCTGACCCTGCCGATCGACGACTCGAATCTCGTCACCGAAACCGTCATGCATCAACCCATCATGATCGCGCTGCCACACAGCCATCCCCTGGCCGCACGATCCCGGGTGCCGTTGCTCGCGCTGGCCGGTGAGCCGCACATCATGTTTGCGCGGCACCTCGGCCCCCGCTTTTTCGATGCGGTCGTCGGCAGCTGCCGTGAGGCGGGCTTGAGCCTCAACATCGTCCACGAGGTGGACAACCTCTACACCGCGTGCGCGCTGGTGGCGGCCGGGCTCGGCGTGTGCTTCGTGCCGGCAGGCATTCAGGAAGGGCGATCGACGTCGATGGTGCTGCGCCCCGTGAAGCCGTCCCTCCCGGACCTCGACATGCACCTGGCGCTGGCCTACAGGGCGCAGCCGGTTTGTAAGCTGGCGCAGCTCTTCGTGGACGTCGTGCGGGACGTGGTGGCGCAGCGGAGCGGGCCGAAGGCGAGCCAGCTGGCCTCGGCGTGATTTCCCTGCTCGTCCGCCTAAAGGCGGACACTACGTACTTGCCTGGAAGATGCCGGAGCAGCGAGAGCACTGCTCCGGCGCCGGAGATTAGAAGTCGAGCTGCGCGCTGATCTTGAAGAACCGCGCTGACATGATCGACAACGGATTCTTGTACGTCGTCCCGTAGGTCAACTGGTATCTCTCCGTGGTATTCGAGTTGAGCAGGTTGAACACGTCGAGGCTCACCAGCGTCTTCGTGTTGCCGAACCTCAGGTTCTTGCCGAACCGAAGATCGATGGCACTCAGGCGATCGCCGTAACTCGTGCCGGGCTCGACGATGTTCAGGAATTCGACGGGAATGCCGCTGGCGAGCGGCCGCCCGAGGTTCGTGCTGTCCACTCCCGGGATTCCGAGGAACAACGCAGTCACCTGTCCGCCGATGCTCTGGCTTTGCACGGACGGGAATTCATTTCCGGGATACGGCAGGCTGCGGAACGTGCCGCTGAACAGCACATCGATCTTCGGCACGGTGTACGTCGCCAGTGCCTTGATGTTCGTCTTCCATCCCGACTCGCGATGGCAGGAGGACTGCGGCCATTGCCCGAGGCCGCCGAGGAACGTGTCCAGGAACCCGTCTGTGCCGCCCCAGGGACCGAAGATGTAGACCTCGGGGTGGTTCGTGACCACCCCGCACGAGTCCTCGACGACGTTTCCTGTGCTGGTGCCGCCTTGCAGCGTGACGTCGCTTAGCCGCGCGTTCACGGTGACATCGAACCCGTTGAACTTGTTGTAGGCGCCGCCGACATTGTCGGCGAAGGTCAGGAAGTTATCGATCTGTTGGAACTTCCCGGGCAGAGGACCGGCGCCATCAGGATCGGGCTTCAGATCGCGGAACGTCAGCGGGTACCCGCCGCCTCCGGGCAGGCGCGGATCGCTCGGCACGTTGTAGATGAACGTGTCGAAGTCGGCCGGCGTCCACGCGCGGTTGATCGTGGCCGGCAGGTTTCCCCAGCTCCGCCGGATGTACGCCAGTTCGAGCGATACTCTCGGCGCGATCTCCTGTGTCAGGCCCAACGACAGATCCCAGCTGTACTCCCGTGTGTTCCATCCATCGACGAAGGCCGGGTCGACCGTGAGCGGATCGACTTGCTTCCCGAAGTTCGGATTCCCCGGGCCGCACTCGCCGTTGGGGGCCGAGTTCAGCAGATTGCAGTCGACGACGTAGTTTCGGTTCGCGTCGGTCCACGCCCTCTGGGCGTCCGCACTGACGAAATGCCCCAGCCCGGCCGGGCTGTAGTTGGCCCACTCGTCGACGGTGTTGAACGTCGTCACGTACCGGCCGATGAAAAACTTCGCGGCCGTCTTTCCGTTGCCAAACACGTCGTAGGACACGCCGAATCGCGGCATCAGGTCCTTTTGATTGAGCGGACCGTCCTCGGCCGGGAACACGACGGCGGTGGGCAGGAAGAGGTTCGGCCCCATCCGCTGCTCCGGGAAGTAGTCGCTCAGGTGCTCGAAGCGAAGTCCGCCCTGCAGCGACAGACGCCCGAGCGTCCAGCGATCCTGCGCATAGAACGCGAACATCGTCTGCTGCTGTTCCTGCTCCGACGCCTGATCGGCAAACACCGACACCTGGCTGGGGACCCCGTCCTGGAAGAAGTACTTGAGCTGTGAGTCGTTGTAGTAGTTCTTCGGGAACGTCGACATGTTGTGGTGGTACCGGACACCGAACTTCGACGAATGTGAGCCGGTAATGTACGAAGCGGACCCTTGGAATATATTCGTCAGTCCCTTGTGCCCGGACCAGGGGGCCGCACGGTAATTGATGCCCGGGCTCGCGCCGCCATTCTCCTGCACCTGAATCAGCGTCTTGTCGAACGAATTCTTCTGACGGCTGCCCCACCAGAAGTACGGGCCCAACTGCGCGTTGCCTTCCAGAAGGAAGCGGTTCGTCACCGGAGACGTCCAGCTCAGTTGCGTCAACATGCTCGGGTGATTTTCGTTGGTGGACGTTCCCTCGGGCGAGCTCACCATCGCACCGAAGCCAAGCCCGGTACCATCGCCGCCCTCGTCGCAGTACAAGCAGTGGTACTGGACGCTCGTCCAGGCGCTGAACTTGTTGCGCGGCGTCACCTGCCACGTGAGCCGCCCGGAGCCGTTCTTCCACGTGCCGTCGGCGACGGCTTGCTCGGTCAGAACCGGGTCGTAGGTCCATTTCGTGGCATCGCCCGCGTTCCGATTGACCCACATGCTGGCGACGTTCTGCCGGCTGACCTGGTAGCGATAGGTGCCGAAGAACCACAGGCGGTCACGCTTGAGCGGGCCACCGAACGACGGGTTGATGTCGAACAGCTTCTGGATCGAGTTCGTGGCTCTGATTCCCTTGGCCTGTACTTCCGGTGTCAGGTTGTCGCCCTGGAGAGCGCTGCCCGTTCCACTCATGAAAAAGCTTCCGGAGAACAGATTGCCGCCCTGCTTGGGAACGATGTTCATCTGCGGGCCGCCGGTGGTGGCCTCGCCAAGTCCGCCGCTCAGCGAGAACACCACTTCCTGCGCGTTGCCGACCTCTGGCACGTAACCCGACACGCCCATTCCCTGGTAGCCGCCGTTCATGCCGTCGACGAGCACCTGCCCCTCGTTGCGCCGCCCGCCATGGATCTGGAACACGCTGTAGAGCGCCGGGTTGGAGCCCGAGAAGTCGTTCTGCTGAACGTTAATCGCCGGGATGAGATGCGTGAAGGCGGAGTATTGTCGCGACGAGGGAATCTCGCCGATCGTCTGTCCGCTGATAATCTGCTGGTTGCGCGTGCTCCTCACATCGACGACCGGCGCCTCGCCGCTGACGGTGATCGTCTCTGCGATGCCTCCCGCCTTGAGATCCGCGTTCACGGTGGCGACAAACGCGCCCGACAACTCGATCCCTTCGCGCTTGACCCCGGCGAATCCCTGCAGCGTAAACGTGACGGAATAGCTGCCCGGCCGGAGATCTTCAATCGCGTATTGACCGGCCCCGTTGGACACCACCGAGCGCGTCTTCTCGATGAGCGCCGGGCTCGACGCTTCGACCGTGACGCCCGGGACGACGGCGCCGGACGCGTCCCTGACCGTCCCCACGATCGATGCTTGCGCGAGCGCCGTCGCAGGCGTCAGCACGACGAAGCCAAGGAGAGTGATCGTCTTCAGCAATCGGTGCATGTTTTCTTTTCTCCGCCGCAGGGCGAGGATCTGCAGCACATTGAGTGTAGAGCTCCGCCACCCACACGAGTCGGAGGTTCGAGCCATGACTTCTGTATCAGAAGGCTCGCAGCGTCAGAAATACATTCTGTGATGCGACTAAGAGCTTTTGGATATGACCGGCGATGTCGTACGCAGAACGGGCCGGACCCTCTCGGATCCGGCCCGTTCTGCCTACTGCCTACTGCCTACTGCCTACTGCCTACTGCCTACTGCCTACTGCCTACTGCCTACTGCCTACTGCCTACTTTTAGAAATCCACCGTCGCGTTGAAGCGCGCGTATCGCGGGTTGAGGATGCCGTTCGGCCGCAGCCACGTCGCACCATTCGTCCCGAAGTTCTGGTTGAACGCGGTGCCCGTGTTGGCGTTGAACAGGTTGTAGAGGTCGAAGCCCACGTTGGCGCGATAGCGGCCGAAGCGCAGGATCTTCGACACCCGCATGTCCATCGTGTTGAGACGCGCCGGGTAGACGTCACCAAGCCGCGTCAGGTCCAGTGTGACCTGTGGCGCGTTGCCCGCGACAGGGCGCCCGAGCTGCGCGACCACGTTGGCCGCCTGCTCGAAGTAGTTGGCGCTCTGCGACAGGCCGTTCGAACCCGGGTCGTTGGTGGCCAACAGGTTCGGCTGCGACCGCATGATGGCGCTGACCTGCACGTCCACCTTCGGCACGACGTAGTTGGCCAATCCGCGCCACGCCGCCAGCCAGGGCTCCTCGACGCGACAGGCGTCCACGTCGCGGTTCTGGACAATCGAGAACAGCTGCGAGTGCAGCTCGGGGAGCTGCGCCGTGATGTCGCAGATGTCGCGCACGCCGCCGCCGGTGGTGAAACCGCCCTGCAGCGTCAGGCCGTTGTTCATGCGTGCGTTCACCGTCATCTCCAGCCCCTGCCAGTAGAACGTCGGGTCGCCGCCGTAGTCGCTGGCCGGGGCCAGGTAGTTGTCAACCCGGCCGAACGCCGTGGGCTTCAGCATGTAGTAGCTCAGCGTCTGGCCGCTCGTGGGCAGATCGGCATGCACGGGCACCGTGAAGCGGTACTGGTCGAAGTCGGCCGGCCCGACGGCCCGGTTGTCGGTGAAGGTGAAGTTGCCCCACGACCGGCGGCTGTAGCCGAACTCGACCGACACCCGGGGCAGCACCTGCTGCTGCACCGACGCGGCGAACTGCCAGTCAAAGGGCCGCACGCCCCACCCGCTCAACAGGTCGGGGCTGACCACGGTAGCCGTGCTGCGCACCGAGCCGCTGTCACGGAACCCGAAGAACAGGGAGTTGTCCAGGCCGCCGCATTCGCCGCCGGCCCCCGCGATGTTCAGGTCGCAGTCGGGCACGAAGTTGCCCCGACGTGGGTCGCCCACCGGGAATGTCAGGTCGTTCCACGAGCGGTTGGCCGTCTGCGCGAAGGTCGCCGCCGGGTTCGTGTTGATGTAGACGCCGTCGTTGGCGGCGTACTGCCAGTACTTCGACAGGTTCGCCTTGATGGCTGTCTTGCCGTTGCCGAACACGTCGTAGGCCAGCCCCATGCGCGGCGCGATGTCGTTGTAGCCCGTGACCCCCTTGGCGCTCTCCAGCGTCCGCTTGGGCCCGCCGAACCGGCTGTCGCCCTGCAGCCCGTTCAACCCCTCGGGGAAGAAGCTCCAGGCCTTCTCGTAGCGCAGCGCACCCTGCAGCGTCAGCCGGTTGCGGGTCCACTGATCCTGCACGTAGAAGGCGTCCCACCGTGTGCGGTTGGCCTGCCGCCACGGCGTGATGCGCTGCGTGATCTGGTTGGGCACGCCCCCCAGGAAACGGTACTGCAGACCGTGCGAGGCGAAGTCGCCGAAGATGTCGGTCACTTCGTAGGCCCCCTGATAGCCCACCTTCATGCTGTGCGCGCCGGTGACGTAGGACATCGCCGCGCGCCAGGTGTTGTGCGTCTGGTAGTTGTTGTTCAACCCCGCGTAGCCGTGGTACACCATGTTGGGGACGGGCACGCCGCCGGAAATGGCTTGCTCCTGCACCGGGATGAACGGCTCCTGGTTGAGGGCACCGGCCGGCGCCGTCGGGTTCCAGTTGCTCAGGAACTGCGAGGCGGCCGCTTCCAGCAGGAGCTTGTTGGTCATCGGCGCCGTGTACGAGAACTGCATGACGTGGTCCCGGCCGTCCTGGCTCATCGTGGACTCTGGCGACCACGTGCCGAACCCGTACACCGCCACCCAGTCGTCACCGCGCACGCGGCACCCCTCGCCCTCGGCGGTATAGGTGCTGGCGGCGCAGACGAACTGCTTGTCGAAGGAGGCGCTGACCTTGTTCCGCTCCGACAGCTGGGCGGTGATGCGGCCGGCGAGGCTCTTGCGGCTGTTGGACGTGCGCGACGTGATGCTGCGATCGGCCACGTAGTCCCACCTCGCCGCGTTGCCCGCATTCAGGTTCCCGAAGCGGCCGGCGATGTCGGTGTACTCGCCGAAGGTACGCGTGGTCCCGTAGAACCACACCTTGTCCCGTTTGATGGGCCCGCCCACCGAGATGCTGGTATCCCAGTTCCGGATGATCTTGGTGGGGCTGGGGATGCCGAACGACCGCAACTCGTCGTCCACGTTGTTGCTCTGCCCCCAGGAGCCGGCCAGGTTGGAGAAGAAGGTGCCGGCGAAGTTGTTGCCGCCGGACTTGGGCACGATGTTGAACTGCGGCCCTCCGCGGTCGGCCTCGCCCAGCCCGCCCGCCACGGTAAGCTGCACTTCCTGTGCGTTGACGGTGTCGTAGCCGAAGCCGGCCACACCGCCGCCGTTGAAGGCCGAGCCGACGTTCATGCCGTCGATCTGCACGGTGCCCTCGTTGCTCCGGCCGCCGCGCGACGTGAAGAAAATCATCCCCGGGTTGGTGCCGCCGCTCTGCGTGCCGTTGGACTGGATGCCGGACGCCACGGCCAGGAGGTTGCCGTAGCCGCGGGACGCCGGCAGCGCCGCCAGGACTTCGTCGCTCAATACGGTCTGGACGCGTGTGCTGTTCTGCAGGTCCACCACCGGGGTTTCGCCGGTGACTGTGATCGTTTCCTGGACTCCGCCCACGCGCAGGTCGGCGTTGAGCGTCACGGTCACACCGGTCTGTACTTGCACGCCATCTCTCTTCACAGTCGAGAAACCGGGCAGGGTGTATGTCACGGAATACGTGCCGGCCGACAGGCTGTCCAGGCGGAACTGGCCGGACCCGTCCGTAACGGCGTTCCGGACCTTCTCGATGAGCACCGGGCTCGAGGCCTCGACCGTGACGCCAGGCAGCACGGCTCCGGATGCGTCGCGAACCACGCCGGCGATCGACTGGGCGTGCGCGAGAGCCGGTATCAGGACGGCGGCCGCCATCAGCACGGCCCTTGTGAACCTGGTCTTCATATCGATATCGCCTCCGGTTGGGGAGCAAGGTAGCGGTGAGCTCATGAAATCGGGGTAGCATACCATCGCTCCCGGGGAAAACGCTGGCATATCAGATGAGGGTGTGATGATCGACCGTAGACAACTCCTGACCGGGGTGGTCGGCGGAATGCTCGGCAGCCTGGTCCTGCCACGTCGCAGTTCACCTCTCCAAGGACCCGGCACTCGGACGGCAGGGGTCACACTACTGACCGATCAACTGTCTTGTGTGACGAGCGGCGGGACCAACGTCCTCGCGCTTTCGACGGCTGATGGCCTGGTGGTCGTCGACAGCGGCACCCCCGAGCTCAGCGGACGGTTGATGGAATCCCTGCGGCCGTTGACCCCGAGTGGTCGCGTGGCGACGTTGTTCAACACCCACTGGCACCCCGAGAACACCGGGGGGAACGACGCCATTCGGCAGAGCGGAGCGACGATCATCGCCCACGAGAACACGCGGCTCTGGATGGCGACCCCTACCTGGATGCCGGCGGAGGATCGCTACCGGCCGCCCCGGCCTCGGACAGCGCATCCCAACAAGACGTTCTACGCCGATGGCTCGATGAACGCCGGAAGCGGGCGCATCGACTACGGCTACCTGATCGACGCCCACACGAGCGGAGACATCTACGTCTTCTTCCGCGAGGCGAACGTGCTTGCCGTCGGGGATGTCGCGTCGCCAGTGCAGGATCCGGCGCTGGACTATCTCACCGGCGCGTGGATCGGCGGCCGCCTCGACGCCTTGAGCACGCTCGTCGAGCTCAGTGACGACCGTACACGCATCGTGCCCGGCTACGGCCCGATCATGAGCCGGGCGGAACTTCGGGCCGAGCGCGACATGATGAAGACCATCTACGATCGCGCGGTCGATCGGGTGCGCGAAGGCGACGAGGTCGAGGACCTGCTGGAAGCGGGAGTCCTCGAGGGGCTCAGGACGTTCAAGGACCCGCACGCGTTCATTCATGCCGTCCACAAAGGACTGTGGGCGCATCACAACAAGTTGGCGCCCAATGTGGTTTAGACAATGCGTCGCCGCGTTCGTCATCCTGTTCGCCCTCGCCGCCACCGCGCACGCGCAGTCCACGCTCGCCGATCGGATTCAAGCCGGCGATCGGCGCGTGGCGCTGGACATGATCGCGAAAGGCGCCAACGTCAACCAGGCGCAAGCGGACGGCACGACGCCGCTGCACTGGGCCGTGTACCGGATCGATCGGGAACTGGTCGAAGCGCTGCTGAAGAAGGGCGCCCGCGCCGATGTGGTCAACCGCTACGGCGCGAGCCCGCTGGCCGAAGCGGTCAGGGTGGCCAACGTCGAGCTCGTCGCGATGCTCCTCGAAGCCGGGGCCAACGCCAACGTCGCCAACGACGACGACCAGACAGCGTTGATGTTAGCGGCGCGGACTGGCAACGTCGCGGTGGCGAAGCTGCTCGTTCAGCAAGGGGCCGACGTCAACCGGCGGGAGAAATACCGCGACCAGTCGGCGGTGATGTGGGCCGCGGCCGAGGGCCATGCGGACATGGTGGCGTTCCTGGTGTCGAAGCGGGCTGACCTGACGGTTCGCGCGAAAGCCAACGACTGGGGCACGCAGATCAGCAGCGAGCCGCGCGTCCAGTATCGCCCGACCGGAGGGTTGACCCCGCTCCTGTACGCCGCACGTGCGGGATGTCTCGGTTGCGTGAAGGCGATGGTCGAGGCCGGCGCGGACGTGGACCGGCCGAATCCAGACGGCATGACGCCGATGCTGATGGCACTCGACAACGGCTATCCCGACGTCGCGCGATACCTTCTCGATCGCGGCGCCAACGCGAACACCTGGGACTGGTGGGGCCGGACGCCGCTCTACGTGGCGGTGACGATGCGTGGAGGCCAGGATAGTCGTTCGGGACCACGGCCACCGGAGTCACTGTCACTGATCAACGCGCTGCTCGATGCGGGTGTGAATCCGAACGCGCAGCTCGCGTTCAAGGAGCCCAGCCGCGGCGGACGGGACAATCGATTCCGGGACGATCTCCTCACCACCGGAGCCACGCCGCTGCTTCGCGCTGCCCAGACCTTCGACAACGACGTCGTCCGGGCGCTGCTCGCGCATGGCGCGCTCGTCGATCTCCCGAACGCATCCGGAGTGACGCCGTTCATGTCCGCGGCCGGCATCGGCACGCGCATCGGCGGGGGCGTTCTGGGCCCTGGCGCGGCAGACAACGTCGTCAAGCTCTCCCTGGAGACCATGGAGATCCTGCGGAAGGCCGGTGCTGACGTCAACGCTCGCATCATCGACGTCACGAGCTTGACTGCGCGCATCGCGCGGACCAACACGTTGACCGACCGGCAGGGTCAAACCACGCTCTTCTTTGCCGCCGAGGCCGGACGGGCCGACGTGGTCCGATACCTGCTCGATCACGGCGCCAAAGTGGACGTCGTGGACGACAAGGGCAAAACACCGATCGATGTCGCTGAGGGAAACCGCGGTGGCGGGGTCGAGGCCCGTTCCAAGGAGATCGTGACCCTGCTCCGGAGCCGCTGAGCCCTCGTCGTGTCCGGCTTCACTGAGCTCGCGTAGTGTCCGGCTTCCGCCGCCGCTAAAGCTATGGCGGACCACCGTAGCCTTGGCGAAGGTGGTTAGCCGGACTATTTGGCGTCGAGGTGCTGCCGATCCTTCTCGTTTTCGGCGCAGACGCTCTCGATTAGATCGGTGTCGGGCGTCAGGGTCTGCGTGAAGCGAATGGAGAAGGGCTTCGTATACGCGCCCGGGTCTTCGAACGTCATCTCAACGTCGATGTGGCCGAAGTCGCGGCGCGTGAAGCGTTCGACGATGTGCAGGGCCTCGGTGTGCGGGTGCCCGAACGCGTCGAGCCAGCTCCGGTCGTTGAAGCCGCGTGTATCCGCGACCAGGGTGTCGCCCTCCCATCGGCCGATCGAATAGCCCAACCACGCCGGCTGCTCGAGGACGTGCTTGCGGCCATCCATGTGGATCACGCGCTGCGGGTTCATCCCTTCGTACAGGATGACCAGCATGTTTGGCAGCTGGATGAACCGCCGTGGCATGGGAAGGAGATCGCCCATCGGGATCCCGGCAGGAAGGCAATGCGATGTCGGATTGTCCTTGCCCTGGGACTTCGCACGCTCGAGGAAGATCGGCAACGCTTCAGGCTTGATGGGGACGTCTTCGTTCCGGTAGTCCGCGAACACGTTCATGAAGAACTTGTTGAAGGAACGCGGATCGTCGACTGGCACCGCGAGATCGCCGATACCAGGAAAGAGCCGATCGATTTCGCCAGGCGGCGAGCCATCCGTGGTCCACACGCCTGATAGATCGGGCTTGCCGTTCGCGGCGCGCGGTGTGCGTGCAGACAGGTTCGGCGTCCCATCCTTGGTGCGCGGAATGCCCGCCGCCGGATAGTTGTGCCATTGGGCGTGAGTCGTGACGACGGTCACTGCACAGAGAATGGCGATCGCCACGATCCGCTGGAGCATACCGGAGCGTATGTTACTTCTGCCGCGTCTTGAGGGCATCGCGAAACTTGTCGGCGAGTGATCCGAAGCCCTCCGCCGGCGCGACATCGGAGCGTTCGGTGTACTCGCGCATCTCCTGGGACTCGCGCTCCTGCTGCACGGCGTTGATGCTGAGACGAATGCGGCGCGCCGCGGCGTCCACTTCGAGGACGACCACCTCGATCGCCTTGCCGACGGGAAACGCTTTCCTGATGTCCGTGTCCCTGGTCACAGCGGTCTCGCTCACCGGGAGGAGGCCTTCCACGCCCGGCTCGAGCTCGAGAAACGCGCCGAAGTGCGCGACCCGCGTGACCCGGCCGGTTCGCACCTGCCCGGCCTCGTAGGCGTCGCCGACGCTCGACCACGGATCAGTCGCGAGCTGCTTCAGCCCGAGAGCGATCTTCTTTGCGTCGTCCACGCGCAGGACCTTGACGGTGATCTCGTCGCCGGGTGTGACGAGCTGTGACGGGTCCGCCACGCGCGCCCATGCCATCTCCGACACGTGCAGCAACCCCTGAATGCCGCCACCCAGATCGACGAACGCGCCGAACTCACGCACGGATGCGACCCGCCCGGTCAGCACCGCGCCCTCGACGATCGAGCTCCGGACTTCGGCAGCGTTCGCGCGCTGCTCATCCTCGAGCAGCGCACGGCGCGACACCACGAGGTTCTTGCCGCCCTCTTTGAATTCGATGATGCGGAACCTGTAGACGCGTCCTTCGTGCTGCGCCGGATCGGTGTTCCGGACGATGTCAATCTGGGAGACCGGGCAGAAGGCGCGCTGGCGCGCGACGCGGACGTCGTAGCCGCCCTTCACCGCCCGTTCGACCTTGCCTTCAACCGGCAGACTCGCGCGGAACGCGTCTTCGAGCTGGCGCGCGGTGGCCGCCCCACGCATCAGCCTGCGTGAGAGGGTCAGCCCTCCAGTGGTCGACACGACGGTCGCGGCAATGCGGTCGCCTACGGACACCTCGAGATGGCCCTCGTCATCCTTCAGCTCGTTGACGTCGATCACCGCCTCGCTCTTGGCGCCAACATCCACCAACGCCGTTTCCGAACCAATCGCGACGATCGTCCCTTCGACGGTCTGACCCCTCTCGATGCGCTTCGATCGCTCGGAGGCCTCGAACATCGTCGCGAAATCTTCTTCCTCGGGCTCGCTCACGGGATGCTCCCTCGCTATGGGGCCTGATTGTACCGCCTCCTCGGGACACGGCTGTCCCACAGATCCAGGCTGACCACGCCATCGGCTGCCTCGTCCTCGAAGTCTGGCGCGGCGGCATCTGCCAGCCATGACGTTCTCCATCGCGCACCGACCCAGACGAGCGCGAGCAGGCTGACGATCGCGGCATAGGCGCCGCCGGCCTGGAGCACGCGCCGTTCGACGTCCGCACCCACCACCGCGAGTACGAGCAGCAGCACCACGGCCAATGGGGCAGTCACATGTGAGCGCGACTGACCTGGCAAGTACGCACAGGTGAACGGAATCCCCTGGCTCCGGGACAGGCACAGCTCGACGAGGATCGATCCAAGAAGGGCGAGGATGATCAGATGCCCGAGCGCTGGCATCCAGGGCCACTTAGCGAGAAACACACAGGCCGATAGCAGCCACACCGGACCTGCGGCCAGGATGATGAAGACCGACCGGCGCGCGCTGACATACCGCGCACCGCCACGAACCGGCAGGATGCGGAAGATCCAGTTGGCCGGGAGATCGCGGGGCATCGCGAACGTCAGTCGGGCGCTGACGAGGGCGCAGACCATCATCGTGACCCAATAGGCGACGAACAACCGCAGCCATGCGCCCATGCCTCCATCCGGCGCAATCAGCGTGAGGGTCCAGACGAGGCTCGTCACGACATGCAGCGCCAGCACCGTGGCCGCCAATGAGGTTCCCAACGCGGCGACCTTCGCCACCAGGATGGTGTGCGCCCGCACCGGAAGCGGCGCCAGTACGAGGATGTCGCGCTGGTCAGGAAACATCGAGCCCCAGCCCAGCACCGCGAACACGCCGACCGTCAGCATGGTTGTCGCAATCAGGAAGTGCTCGACGCTCCACGCCAACATCAGCTGCGCCTGCGGGCTCGGGCCGGCGTCGATGAAGAGCGCAGGAGCGGAAAAGAGGACGCTCAGCCCGAGAAGCAGCGTGAGGAGTTGGAGGAGCAGCTGGCTGGCGTCGCCCGTCGAGTGCGTTGAGAGCAGCTCGCGATCGACGATGCGAAAGAGACACTCGCGGTACAGCACGCGGCGCTGACGCCGCTCGTTCATCTGTCACCCGCGGCGATGATGTCGGCGATCTGCCGTGACACGGCTGCGGTGTCCCGTTGAACGGCGAGCTGCGAAAAGATCCCTTCGAGCGTCGGAAGAGCCATCAAGGTCCTGAGCCGTTCGATGGAGTCGTCCGCGACCACTTTGCCAGCATGGAGGATGACGATGCGCGAGGAGACACGCTCGACCGTGTCCAGCTCGTGCGAGCTGAAGAGGACGACCTTGCCGCGTGTCGCCAGTTCCTGAATCAGGCTTCGGAGCACCAGGCCGGCGCCCACATCGAGACCCGAGAACGGCTCGTCCAGCAGGACAAGTTCCGGGTCGTGAAGCAGCGCGGCCACCAGAAGCACCTTCTGGCGCATGCCTTTCGAATAGGCGGACAGCGGCACGTAACGTACCTCGTGCACGTGCAGCCCCAGGAGTTGAAGCAGGCCCTCGATGCGGACGACCGTGGGTTTCGCCGGCAGGTCGCGCAATTGGCCGATCATCACGAGATATTCGAGGGCGGACAGATGGCCGTAGAGGTGCGGCTCTTCCGGCACGTAACCGATCCGCTGCTTCCACGCGATCAGGTCGCGATCGATCGGGACGCCATTGAACAGGATCTCGCCGGCGGTCGTGTCGATCAGCCCGGCGATCATCTTGATCGTGGTGGACTTCCCAGAGCCATTCGGTCCCAGGTAGCCGGTGATTTCGCCGGGCTGGGCCGAGAACGTGACATCGTCCACCGCGAGGCTGCCGGCAAATCGTTTGGATACATTCCGCAATTGGAGCATCGAGTCGTTGGACACGGTGTCGCCGTGTTTGTTCCGTCGCGACGGCGGTCTGATGTCACTTCTGTCGCGTCGCCACCGGTGGCCCGTTGAGCGGTAGTGAAAGTCGAGCGCCGACAAGGGGGTACGTCCTTCGCGCGGCGGGTCGCTGCGCCCGGCCAACGACCTCTTCGGCGCTCATCTTCCGGTCCGTCGCCGCTCCTCCGTCGCGAAGGCCTGACGCTATCGCTTCTCCCCCGCGGCTCGAATCGCCTGCGAGGCCGTTGGCCATCTGTCGCCTGCGCGGGCTGGCGACACGCCGCGCTCCAGGACGTATCCCCCTTGTCGGCGCTGCACTCGAATGATGGGGTGCTGGTCCGCGGTGCGGCTGGCGCCGGGTATCTCACGGAGCGAAGCGTTCGAGGCATGCCGACACGCGTGAGGAGAAAAAGCGCGAGGCGGCTGAGGGCCTCAGCGAGGTTGCGCGTGCGCGAGAGCGCACGCGACCCGAGCGTCTTGCGGTCGTGGGTAGCCGTCCGAGCGCTTTTCGGCGTGCCGAGAGCTTCGCGGAGTGAGATGCCCGGCGCCGGGCGCTGGTCAAGTGCCAAGCCCAACCCGATCTCAGAGCCAACACCCAACGCCCCCCACAATTTCCAGATTGGGAGTGGGGTCGGGGATCGGATTGGGAGTTGGGAGTTGAAGAGCGTGAGAGGACTCAGGCGCGAGCTGTGATCGTCATGAGCCGTCGCCACAACAGCATGCCCCCCGCAGCCAGCAGCGGTGAGGTCCACAGACCAGGGAAGTAGCCGCGAGTGGCCAGCGCCAGCACCGGGTGGGCGATCCCGTTCGCCACAGACGCGATCGCCAGGAACCAGGCAGGGAAGAGCGCCAGCTGATAGCCGGCCCTGAGACCGAGCGCAGCGCCGACCCAGATCCCCAGCCAGATCACGTTGAAGGGCACGAAGAAGGTTGCCGGCCAGGGGGCCAGGCCAAGGAAGGCCGGGAACCGCTCGTGGAAGCCGGCCGCGTACTCCTCAGTGAAGTGCAACGCCTGTAGAGCGATGAGGGCGATGAACGTCGCGCGCGCGTTCCCGGCGCGCAGGTGGCCTGCTTCCAGCCGACGTGAGTAGGTCAGCCCGGTCGCCACGATCACGGCAACCGTGAGACCTGCCGTTCCCAGAAGCTCGCTGCGCAGTGTTTCACTCACTCGCGTTCCGCTCATTCAGAGTCTCACTCATTCGCGTGTCGCTCATGCGGCGTCTCGCCCATTCGGCCTCCGACTGTATAACGGGCCGCTCTGCCGGATGTGACGGTCGGTGTGAGAGGATCGGGCAACACGGAGCGGTCTCATGGTTCAGTCCCTGATCGGTGATCTGCGCATCGCTCTTCGCAGCCTCGGCCGCACGCCGCGCCTGTTCGCCTTCGCCGTCGCGTGTCTGGCCGCCGCGCTCGGGACGGCGACAGCTGTGTTCGCGATCGTGAACGGCGTCGTGCTGCGTCCCCTGCCGTTCCAGCACGGCCCGCGACTGGTCGCGATCTGGGGCGTCAATCCAAGCCGGGATACGGTCAAGCGCGGCTTCTCGTGGCCGGACACGATCGACCTGGCGCGCGCCGTGCGCAGCCTCGACGGATTGGCAGCCATGGCCAACGCCCCGGCCGGCATGACCCTCACCGGTCGCGGCGATCCGGCCCAAATCCCCATGCGCATCGTCTCGGGCAACTTCTTCGACGTGCTTGGCGTGCCGGCGGCGATTGGTCAGACGCTCACGCCGGCCGACGATGTGCCGAACTCTCCGCCGGCGGTCACGATCGGCCACGCCCTGTGGCGGCAGCGCTTCGGATCGGATCCCGCGATCGCCGGACAGTCGCTGACCCTCGACGGCCGGGCGTTCATCGTCTCGGGTGTTGCGCCGGCTGGGTTTGCGTACCCGCCCGACGCCCAGATGTGGGTGACGATCGCGCACGGTGTTCCCGAATACGTGGACAACCGCTCGGTGGGCTGGCTGGAGATCATCGGACGCGTGAAGCCTGGTGTGACGCCGGCCGCCGCGCGTGCCGATCTGGCCATCCCGCTCGACGATCTCACCAGGCGCTACCACGCGTCGCGCGGACGCGAGGACGTGTCGGTCGTGCTACTCCAGCGCGAGCTGCTCGGCGATACGCGGCCGGCACTGTGGGCGCTGCTCGCTGCGGTGCTCGTCCTGCTCGCGGTGGCTTGCGCCAACGTCGGTGGTCTCCTGCTCGTACGCAGCGCGGCGCGGGCGCACGATCTCGCTGTGCGCCTCGCACTTGGCGCAACCCGGCGGCACGTCGTGGGCGAGGCGTTGGTGGAATCGACAGTCCTTCTCGCGGTGAGCAGCCTGTTCGGCATGATGCTGGCCGCCGGGCTCGTCCGCGCAGTTCGGGCGGCCGCCCCCGGCAACGTACCTGGCATTGCCGACGTGGGTGTTGACTGGCACGTGCTCGCGTTTGCCATCCTCGTCTCGGGGGCATCAATTGCGCTGTGCGTGATCGCGCCCGTGTTGCAATCGCTGTCTCGTGACGTGCTCTCGCTGCTTCAGCAGGGCGGGCGGTCACTGGTGGGGGAGGGTGGGCGCGCGCGGCGGGCGCTTGCCGGCACCGAGATCGCGTTGGCGGTTCTTCTTCTGGTCACCGCCACGCTCGTCACCCGCACGTTCCTCAACTTGCGTGCCGTGGACGTCGGATTCAATGCCGATCGCATCCTCGCGTTCGACGTACCGCAACCCACAAGCCGGTATCCCGACGCACGAGCCAGCCAGGAGTTCGCCGATCGTCTGTTGCCGAAGCTGTCGGCGTTGCCCGGCGTGCAGCGTGCGGCGTCAGTGCTGCTCAGGCCGCTGTGGGGCGTCGCCGGCATGGACTGGCCGGTGACCGTCGAGGGCCAGGCGCCCACTGAAGTCGCTCAGAATCCGTTGACGAACCTCGAAGCCGTGTCGCCCGGCTATTTCGACACCATGGAGATTCCGATCGTCGAGGGACGGGACATTACCGACGGCGACCGCGAAGGCCGCGCCGCTGTGGCCGTGGTCAGTCAGAGTTTCGTGAAGCGCTTCTGGCCCGACGGGCGCGCGCTCGGCCGCCGGCTGAAGTTCCCGCTGCCCGGATCACCGTACGATCGCCAATGGTTCACCGTCGTGGGGATCGTCGGCGATGCGAAATACCGGGAGCTTCGCGGCAACCGTCTCGATCTCTACATCAGCTCGGCGCAATGCCCGTACGCGGTACACCAATTCGTCGTCCGGACCAGCGGCCGGCCGGAATCGATCGTGAGTGCTGTTCGATCAGAGGTCCGCGCCCTCGATCCGGCGCTGCCGATTGACGACGTTGTGGTCCTGAGCGACGCGGTCCGATCTCAGATCGCCAATCCGCGGCTCGTGGCGCTGACGTTGAACGGGTTTGCCGCGACGGCTTCCTTGTTGGCCGCCCTTGGTCTGGGCACGCTGATCGCGTGGCAGGTCCGGCTCCGGACGCGCGAAATAGGCATCCGATTGGCATTGGGATCGACGCCGCGGCAGGTCATCGGAACGGTGATGTCCGAGAGCATTCCCGTCGTGGCCGCCGGTGTCGGCGTGGGGGGCATCGCCTCGTTGTTACTCGGGAGATTCCTCGACACGCTCCTGTTCGAGGTGGCCCCACACGATCCTCTGAGTGTGGTTGTCGCCGGCGGTGCGGCGGTCGCGGTTGCCTTGCTCAGCTCGTACGTCGCGGCCAGAAGTGCCGCGCGAGTGGATCCCCTGGTGGCACTGCGCAACGATTGATTGGAAAGCACCCGCGTGCGGCTATGAGTTCGGTCTGGTGGGTGAGATAGGATTCCGTCCGGATGTTCGACTGGCTGTCTTCGAGCGCGGCGCAGATGACGCTTCTATTCGCGTCCTGGTCCTTCCTGACGGGCGGACTCTGGAAGCTCTTCAACGGGGTCGAGAAGGTCGCCTCGGCCGAGCGAAGGCAGAGAGCAAGTGAGTGGCTTCAGAATCTCGATGTCCAGCGGCCACTCAACCAGCTGGCGGATGGATTCGTGCAGGCATTCGATTCAGTATTTGGTCATCAGCATTTCTCTGCGCGTTGTTTTTGGCTCTCGTGCGTGGCCTCCTACCTCTGGACCACGGTCCTCACGCTCCTCTGGTTTGCGCTGCGTCCTGATGTATGGAACGACGTGGACGCCGGTCTTCGGCCGCGTTATGTCACGATAGTTGTGGTGGTGCTGGTGGCGAGCACGGCTGTACTCAACGTGCTTCCTGATTTCATTTCGCTCCTGAAAACGCGGTATGTGATCGGCGTCATGCGTCGGTGTTCGTCCAGAGCCGCGATTGCCATCCTGGCGGCGGACGCCATCGGCTGTGCGTTGCTCGGATGGTTCGGGTTTCTGCTTGGCATGCTGTTACTGACCGGTGACATCAGGGAAGCCTTTCACGGAGCGACTGAGTTGCTGCTGATGGCTATCACGTTCACACACGGACTGGACGGCTACGCGATCGAAACGCCGGGCGCAGGAGTGTGGTTCTATTCAACGTTCATGGCCTCAGTGTGGGTGTGGCTGTACGCCGCTTCGAGTCTCATCCTGCGGGTGGCCCCATCAGTTGGCGGGTTCTGGAAGTGGGTGTGGAGTTGGGTCGATGTCAGGAATCAGCCCTTCATGTCACTCGGCGTCGTGTCCATCTTCATCATCACCGTCCTGTATGTAATTGCCGCTCCGTTCGTACTCTTCGCGTGAGCGCTTTCATTATGATGGGGCCTTCGCCCGATCACAGTGGATCTGCATTCGATTAACCCCTGGCGCGGCGTGCGCGGCATGCCCGCCGACGTCTGGATCATCTTCGCGACCACGCTCGTCAACCGCGCGGGAACGATCGTGCTCCCGTTCCTGGTGCTGTACCTCACGCAGCATCTTGGCTATGCCACCGGGGTCGCCGGCTTCTCGCTGACGATGTATGGCTTCGGCGGCCTGGTCGGCGCACCCATCGCTGGCTGGTTCACGGATCGCGTGGGCGGGCTGCGCGCGATGCAGCTGTCGCTGTTTCTCGCCGGCGTGTTGCTGCTCATCCTGCCGCTCGCGCGCGAGGTGTTTGCGGTCTTCACGCTGATTTTCCTGTGGGCGATGGTTGCGGAAGCGGTGCGTCCTGCGAGCCATGCCGCGATCGTGGCCGCCACGGCGGCCGAGCATCGCAAGGTGGCGATGGCCCTCGTCCGGCTGGCGATCAACCTCGGCATGAGCGTGGGGCCGGCGGTGGGCGGGTTTCTCTTCGCCTCCTCCGTCCCCGTCCTGTTCGTGAGGTCTCCACGGCTTATGTCGGCGAGCTCGCGCCTGCCGATCGCCTCGGGACATACGTGGGCGCCTACTGGATGGTCTCGGGGCTGGCGATGATGCTCGGGCCCTGGGCGGGCACCCTGGTCATGGAGCGCTTTGGCGCATCCACGCTCTGGATTGTCGTCGGCGCGTGCGGCGCGCTGGCCGCCGTGGTTCTGTGGCTGGTCGCCGCCCCTCAGGCTGTGTCCACATCGACCAAGGAAGCCGATGCGCTGACGTAAGACACCGCCTTCGCCACCAGGGCGAGAACCACAATCCAACGCATCAATGTGTTCATGACGGTCGGCTCCATTTCTTGACGACTTCTTGCGTTGACGGCCGGGTCGGTACGGCGATAATCGCCGCGGACGCTCAGTTCAAGCAAGAGAGGACGGAGAGTATGACCCGAATGGGACTGTTGATGGCGGCCCTTGCCGCGTCGGCGTTGACAGTGACGTCTGGGCAGGTTCGTGCCCAGTCGCACAGAGCCGGCAAGGTGCCGTACAAGTCCGGCGACACGTTCAAGGACTGCCGCAACTGTCCGGAGATGGTCGTGATACCAGCGGGCTCGTTCATGATGGGCTCGCCGGCCAGTGAACCGGGTCACCGTGACAACGAGCCACTGAGCAAGGTGACGATTGCGCGCGCGTTCGCCGTCAGCAAGACAGAGGTCACGTGGGACCAGTGGGAGGCGTGTGTGCGCGACCGCGGATGCGACGGGATTGCGATCGAAAACGCGCTGCGACTGAAGAACGACGGTACGCCCAACCCGGACTTCGTCGATTGGGGCCGCAGCACCAGGCCTGTGGTGGGCGTGAGCTGGTATGACGCCCAGGCCTATGTCGGCTGGTTGAACCAGAAGGTCGGGGTCGACGACATGTATCGGCTGCTCTCCGACGCGGAGTGGGAATACGCCGCGCGCGCGGGTACGACCACCGCCTATCCCTGGGGCAACACGCTCGATCACAACTACGGCAACTTCGGCAAGGAAGAGCCGGGCCTCGGCGGCAAAGCTGAAGGCCGCGACGTGTGGCTGGATCAGACGGCACCGGTGGCGTCGTTTCCGCCAAACGCGTTCGGACTGTACGACATGCACGGCAACGCGTTCGAATGGGTCGAAGACTGCAGCGAGCCGGATCGGGCGCACCAGCCGGCGGACGGGTCGGCCAACAAGCAGGGCAGCTGCAGAACGCGGATGTTCCGCTCCGGGTCGTTCGTGAGCAATCCGTATATGCACCGATCAGCGAAGCGCACGGCACCGTATCCGCCGCAGACACGTGGCCGCAACTACCTGACCATTCGGGTTGCGAAGACGCTGGAGTAGAGCAGACGCTCGTTGAGATGCGCTGGATCAACGCGTGTACGACGGCACGTTGCTGGCGATGGTCTGAAACGGCAGCGCCCGAAACGCCGCCCATCCTAGACGTCCGCGCGCAAGGCGACGACGGGATCGACGCGCGAGGCGCGGCGCGCCGGAAGATACGTCGCCAGCAGCGCGACTCCTGCCAGGGCCGCTGATACAACGGCATATGTCACCGGATCCATCGGGCCGACACCGAACAGGAACGCCGACATGACACGGGTGAGTGCGACCGCGACGCCGATGCCGAGGACGATGCCGGTGGCCGTCAGAGAGAGCCCATGACGGAGAAACATCTTCCGCACATCTCCAACCTGCGCACCGAGCGCAATCCGAACGCCAATCTCACGCGTCCGCTGCCTGGCGGCGTAGGCAATCACGCCGTAGATTCCCACCAGGCCGATGAGCAGCGCGACACTCGCGGCAAGGCCCAGCATCACCAGCGCAAAGGACGTCTGAGCCATGGAGTGCGCCTGAATCTCTTCGAGCGTCTGCGCGTTGGCCAGGGGCAGATTCCGATCGACCGACCAGACAGCCTGCTCGAGCTCGCCGAGAAAACCCGGTCTGCCTACCCGAGTCGATCGCACGGTGTAGGCCATCGTGCGCCACCGGTAGCTCTCATTCAGCATCGGCCAGTACACAATCGCGGTCGCCGGCTGATTCAGCCCATCGTCGCGCTCGTCACCGACCACGCCCACGATCTCGCGCCACGGCGCGTCACGTTGCATCGAACGCACACGCTTGCCAATCGCTCTCGAAGGCTCTTTCCAATATTCCTTGGCGAGCGTTTCAGAAATGACGATGACTGGCCGTCGCTCGTGGATCTCGCTCCACCCGATGGAGCGCCCTGCGACGACCCGGTTACCCATCGTCTCGAAGTAGCCAGGCGCGAAGCTCTTGAACCGCCGCAGCGGTCCCCCTTGGCCCTCTGGCAGCGGCACGCCCTCCACCTCGATCGTGTTGCCGTTGTCCTCACCGTCCATGGTGATGGAGGACGAGAGACCAACGGACGTGACACCTGGCACTTGCGCGAGTCGCTCCGCGACGCGCTCGTGCGTGCGCGCCGCTTGTTGTGGATCGCTGATCAGCCCTGCTGGTGTCGCGATCACGAACGTTTGGACCTCCTCCGGACGAGTGAACCCCGGGTCGACTTGTCGCATCGCCACGAACGTCCGGATCATCAGCCCCGAGACGATCAGCAACGTCAGCGCTAATGCGACTTGTCCCACCACCAGCGCATTGCGGGTGCGGTGTCGTCCGGGAGCGTCGCCTGCCGACCGGCCTCCTTCCTTGAGCGCCGTGATGGTCGGGCTCCCGAATCGCAGGACGGCAAACAGACCGAACAGGACACCGCTCAGCACCGAAATGGAGAATGTGAAAAGTACGACCGTCACGTCGATACCGATGTCGTCGGCTCGCGGCAGCTCCGCGGGCGCGATCGTTCGCAGCAGTCCAGTGGCGGCCTGAGCCAGCGCCACGCCGACCGCGCCTCCCGCGAGAGCCAGCACCACGCTCTCCGACAGCAGCGCGCGCGCGATGCGGGCACGATTCGCCCCGAGCGCCGCACGCATGGCGAACTCCTGTTGGCGTCCTTCCGCGCGCACGAGGAACAGGTTGGCCACGTTCCCGCAGGCGATGAGCAGCACGACGCCGACGGCGGCCAGGAGAATCCACAGGATCTCCCCGATGTCGCCGATCACGTCATCGGCCAGTGGGCGCACGTCTGGCTGCAGCTCTAGCCTCGTAAAGACCGGCGGCAGGAGCGGGATCATGCGCGCCATATCGGCGTTGGCTTGGGCCAGCGTGACGCCCGGCTTCAGCCGGGCGAGCGCCTGGAAGCCGAAGCTGATCCCGCGGGGCGCGTTGACGTCCAGCGGCATCGGCAGCAGGACGTCAGGACGGGTGCGCAAGAACTTGAAAGACGCGGGCAGCACACCGATCACGTCGACTGGCCTGCCATCGATCACGAGTGGCTGGCCGACGACGTTCCCGGCGCCACCGAACCGGCGCTGCCAGTAGCCATAGGTGACGATCACGCGCAGCGGACGGCCTGGCACGTCGTCTTCGGCGCCGAAGAATCGACCCAGGACGGGCTGTACTCGCAACAGCGGCAACGTGGCGGCGCTGACCAAGAGTGCCTGAACACGTTCTGGATCGCCGGCCCCGGTGATCGACACCTCGGCTGGATCCCATGTGCCGATGGCCTCGAACGCTCGCTGGTTCTCGCGATAGGTGAGATAGGTGGCGGGACCCTGATTCGTTCCAGCCCCGCGCGGCGCCTGTTGGCGCACGCTCACCAGCCTCTCGGGCTCGTCGAAGGGAAGGGGCTTCAACAACACGCCGTAGACCACGCTGAAGATGGCCGTGGTGGCGCCGATCCCGAGCGCGAGTGTCAGGACGGCCGTTGCCGCAAAGCCAGGCTGCTTCGAGAACGTGCGTGCGGCGTAGCGCACGTCCTGCCAGAGATCGCTGAGCACGTGACCGGTTGGGGCGCCTGGGGTGAGGGACGGCGGCGACTGCGACTGCCGCAGCGGCGCCATATGCTGCGCGAGGACGTTCCCGCTCCGGAATTCGGAGAGCGTCACGCGCGTGGCCTCATCAGGCGGCGTGCCCGCTGCAATCAACTCCCGCCAGTGGTCATCAAGATGGTGGGAGAGCTCGTCGACGATCTCGGCCTCGCGCTCGGGCGACAGACGCAACGATGACAACCGGCGGCGTACTTCGCGTGCCCAGTGCGCTTTGCGCGATGCCTCGCCGGGCGTGTTGATGCCTGCCATAGGCAGATATTATGTAGACAGGCATGTCGAGTCAACACGGCCATCCTGCCGGCGCCGGGCCCGGCCGCTGGCCGCTCAGTTCGGGAGCGCGAACACGAACAGACTGTTGTTGTTGCCGGTGCGCAGTTCCGGCGTGAGCTGCGCGGCGCCGCCGGTCGCCAGGGCTCCGCCCGTGCTGACCGCGACGTACTGTTTGCCGTTGACCGCGTAGACGATCGGATACCCGGTCACCGACGCGCCAAGGTTCACTTGCCAGAGGACCTTCCCCGTGTTCTGGTCGAGCGCGCGGAACCGTCCGTTTACATCGCCGGCAAAGAGCACGCCGCCTCCGGTCGCGACGACCGAGGTCGTCCCGGCTCGCTGCTCGTACTTCCACTTCGTCTCGCCGGTTTCGGCTGAAATCGCCCAGATCGTCCCGACGTTGTTCTTCGCCTCCGGTGCGATCGACGCCTTGTTGCTGATCCCATACAAATTGTCGAGCGACGGTTTGTCGAGCGTCGCGGTGACGTTGGCACACGTGTTCTGCAGCGGGAAGTACATCGTGTTCGAGGTCGGGTTGTAGGCGCCGGTCATGAAGTTCTTCCCGCCGCTCAGTGTGGGACAGATGAAGCGCTCGTCGCCCTTCTTCTCGAAGATCGAATCGGGATTGACCTGCACCCTTCCGGTGGCGCCGTCGATTGTGGCCACCACGGTCTGTTGCACCGTCGGTGTTGCCCACAGAAACTCCCCGGTCTTTCGATCGAGCGTATAGACGATGCCGGTCTTGCCTGGAATGCCGGTGACGACTTGCCGCTTCTCGCCCGGTCGCAGTCGCGGGTTGATCCACTTCACCACGTCGCGATTGGGCGCCACCGCCGTATCGACCAGCAGGCGCTCGAACGGGTGATCGAGGTCCCAGTGGTCCACCACGTGCTGGTAGTACCACACGATCTTTCCGGTGGTCGCGTCGAGGGCCAGCGTGCAGTTGTGGAACAGGTAATCCTTGGTGTTGTCGCCGAGGAGGTACTTCGGCGCCGGCGATGTCACCGACGTGCCGATGTAGATGAGGTTGAGCGCAGGATCGTAGCTCGGCACCATCCACGTCCCGACGTGCCGTCGTTCTTCCCACGGCACGTTGCCCCACGACTCGTTGCCCGGCTCGCCGGGTTTCGGAATCGTGTGCGTACGCCACAGCTCTTTTCCGGTGCGCGCGTCATGGCCGGTGATGACGCACGCGTCGGGTCCTCCCTCGGGCTCGCATCCTCGCCCGGAGATGATCTTGCCGTTGGCGATGATCGGCCCCGACGTCTGCTGCGCACCCTTGGTGTAGTCGAGGATCTTCGTCTCCCAGGCGAGGCGTCCGGTGTTGGCGTCGAGCGCGAAGACGAAGTCGTCGGCACTCGTGTCGATGATCAGGTTGTCGTAGATGGCCAGGTTGCGATTGATCGCCGGCACCGGAAAGTACTTGCCGAGATCGGCGGGGAGCATGCGCCGATACTCCCATTTCAGATCGCCCGTGCGCGCATCGATGGCCTGCACCAGATCGGACGGGTTGGGAAAGTACATCACGCCCCGGTAGACGAGCGGCGTCCCCTCCTGAATGCCCGGTCCGAGGCCCCGGGTCCACGCGAGCGCCAGTTGCGACACGTTCGTGCGCGTAATCTGATTGAGCGGACTGTAACCCCAGGTGTTCAGCGTACGCCGCCACATCAGCCAGTCGGCCGGATCCGGGTTTTGCAGGATCGCGTCGGTGACCGGCACGAACGCCGGCGCCGGCGGCTGTGCCGCTACGCTCGCGACTGCGAGGACGACGCCGGCAAGCGCTCGTTTCATTGAGAGGACCTCACTCTGATGGTCATCGTTGACGACGCCGATTGGCCGCGACGAGCAGGACCACGCCCAGGACATCCGCGATGCCGCCGTAGACCGCCCAACGAATCTGCCCGGTCATGAAGCTGCCCGGTAACATACCAATTCCCTGGAAGAACCAGATCGTTCCCATGAACAGCGCCAGCACGGCGATGACGTTCAATCCGATTTTCATCGGCGTGTCCGCTCGGGCAGCGCAAACACCCACACCGACGCGCCGCGGTCCGGAGGATTGCGAATCTCCGGTACCAGGGCCGGGAACGTCGCGGCCTGCGCGCCGCCGTTGCCGACGACCATGGCGATGTACTGACGACCACCGACAACGTAACTGATTGGCGCGTTGCTCGGCACATCTCCAAGCCGTGTCTGCCACAGCCGCGCGCCCGTCGCATCGTCGTAGGCGACGAAGGTCCGGTCCAGCGCTCCGGCGAAGACCACGCCGCCGGCGGTCGCGAGCGTGCCGGTCGTCATCGGCGCGCGCTGACGATCGGTCCACACCGTCTGGCGCTTCTCGAGGTTGATGGCTTGAATCCGTCCGTACAAGCCGTCGCTGTTCGGCCGTGGCCGCAAGCTCCACCTCACGCCGGTTGACAGGCTGCCCCGTCCGCCGGGCGCGACCGGCGTGAGATCCATGCACGACTCGACGAGCGAGACGTACAGAATCTTCGTCCGCGGGTTGTAGGACGAGGGCAGCCAGGACTTGGCGCCGCCGGCGTGCGGGCACACGAACTTGGTTTCGCCGTCGCCTGGCACGAGGCGCTCGTCGATGACCTTGTCCCCGGTGCGCGGGTCGATTGACTTCACGACGTTCTGCACACCCAGGTCCATCGAGAACAGATACTTCCCAGTATCGGCTTCCATGGCGTCGAAGATCGCCTGCTTGCCGCCGGTGACGACGACCGATTTGTTCGCGCCGCCAACCGGGAGCTGCACGACGTGCCGCTCGAACGCCCAATCGTAGTCCCACTGATCGTTGGGCTGGTGCTGGAAGAACCAGACGAGACGCCCCGTATCGACGTTGATGGCGAGCGTGGAGTCCGTGTACAGACCGTCGTTGGTGACGCCTTCGTCACCTCGGTTGCGAAGGGGACCCGTGTCGTAGGTCTGCGCCGGGCCGAAGAAGGCGAGGTTGAGGGCGCGATCGTAGCTGCCCGGCACCCACACCGACGCACCGTTGCGCTTGTCGAGCGGCAGCCCGTTCCAGCTGTTGCCCCCGTACTCACCCGGGCGCGCGATGGTGTTCATACGCCAGGCCGGGCGGCCGGTCGCGGCGTCGAGCGCCACGATGAAATTGCCTCCCGGTGCGCGGCCGGTGGTGCCGACCATCACTTTTCCGTTGGCCACGAGCGGGCCGCCGGTCAGTCCATAGCCGGCCTTCGCATCCGCGATGGCCTGGTCCCACAGGACGCTGCCCGTCTTCGCATCGAGGGCCACGATGTGCGTGTCGGACGTCGGCACGAACAGTCGTGTGCCATAGATCGCGATACCGCGCTTCACCGATGGCGCCTGATCTTTCGGCAGCCGTCGGGAGTACTGCCACAAGAGGTCTCCTGTGGCGGCGTCGATGGCTTGAACCTTGTCGCCGTACGCGTGTACGAACATGACCCCGTCGTGGACGAGCGGAGTCACTTCGTTCGGCCCGTTCGGCAGCGCCCAGCTCCAGACGAGACGCAGCTCGCCGACGTTGTCACGCGTCACCTGATTCAGCGGGCTGAAGCCCTGCGCGTCGAAGGAGCGTCGCCACGTCAACCATTCGCCGTCAGCCGGGGCGCTCAACATCGCGTCAGTGACGGGTGTGAGCCGATCGAGCGGATTGGCTCTCGACGGCGAGGGCGGCAGCGCGACTCCGATCGTCAGGCCGCCGCTCGGTCCGCCGACCGCTGCGGGCAGCGCCGAGGCTTTGAGCGCCGCCGGCTCTCCAGACAACTCGCGCGTCCCCACCGTGACCCCGTTCTCGCGCGCGAAAAAAGCCAGCAGGTTGACGTACGTCCGATCACCGAGAGTGTCGGGCGCCGCGGGCGGCATGCTGCTCAACGCGGCGAACAAACCATCGAGCGGCTTGGCCCCCCAGCGGATGCGGAACTCCACGCCCTTCAGTGGTGGACCAAACTCTCCATCGTCAAGGTTGGCTCCGTGACACGAGGCGCAGTTGCGGTCGAAGGCCGCCTTGCCCGCCGTCGCCTGTGCGTCAGTGAAGCTCGGCGTCGCGAGCCCCTGCGCGTCCAGCGGTCTCGACGAGAGAAACGTGGCGACACCACAGCCCAGGGCAGCAAGGGCGAGAAGCCACACACGCGAACTGGGCATTGTCATCACAGCGTCTCCTGTACGCACCCCTTCTATCACCTGTTGATGGTGCGCGCCACTAGGAGCCTGTCCGAGTAATGGCACGGGTCGCGTTCCGAGCGCCGTGCCGGCAGATGCCAGGCGCCGCGACGCCGGCACGGTGGGCCCGTGTCCAGGAGCGGCAACGCCGCAGATGCCGGCACGCC